>NZ_JBIVBW010000001.1:0-16806 GCF_044746255.1 Curtobacterium sp. NPDC086286
CGCCCGCCCCCCGGGGGGGGGCCGCGGCGGCGGGGGGGCCCCCCCGGGGGCGCCCGGCGCCCCCCCGGCCCGCCCGGGCGCCGCCCCCCCCCCCCCCCCCCCCCCCCCCCCGCCGGGGGGGGGGGGCCCCCGCGCCCCCCCCGCCTCCAGTCCGTCAGTGCGGAGCCCGTCAGCGTGTGCTGACGGTGACCCGGGTCAGCGCGAACGCACCGTCCTGCGCGAAGAGCGCGAGGCGCCCGGACGGGCGGTCGTAGAGGCGCGTGCTCAACGCGACGGAACCGTCGACGACGGCGACGCAGAGGTCGCCGTCGAGGTGCACGTCGATGCGGTGCGGGCCGGGAGCGAGCGGGACCGGGCGCTCGAGCTCGACCGCGTGCGGGACGTCACCGAGGATCTGCCACTGCTCACCGCCGGTCGTACCGCGCGGCCACCGATCGAGGACGAGTCGGGAGCGGTCCGGTTCGAGGCGGAGCGCGTAGCCGGCTTCCGCGTCGTCGCTCGTGCGCAGGAGCACGCCGAACGACCGGGTGTCCGGGGCGACGTCGAGCTCGATCGTGACGAGTGCCTCGGCGGGGAGTTCCGGCCCGGTCCAGGATGCGAAGCGGCTCGATGCGCCGTCTCCGACGACCGGCGCCGCGCCGTTCACGGGTGTGAAGACATCGGTGACGTCGACCTCGTGCGCGTACGCCGCTCGGAGCGTCCGGGGGAGGTCGAAGCCCAACGATCCGTCCGGTCGCTGGTGCGCCTGGAGGGTCGCCATGGTGCCGGCCCACTGCCACGCCCCGGCGTCGCGCTCGCCCTCCTTCGTGGCGATCCACCCGACGAAGAAGCGGTCCTCGCCGAGGGCGACGGTCTTCGCGGCGTAGAACGCGCGGCCGTCGACGGTGTCGTCGGCGGGCGCGAGCCACGGTCCGTCGGGCGACGTCGCGACGCGGTAGCGCGTGCAGAACGCGTCGGAGAACTCGGAGTACACGAGGTACCACCAGTCGCCCCACCGGAAGACGTCCGGGCACTCGTGGGCGATGAACCGGTGCGGCGCCCAGATCGGGTCGGCGTCGCGCCAGGTGACGAGGTCGTCCGATTCGAGGCGGGCGACGAGACCGGAGCGGCGGTGGGGCTTGTCCGGGCGGCGGGTCGCGAGGAGCATCTGCCAGGGGCGCTCGGGCGACGGGCGGAAGACGAACGGGTCGCGCCAGTCCTCGGGCGCGTAGCCGGGGAGTGCTGGCAGGTCCCACTCGGGGTGCTTCGTCCAGCGCGTGAGGTCGCCGTCGGAGGTCGCGTGGCAGACGACCTGGACGTCCTTCCGGCCGAGATCGGTGTCGGTGGTGATGCGCGGGTTGTGGCCGGTGGAGAACAGGTGCAGGTGCCCGGAGTCGTCGCGGACGACGCTGCCCGTGTAGCAGTCGAAGTCGCTGGCGCCGGGTCCGCCCGAGGGGAGCACGACGCCGTGGTCCTCGAAGGTCACGAAGTCCGTCGTCGAGACCGCGCCCCAGGGCATGCCGGTCGCACGGTCGACGGGTGCCGCGTCCGGCCGTTCGTCGAGCAGGTAGTACAGCCAGGCCCGGTCGTCGGCCGCGAACGGGATGACGTCGCCCACGAAGCCGTTCGGCGGGCGGAAGTGGGTGCTCGGTTCGGCGGTCACTCGGGCTCCTGCGGATCGGTTGCGGGTGCGGGTGCGGGTGCGGGGGCTGGGGCGTCCCGTGGCGTTGCGAGGGAGCTTCGCGGGACGTACTCACAGGGGACGAGGTGGCGCCCGGGATCGTGCGTCTCGGCGAGCAGGAGCGTGCCGGCGTCGAAGCCCATCTGCTGGTGGGGGAGCGCGACCGTGGTCAGCGGCGGGTGCATCTGGTCGGCGAGGTCGGGCTGGTCGTCGAAGCCGACGATGCTGACGTCTTCCGGGCAGCGGAGCCCGAGGGACTGCGCCGCCATCAGTGCGCCGACGGCCATGCGGTCGTTCCCGCACACGAGGGCGGTCGGCGGGTCGTCGGCGAGGAACTCCATCGCGAGGTCGTAGCCGGAGCCCACCTGGTAGGTGCCGTACCGGACGGGGACGGCGTCTGCTCGGAGACCGGCTTCGGCCGCGGCCTCGTCGAACCCGCGCTTGCGCTCGCGGCAGGCGTAGTCGTCCTCCGGACCGCCGAGGAACGCGACGTCGGTGTGCCCGGCGGCGAACACGGCAGCGGCGACGTCGTGGCCACCCTGGAACTCGTCGGCCAGCACGGTGACGGCCGGGGCGCCGTCCGGCGGGAAGCAGTTCACGAAGACCGTCGGCACGCCCTCGACGCCCGACACCGGCGTGACGTCCTCGGGGCCGGGGGCGGCGTAGATCAGGCCGGCGACGCCCTGCTGCACGAGGTTCGCGACGGCCGCCGTGCCGCCGTCGGACGTCTGCGCGGTCTCGACGACGAAGCAGACGTACCCGGCTTCCTGCACGGCCTGCTGCACACCCAGCACGATGTGACCGGCGTAGGGCTGGGAGACGAGCCGGTCCGCGATGACCCCGACCGTGTAGGACCGGTTCGACCGGAGGGACTGCGCGGCACGGTTCGGCTGGAAGTTGAGCGCCTTCGCCGACTCGAGCACGCGGGCCCGGGTGTCCGCGGCGATCGAGACGTCGCGCCGGTCGTTCAGCACGAACGAGACCGTCGGCTGCGAGACGCCGGCATGCCGCGCGACGTCCTTCATCGTGACGCGGTGCGACGGTTCCGTCTGCTTTCGGCTCGCCATCTGTTCTCCTTCGACATGCTCATCATGGCAGAAGCAAATACGTATTGCCTCATCTGGACGACGTGTGTACAGTCAGCGAGCAAATACGTATTGGCTCCGACTCGACGGGGCCACGATCGCTCAGAGAGGAGCGACCCATGGCGAACGGATTCAGCACTCCGATCGACCGACGCACGCTGTTCAAGTTCGGTGGTGCCGGACTCGCACTGGCCGGCATCGGATCGCTCGCGGCGTGCTCCACCTCCGGCAGTGGCGGTGGCGCGACGGGCACGATCAAGATGCTCTACTTCGGGGAGCAGAGCGCGGCGACCGCACTCCAGAAGGCCATCGAGCCGAAGATCCGGCAGCTCGACAAGACGGCGAAGCTGCAGGTCACGGCGATCAACGGCACCGACTGGAACGACTTCCTGGCGAAGGTGCTCACGCAGATCGCTTCCGGGGACGTGCCCGACATCGTCAGTGTCGCGACCGAGGGGCAGCAGCTGCTCGCCTCGAAGAACCTGCTGACGCCGCTCGACGACCTCGTCACCAAGAACTTGTCCGGGCTGTCGACGTACTTCAAGGGCATCCACCCCTCGCTGGTCGAGTCGACGATGTACCAGGGGCACCTCTACACGCTGCCCGACAGCTTCAACGCCGGCAGCATGTTCTACTCGACGTCGCTGTTCGACAAGGCGGGGCTCTCGCGTCCGGCCGCGAACTGGTCGATGGACGACTTCCACTCGTCGGCGGAGAGCCTGGCCAAGGTCGGCGGCAGCACCTACGCGTTCGACTGGGTCGTGCGGCTCTGGGGCAGCTGGACCTCGTTCCTCTACGCGAACGACGGCAACCTCCTCGAGGAGGGTCGCTACTCCGGCGGCGACTGGCTCTGGGGCAGCAAGGCGTTCGACGGCAACGCCGTGGGCGTGAGTGGCCGCAAGGGTGGCTGGAAGTGGGGCGACCCCACGGCGAACTCCGACGCCGCGGTCGAGGCGCTGCAGTACGTGATCGACCTGCAGAAGTCGGGGGCGTCCCCGTCGCCCGACGTCGGTGGTGGCGGCACGCTGCAGGGCCTCTTCGCGTCCGGGCGCATCGGCATGACGATCGGTGGTGGGTTCTGGGCGGGTGGTCTCCACAACGCGGGCATGAAGGACGGCAGCTTCGACGTCGTGGAGTTCCCGACGTGGAAGAGCAACAAGTCGCTCTTCGGTGCCGGCGGGTACGGCATCTTCGACTCGTCGAAGCAGAAGGACCTGGCGTTCGAGGTCATCAAGCTCATGGTGCAGCCGGAGAGCTTCGACGCGCTCTGGCCCGGCAACGTCACGACACCGGCGCAGAAGTCGCTGCTGACGGCCGATCGGTACGAGACCACGGGGCCGGAGCACTGGTCGGTGTTCTACGACCAGCTCGACAACTCGGTGCCGATCTCCGCACCGCCCTACTACAACGCGCTCGCGACGGCCCTCAACCAGCGCACCACCCAGGCGATCTCGTCCGGCAACGCGAAGAAGGCGCTCGACGGTCTGCAGGCCGACATCGAGAAGGCCGCCGCGCAGGCGTCGTGATGACCGCGACGACAGGATTCCGCTCCCGGCGGGCTGCCGAGGTCGCAGCCCGCCGCCCGGCGGCCAAGCGCGTCCGGCGCCGTGAAGCCTCGTTCGGCTACGCGATGATCGGACTGGCGGTGGTCTTCGTCGCCGTCTTCACCTTCATCCCGATCCTCGCGTCGCTCGGGCTCTCCTTCACGTCGTGGGACGTGATCAGCAGCCCGAAGTTCGTCGGCCTGGACAACTACGTGCGGCTGTTCACCGACGGTCCGGTCCTGGCCTCGTTCGGGGTGACCGTCGTGCTCGCGGTCTGCATCGTCGCCTTGCAGATCTCGCTCGGCATGCTGTTGGCGGTGCTGGCGAACAACCGGAAGCGCAACGCCACGCGCGTGTTCTTCCGGACGTCGTTCTACCTGCCGCTGCTCGCGTCGTCCGCGGCGGTGTCGATCTTCATGGGCTACATCTTCGACACCAAGTTCGGGCTCATCAACTACTACCTGAACGAGATCGGGCTCCCGGGCGCGCACTGGCTCAACGACCCGTTCTGGGCGAAGGTCACGGTCGTGCTCGTGGTGGTCTGGCAGCAGGTGGGGTTCACGTTCGTCCTGTTCGTTGCCGCCCTGATGTCCGTACCGGTCGACGTCCAGGAAGCCGCAGCGATCGACGGAGCCGGTCCGTGGCGCACCCTCTTCCGGATCAAGATCCCGTTGATCAGCCCAACGATCCTCTTCGCCACCGTGATCGCGATGATCAACGCGATGCAACTGTTCGACCAGCCGTTCATCATGACGAAGGGCGGGCCGGGCACCGCGACGACGACCGCGACCATCTCCCTCTACCAGGCCGGCTTCCAGAACCTGCAGTTCGGGTTCGCCTCCGCCATCGCGATCCTGTTGCTCGTCATCATCGGCATCATCACCGGGATCCAGTTCATCGCCGCACGAAAGCTGGTGTTCTACCAATGACGACCACCGACGTCATCAACCCGCTCCACGCGCCGGAGACCGTCGCGCAGCCGAGCGTCGCCCACATCGTCCGTCGTCGCCGACCGGTGGCGAAGGTCGGCAGCGTCATCGGGCTGGTCATCCTGATCATCGCCGCGGTGTTCGCGCTCGGGCCGCTGCTCTGGACCCTGACCACCTCGCTCCGCACCCCGGCCGAGTCGTTCGACAACCCGCCGCAGTGGATCCCGCTCTCGTGGGACTTCAGCAACTACGCGGCCGTGTTCAACCAGATCCCGATCGGCCAGTTCTTCGTGAACAGCGTGCTCGTCACACTGCTCATCGTGGTCGGCCAGACCATCACCTGCACCCTCTCGGGCTACGCGTTCGCGATGATCAGCTTCCCGGGGAAGAACACGATCTTCGGGATCTTCCTCGCCACCATGATGGTGCCGATCCAGACGATCATCATCCCGGTGTTCGTCATCCTGAAGGACATGGGACTGACCGGCTCCATCGCCTCGCTCATCGTCCCGGCCCTCGGCAGCGCGTTCGGCACCTTCCTGATGCGGCAGTACTTCATGCAGATGCCGAAGGAGCTCGGTGAGGCGGCGCGCATCGACGGAGCGACACAGTTCGGCGTCTTCTGGCACGTGTACTCGCGGATGGCCAGCCCGGCGATCGCGACGCTCGCGATCCTGAACTTCTCCGGGTTCTGGGCCGAGTACTACCGGCCGCTGATCTTCCTGAACCAGCAGGACACGTTCACGCTCCCGCTCGGCCTCGTCGGCCTGCAGGGCAACCTCGGCACCGGCTCGATCTCGGTCGTGCTCGCCGGCGTGGTCCTGACGATGATCCCGAGCGTGCTGCTGTTCATCGTCGCCCAGCGGTACTTCATCGAGGGCGTCACGGCGGGGTCGTCACGATGACCGACACCCCCGTGACCGAGGCGCCTTCGGCAGCGGCCCCGCCAGCCGACGCCCGCGCCGTCCCCATCCCGTCCCAGGAAGCAGCACCGACCGTGATCGCACCAGCCGACCACCACCTCCCGCAGTTCCACGTCCGCCTGCCCCGCGGGTACGTCAACGACCCGAACGGCCCGATCGACATCGGCGGGCAGGCCCACCTGTACTTCCAGTCCCGGCCGCGCGTCGACCTCGACGTCCCGGTGGAGTGGGGACACGTGACGAGCCACGACCTCGTGCACTGGACGCTCCACCGTCCGGCGATCGTGCCGGTCCCGGGCGGTGCCGACTCCGGTGGTGCCTGGTCGGGCAACACCGTCCTGCACGACGGGGTCGTCCGCGCCTACTACTCCGGCAAGGTCGACCACAGCCCCTTCCAGTCGGTGCTGCTCGCCGAGTCCACCGACGGCGGAGCCACCTTCGGAGCCCCCGTGCAGGTCGTCGCGGACCCCGGAGCCGAGGAATCGATCACGATGTTCCGCGACCCGTTCGTGTGGTCCGACGGAGACGGGTGGTCGATGGCCGTCGGCGCCGCGGACGCCGACCAGGTGGCGTCCGTCCGGCACTACCGCTCGACCGACGGTGTCGACTGGGCGTTCGCCGGCGACCTCGTCGCCATGCCGCGCGCGACGGTGCACGGCATCGACACCGGCGAGGGCTGGGAGTGCCCGCAGATCATCACGATCGACGGCGCCGACGTGGCGATCGTCGCGTCGTGGTCCCACGCGGAGGGGCCCGGCGACGTGCTCGCGGTGCCCTTGACCGGTGACCCGCGGCCCTCCCGGATCGACGACGGGCAGCACTTCTACGCGGCCTCGGTGATGCGGACGGGGTCGTGGGGCCCGGTGCTGTTCGGGTGGATCACCGAGGGCCGGACCCGGGAGTGGACCGAGCAGGCCGGCTGGTCGGGTGCGATCTCCCTGCCGCGCCGCGCGTGGGTCGCGGACGGACGGCTCCTGACCGAGCCCCACCCGGCCCTCGATGCGCTACGCGTCGGTTCGGCGACGGACGGCCGCGCGGAGACGATCGGCGCCCAGGCCGAGATCAGGCTCCAGGACCCGGTCACCGGCCGCATCCGGGTCCGGTTCTCCGACGCCGAGTTCCTCGACATCGTCGTCGACACCGAGGCGGACACGCTCACCGTCGACCGGTCCTGCGCCAGCACCGACCAGCGCGCGGACCGGCGCCCCGCCGAGATCCGTCATCCGTTCGACGCCGCGGCGGACCGCCCTGCGGTGCGCGTGCTGCTCGACGGTTCCGTGGTCGAGGTCTTCACCAGCGCCGGACGCTCCGTCACGACGCGGGTCTACCCGGTGCAGGCACCGCCGTGGACCGTCGAGGCCCCCGAGGGCGCGTCGTGGTGGCCGCTCGAGTGCGCGGTCACGTCGGTGGCGTCCGCTCCGCGAGCGGTCGTCGCCGGGGCCGGGCCTGCCTGATGTCGCTGCGGTACGGCCCCGTCGCCGGTCCGGGAAGGACACGGACGTGTCGATGATCACCGTCGCCGGCGAAGCGCTGGTCGACGTCGTCGGTCAGGGCCGCGAGGTCCCCGGCGGCGGGCCCGCGAACGTTGCGCTCGGCCTGGGGCGGCTCGGCGCCGAGGTCGAGTTCGCGACCTGGCTCGGTGCGGACGAGCGAGGACGGCGCATCGCGCAGCACCTCGAGGCCTCGGGCGTGCAGCTCGTCGCCGGCGGCTTCGGCGCTGCACGGACGTCATCCGCGACGGTGCTGCTCGGTGCGGACGGGCAGCCCAGCTACGCGTTCGACATCGAGTGGGACCTCCCGCGCCTCCAGCGGACACCGGAGTGGTTGCACGTCGGATCCATCGCCGCGTTCCTCCAGCCGGGGGCAGAGAAGGTGCTCGCCGCGGCCGAACGGACCACGGCCGCCGGTGGGATCGTCTCGTTCGACCCGAACGTCCGCCCCGCCCTGCTCGGCACCCGGTCCGGAGCACGCGCCCGGTTCGAGGAGCTGGCGGCCCTGGCGACCGTGGTGAAGCTCTCCGACGAGGACGCGGCATGGCTCTGGCCCGGGCGTGACACCGACGCGGTGCTCGACGCGATCATCGCGCTCGGGGCGGAGCTCGCCGTCGTCACCGCCGGGGCATCGGGATCCGTCCTGTCCACGGCCTCGGAGCGGGTGACGGTGCCGGGGGAGCGCGCGGCCGTCATCGACACGGTGGGCGCGGGGGACACCTACACCGCGGCGCTCCTCTGGCAGTTGACCCGCTCGCGCCCGTGGCCGGCGGACTCGTCGTCGACGGGCAGCGACTCGTCGCTGGGACACCTCGACGGCACCGCGTTGCGCGAGCTGGGTCGGACGTGCTCCATCGCCGCGGCGATCACGGTCGGGCGGCGCGGGGCCGACCTGCCGACCATCGACGACGTCCGGCTGGCCTCCGGCCCGAAGGCCGTCCGGTGACCGCGTCGACCGTGCGGACCCACCGACCCTCGTCCACGACCCGAACCCTCGAAGGAGAACACCGTGCTCGGCAACCTCACCGGCATCCACCTGCTCGTCATCCTCGGCATCGTCATCCTGCTCTTCGGCGCCACCAAGCTCCCCGCCCTGGCGAAGGGTCTCGGGCAGTCGCTCACGATCTTCCGCCGCGAGGTCCGCGACACTGAGCCGCACGGCACCCCGACCAGCGACTCCGCTCCCGCCGCGACCGGCGACTCTGCTCCCGCCGCGACGTCGACCCCGACGACGCCCGTCGAGTGACGACACCGCCTCGAGCTGAGCGGAGCGCACCGTGGACGCCGAGAAGCTGATCGTCATCGGGATCGTCGCCGCGGTCTTCGTCGGACCGCACCGCCTCGTCGGTCTCGCGCAGCAGTTGGCCGGGTTCGTCCGACAGCTCCGTCACTGGGCGGAATCCACGAAGGCCCAGGTCGAGGAGGAGATCGGCGTCGAGATCGACTGGTCCGAGCTCGACCCGCGTCAGTACGACCCGCGCCGGATCATCCGTGATGCGCTGACACAGCCGTCGTCAGCGAGCGAGTCGGGGGAGCGGGCGTCAGCGGCGACGGCTGTCACCCATGAGACTCAGCAGTGATGCCCCGCGCCGCTCCGCGGAGCGCGTGAGTTCCCCGACCACGCGATCCGCGGTCGAAGCGTCTGATGCACGGACGCCTCAACGGACATCAGCGCTCGACCAGAGCCCGCGCGCGAGTCCCCACGCCCGGCGGAGGACCGGATGCAGTTCCGTGGCTGCCGCGACGAGCAGCGTGCAGGTCTGCGCGATCAGGAACACCACGAGCGCAACCGACGCGAACGCGGTGACGATCCACGCGGTGGCCGGCACCAGGAGCAGCATCCCGAGCACGCGGACGGCACGGGGTTCCACGGGCCGCCGCACGGAGAGGAGCCCAGCTGCGACGAAGGCGAGCGGGACGAGTGCCTGCAGGACGAGCGCGATGGGGAACCACAGCTGACTGCTGGTCGCCGGGGACAGCGTCGCCACGAAGCCGACGACGCCAGCGGCGACGAAGATGCGCACGGCATCGCAGGTGAACGCTCCACCAGCGACAGCCATCGACCCTGCTGCCACCGACGTCGCGGCAAGGACGGGTACGGCGATCGCGCCGAGGACGTGGTGCCCGGTGAAGCCCAGCAGGTTGTCGATCGCGAGCAACGCCGCGCAGCAGGCGCCGACGGCGAGGACGACGGATGGTCTCGTTCGCGACCCCCTCATCGCTCGCTGCCGTCGATCGGTTGCGAAGAGTCGCCGGTCCCTCCGTGCGCAGTCGACGATCGCCGCTCGTCTGCGCTCGAGTTCATCCTCCCCGAATCATCGCCACGGGCACGGCGACGAAGCCCAGAATGCTGCACATCAGCGAACGGTACAACCTCACGGGTGGGAGCAATACGGGGAAGATGACCCTTGACTACGTAGACAACCCCGTGGTTACCTGTCTCCCACACCCGATCCCCCTCGGGTCCGAGGCTGCAGCGAAGGAGCTGGCACATGAGCGACACCGCCCCCGTCCGCCGCCTGCGCCCGGCCTCGATGACCGACGTCGCCGCCCTCGCCGGTGTCTCCCAGAAGACCGTCTCCCGCGTGGTGAACGACGAGCCCCACGTCACCGAGGCCGTCCGCGCCAAGGTCGAGGCCGCGATCTCCGAGCTCGGGTTCCGCCCGAACGCCGCCGCCCGCTCCCTGAAGTCCCAGCGCTCCCGTCGCGTCGGCCTCATCACCATCGGCACGAACCTGTACGGCCCGACGGCGATGCTCACCGGCGTCGAGCAGGCCTGCCGCACGAACGGCTACAGCCTCGCCGTGGTCCGAACGGTGACCGCGACCGCCGAGGAGCTCCAGCCCGCGGTGGACTCCCTCATCGGCCAGGACGTCGAGGCGATCGTCTTCTCCGAGCCGGTCGACAACCAGATGGACCAGCTCCGTATGCCCTCGGGCGTGACCGTCCTGACGCTCGGGCCGCCCGACGTCGCCGACCGTGAGAACACCCTCGCGGTCGGCCTCGACGAGACCGGTGCCGCCTTCGCTGCGACCGACCACCTGCTGGCCCTCGGCCACGAGACCGTGTGGCACATCGCCGGCCCCGGGAACTGGACCTCGAGCCAGCGCCGGGAGACCGGTTGGCGCGCGGCCCTGCAAGATGCGGGCGTCGCCGAGCATGAACCGGTCGAGGGGGACTGGTCGCCGCAGAGCGGCCACGACGCGATGCGCGCGCTCCTCACCCGACCCGACGTGACCGCGGTGTTCGTGGCGAACGACCAGATGGCGATCGGCGCGATGTCCGCGATCCAGCAGGCGGGCCTGTCCGTCCCGGGTGACATCAGCATCGTCGGCTTCGACGACATGCCGATCGCGGCGTTCCTGCCGGTGCCCCTCACCACCATCCGCCAGGACTTCGACGAGGCCACCCGTCTCGCGATGCACCGCCTGTTCCGGACGCTCGACGGCCACCCGCCGGCCGAGCGGCACCGGATGCTCCCCGGCCAGCTCATCACGCGCGCCACCAGCGCGCCGCCGTCACCGGGACGGCGTCACCTCCGCCCCGCCGACTGAACACCGGACGGGAGGCGCGGCTTGCCGCCGTCCTGTGAGTGAGCGCTCACGCGCGCTCGCCTCCACACCCGCACCCACCTCGACGACGACGTCAGGAGACGACACGTGACCCCAGTACCACCGCGACCCGGCACGACCGCCGCAGCCGCGCCTCCCGACCGGAACGCGAGCCCGGGACCCAGCCGACGCGACCTGCTCCGATGGGGCGCCGCTGCTGGCGGAGCCTTCGCGCTCAGCGGCCTGCTGGCCGCCTGCTCACCGCAGTCGACCGCAGCCGTCCGCTCCGGACGCGCCGACCTGGCGTTCTGGACGCACGACCCCGGCTACGAGAAGTTCTTCACCCAGGCGCTGCCGGTCGCCGACCGGAAGTCCGACTTCCGGTTCGCGCTCGACATCACCACGATCGCGGCGGCCGACATCCCGACGAAGCTCATCGCCCAGGCGGTCGCGGGCACGGGCACACCGGACGTCGCGGGACTCGAGATCGGAGCGTTCTGCCGGATGCTCCGCGGCGACATCGCGAAGGAGCTGCTGAGCGACCTGTCGCCGTCGGTGGCCGCGCAGCAGGACGACCTGATCGCCGCACGACTGACGCCGTTCTCGAAGGACGGACACCTCTACGCGCTCGACTCGGACACCCCGCTCTGCGTGTACTACCACCGTGCCGACCGGTTCGAGGCCCTCGGCATCCCCGACGACCTGACGACGTGGGAGGAGTACATGGACCTCGGGGCGAAGCTCAACAAGAGCAAGGGCGTCTCGCTGCACGCGGTCGCGGTCACCGACCCGGGCGGCACGCTGCAGAGCTACCAGATCCTGCTGCTCCAGCGCGGCGGTGACCTGTACGACGAGGACGGCGGCATCGCCATCCAGACCCCGGAGGCCGAGCGCACCCTGCAGTTCCTCGTCGACGGCGTGCAGTCCGGAGCGATCGCCACGGTCGCGGACATGTACGGGCCGAGCCTGCAGTCCGGGCTGAAGGGCGGCACGATCCTGGCGGTCGACATGCCCTCCTGGTACGCCAGCTACGGCATCAAACCGAACGTCCCCGAGCAGAAGGGGAAGTGGCGCGTCCGGAACCTGCCCCGGTTCGCCGGTGGCGGCAGCACGACGAGCGTCGGCGGCGGGACCGGGTTCGCGGTGCTCCGCGACAAGCCCCTCACGAAGGCGGGGATCGACCTCGTGCTCGCGGCGTACCTCGACCCGGACCAGCAGGTGAAGCGGTACCAGGACCTCGGGTACCTGCCGACGCTGCGCTCGGTCTACGACGACCCGCGCCTCGCCGCGATGAGCGACCCGTACTTCGGCGGGCAGCAGCTGTTCGGCGTCTACAAGTCCGTCGTCGACGACGTCCCGTCGCAGCACCAGAGCGCCGACGCAGCGATCCTGCAGACCGTCCTGAGCGGCTACATCATCAAGGCCTACAAGGGCCAGATCTCCCCGAAGCAGGCGCTCGACGCCGCTGCGGCCGACTTCCGCGGCCAGACCCGCGCCTGAGGAGGACGACGTTGTCCACATCCACCGCCACCGGCATCCCGGTGTCCGCCACCACGGCCGATCCGCCGGCCCGACGACGACGGCTCAACACGAACGGCGGCAGCGCGCCGTACCTGTTCATCGCGCCGTTCTACGTGCTGTACGGCCTCTTCATGATCGTGCCGGTGCTCGCCGCCGTGTACCTGTCGCTCACGGAGTGGGTCGGTCTCGGTGCCCCGAACTGGATCGGGCTGTCGAACTACGCGAACCTGTTCCGCGACACCAGCTTCGGCACCGCCCTGGTGAACTCGCTGATCTACACGCTCATCGCCGTGTTCGTCATCGTGCCGGTCTCCCTGCTCGTCGCGCAGGCGCTCAACGCCAAGGGGCTGCGCGCCCGTGACCTGTTCCGCGTGACGTTCTTCATCCCGATGGTGCTGTCACCGATCGTCATCGCGCTCATCTACAGCCTGGTGTTCGACACGAACTACGGGCTGCTCAACGCCTCGCTCAAGGCGCTGTTCGGGCTGCCGAACACCGACTGGCTCGGGGACCCGACGCTCGCGAAGGTCGCGATCGGGTTCGTGCTCCTCTGGCGCACGGTCGGGTACCTGACGATCTTCTTCCTCGCGGCGCTCCAGAACGTGTCGCCGGAGCAGTACGAGGCCGCGTCGCTCGACGGTGCCGGCACGTTCCGGAAGTTCACGAACGTGACCCTGCCGGAGATCCGACCGGTCACGAGCTTCGTCGTCGTCACGTCGTTCATCAGCGCCGCGCAGCTCTTCGACGAGCCGTACCTGCTGACGAAGGGCGGCCCGGGCGAAGCGACCCTGTCCGTCGCCATGTTCATCTACCGCGCCGCGTTCGAGCGACAGCAGTTCGGGTACGCGGCCGCGGCCGGGGTCGTGCTGTTCGTCATCGTCTTCGGCGTCAGCCAGATCCTCAACCGCGCACTCGCCATCGGGAGGGACGCATGACCGCCACCACCGACCGCCCGACCACCCGGGCCGTCACGACCGCCGGAGGTCGGGCTCCCCGCTCCGGCCCGCCCCGCACGCGCGGGTGGGTCGCCCGCCGTGGGCTGCTCTACGCGACCCTCATCGCCCTGCTGCTCGTGTTCGTCTTCCCGCTGCTCTGGGCCCTGTCCGGCTCGTTCAAGCGACGCGGCGACATCTTCGCGACACCGCCGTCGCTGATCCCGAACCCGGCGACCGGCGAGAACTACTCCAACCTGCTGTCGACCCAGCCGTTCTGGGCGTGGTTCGGCATCAGTGTCGGGACCGCGCTCATCGCCACCGTCGTGTCAGTCTTCGTCTGCGCGATGGCGGGCTACGGGTTCGCGAAGTTCCGGTTCCGGGGCAAGCGGGTGCTGTTCGCGGTGATGTTCTCGTCGCTGTCCGTGCCGTTCGCGGTGATCCTCGTGCCGCTCTTCATCCTGGTGGTGAAGTCGGGGCTCACGAACCCGTGGTTCTCGCTCGTCGTGCCGTGGGTGGCGCCGGCGTTCGGCATCTTCATGATGCAGCAGTTCATCGTCCAGGCGATCCCGGACGAGATCATCGAGGCCGCCCGCATCGACGGCAACTCGGAGTTCGGCACGTTCCGTCGTGTCGTGCTCCCGTTGCTCCGGCCGTCCCTCGGCGCACTCGCCGTGTGGAGCTTCCTGCAGAGCTACAACTCGTTCCAGTGGCCGCTGGTCCTGTTGTCCGACTCGAACCAGTACACCCTGCCGCTCGGCCTCAACGCGATCTTCGCCTCGGAGAACCGCTCGTACGACCTCGTGCTCGCCGGCGCCGTGCTCGCGAGCGTGCCGACCATCCTCGTGTTCCTGCTCCTCCGCAAGCAGTTGCTCGACGGCCTGACGGCCGGCGCCGTGAAGGGCTGAGACATGACCCGCGACCAAGCACCCTCGAACGGAGTACCCCGCACCATGCAGCACGACCGCGTCCTCTTCGGCGCCGCTTACTACCACGAGTACCAGCCCACACCCCGGCTCGACGAGGACATGCGCCTCATGCAGGAGGCCGGGTTCTCGGTCATCCGCGTCGGCGAGTCCGTCTGGAGCACCTGGGAGCCGGAGAACGGCCGGTTCGACCTCGAGTGGCTCGCCCCGGTGCTGGACGCCGCGCACGAGCACGGCATCCGGGTGGTCCTCGGCACGCCGACCTACGCGGTGCCGATGTGGCTCGCCCGCATCGTGCCGGAGATCAACGTCCGGCGACGGACCGGCGGCGAGGCGATGGGCTGGGGGGCTCGCCAGGAGATCGACTACGCCCACCCCGCGTTCCTGTTCCACGCCGAGCGGGTCATCCGGAAGATCGTCGCCCGGTACGCCGACCACCCGGCCGTGATCGGGTACCAGGTCGACAACGAGCCGGGCAACGAGCTCATCGCGAACCCCGAGGTGTTCCAGCGGTTCGTCGACCACCTGCGCCACACCTACGGGAGCGTCGAGCGGCTCAACGAGGAGTGGGGGCTGACCTACTGGTCGCACCGGCTCTCGACCTGGGCGGACCTGTGGACCCCGGACGGCAACGCGCAGCCGCAGTACGACCTCGCGTGGCGTCGGTTCCAGGCCTCGATCACGACGGACTTCATCGCCTGGCAGGCATCGGTCGTGCGGGAGTACTCCCGTGCGGACCAGTTCGTCACGACGTGCATCGCCTACGAGCGGCCCACCGTCGAGGACGAGGTGCTCACCCGTTCCCTCGACGTCACGGCCGGCAACCCCTACTACCGCATGCAGGACGCGCTCGAGCTCCCGAGCACCGACGAGCCGGCCCAGTTCTGGACGTCGTCCGGAGCCTGGTCGATCGTCGCGTCGGGTGACCGGATGTACGGGTCGAAGCAGGCGCCGTTCCTCGTCACCGAGACGAACGCGCAGGCCATCGGCTTCTCGTGGATGAACGAGCCGGCGTACGAGGGACAGTGGCGCCAGGCCGCGTGGGCGCTCGTGTCCCGTGGCGCCTCGATGATCGAGTACTGGCACTGGCACACGCTGCACTACGGGGTGGAGACGTACTGGGGCGGGGTGCTCCCGCACTCCCAGCAGCCCGGGCGGACGTACGAGGAGATCGCCCGGATCGGTGCCGAGTTCGCGCGCGCCGGGGACCGGGTCGCCGGACTCCGGCCGCACGCCGACGTCGCGCTGCTCTTCTCGAACGAGTCGAAGTGGGCGTTGAACGAACACCCGGCGCTCGGCGACGGCATGGAGCCCGACCGCCGATCGTGGCAGACGGTCTACGACGCCTTCGCCCGCGGGGTGTTCGACGCCGGGCTCCAGGCGAACACGGTGCACCCGTCGCAGGTGTTCGACCGCGACCCGGAGTCCTTCGCCGCCGAGCGCCCGGTCCTCGTCGCCGCGGCGTTCACCATCGCCACCGATGCGCAGCTGCAGTGGCTCGCCGCCTACGCCGAGGCCGGCGGCCACCTCGTGGTCGGCATCCGCACCGGCTACGAGGACGAGGAGGCGCGTGCCCGGCTCGAGCGCAAGCCCGCCTTCCTCGACGTCGCGGCGGGCATCCACTACGACGAGTTCAGCAACCTCGGTCGCCGCATCCCGGTGTCCGCCGGGGCCGCCGCGACGGACCACGGGTTCTCCGTGCCGGTCGGGGCCACGGCGACCCGGTGGGCGGACGGCCTGCTCGTCGACGACGCCGACGTGCTCGTCGGGTACGACCACCCGCACCACGGCCGGTTCGCCGCGGTCACCACCCGTGCGCACGGTGCCGGACGGGCGACCTACGTCGGGACCGTCCCGGACCCGGCGCTCGCCGCGGCGCTCGTCGACTGGGCGGCTCCAGGGGCGGACGGAGCACCCGGCTGGCGTCCCCAGACCGACACGCAGTCGGTGCAGAGTTCGGTCAACGGACGCGGGGAGACCGTGCACGTGGTCCACAACTGGTCGTGGACGCCGAGCGCCTTCCGGGTGCCGGTCGCGGCGGAGGACGTCCTCGACGGCACGGCGCTCGCCGCCGGGTCCGAGCTGTCGCTCGGGGCGTGGGACGTGCGGGTGCTGGCCGTCCGGTAGGCGACCACTGCGGGACGGGAGGCGCGGGGGCCCCGGGGCCCCCCCCCCCCCCCCCCCCGCCCGGCCCCCCCCCCCCCCCCCCGCCCCGGGGGGGGGCGCCCCCCCCCCCGCCCGCCAC
>NZ_JBIVBW010000001.1:16813-76741 GCF_044746255.1 Curtobacterium sp. NPDC086286
GGGGGGGCGCGCGGGGGGGGCGGGGGGGGGGGGGGGGGGGGGGGGGGGGGGGGGGGGGCGCGGCGGGGGGCCCCCCCGGGGGGGCGGGGGGGGGGGGGGCCCGCGCCCCCCGCGCCTCCCGTCCACCGTCAGGTCACCGCCACGCCGCCAGCTCACGTGAGAGCGTCGCCCGCGCCCGGACGAGCATCCCGCGCACCGTCGAGACCGGCAGGCCGAGCGCATCGGCGACCTCCCGGTAGGACAGCTGCTCGACGTGCCGCAGCTCCCAGCACCGGCGCTGCGTCGCGGGCATCGTCGTGAGCACCGCCGTCGCAGCCTGCGCGAGGGACGCACGCTCGGTGACACCGGTCGGGGCGTGGTCGTCCGCTGCGGGCGTCGACTCGTCGAGCCGTCCGGTGACCCGCGCGGCGGCCCCGCTGAACCGGTCGTAGCTCCGCCGCCGAGCAGTGGTCACGAGCCAGCCGCCGATCGCCGCTGCATCGACGATCGTCCCCAGGTGCGTCCACGCCGCGAGGAACGTCTCCTGCACGACGTCGTCGGCGTCCGCGTGGGAGTGCAGGACGCGCATGGCGGTGGCGTGCACGAGCGGCGTGTGCCGTCGCACGATCGATGCGAAGTCGGCGGTTTGCGGTGGTGCTGCGGTGGGGGCGCGCATGAGCACGGTGGGCTCCGATCCTCGGGTGGATGCGTCCAGGGGATTCGGAATCGGGTCACGCCGAGAGGGTCGTGGTGCTTACCCCAGATCGTGGGGGACCGGGCCTGGTGCCGGGCCGCCCGACCAGCGCCGGATGGCGTCCTCGTCGAGCGCGGTGATCCCGTGGTGCACCGGGAGGGTGACGCGGAGTGCGATCTTCGCGTCGTCGGGTGCCAGCCGATCCGCGAGGGGGAAGAGGTCGGTCTCGTGACCGTCGGACGCGGATCAGCAGGGACCGACAGCACGAGGCACGACCGCGTCGCGTGTCCCATCGTGTTTCCCGATGGACCTCGGCTGCCATTCGGGCTACCTCCCCGCCCCACCCGTGGCCAGGGTGGACCCATGCAGCTCTCCTCCCGCTTCGCCACCCGCAACGCCGACCGCTTCCGCTTCGTCAAGGCACCCGGCCTCGACACCCCGCCCGCGCAGCGCGACCCCGCGGTCATCGAGACGGTGAGCCGCATGCTCTCGGAGATCGAACGCGGTGGCATGGACGCGATCGCCCGGTACGCCCGGAAACTCGACCGGCAGGACGCACTCCTCGAGCTGTCCGCTGCCGAGATCGCGGCGAGCGGTGACCGCCTCGCGCCGGACCTGCGTGAGGCGATCGAGCTCGGCTCGGCGCGGACCAAGCAGTTCGCGGCGATGCAGCGGGAGCACCTCACGGACTTCGAGGCGGAGCTCGCCGACGGCCTCGTCGTTGGCCAGCGCTACGTCCCGGTCGGCAGCGTCGGCGCGTACCTGCCCGCCGGGCGCTTCCCGCTGACCGCGAGCGCGTTCATGACGGTCGGGGTGGCCAAGGTCGCTGGTGTCCCGTCGGTCGTCGCGTGCACGCCGCCGCAGCCGGACGGTGGCGCGAACGACGCGGTCACGTACGCGGCGCACCTGTCCGGAGTCGACCGGCTGTTCGTCCTCGGTGGGGTGCAGGCGCTCGCGGCGATGGCGTTCGGTCTGCTCGACACGGACCTCGACCCGGTCGACATGCTCGTCGGCGCAGGCAACGCGTACGTGGCCGAGGCGAAGCGCCAGCTCTTCGGGACGGTCGCGATCGACCTGCTCGCCGGTCCCAGCGAGGTGGCGGTCATCGCGGACGACTCGGCGGACGCGGAGATCGTCGCCGCGGACCTGCTCGGGCAGGCCGAACACGGGCCGAACTCCCCGGCGGCCCTCGTCACGACGTCCGAGCGGCTCGCGCACGAGGTCGTGGCCGCCGTCGAGCGGCAGCTCCCTGCACTGTCCACGAACGCGATCTGCGGGCCCGCCTGGCGCGACCACGGTTCGGTCGTGCTCGTCCCGACGCGCGAGGACGCCGTGCTCGTGATGGACGAGCTGGCTCCGGAACACCTCGAGGTCCAGACCACCGACGACGAGTGGTACCACGACCACCTCACCAACTACGGCTCGCTGTTCCTCGGGCACTGGAGCACCGTCGCCTACTCGGACAAGGGCATGGCCGGCACGAACCACACCCTGCCGACCGCCGGGGGAGCGAAGCACAGCGCCGGACTCTCGGTGTCGCGCTACCTCAAGCCGCTCACCTACCAGCGCATCGCCCGCGAGGCCACCCCGTCGGTCGCGCACGCCGTCGACGTCATCTCGGCGAGCGAGGGCATGAGCGCGCACCGCGCCACCGCCACCATGCGCCTCGACACGTACGCACCCGTCGCAGCGAGCAACGACTGACCCCGGCACCACCCCCTCACCTCCACCCCACCCGACCCGAACACCGACCGCATCGGAGCCAGCGATGACCACCGAGCACCACTCCAGCCCAGTCCCCTCGAGCCCCGGCGCCGCCGGCCCCGGCCTGAAACGGGAGCTCAAGGTCGCCGACGCCGCGGCGTTCTCCGTCGGGCTCATCGGACCCGTCGGGGTCATGGCGCTCCTCGGGGCGGGTGCCGCGGGCATCCTCGGCCGCGGCGCCACCTGGGCCTTCGTGTTCGCGCTCGTCGCGGTGTCCCTCGTCGCGTACGGGTTCGTGAAGCTGTCGCGGCACATCGCGCACACGGGCTCCGTCTACGCCACGGTGGGCCTCACGCTCGGCGCGCGAGCAGGGTTCGTCGCCGGCTGGGCACTGTTCTTCGGCTACGTGACGATCGGCGCCGGGTCCGGCATCGAGATCAGCCTGTTCGTCACGCAGCTGCTGAACGACGTCGGGCTGGACGTCGCGCCGGACTGGATCTGGGTGACGATCGTGGCGCTCGCCGTCGTCGTGCTGCTCGGACGTCGCCCGGTCCACGTCATCACCCGGTCGTTGCTCTACGCCGAGCTGATCGGTGCCGTGCTGGTCACCGTCCTCAACGTCGTCGTGCTCGTCCGGCTCGGGGTCGGCGCGGCGCCCGCCGGTCGGCACCTCAGCTGGGACTTCCTCGCCCTGCCGAGCGGCACCGACGTCGGTCTGATCGCGGGCGCCGCGGTGTTCGGGTTCCTCGCGTTCGCCGGCTTCGAGGGCGCGGCGACCCTGGGCGAGGAGACGAGCAACCCGAAGCGGGACATCCCGAAGGCGCTGAAGATCGCGATCGTCGTCGTCGGAGCGTTCTACCTGCTGTCGATCGTCGCGCAGTCGCTCGGCTACGGCACCTCGGCAGCCGGGGTGAAGCAGTTCGCCGGCTCGGCGGCCCCCTACGGCGACCTGGCCCGCACGTACGTCGGCAGCTGGCTCGCCGACCTGCTCACCCTCGCCGCCGTCGTCAGCCTGTTCGCCATCTTCCTCGGCACCCTGTCCGGAGCGTCGCGGGTCCTCTTCGCCCTGTCCCGCGACACCGGCATCGCCCGGCCGGTCGCGAAGCTGTCGCCGCAGGGATCGCCGGTCAACGCCCTGAGCGTCGTCGCGGTCGTCGTCCTGCTCGTCGTGGTCGGGGAACGGCTCTCCGGCGCAGCGGTGCTCGACGCGACGTACTGGGCCCTCACCGTCGGGACCATCGCACTGCTCGTCGCCTACGTCCTCGCCACCGTCGGGGCCGTCCGGTTCCTCTTCTTCTCGCGCCGGACCGACACCCCGAGGTGGCAGATCGTCGTGCCGGTCCTGGCGCTCGCCCTGGTGCTCTACACGATCTACAAGAACGCCGTCGGGCTCGAGGCGCCGTACAGCTGGTTCCCGTACATCGTCGCGGCGTGGCTCCTCGTCGGGCTCGCGATCACGTTCCGGACGGGGCTGGTCGAACGGGTGCGGGTCGCCCTGGCAGCGTCGACCGATGACGGCCGGGAGGCACCTCCCGCAGTCGACGACGGCACCGCACCGCCGCAGCGACCCGCGTCCCGTGACGACGAGGACGTGGTCGCGTGACCCGCGTCGCCGCGGTCCAGCTCGCGCCCGTCGTCGGTGACGTCGCGGCGAACGCCGCGACGGTGGGGGCGGCGCTCGCCGCCGTCCCGGACGACGTGGACGTCGTGGTCCTCCCGGAACTCGCGACGAGCGGCTACGTGTTCCGCGATGCCGCCGAGGCCCGTTCTGCAGCCGTCGCCGCGTCGGACGCGACCGTGACGGACTGGGCGACCACCGCCTCCCGGCTCTCCGGCGGCGCCGGTGGCGTCGTCGTGGGCGGCTTCGCCGAACTCGGCGACGACGGTGTCGTGTACAACTCCGCCGCGGTCGTCGACCCGTCCGGGGTGATCGGCGTCTACCGGAAGGTCCACCTGTGGGACGGCGAGAAGGAGTGCTTCACGCCGGGGTCCCGGCCGCCGCTCGTCGTCGACACCCGGCACGGGCGCATCGGCGTGGCCATCTGCTTCGACATGGAGTTCCCGGAGTGGACCAGGCTGGCGGCGCTCGACGGTGCGGACGTGCTCGCGGTGCCGACGAACTGGCCGTACGTCGAGCGCCCCGCGGGGGAGCGTGCCCCCGAGGTGCAGATCGCCATGGCTGCCGCGCGGGTGAACCGGATGGCGATCGTCTGCGCCGACCGGTGCGGCACCGAGCGCGGGGTCGACTGGAACGAGGGGACCTCGATCGTCGATGCCGACGGATGGGTGCGCGCCGCGACGGGGCCGGGCCCCGGCACGGTGGTCGTCGACCTCGACCTCGTCGCCACCCGGGACAAGACCCTCACACCGCGCGCGGACCTGTTCGGTGACCGACGGCCGGATCTCTACGGACCGCTCACGGGCCGCTGACGACGCCGGTCACCCCTCGGTGAGGAGCTCGCGGGCCAGACGGGCGAGCTCCGCGGTCGCCGCCGACAGGATCGACCCGTCCCGTTCGACGAGCGCGACGGTGTCGTGGACCGGCTCGGCGAACGGCGTCCAGTGCAGCCCGAGGCCCGCGGCGGACACCTCGGCGACCGCCCGGGCGATGAACGTGTCGCCCACTCCCGACGCGACGAGGGCGAGCGCGGTCTCGACCTGCTCGACCTCGACGTGCGGCTCGAGGGACACCCCGGCGAGTCGGGCACGTTCGGCGAACTGCCGTCGGGTGGGGTCGCGCCAGCCGTAGTGCGCGTCGTACAGGACGAGGCGACGAGCGGCCATGGCCTCGATCGTCATCGGCTGCTCGGCGACCGACGGGTCCCGGCTGACGAAGACGACCTCGTCACGGCGGAGCGGCGTCACCCGGAGCCCGTCGGTGTCGATCGGCAGGACGACGAGCCCTGCTTCGAGACCGCCCGAGGCCACCTCGTTCGCGACCTCGACCGAGTTCAGCCCGATGACCCGGAGCCGCACGGCCGGGTGCGCGGCGTGGAATCGGGTGAGGAGCTCGTCGAGCGCGTAGTACTTCGCGTTGCGGAGCAGTCCGAACGACGCCGTCCCGCCGACCAGTGACGTCACCGCGCGGAGGGCCCGGTCCGCCGAGTCGGCCTCGGCGATGATCCGCTCCGCCATCGGCAGCAGCACCGCGCCGGCGTCCGTCAGGGTCAGGCGCCGCCGGCCCCGGACGAACAGCGCGGTGTCGTACGCGCCCTCGAGCCGGCGGACGAACTCGGAGACCGACGACTGCGAGCGGAGCAGGGCCGCCGCGGCCGCCGTGAACGAGCCGAGGTGGGCGACGGCGACGAAGACGCGCAGCTGCACCAGGGTCACGGCGGCAGCCTACTGGTGTGGTCGCCGGCGGGCGGCGGTGGTCAGACGATCGTGCTGCCGCCGTCGACGAGGAGCTCGCTGCCCGTCATGCCGGAGCTCTGGTCGGACGCGAGGAAGAGGACGGTGGCGGCGACCTCCTCAGGACGCAGGAGCCGTCCGAAGGGGAGTCCGCTGGCGACCTGGTCCAGCCACGCGTCCGAGTCGCCGGGGGCGAGTCCCACGAACCCCGGTGTCTCGGTCGGACCCGGGACGACGGTGTTGATCCGGACGCCGCGGGGAGCGAGTTCCCTGGCCCACGTGCGGGTCAGCGCCGCGACCGCTGCCTTCGAGGCCCCGTACAGCCCGAGCATCGGTTCGGTGCCCGCGGCCGACGTCGATCCCGTGACGACGATCGTCGACCCGTCGTGCAGGAACGGCAGCGCACCCTGCACGGTGAGGAGCGTTCCCCGGACGTTCGTGCCGAAGGTCGTCTCGAAGTCGTCGGCGGTCACGGACTCGAGGGCCCCGAACTCGCCGACTCCGGCGTTCGCGTGCACGACGTCGAGTCCGGTCCCCCGCTCGGCGACCGCGCGGACGACCGCCGCGATGCCGTCCGGACGCGTGGCGTCGGCGCGGACCGTGGTGACGGCGTCGCCGAGTTCCGCCTGGATCGCGTCGAGTGCTTCCTGGCGCCTGCCCGTGACGACGACGTGGGCGCCCTCGGCGACGAAACGGCGCACGACCGCGAGTCCGATCCCCGACGTCCCGCCCGAGACGAGTGCTGTCTTGTCCTGCAGTGTTCCGGTCATTGCATGCTCCGATGTGAGTTGTTGACTGATTGATCCAGAACGGTACGTCATAATGGACGGATCAGTCAACAACGAGACGCGGAGGTTCCCCGGTGCCACGACCACGCAAGTTCGACGAGGCGGACGTGATCGAGCGGGCGCGGCGCACGTTCGCCGAGACCGGGTTCGAGGGCACGTCGCTCGACGACCTGCTCGAGGCCACGGGGCTCGGGCGGCAGAGCCTCTACAACGCGTTCGGTGGCAAGAAGGAACTCTTCATGCGGGCCTTCCTCAGCGACACCGACGGTGCTGTCGACGCGGTGAAGACCGTGCTGCAGAGCGCCGAGCACCCCATCGCCCGCATCCGCACGCAACTCGTCTCGGCGGCGGTCGAACACGGCGCCGCGCAGGCAGCACCGTCGCTGCTCGTGCGCGCGTCGGTGGAGCTCGCCGCTCGCGATCCGGAGGTCGCCGCGACCGTCACGAAGGCCTTCGACGCGATCCGTGCCGACTACGCGGCCTGCATCGTCGACGCCCAGGTGGCCGGTGAGATCGAGGCGGATGCGGACGCCGAGGCGCTCGCCACCTACTTCTGCGCGGTCATCGAGGGGATGGGTGCCATCGGGCGGGTGGGAGTGTCGCGTGCGGAGCTCCTGCGCGTCGGTCTCACCAGTCTCGCCGTGGTCCCGATCACGCCGCTCGGTGAACAGCACCTCAGTGCGGAGGGCGGCGCCTGGAGCTGACTGCTCGGTTGCTCAGGCGTCCTCGGTGCCGGCGAGCAGTGCCGCGAGCCAGGGTTCGACGACGTCCGCGACCTGATCGGGCGTGCGGGAGCCGTCCGCTCCAGGGTCGAGGCCCGGCAGCCCGATGAAGTGCCGGGCGATCGTCAGCCCGAGGATGCTCGACACGACGACGGTCGCCCGGAGTTCGGCGTCCTCGGTACCGCTGGCGTGCGCGAGGGCCTCGACCCGTTCCTGCAGGTACTTGCGCATGAGCTGCGCTGCCTGCTCGGACGTGAACATCGAACGGATCAGCGCGCGGGTGGCCGGGGGGAGTTCGAGGAGCCGCGCGTCGAGGACCGTCCGCAGGTGGTCGTCGACGTCGTCCGCGCTCACGGAGGCGACGGGCTGGACGGCGAGCGTGAACAGGTTGTCCTTCGACCCGTAGTGCTGCAGGACGAGTGAGGGGTCGACTCCGGCGCGCTGCGCGATGCCGCGGATCGTCGCACGGGTGCCGTGCACCCCGAACTCGGTCTGCGCGGCCTCGAGGATCCGGGCAGCGGTGGCGGCTCGGCGGTCCTTGCGGGGGAGTGACTCGGGCACGAGTTCACTCTACAGACGGTGAGCGGAGGTGCTACGGTCCACTCAACAGTTGATGAGCGAAAGGGTGACGTCGTGGCGGATCTGCTGATCGGGATCGAGGAGCACTGGGTGCACGAGGGGATCGACCGTGCGCAGCGCGCGTTGCCGGCTGACCGGCGCGACGACAGCCTCGTCCTCAACGACCACGGCGATGCCGCGCGGCGCCTCGGCGACATCGGGAGCGAGCGCCTCGCCGCGATGGACGCACAGGGCGTCGACATGCAGGTCCTGTCCCTCGCCCCGCCGGGCACGCAGGGGCTCGACGCCGCCGAAGCGATCGCGCTGAGCCGCGATGCGAACGACGAGGTCGCTGCCGCGGTCGCCGCACACCCGGACCGCTTCCGGGCCTTCGCGACCCTGCCGCTCGCCGACCCGCACGCCGCCGCCGTGGAGCTGGAGCGCGCCGCGGCACTCGGCCTCGTCGGCGTCATGCTGCACGGCCGGACCGGGGACGTCCTGATCGACGACCCGCGCTTCGAGGAGCTCTGGACCGTCGCGGAGCAGCTCCGGCAGCCGGTGTTCATCCACCCGCAGATCCCCCCGCGGGCCGTCCGGGACGCCTCCTACACCGGGCTCGGCGGCCTGCCCGACCTCGCGCTGGCGACCTTCTCGTGGGGCTGGCACCTCGAAGCGGGAACGGCGGCGCTCCGGCTGATGGCGCGCGGCGTGCTGGATCGTCACCCGTCGCTGCAGCTCGTGCTCGGGCACTGGGGCGAGCTCCTGCTGTTCTGGCACGACCGCGCCGACGGACTCGCACGTGCGGCCGGTCTCGAACGGTCGATCACGGAGTACCTGCGCGAGAACGTCTGGATCACGGCCTCCGGCATGCTCGACCCGGCGATGCTGCGGCACGCCCTGAGCATCACGACGCCGGATCGGCTCCTGTTCTCGACCGACCACCCGTTCCAGCAGCCCACCCGCGAGGAGATCGCCGCCTTCCTCACGGCACTGCCCGATCAGCAGGCCCGCGATGCCTTCGCGTCGGGGAACGCCCGTCGGCTGTTCGGTCTCACGGGCTGAGCACCCCGCCGCCGGTACGCTGCGGACATGCCGGGGGACTTCACGATCCGAACCACGACCGAGCGTGACTGGGAGCAGGTGCGCGCCCTCCGCATCGAGAACGCCACGGACGACCCGATCTCCTACGGGGCGACGCTCGAGTACACGCTCGCGATGACCGAGGACGACTGGCGGCTCCGCGCGAGGCGTGGCGAGGGGACCGAGACGACGAGCGTGGTGGCGATCGACCGGACGGGTCGCTGGATCGGGATGATGAGCGGCCAGGTCGGTGACGCGTACGGCAACGACCCCGTGCTCACCGGCGTGTACGTCACGCCGTCGTCCCGCGGCCGGGCGAACGGCGTCGCGGATGCGCTGCTCGACCACGTGGTCGGGTGGGCAGCGGGGCACGGCGAGCGGCTCCGTCTCGAGGTGTACGACCGGGCGGTGCCGGCCGGTCGCTTCTACGAGCGTCGCGGGTTCCGCCCGAGCGGTCGCTCCCGCGACTTCCGACTGCTGGGGCTGGGGCGGGACGCCCCGTCACTGCGCCTGGTCGAGTTGGTGCGGACCGTCACGTGACCGGCTGACGGACGGGAGGCGCGGTGCGGCTCCGCCCCGCGCCTCCCGTCCGTCGCTGTGGTGCGTCGGCCGCGGTCCAGACCGCGATCACCGCGCAGACACTGCCGCGATGGCCTCGCTCACCGTCGAACCGGGGTGTTGCTCCCGCCAACGCCGGACCTCCGTCGGGTCAGGTGTGCTCCCAGGCGGCACTGCTGTCGAGCCGATCACCGGCGACGCGAACGCGGCGTAGGTGAGCGTCCCCAGGGCCGCCACGCAGGCGTACACGAGATCGAGCGCGTACCAGGCGCCAGCGGTGGCAGCGAGCCCGCCGCAGACGATCAGTGCCGGGCCCCAGCGTCTCACCGGAAGCACCCGCGCTTGACGGCGGCGACGCCGAGCAGCTCGGCCCCGAGCGCTGCGGCAGCTCCGCCGAGCGCGCGGATCTTCTCCCAGCTGAAGGATGCGCCCCACATGACGCGGACGGCCTTCGTGACGCCGCCGAGCGAGTTGATCAGGCGCTTGATCTTCAGGATCTTCGCGACGGGCAACGCGGCGGACGCGATCAGGAGCGCGATCGCGCCGGTGCATTCGAGGACACTCGCGCGCGCCGCTGCCAGGACGTGCTGGTTCGCGGCGATCCACGCGTCGTACGCCGCCTGACCTTCGAGCAGGACGCGCTCGGGCACTCGTTCGATCAGCTCGAGACCACCGGCGATGTCGGCGGCCTGGAACTCGAGCTCCATGGCGACCGTCGCCGTGTCGACCGCGATCGGGCTCTGCGTCGCAGACGCCGGCGGCGCTGACAACAGCGGTGTGCAGAGTCCCGCCGCGAGCACGACGGCGACGGCGATCTTCGACGGTGACGAGGTGGATGACTGCATCTGCGTTCCCTCCGGTCCGGCACCCCTTGCCGGCGGCTCCACCCTGCCGGTAGCCGGTGAAATGCGCAAATGTCAGTGGCTCACACTGCGGCGAGCTCCCGCGTCAGCGCCGCCACGAACGCGTCGATGTCCTGCTCCGAGGTGTCGAACGAGCACATCCACCGCACCTCGTTCCGGCTGGCGTCCCAGTCGTAGAACCGGAAGTGTTCGCGCAGCCGATCGGCCACGCCGGCCGGCAGCGTCGCGAAGACCCCGTTCGCCTGGGTCTCCTGGCTGAACCCGACGCCGCGGATGCTGCCGTCGGCGATCCCCGCCTCGAGGGCGCCGCGGAGTCGCTGCGCCATGGCGTTGGCGTGCCCGGCCGACCGGAGGTAGAGATCGTCGCTGAGCAGGGCGATGAGCTGTGCCGAGACGAAGCGCATCTTCGACGAGAGCTGCATGTTGAGCTTGCGGAGGTAGTGCAGGCCCTCCGATGCCTCGGGGTTCAGGACGACGATCGCCTCGCCGTAGAGCATCCCGTTCTTCGTCCCGCCGAAGCTCAGCACGTCGACGCCGGCGTCGGTGGTGAAGTCGCGCAGGGGGAGCCCGAGGCTCGCGGCCGCGTTCGAGATGCGGGCGCCGTCCATGTGCAGCGTCATGCCGAGCGGGTGGATGTGGTCCGCGATCGCGCGGACCTCGTCCACCGAGTAGGCCGTGCCGAGTTCGGTGGTCTGGGTGATCGAGACGACGAGCGGCTGGGCGCGGTGCTCGTCGCCCCAGCCCCAGGCCTCCTTGTCGATGAGCTCGGGGGTGAGCTTGCCGTCCGGCGTCTCGACGGGCAGGAGCTTGATCCCGCCGACGCGCTCGGGGGCACCGGCCTCGTCGGTGTGGATGTGCGCGGTCGAGGTGCACACGACGGCGCCCCAGCGGGGGAGCATCGACTGCAGTCCGACGACGTTCGCGCCGGTGCCGTTGAACACCGGGAACGCCTGCGCCTGCGACCCGAAGTGCTCCCCGACGACCTCGTTGAGCCGTGCGGTGTACACGTCTTCGCCGTAGGCGATCTGGTGGCCGTCGTTGGCCGCGGTGATCGCCGCGAGGATCTCGGGGTGGATGCCGGCGTAGTTGTCCGAGGCGAAGCCCCGCAGGTCCAGGTCGTGGAGTCGAAGGGTCACGCGTTCATCCTAGGTTCGGGGCGTCGCCCGCCGAGAGCGGGATGCGGGTGCCGTTCACGGCTGCGGGGTCGGCCGACCAGAGCCGCACGACCTCGTCGCCGAGTCGCGCCTCGAGGCCGGCGAGTGCACGCACGACGAACACGACGGCGGCGGCGGTGTCGGGCGCGTCCGTGCCGAAGCCCTGGGCGACGGCGCGGACCCAGGCGTCCGAGGCGGCCTTCGCGGCGGCGTAGTTCGCGGCACCGGCGGTGGGCGAGTCGACGGTGGTGGAGGAGACGAAGGCCAGGCGTCCGGCGGGCGAGGCGACGAGGTCGGCGAAGAACTCCCGCGTCGTGTTCCGGAGCGTCCGGAAGGCCCGGTCGAAGAAGTCCCAGTCGTCGTCCGACTGGCCGGCGATGCTGCCGCCGCCACGCCAGCCACCGACCAGGTGGACGAGTCCGTCGATCGGCCCGAGGTCCGCGTGGATCCGTGACGCCAGCGCGGCGACGTCCGCACGCGACGAGAGGTCGCACGTGTGGGTGGTGACGCCCGGAACGGCGGTGCTGAGCGCCTCCAGGCCCGCCGCCCTCGTGCCGACCGCGACCACCGTCGCACCGGCGGTGACCAGCGACCGCGCGACGGCCTCGCCGCTGGTGCTGGTCGCGCCCGCGACCAGCACCACGCGACCGGTGAGCGACCCATCGCTCACGCCGCGACCTCCGTCGTCCCGGTGATCCCGGCCGTCGACGCGATGACCGGCGCCATCTTCTTGTTGAGCGCCTCGTAGAACATCGACAGCGGGAACTCGTCGTCCATGACCGCGTCGGTGTAGCCCTTCGGCGGTCCGGCGAGCGTCTCGGTGGGGAGTCCGCGCGCCCAGGCCGAGGCCGGGTGCGGCGTGAGCGTCCGGGTGAGCATCTCGTACGCGGCGAGCCAGTGCGCTGCCTTCGGCCGGTCGATCGAGCGCCGGTACAGCTCGTTGATCTCGTCGCTGAGGGCGATGATGACGTCCGGGACGGCCTCCCAGTCGATGGTGAGCTGCGTGTCCGTCCAGTGCAGGACGTCGTGCTGGTGCATCCACGCGAAGAGCAGCTGGCCGCCGAGGCCGTCGTAGTTGCGGACACGGCTGCCGGTGATCGCGAAGCGGAAGATGCGGTCGAACACGACGGCGTACTGCACGAGGCGCGCGTGGTCACGGATGGCGCGCTGCGCGTCCTGGAGGCTCGCATCCGGCAGCGCCGAGAGGGTGCGTTCCAGACGCACGGACTCGCGGAACGCGGTGAGGTCGCAGCGCAGCTCCTCGAGCGAGTAGAGGAAGAACGGCATCCGCTGCTTGATCATGAACGGGTCGAACGGCAGGTCTCCGCGCATGTGCGACCGGTCGTGGATGATGTCCCACATCACGAAGACCTGCTCGGTGAGCTCCTGGTCGTCGAGCATCGCGCGTGCGTCGTCAGGAAGGTCGAGCTTGGTGATCTCGGCGGCTGCGCGGACGACCCGGCGGTAGCGGGCGGCCTCGCGGTCCTGGAAGATCGCGCCCCACGTGAACGTCGGCAGCTCGCGCATCGCGACGGTCTCGGGGAAGAGCACGGCGGAGTTCGTGTCGTACCCGGGGGTGAAGTCGACGAACCGCAGCGCGACGAAGAGCGCGTTGCCGTAGTCCCCGGCCTCGAGCTCGGCGATGAACTCGGGCCAGATGACCTCGACCAGGACGGCCTCGACGAACCGCGAGGAGCTGCCGTTCTGCGTCACCATCGGGAACACGACGAGGTGGCCGAGCCCATCGACGCGGTGCTGCTGCGGTTGGAACGCGTTCAGGGAGTCGAGGAAGTCGGGGACGCCGAACCCCTCGTCGCGCCACCGGGCGAAGTCGTGCTGCACGGCCTCGAGGAAGGCCGCGTCGTGCGGGAAGTGCGGTGCCAGCTCGGCGATGGCCGGGACGATCGTCGCGACGTGCTCGGTCGCGGCAGCGTGGTCGGCAGGCTCGGGCACGGAGCCGTCCTGCACCTGGACGGTCTGCAGCGCGGTGACGGCGTCCTGCAGCCGGAGCCAGGCCGGGTGGGCGGCGACCTCGCGCACGGACAGGCGGTCCTCGACGACCTCGGGTTCTCCGACGATGGCGTCCTTCGAGAACTCCTGGACGAACTGCGACATGTCGTACCTCCCGTCGTTGGGCTGGCTGCGGGTGCGCTGGTGCATCGAGCCTAGGGAAGATCGGGGGCCGCAAAGTTGCCCATCTCCGGCGGAATCGTGCGCATCCGGCGGCCCCGCGCTCCGAACTGATCGCACCGCGCAAGGTTCCTCCGTTGCAGGGCTGGACTGCGCTCGACATCGCTTCGCCGGTACGGTCGCAGTGAGCTTCAGGGAGGACCGTGGACGAACGGATCAGCGACGGGTCGAGCGTCGACGTCGAGGTCGTCCACCCCGGTGACCCGGTGGCCGACGGGATCGTGCGGACGTACCTCGCCGAGGTCGCGTCGCGCTGGTACGGACGCCCGGCGACCGAGGACGAGGTCGACCACGCGCTGCGCGACGAGCCGTACGACGACCTGCAGGGTGCGTCCGGGGTGTTCCTCGTCGCCGTCGAGCAGGGGCGGGCGATCGCGTGCGCCGGAGCGCGGTTCGGTGCCGGTGTCGGTCTCGGTGTCGCCGAACTCACGAAGGTCTTCACCCTGCCCGAGGCGCGTGGACGGGGCACGGCGGCCCGACTCGTGCGCGAGCTCGAGGCGGCGTGCCGTCGCCGCGGGATCGGCGTGCTCCGGCTGGACACCCGTGCTGAACTCGCCGAGGCCTGTGCGCTCTACGAGCGGCTCGGGTTCGAGCGCGTGGCCGCCTTCACCGACGACCCCTACTCGGACCGGTGGTACGCGAAGCGGCTCTGAACCGCAGCGACCGTGGGTCGGGAGGCGCGGGTCGGCGCCGCACCGCGCCTCCTGGCCGAGCCGTGGTCGCGTCCACGGCTGCCGGGCCGGCGACCGGACCCGGCTGGGTCAGCGCCGCCGCCCCGCGCGGTGCATCGGGACGTGTCCCCACCAGCCGAGGCCGTCGGCGTCCACGTCGAGGTGGTCGAGCCACCGGCCGAGCGGCTCGCCGATGTTGAAATCGGCGACTTCCCAGCCGAACTCCTCGGGTGTGGCTTCCTCGCCGGTCGTGTAGGCGTCCAGCCAGTCGATCGTCGTCGAGCGCTCGCGGACGATGCCGACGCGCGGGCCGCCCGACGGAGCGTCGTAGACCACGCGGAAGCCGTCCTCGGTCGCCCAGGCATCGTGGACGACCACGGACTCCGCTTCGGTCGGGCCGCCGTCGCGGAGCTTCCGCAGGCAGGCGAGGAGTGCCCGCGGACCCCACTCGTCCGACGCCGCCGCTTCGAGTTCGGCGATCAGTTCGGCATGTCGCTCGCTCAGCACCCGGACACACCGCCGGGTCCTGTCGTCTCGACCACGCTGCGCGTCAGGCGCTCGGACCGCTCGTCCGGTTCAACCGGTCGGCCGCACGCCCGAGGAGCCAGTTCACGGCCCACCCGACCACGCCGATGACCGGCACCGCGACGATCACGACGGTCCAGACGATCTTCACGAGGTCGCTCCGACGTCGGTCCCGCCACACCTGCACCAGCGCCAGTACGTCCAGCGCCAGCACGACCAGCAGGACCAGCACGTGTGCGCCGCCCAGGTTCTCGAGCACGTCGTTCTCCCCTCGTCCGCCGCGGCGCAGGGATGCGCTGCGCGGCGGTCCAACGATAGGAGGGCGCGGCGGGTGGTTCGTCAGTCCAGCGGTTGACATCGCTGCTCGCCGGGCGGGCCGAGCACGAACGCGCACGCTGGGCTGTCCGGGGCACGTCCTGGTCCTCCGATCGTCGGACTGCTCCCGGGCACGGTCGGGTCTACCGTCTGTTGCGTGCGGCAACGACGCCGCACGATGACGAATCGAGCATCATGCAACGACGGATGAAGCACCTCGTCGCGATCGCGCTGAGCGCCGGTGTCGTGGGGGCACTGCTGCCCGCGGTCGCCGCCCAGGCGGTCACGACGAGCGACACCCCGGACTTCGGGAGCAACGTCAAGATCTACAGCCCCTCGACGCCGACCTCGACGATCCAGGCCGACGTCGACGCGGCGTTCAACGCACAGCTCCGGAGCACGACCGCGCAGTTCGGGACGCAGCGCTCCGCCTTCCTGTTCAAGCCCGGGAGCTACGGACGGGTGTGGGCCAACCTCGGCTTCTACACGACGGTCGCCGGCCTGGGGAAGAACCCCGACGACGTGACCATCAACGGCGCCGTGAACGTCGACTCCGGGTGGAACGCCGGTGACGAGAAGAACGCGACGCAGAACTTCTGGCGGTCGGTCGAGAACGTGGCGATCGTCCCCGAGGCCGGAACCGACCGCTGGGCGGTGTCCCAGGCCGCCCCGATGCGGCGGGTCCACATCAAGGGGAACCTCACGATGGGACCCTCGAACCAGGACGGCGGCCAGGGGTACTCCTCCGGCGGGTACATCGCCGACACGAAGGTCGACGGGACGGTGACCTCCGGCTCGCAGCAGCAGTGGTACACCCGCAACTCGTCGATCGGGTCCTGGCAGGGCGGCAACTGGAACATGACGTTCTCGGGCGTGCAGGGCGCTCCCGCGAACGACTTCTCGAAGAGCTACACGACCCTGTCCACCACGCCGACGACCCGCGAGAAGCCGTACCTGTACGTCGACTCGTCGGACAAGTACCACGTGTTCGTCCCCTCGCTCCGGCAGAACTCGTCGGGCGTGACCTGGCCGAACACCGCCGGCACGGACATCCCGATGCGCAACTTCTACGTCGCCCACCCGGGTGACTCGGCGGCGACGATCAACAGTGCGCTGTCGCAGGGCCTCAACCTGTTCTTCACACCGGGCACCTACCAGCTGAACGCTCCCATCGCGGTCACCCGTCCCGACACGGTCGTCACCGGGATCGGCTTCCCGACGCTCGTGCCGACGCAGGGCAACGCGGTGCTCACCTCGACCGACGTCGCCGGCGTGAACGTGTCGAACCTCGTCGTGGACGCCGGTTCGCAGAACAGCGCCCAGCTGGTCCGACTCGGCACGAGCGGCTCGCACGTCGACCACGCCGCCGACCCGCAGAGCATCCAGGACGTGTTCTTCCGCGTGGGTTCGAGCATCCAGGGCAAGGCGACGACGACCCTCCAGGTCAACGCCGACGACACCCTGGTCGACCACATCTGGGCCTGGCGCGCCGACCACGGCGGAGCCGCCACCGGGTGGACGGTCAACACCGGCGCGACCGGCGTCGAGGTGAACGGCAACGACGTCCTCGCGACCGGTCTGTTCGTCGAGCACTACCAGAAGTACGAAGTCCAGTGGAACGGCAACAACGGACGGACGATCTTCTTCCAGAACGAGATGCCGTACGACGTGCCGGACAACGCGTCGTGGCAGAGCCCGACCGGTGCCGGCTACGCCGCCTACAAGGTCGCCGCGAACGTCACGAGCCACGAGATCTGGGGCGGCGGTGTCTACTGCTTCTTCAACACGAACCCGGCGGTGCACGCCGACCGGGCGTTCGAGGTCCCGCAGACCGCCGGTGTCCGTGCGCACGGGCTCGTCACGGTGTCCCTCGGTGACACGGGCACGATCTCGAGTGTGATCAACGGGGTCGGGGGAGCGGTGCCGACGCCGGCGGGGAACACCGCCCCCAACCGGCTGGCGTCCTACAACTGATCCCGAGCGGGTCCCCGGCCGAGGATGGCTAGAACAGGTTGCCCCCGCTGGCGACCTGGATCGCGATGACGGCTCCGGCGAAGACCACGAGCACGCCGACCAGTGTCGCGAGTGCGACGGGCCACCCCGTCCGGCGTCGGGCACGGCGCGCGATCGAACCGACGACCCCCGCGACGAGGACGACGAGCGTGAGGACGAGGTGCCAGTTGCGTACGGCCGCGCCGGGGTCGTCAGCGCTGCTGCACCCCGGCGACGGTTGCGCGCACCCGGCGAACGCGAGCTGGCCGATGAGGACGCCGAACCACGCCGCCGGGCTCACCAGGACGGCCGCGCCGAGGAGCAGGACGGTGGCGACGAGGTCGACCGAGCCGGGGTCGCGGGGTGGCGGCGCCTGCTCGGCTCGCGGCGGGTGCAGCACCAGGTCGTCGCCGGGATCGTCCCACCAGTCCTCGCGTGCCCCCATGCACCCAGCGTAGGTGGGGGCGGTGGACGCGAGTGGACGGCGGACGGGAGGCGCGGGTCGGGCCCGCACCGCGCCTCCCGTCAGAAGCGGGTCGAGCCGCGCAACCGGCGCGGCCGGCCGTCGGGGTCCACGGCGAGGCGCGCGGCGGGACGTGCCCACAGACGCTGCAGCGCGGAGACCGGCTCCGGCTCGTGCTGGCGGATGCGTCCAGGGGGCCGCGGGCCGGGCTGCCCGTCCTCGTGCCAGTGGTCGAGCGCACGTGCCGTGGAGCGCCAGAGGGCGAGCAGGTCCGCGCCGGACCCGGTGAACCGCTCGTCGTCGGGCGTCGTCGCGAGGTGCTCCGCCCAGAGCTCGTGGCGGAGGTCCCGGGCGAGGGACCGGTCGTCGTCCGAGGTGTCCACGACGGCGCACGTGAGTTCGCTGTCGGACGTCCACGAGCGGCGGTTGAAGTTGTCCGAGCCGATCGTGAACCACTCGTCGTCGACGATGCAGACCTTGGCGTGGATGTAGATCGGGCGGCCGTCCTCGTGCTCGAGGTCGAAGGCGCCGACACGGTCGGGTGCGGAGCGGCGGAGCGTCCGGAGCGCCTCGATCTGGCCGAACCGGCTCGGGGGACCGCCGAGCGGCCCGTCCGAGTTCGGGTACCGCGGCACGAGGACGACGACACGGAGCTCCCGGTTGCGTTCGAGGGCCTCGGCGATGCCGGTCGCGACCTCGCGGGACCAGAGGTACTGGTCCTCGATGTAGAGCAGCGATCGCGCTCGGGCGAAGGCCTTGCCGTAGGCGCGGGCGATGCTCCGCTCACCCAGGGGCGCGAACGGGAACGGCGGGCGCTTCACCCCGTACGTGCGGAGGAGCTGCACGGCGTGGTGCCCGGCCGGTGGTGGTGGCGCCGTGCGTTCGGGCAGCGGCTCGGGGCGGCGCGGCATGTGGACGAGGCGTTGCAGCAGCATCCGGTACGGCAGGCTGCGGTCGAGGGGGAGCGGGTCGTCCCAGCGCTCGGCGAACACGGCGAGCACGTCCGCGACGACCGGCCCGCGGAGCTCCATCGACGCGTCGTGCCAGGCCGGGCGCTCCCCGTAGCGGGCGTCGATCGAGACGGGCTGCGGATCGCCCTCGTGCGCGGCGTCGTCGCGACGGCTGTGGCAGAGGTCGATCCCGCCGACGAAAGCGACGTCGCGCGAGGGGTCGTCGCGGTGCTGGATGACGAAGAACTTCTGGTGGTGCGAGCCGAACACCCGGACGCGCTGGTCGAGCAGCACCTGGCCGCCGGCGTCGTTGATCTTCCGGCCGAGCAGCTCGTTCGACCGGGCGCTGATCGACGCCGAGACGCGCTCGCCGTGGGACCGCCAGATGAGCCCGCGCACCTCGATGCCCGCTCGTGCGCGGTCCGCCAGCAGGTCCCCGATCGTCGGGCCGTCCGGCAGCAACCGCTCGTCGGCGTCGCCGCGCCAGTCGGTGAACCACACGCGGTCGCCGGGGCGGAGTGCGGTCAGTTCCGCGTGGATGCGGTCGAAGTAGGCGGCGCCGTGCACGAGCGGCCGGACGTGGTTGCCCTCCGACCACGGTGCCGCATCGGCGCCGGTGTCCCCCTCGGCGTCGGGCCGGTTCCGGTCCGTGTCGTCGTCGGGGTGTCCCGCGTGCACGCCGGTGGCGAGGTTGCCTCGCTCGTCGCGGGAGAGGAACCAATCAGCTGGACCGGTACGCACAGTCGAACAGTACGGGACGGCGCCGTTCAGGGGCGCGAGCCCGGCAGGGGGATCTCGTGGCGGTCGTTCCACGGCTCGGCCCAGCCGAGGCGGTCGAACAGGGCGTCGAGGAGCATCGCGGTGAAGCCCCAGACGACGTGCTGCTCGGGGCCGGAGTCGATCGTGAACGCCGGGCCACGCCACTCCTGGCCGCCGCGGCGGATCACCGTCACGCCGCGGCGGGCGGGGTCGAGCAGGTCGGCCACCGGCGCCCGGAACACCGCGGCGGACTCGGCCTGGTCGACGACCCGGACGGGCGAGGGCTCGCGCCACCACCCGAGCACCGGCGTGACGAGGTGTCGCGAGAACGCGAGCGGCACCGGGGCGATCGTGCCGAGGACGTCCACGCCCGCGGTGTCGATGCCGGTCTCCTCGCGGGCTTCACGGAGTGCCGCGGCGGTCGCGTCCGTGTCACCGGGGTCGACCCGGCCGCCGGGGAACGCGATCTCGCCGGGGTGGGCGCGGAGCGTGGTGGCCCGTGCGAGCAGCAGGACGTCGAGGTCCCGCGAGACGTCGGTGCCGGCGGCGGGGCGGTCGCTCGGGACGTCGTCGAGTTCGCCGAACAGGATGAGGACGGCCGCGTTGCGGGAGGCACTGGCCACCGGCATGCCCGTGACGAGCGGGGCGGCACCGGGACCGACGAGCGCGGAGAGCTGCTGACGCGCCGGGTTCACGTCGTCAGCCTAGGTGCTGCGCTCCGAGGCGGAACATCCGGAAGGTGCGCCCCCGGGGGATCTCCGAGGCACGACCCGTACGTTCCGAGTCAGCACCACCGGGACCACGGCGGTCCCGAACCGACACTGCACGGGAGCAGACCATGAGCGACACCGACGGCACCGCACCGAAGAACGACCCCGAGGGCACCCCGAAGCCGGACGGCCTCGGCGAGGACGGCACGATCCCCAACGAGCCAGACGGTCTCGCCGCCGGACACGTGGGCGACGACTCGCACTTCAACCCGGAGGAGGACGACGGCACGGAGTGAGCGAGACGCCGGTGGCCGGCCGGCGGGTGACCTGGGACCATGGAGCATGGGGAACCGCCGGAGGATGCTCGTGACCGCCACGATCGGGGTCGGGCTGGCCCTGGCGCTCGCCGGGTGCTCGTCGCCCGGGTCCGCCTGCGCCGACTACGGGCAGGGCAACACGGTGAACGTCGTCGTGCCCGAGCACCTCGCGGACGCCGTCGGGTCGGTCGCGGTGTGCATCGGGACCGACTGCACGCCCGAGCAGGAGTCGGCGACGTCCGAGGTCGACGGCGCGACCTGGACGGTCCCGGTCGAGCAGACGCAGGACGAACGCGGCCGTGTGGCGCTCTTCGACGCCGACGGTGCGCGGCTCGACGAGCGCGGCGTCGAGCTCACCTGGACGGACTACGGCTTCGGCGCACCCCTGCAGTGCCGGGGGAGCGGTGTCGCCGAAGTCCGGCTCGACTGACGGCCCGAGGCGCGGGCCGCGCCGGACGGCGAGCTCGGAGGCTAGAGCACCCGCTCCAACAACCGCAGCGTCCCCGCGATGTCCACGTCGCGGTCGAGCAACCACTGCACCTGCAACCCGTCGAACGCCGCGATGATGAGCGACGCGACCTGGTCGAGGTCCGCATCGCTGTGCCGACCTGTGGCGACGAGCTCGTCGCGCAGTTGCTGCGCCAGATCAGCGCGCGCCGTGGCGAACCGCGCCGCGAAGTACGACCGCGCGGTCTCGTTCCCCGCCTCCACCGAGGCACCGAGCAGCGTCGTGTAGAGCGTCACCAGGGCCGGCTCGCTGACGTTCCGGTGGGCGACGAACTCGAGCCGGGGGAACACGCCGCCGGTGTCGCCCAACGCCCGGTTCGACGCGTCGTCACGCTCCCGCAGCACCTCGACGAGCAGGGCCTCGCGCGACGAGAAGTAGTGCCGGAGTGCGGCGTGCGAGATGCCGATCGCCTCGCCGATGGCCCGGAGCGAGGTCCCGTCGATGCCGCGGGAGGCGACGACCTCGAGCGTCTGGTCGAGGATCTCCTGCCGGCGCTGCACGCCCTTGGCGTACGGCCCTCGGCTGCCGGTTCCATCGTTGGAGGTCACCCGGACCAACCTACCGGCAGCCATGAGCCGCCGAAATGCTCGCGCAAAGTACCGAAACAAAAACTTCCGGTCGGAGGTTTTGAGTGCTACTGTCCCGATCACCTAGTAGCACTAGGGATTCAGCGGGCCCCGAAGCCCCCTATGACTCGAGGAGGAGTCATGTCGACACCGACGTCGAAGGAAGAACCCACTCGCGGCATCGCCGGAACCGCATCCCCCGCGGTCACCGCAGCCGCCGGCGCCACCGCCACGGACGCCGCAGCGTCCCGAGCGTTCTCGGTCGAGGGCATCACGCAGTCCGTCAGCACGATGCGGGTCGGCCGCGGCTACCTCTGGGGCCTCAGCTTCGCCCAGTTCGGCCTCTTCGTCGCCCTGCTCACGCCGGTCTTCGTGAGCATGTCGATCAAGGCGACCGAGCTCAACCCGTCGAACCCTGAAACGATCGTCGGTTCGGTCCTGCCGTTCGGCGCGATCGGTGCCCTGCTCGCGAACCCGCTCTTCGGCGCGATCTCGGACCGCACCCGCACCCGCTGGGGTCGTCGTCGGCCGTGGATGGTCGGCGGCGTCATCGTCTTCGTCGGTGCGCTCGCCTGGCTCGCGTTCTCGCCGAACGTCCTGCAGCTCACCCTGGCGTGGGTCCTCGCGCAGGTCACCGCCAACGCGGTCCTCGCCACCCTGACCGCGAGCTTCGCCGACAACGTGCCGGAGTTCCAGCGCGGCAAGGCCTCGAGCGTCATCGCGCTCGCGCAGAACACCGCGATCCTCGCCGGTCTGTACCTGGCCGTCTACCTGGTCGGCAACCTGCCGATGCTCTTCATCGTCCCGGGCATCATCGCGATCATCGCGATCATCGTCTACTCGTTCGTGGCCCGCGACGAACTGCCCACGACGCCGATCAAGCCGTTCAGCTGGGTCAACCTCATCTCGTCCTTCTGGACCAACCCGATCAAGCACCGCGACTTCGGGCTCGCCTGGTGGGGGCGCTTCCTCATCACCTTCGGCACGTTCATGTTCACGACCTACCGCCTGCTGTACATGGAGGACCGCATCGGCCTCCCGCAGAAGGAGGCCGTCGGCATCGTCGCGTTCGGTGTGCTCCTCTACACCGTCGCCCTGCTGGTCAGCGCCGCGCTCTCCGGGTGGGTGTCCGACCGCATCGGCCGCCGCAAGGTCTTCGTGTGGAGTTCCACGGCCCTCACCGCCGTCGGCCTGGTGATCCTGGCGCACGTGGACACGGTCGGCGGGTTCTACTTCGCCGAGATCGTGATGGGCTTCGCCTTCGGCATCTACTCCGCCATCGACACCGCGCTCATCGTCGACGTGCTGCCCGACCCGGAGCGCCCCGGCAAGGACCTCGGCGTGATCAACATCGCGAACGCGCTGCCGCAGTCGCTCGCCCCGGCCGTCGGTCTCTTCCTCCTCGGCGTCGGGGGCGGTCAGAACTACACGCTCATGCTCTGGGGCGCGGGTGTCGCGGTGATCCTCGGCGCACTCGTGATCTTCCCCATCAAGTCGGTCCGGTAGACGGCGCACCAGCGCACGGTCCTGGAGGCGCGACGCGACTCACGAAGGCGAGTCGCGCCTCCAGGCGGTCACCGCACACACCGCAAGCCTCCCTGAAAGGACCAGCCATGGCACCCGCCATCTCCCTGCAGCTCTACACGGTGAACGCCGCGCTGGAGCCCGACCTCGACGGCGGCGTCCGCCGCCTCGCCGACATCGGCTTCGACACCGTCGAGGCGTTCGCGTTCGTCGACCGGGCAGCGCAGCTCAAGGAAGCGTTCGACGCCCACGGCATCACCGCGAAGACCGGCCACGCCTTCCTCGTCGAGGAGACCATCCCGCTGCCCGACGGCACCGTGATGACCGCTCCGTCGCACGCCGACACCTTCGCCGCGGCGAAGGAGCTCGGCCTCGAGATCGTCATCGACCCGTTCGTCGGCCCCGACCACTGGACCACCCGCGAGGGCGTCGAGCGGGTCGCGGCCCGACTCAACGCCGCCGCTGCCGAGGCGGCCGAGCACGGCCTCCGTGTCGGCTACCACAACCACGACCACGAGCTCCGACCGCAGATCGACGGCCAGCCCGCACTGCAGGTGCTCGCCTCGCTGCTCGACCCGGGCGTGGTGCTCGAGCTCGACCTGTACTGGGCCTCCGCCGCGGGCATCGACCTCGTGCCGTTCATCGAGGAGCTCGGTGACCGCATCGTCGCCGTGCACGTCAAGGACGGCCCGATGCGCGACGACATCTCCACCGCGACGATCCCCACCGACCAGACCCCGGCCGGCCAGGGCGACGTCCGGCTCGCCGAGGCGCTGCGTGCCGCGACGGCTCTCGAGTACGCCGTGATCGAGTTCGACGGCTTCGCGGGGGACGTCTTCGACGGGGTCGCCCAGTCGTACGAGTGGCTCGCCGCGCAGCTCGCGCCGAGCGGATCGGCGGTGTCCGCATGACCCGCACGGGCAAGGTCGGCATCGGCATCATCGGCGCCGGCATGATCAGCGAGCAGTACCTCGCGAACCTCACGACCTTCCCCGACGTCGAGGTCGTCCGGATCGGCGACATCGACACGGAGCGTGCTGCGGCGTCGGCGGCGAAGTGGGGCGTCGCAGCCTCCGGCGACGGTGCGTCGGTCCTCGCCGACCCCGACGTCGAGATCGTCATCAACCTGACGCTCCCGGCCACGCACGTGGCGGTGTCCACGGACGCCCTCCGCGCGGGCAAGCACGTGTGGAGCGAGAAGCCGATCGGGGTCGACCGCGAGTCCGCGGCCGGCCTGGTCGCCCTCGCCGACGAGCTCGGGCTCAAGCTCGGCATCGCGCCCGACACCGTGCTCGGCCCGGGGTGGCAGACCGCCAAGCGGGCGATCGAGGCCGGCGCGATCGGCACGCCGCTCACCGCGGTCACGAGCATGCAGTGGCAGGGGCCGGACGTCTTCCACCCGAACGCGTCGTTCCTCTCCGCCAAGGGCGCCGGCCCGCTGTTCGACATCGGCCCGTACTACTTCACGGCGCTCGTGCACCTGCTCGGGCCGATCGACTCCGTCGTCGCGACCGGGTCGCGGTCCCGCGAGACCCGAGAGCTCGTCGTCGGGCCGAACGCGGGCGAGTCGTTCCCCGTCGAGGTGCCCACCCACGTGTCCGTCCTGTCGTCGTTCGAGCAGGGTGGCAACGCGCAGTCGCTGCTGTCGTTCGACACCCCGCTGTTCCGGCACGGCGTCTTCGAGGTCAACGGCACCGAGGGCACGATCGTCCTGCCCGACCCGAACACCTTCGGCGGCGGGCACCCGATCCGGATCGCCCGACCGATCCCCGCCGGTGCCTCGTGGCCGTTCGAACAGGAGTGGGAGACGCTCCTCGACGAGGAGCCGACGGTCGGCCGAGGCCTCGGTGTGCTCGACATGGCGCGGGCCATCCGCGGCGGCGGTTCGCACATCGCGACCGGTGCCGTCGGGTACCACGTGCTCGACGCGATGGTCGCGGTGGAGGAGTCCATCGAGCGGCGGTCGTTCGTCGAGGTCGAGTCCACCGTCGGGGCGATCGCGTCCCTGCCGGCGGACTTCGACCCGTTCGCTGCCACGCTGGAGACGGCGCCGGCCGCGGTCTGACGACCGGGGCACCAGACAGGAGGCCCTGCTCACGTCCGCCGCGTGCGGAACGTGCGCAGGGCCTCCCGTCGTGTCCGTGGTCACCAGGGGACGACGCCCGCGTCCTCGAAGAAGCCACCACGCGGGCCGTCGTCCGGCAGCGTCGCGAGCCGCACCGCCGTCGCCGCGCCCTGCGCGGCCGTGCGGTCGCCGCTGAAGCCGTTGAAGTCCGTCGCGACGAGCCCCGGGCACGCGGCGTTGACGATGACCGGGGTGTCCGCGAACGCCCTCGCGTACTGGGTCGTGATCCCGTTGAGGAACGTCTTCGACGGGGCGTACGCGGCCATCACCGGACCCGGCTGGCGGCCGAGGGAGCCCATGCTGCTCGACGCGTTCACGATGCGCGGCGCGGGGGAGCGGCGCAGCAGCGGCAGCATCGCGTTCGTCACGCGGACGACGCCGTAGACGTTGACGTCGACGACCTGCCGGACGACGTCGAGGTCGAGCGTCGTCGGATCCTGCGTCCACGTCACCGGGTCGAACGGGCCCGAGATCCCGGCGTTGTTCACGAGGACGTCGAGTCGTCCGAAGCGCTCCTCGACCTCTGCTGCGGCATCCGCCACGCTCTCGTCACTCGTCACGTCGAGCCGGACCCCAAGGGCGTCGGCCCCGCTCGCCCGCAGTCGTTCCACCGCTTCCTCGCGACCGGTGTCGCTCCGTGCGCCGACGAGCACGCGCATCCCCGTCGCACCCAGCTGCTCGGCGATCGCGTACCCGATGCCCTTGTTCGCGCCGGTCACCAGCGCGGTTGTCTTGTCGTTCTCCATGTGCTCGATCGTCGGTCCGGGGTGGTTCCCGCGTCCAACACCGATCGGGTGGGTGGTGATACTCGCCGGGTATCGGTCGGCGTAGGCTGCCGGTCGTGGACGATGTCGAGACGCGCGAGCTCCGGTACTTCGTCGCCGTCGCCGAGGAACTGCACTTCGGCCGCGCGGCGCTCCGGCTCGGGATGGCGCAGCCGCCGTTGTCGCGGGCGATCCGGCAGCTCGAGGAGCGGATCGGCGTCCGGCTCTTCGACCGTGACCGTCGTGGCGTGACCCTGACCGACGCGGGGTCGGCGCTCCTCCGCGAAGCCCCGGTCGCCCTCGACGCCGTGCGCGCTGCCGTCCGGCGGACCCGACGTGCGGGGGCACCGCAGCAGCGGCTCGTCCTCGCGACGAAGGCCGGGTCGTCGCACGAGTTCCTGCAGGCCCTGCTCGACGCCGCTCCCGAGGACGTCCCGGTCGACGTGGTGCTCTGCGAGATCGGTGAGCAGGCGGGACTCCTCCTCGACGGCACGGCGGACGTGGCGGTCATGCACCGGCCGTTCGACGACTTCGCCGGGATCGAGTCGGTCGACCTGTACTCCGAGCCGCAGGTCGCGATCGTCCCCGCGTCCCACCCGCTCGCCGACCGCCGGTCCCTCACGATGGCCGAGGTGTCGTCGGTCCCCGACCTGCCGATGGCGCGGTGGCCCCTCGCCGACTGGACCTACCCGCCGGGACCGGGGCCGGAGGTGCACTCGCAGTCGCAGCTGGCGCAGCTCGTCGCGCTCGGTCGGACGCTGCTCGTGATCCCGCGCTCGAGCCGGGCCTGGCAGTGGCCCGAGCACGTCGCGGTGCCGGTGCTCGACGCGCCCCTCGCGACGACGGTGCTCGGGTGGCCGGTCGGGCGGGAGACGCCAGCGGTCGCGCGGCTCGTGGCGACCGGGCTGCGGATCGGGGAGGCCGCGGGCGCGGTCAGCGCCTGACGGGGCCGGTCAGCGTCTGACGGGGCCGGTCAGCGGTGGGTGGTGTGCTGCCGCAGCGCGACCACCACGCGGTCGAGGAAGTCGTCGACCTCGTCCTGCCGGTAGCCCTCGCGGAACTTGGTCGGCTGGAAGCGCGCCAGGGTGACGTCCTCGGGCGTCAGCGGATCGACCGGACGTCCGGCCTCGTACCCGGCCAGGGTCGCCCGGACCCGGTCGAGGAAGTCGTCGACCTCGCGCTGGTCGTACCCTTCGCGCCACTTCGTCGGTGCGAACTTCGCGTTCGCCACATCGCTCGCGAGCATGCTCTCCCCCTCGTGCCGGACCCCTCGTGCCGGCGTGCTCGACGATCCTCGCACAGGTCACCCGGCGGGTGTGCCCGTCCAGACCCGGTCGATCGGCACCTCGTGGCCGAGCACCGCGACCGCCGCACGGTGCCCCGAGTACAGCGCGCCGGCCACCGTCGCCGGGTCGTCGGTCCACGTCGCCTCGCCCGCCAGGTGCACGCGCCCCGCGATCGGCACCGCGAGGTCGTCGTGGTCGCTCGTCGTCGACCCCGGGAGCATGTGCGCGTACGAGCCCCGGGCGAACGGGTCGTCCTGCCACGCCGTCACGAGCACCGACGTCGGCGTCCCCACGGCGTCGCCGTACAGTCGCCGGAGCTGCTCGAGCACCGAGTCCGCGATCCGCTCCTCGCTCCAGCCCCGGATCGCCCGCGCTGCCGGACCGGCCGCGAAGGTGAGCAGCGTCGGCACCCCGTCGAGCCGCGTCAGGTCGTACCAGGAGTGCCACCACCGTCCGGCCGGACCGAGCTGCCGGACCGCGTAGACGTCGGCGTCCCAGAACCGCTCCGGGAACCGCAGGACGACCTTCTCGAAGGCGTTCATCCGCAGCCGTCCGAGTACCTGCCGGTGCCGTGCGGGCAGCGGTGGCTCGATCACGAGGTCGCCGGCCTGCAGCACCCCGACGGGCACCGTGACGACGGCGGCCTCGGCGTGGAACGGGCCGCGGCTGCTCGTGACCACCACCCCGCCGTCCCCGTGGTCGATGCGCTCGACGGCATGCCCGAGCCGGACGTCGAGCCCCGCGGCGAGGTGTGCGGGCAGGGCGTCGTAGCCGTCCGGGAACACCACCTCGTCGCCCGCGATCGTGTCGTCGTCGAGCCCGTGCGCGGCGAGCTCGTCGCTCGCGACCCCGTACTGCTCCTCGCTCCGGTGCTCGAGGTGCTCGCTGACCCGTTCCGCCCGCTCGGCGTCCCAGCCCTGCGCCGCGACGGCCCGGGCGACCACGTCGCGGTAGCTGTCGAGCGGCGCCGATCGCTCGACCTCGTCGGCCAGGGCGCGGTCGACCGTGCGTACGTCGTCGGCGAACCGGGCGGCTGCACCGGCCTCGAGCCGACGACCGTCGGGCCCGTGGTACGCGATCGGCCGGCTGTCGACCTGGTACCCGCCGACGGTGAACTCGACCGTGCGGATGCCGAACGCGGCGACGGCGTCGGCCACGGCGTTGTCCTCGACGCCGTGGATCCACGAGGCGCCGAGGTCGGTCACGTGCCCGTCGGTCCGGTCGGTGTGGACCCGACCGCCGATCCGGTCCCGGGCCTCGAGCACGACGACCCGGCGCCCGGCCCCGGCGAGCACCCGTGCGGCTGCGAGCCCCGCCACGCCCGCACCGATCACGACGACGTCGGCGTCCTCCATGCTGGTGCTCCTCTCGGGACTGGATCAAGATTGACACAGCCAGGTGCGGAAATCGTTGCTGAGGTCTAGTTTCAGTGCTCGTATCCACAGAGTCGTGGAGCGACGGCGACGGTTTCCGTCGCTCGCCATCGAGAGAGCGTGGTGGTCATGCGAGACGAACGGGTCGTGACGGTGTCGACCGAGACCGTCGGCACGGAGAAGGGACTGCGACCGGGCGCCATCGGCCTGGTCGGCAGCGTCGTCATGGGCATCTCGTCCACCGCGCCCGCCTACAGCCTGGCCGCGAGCCTCGGGTTGGTCGTGGCCAGTGGGGGAGCGCTCCTCGCCGGGGTGAAGGCCCCGGCGATCATGCTGCTCGCGTTCATCCCGATGTGGATGATCGCCGTGGCCTACCAGGAGCTCAACCGCGAGGACCCCGACTGCGGCACGACGTTCACCTGGGCGACCCGGGCATTCGGTTCCGTGACGGGGTGGCTCGGCGGGTGGGGGATCATCGCCGCGGACGTCATCGTGATGGCGAACCTCGCCCAGATCGCCGGCTCGTACGGGTACTCGTTCGTCGGCGTCCTCACGAACGACCCGGCGATCAGCGCCCTCGGGAACAGCACGCTCTGGTCGACCGTCGCCGGGGTGGCCTGGATCGCCGTGATGACCTTCATCTGCTACGTCGGCGTCGAGGTGTCGGCCCGGCTGCAGTACGTCCTGCTCGGCATCGAGGTGCTCGTGCTGGTGATGTTCGCTGCCGTCGCGCTCGTACGGGTCGGTACCGGCAACGGCGTCGAGGGCTCGATCACACCCTCGCTGTCGTGGCTGTGGCCGAGCGGCATGGACTTCGGGTCGGTCATCGCCCCCGCCATGCTCACGGCGATCTTCATCTACTGGGGCTGGGACACCGCCGTCTCGCTCAACGAGGAGACGAAGGACCCCGAGAAGACCCCCGGTCGCGCAGCCGTCATCAGCACGGTCCTGCTCCTCGTCATCTACGCCCTCGTGTCGATCGCGGCGATCGCCTTCGCCGGCGTCGGGACGAAGGGCATCGGCCTCGGGGCGCAGGGCAACGCGGACGACGTGTTCTCGGCGATCGGCCCGGCGCTCTTCGGCAACTCGTTCCTCGGGCACGCGGCGATGGCCCTGCTGTCGTTCTCGATCCTCACCTCGGCGTCCGCCTCGACGCAGACGACGATCATGCCGACCGCCCGCACCTCGCTCTCGATGGCGGTCTACAAGGCCCTGCCGTCGCACTTCGCCCGGATCCACCGGCGCTTCCTCACGCCGACCTGGTCGACCATCGGGATGGGCATCGCGTCGATCGGCTTCTACGTGCTGTTCACCGTCATCTCGACGAACCTGCTCACCGCCCTGATCGGTTCCGTCGGCCTGATGATCGCGTTCTACTACGGGCTGACCGGCTTCGCGTGCGTCTGGGTCTACCGACGGACGCTCTTCAACACCGCACGGAACTTCGTCATGCGGGGGCTCGTCCCGTTGCTCGGCGGCCTGACGCTCGCGGTGACGTTCGTCTACGGACTCGTGCAGTTCGCCCAACCCGACTGGCTGCAGGGCGACGACGGGAAGGATGTCACGATCCTCGGCATCGGAGCGGTCGCCGTGGTGGGTGTCGGCGCGATCCTCATCGGTGTCGTGCTGATGGTCGTCTGGTGGGTGCGGTCCCCGGACTTCTTCCGGGGGCGGACGCTCACGAGCACGAGCAACATCCTCGTCCTCGACGGCCCGGGTGGCGTCCCGGAGCCGACCGTCATCGCGCCCGACTTCTCGAACCTGCCGACGGGCAGCATCGCGGTCGACGAGGAAACCGGCAAGCGGTTCCGGCGGACACGGTCGCGTCGCCGCGACGACGACTGATCTCGCGCACCGGCGGCGGACGGGAGGCGCGGGGCGGGCCCGCACCGTGCCTCCCGTCCGTCAGTCGGTGCGGTCAGTGCCGGTGGGACCGCCGCCGGCCGAGGATCGCGTCGAGCACCCGCGAGAACCGCGGGCGCCGCGCCACCGGCTTCGTCTCGATGGACCGGGTCGGAGCGCGGAGCGCGAGATCGTGCAGCATGTTCCGCTTCGAGCCGTCCCAGTTCGCGAACAGGTACGCGCCGCCGAGGAACGAGAGGCTTCGCACCGGCGTGCGCTTCCACGAGTCGGCCGCGACGTAGTACCCGGCGTGACCGGCGTGGATGTGCTTGATCACGGTGTCGACGTCGATGACGCTGGTGGTCGTCACGACGGCGGTGATGCCCGTTCGGTCACGGGCGACGTACTCGATGAGGTGTTCAGACACGAGGGCTCTTGGTCGGGTCGGGGCCCGTCGAGGTCGGGGAACGCGACACGACGAGGCATGGCCGGAATCGTCGTTGCTTCCGAAACCAAGAATACGCCGAGAACTCTGTGCAGGGCGAGGAGGAACCTGTCCGGATGCGCACCGTGAACACCACCGGGGGGATCCTGTTCGCCGCCGTCCTGGCCGTTGCCCTGACCGGGTGCAGCGGCGGGACGACCGCCGGCCCCACCGCCACCGCCACCCGCACCGTGACCGCCACGCCGACTGCGGTCGCCGAGAGCCCGACCCCGACGTCGACTCCGACCCCCACGCCGACGTGCGGCCCGTCGAGCGGTGCCGAGGCCGCCGCCCAGCCGATCGCCGACCTGCCGCTGCCGGCCGGGCTCGAGGACGCGAAGTGGGACGCCGCACGGGCCGACACGTCCGGGTACGAGGCGTGCGCCCCGCTGTCCTGGGTCACGGTGAGCCTGGACCTCGCGACCGGCAGCTCGCCCGTCGCGATCCTGCTCTTCCACGACGGCCGGTACCTCGGCACGGCCACGAAGGAGCAGTACGGCTTCGTCCCGGACATCAGCCGGACCGACCCGTCGACGATCGCGGTCGCCTACCGCTACGCGAAGCCGGACGAGTCGACTGCGGACGCGAGCGGTCGGGCCGACGCGACGTTCCGGTGGGACGACGCTGCCGGGCGCGTGGTGATGACGGGGCAGGTGCCGCCGGCCGGCTGAGCCGCGACGCCGCGACGCCGCACGCCGGCTGCCGTTCGCCGTGGGCCTGTCATGCTGGACGCCATGCCGTTCCTCCGCACCGCCTGGCCGGGCGTCGCACTCGCCCTCGCGATCGGGCTCGCCGCCACCGTCGTCGGCCGCGAGGTCCCGGTCGTCGGCGGCCCGGTCCCCGCGGTCGTGCTCGGCGCCCTGGTCGGGTGGCTCGTCCGCCGACGACGACACCGCGAGGGCACCGGTGCGGGCTCGGGCGGCGATCTCGGTCTGCTGCAGCCCGGCGTGAAGTTCGCCTCGAGCCGGGTCCTGCAATTCGCCGTCGTCCTGCTCGGCGCCCAGCTCTCGATCGCCGAGGTGCTCCGCATCGGCGGCGAGACGCTGCCCGTGATGCTGACGACCCTCGTCGTGTGCCTCGTCGCAGCGTGGGGGATCGGTCGGCTGCTCCGGGTCTCGAGTGCCCTCCGCACGCTCATCGGCGTCGGGACGGGGATCTGCGGCGCCTCGGCGATCGCGGCCGTCACGCCCGTGATCGGCGCGGTCAGCGCGGACGTCGCCTACGCGATGTCGACGATCTTCCTGTGCAACATCGCCGCCGTCTTCGTCTTCCCCCTGGTCGGCCACGCGCTGGGGCTCTCGCAGCACGCGTTCGGCGTCTTTGCTGGCACCGCGGTGAACGACACCTCGTCGGTGGTCGCCACGGCGACCGTCTACGGTCGCCAGGCGACCGACACGGCGGTGGTCGTGAAGCTGGTCCGGACGCTCATGATCATCCCGATCGTCGTGGGGCTGGCCGGCCTGGAGGCACGGCGCACCTCCCGCGAGCAGGTCGCGTCCGGCGTGGACACGGCCCGCGCCGGGGGCGTCCGCGGGTTCCGCGTGTTCCGGTTGGTCCCGTGGTTCCTCATCGGGTTCCTCGTGGTCGTGCTCCTCCGCACCCTCGGGGTCCTGCCGGCCGCAGCGGCCCCGGGGTTCTCCACCGCCGCGACGTTCCTCATCACGGTGGCGCTCGCCGCGATCGGGGTCTCGACGGACTTCGGCGCACTCCGGCGGGCGGGGTTCCGACCGATGCTGCTCGGGATCGCGCTGTGGGTGCTCGTGGCGGGGACGAGCCTCGGCGCGCAGGCGGTGTTCGGGCTCCTCTGACGGCGTCGAGGCTCACACGATGCGGGAGTCGATCACCGCCCGGTCGCCCCGGTACCGCGAGAACCCGTACTCCACCGGGGTCCCGTCGGCCAGGCACATCAGCCGCTCGATGTGGAAGATCGCCTGCCCCGGATCGATGTCGAGCAGGTCCGCGCTCCACTGGTCGGCGTTCACCGTGCTGAGCAGCAGTCGACGAGCGACCGGCCGCTGCCCGACCCGCCGCACGAGCACGTCCGGCACGTACTCGGTGAGCGGCTCCGACACGAGGTCCGGGAACCGCTCCTGCGGCACCCAGCTCGTCCGCACCCGGCTCGGCTCCCCGTCGAACGAGATGAGGCTCTCGACGAAGTACGCGGCGCTGCCGTCCATCTCGAGGTTCCGCCGGACGGTCTCGGGCGCCGGCACGAGCTGGACGCACAGGTGCACGATGCTCAGCCGCGGGGAGTCGAACACGCTGCCGCCGGTGTTCTCGCCGTAGATCGTGACCTCCTCGGTGGTCCGGGCGAGGCTCACCGAGGCCACCGGACGGACGCCGAACGTGCCCGACCGCGGTGCCCGGGTGAGCAGGCGCTGTTCCTTGAGGAGCGTCAGCGCCGCGCGCAGGACGTTCCGCGTCGTGCCGTACAGGTCGAGGAGCTCCCACTCGTACGGCAGCGGTCCGGTGAACCGACCGGCGACGATGTCCGCGCGGATGAGGTCGGACACCTGCCGGGCGGCGTCCGAGCGGCGGTTGAAGCCGATCCAGTGCCCGGGCGTGACGTCGCCGATGGCCATGTCCGTCCACGGCGGGACCGGACGACGTCCCGCGGTGCCGTCCAGTCGGTCGTCCGGTGCGACGTCGGTCACGAGACCACCCCCACGGTCGTGGTGTCGCCGGTCCACCCGGCCCACCGGAGGAACTCCCGGGCGAGGCGCACCGGGTAGTCGGGTGCCTGGATGTCGATGGACACGAACACCCGGCGGTAGAAGGTCGGACCGCCGAGCAGGTCGACGGCGATCCCGAGGTCGACGTCGGGCCGCAGGTCGCCGGCGTCCATCGCCCGCTGGAGCATCGCGTTCACCCGGACCCGTCGGTCGCGGTGCCACGCGGCGACCGCCTCGGCCACCCGGGGCTCGTGCGAGGCGAGCTCCACGATGAGCGGCAGCGCCCGGCCGACCGGGGTCGCGACGAGCGCGTGCACCCAGCCGCGGGTGAGCCCGAGGACGCCCTCGTCGATCGGGGCGTCGAGGATCGTCGGGATCGACTCCTCCATCAGGCGGATGACGGTCTCGGTGAGGAGCACGTCGCGGCTGGACCAGCGCCGGTAGATCGTCGCCGCGCCCACCCCGGCGGCGTCGGCGACCGCCCGGATCGTGAAGGCACGGGGGTCGCCCTCGGCGAGGATCGCGATGCACGCCGTGTACACGGCCTCGTCGACCGCGGCGTTCCGGGGCCGTCCGCGGACCGGGGCCTCGGTGCTCACGCGGCGCTCCAGAGCGCGAGCACCCGGTCGATGCCCCACACCTCGCCGATCTTCGCCTGGATGTCGAACAGGTTCGCCTCGTGCACGCTCGGCAGCCGGTCGCCGACGGCCTCGCGCACGACGATCGGCACGAAGCCGTGCTGCATGGCGTCCGTCGCGGTGGCCCGGATGCACCCGCTCGTCGAGAGTCCGGCGATGAAGAGCGTGTCGACCCCTCGTGCGACGAGGTCGGCGGCCAGCGAGGTCCCGAAGAACGCGCTCGGGTACTGCTTCGGCACGAGGGTGTCCCCGTCGACCGGCGCGAGCCCCTCGATGAACGCGCCGGTGGACGTGCCGGGGAGGTACGCCGCGAGGGCCGGCACCTTCCGGAAGAACACCCCTGCGTTGGAGCCGTCGGCCGACAGCGCCATGGTCGTGACGGCGACGTGCACGCCGGCCGCCCGGGCCGCGGCCGTGAGCGCGCGCATGCGCTCGACGGGTTCCTCGACGCCGGCGTACAGCCCGCACGCCGGGTCGACGTAGGCGTTCACCGGGTCGACGACGACGAGCGCCGCCCGTCGGCCCGGTTCGAGCGCACCGGTGTAGCCGGCCGAGACGTAGTCGTCGTGGTCGTCGGTCATGCGGTCCTGCTTCCGTCGTGGGGCTGGCTGGTGGGGGCCTGGAGGCGCGGCACGGCCCCGGCACGTCGGCCGGCGGTCGGCCCGTGCGTGCGGTCGGTGCCCGTCGTGGCGGTCATGCGCTCGTCCCCGGCTCGGGCACCGGGCCGGACGTGTCCGGTCGGAGCGGTGCCTGGCGGTCCGGGGGGCCGAACGGACCGAACGCGACGATGAGCGCGCCGACGACCGCGCACCCGGCGAACGTGAGCGCGGCGGTGCGCACGCCGTCGACGAAGGCCTGGACGTCGGTCGCCGGCAGGCCGAGCAAGCTGCCGTCGTACGCCGCGGCCTGCTGCGCGGCGGAGAGCCCGCTCGTGGCGATCGCCAGACCGAGCGCCGTGGAGAACAGGAAGCCCGCGTTCTGCAGCGCCGACCGGATGGCGTTCGCGATGCCCCGGCGGTGCTCCGGGACGCGGGTCATCAGGGCCGAGGTGCTCGGCGTCATGAACACTCCGGTGCCGACGCCGACGGCACCGAGTCCGACGGCCGTCACGGCGTAGGCACCGTCGTCGGCGAGCGACCCCGCGAGCACCGCTGCCCCGACCGCGATGAGCAGCATGCCGATGGTGGAGAGCGTGCGCGCGGGCACCCGGCGGGCGAGGACCCCGGCGCTCGCCGCGGCCACGGTCGTGCCGATCGGGGTGGGGAGCACCCAGAGCGCCGCCTCGACGGCGTCCTTGCCCGAGACCGCCTGGAACGACAGGGACGCCAGGAGCACGAGGGCGTAGCTCGACAGCGCGCAGAGGCCGGCGGCCGAGAAGAGCGTGATGGTCGCCCGGTCGCGGAAGATCGCCGGGTCGACGAGCGGGTGCGGGACCCGGCGCTGGGTCCACACGAACACCGCTCCGAGCAGCACCGCGCCGGAGGCCATCGCGACGACCGGGACGGCGGCCCAGCCCGCGGAACCGCCGACCGACACGGCGCCGACCAGCAGCCCGACCGCGGCCACGGAGAGCACCGAGCCCGGGACGTCGAGGCGTTCGCCGGAGCGTGGCCGGGCGGTGCGGGGGATGAGTCGCAGCGACCAGACGAGCCCCGCGAGCGAGATCGGGACCCCGGCGAGGAAGATCCACCGCCAGCCGAACGACTCCGCGACGAGGCCGCCGACGACCGGACCGATGACCTGTCCGACGGCGGCGACGGTGGCGTTCAGCCCGAGGCCGAGCGACAGGATCGACTCCGGGAACACGTCGGTGAGCAGCGCCGTGGTGTTCGTGACGATGGCCGCCGCACCGACGCCCTGCACGAGTCGGGCGGCGAGCAGGACGGCGGCGTCCGGTGCTGCACCGCACGCGAGCGACGCGAGGAGGAAGACGAGGATGCCGGCGATGTACAGACGGCGACGCCCGACGAGGTCCGCGATCCGGCCGAAGACGAGGATGAGCGTCGTCGTCGTGAGCATGTAGCTGAGCAGGACCCAGCTGGACTGCAGGGCGGAGGCGTCGAGGTCACGGCTGACGTCGGGGAGCGCGACGAGCAGGGCGCTCGAGGAGATGAAGACGAGGACGACGCTCAGGCTCGACGCGCAGAGCACCTGCCACGCGCGTCGGCGGGCGCCGTCCTCGTCCGTGGTGCGGTTACTGATCGGTCGACCCTCTCGTGGCGGATGCCGGCGGCACCCGGTGGTGGTGGGCGGTGACCTCCTGGAACGCGGCGGCGGCGGACAGGACGAGTCGGTCGTCCCACGGGCGTGCGACGAGCTGCACGCCGACCGGCAGACCGTCCGGCGCGGTCCCGGCGGGCATCATGAGCGCCGGGAAGCCGACGTAGTCGAAGACCCGGGTGTTCCGGGGGATCACGTCGTGCAGGTTGTACGGCACGCCGTCGACCGTCATGGTGAGGTCGTCGAGTCGGGGCGCCGTGGCACCGATCCCCGGCGTGAGGACGACGTCGACCCCGGCCTCGTCCATCCGTGCGACCATCGCGGCCTGCACGAGCGGACGACGTCGGAGGGACCGGAGGTAGTCCGCGGCCGTCGGCGTGAACGCGACGTCGAACCGCGCACGGGTGCCGGCGTCGAACAGGTCGGCGGTGGCGGCGTTGGCCTCCTGGTTGGCCGCGAGTTCGCCGTAGAAGACGGTCCAGCACTCGGCGTCGACCGCCTCGAGGTCGTCGAACTCGATCGGCACGATCTCGGCCCCGAGTGCCGCGAACCGGTCGACCGCGGCCGCGTGCGCGTCGAGCACCGCACGGTCTACCCGCTCGGTGAACCAGACCCGGGGCACGCCGATGCGCATCCCCGCGATCCGTCCCGGTGCCGCCTCGACGAGCGGGACCGCGGTGTGCGTCGTGGGGTCCTGCCCGTCGCCGCCGGCGATCACGGCGAGCACGAGCGCGAGGTCCTCGGCGGTGCGGGCCATCGGTCCGACGTGGTCGAGCGTCCACGACAGGCTCGCGACGCCCGTGCGCGGGACGAGGCCGTACGTCGGCTTGATGCCGGTCGTCCCGCACAGCGCCGACGGCACCCGGATCGATCCGCCGGTGTCCGACCCGAGCGCGAGCGGGACGATGCGTGCGGCGAGGGCGGAACCGGAGCCGGTCGACGACCCGCCCGTCCAGCGCTCGGGGTCCCACGGGTTCCGCACGGCGCCGTACCGGGCGTTGTGCGGGCCGCCGCAGGCGAACTCGGTCGTCGCGGCCGTGAACACCGGGATCGCCCCGGCAGCACGGAGCCGGGCGACCACGGTGGCGTCGGCGGGGGCCACGCGGTCACCGGTCTGCAGCGAGCCGCTCGTGACGACCGTGCCGGCGACGTCGATGATGTCCTTCACCGCGAACGGCACGCCCTCGAGTGCACGGGCCTCGCCCGCGGCCCAGCGCCGGGTCGACTCGGCCGCTGCGTGCTCGGCGCCGTCGACCAGGCGGAGGACGGCGTCGGACCACACGTCGTCGCTCGTCCAGTGCGGGGCGAGGGCTCCGACGACGGCGGCGGGGGTGGTGGAGCCGTCGCGGTAGGCCGCGAGCAGCTCGGTGACGCTCGCCGCGGCGGGGTCGGACGCCGTCGCGGCCGTGGAGTCCGCCCCCGGAGTGAGGGCGACCGCCGGTGCTGCGGGGGTCGGTGCCGCGTCGATCGCCGCCGCGAGGAGCCGGGTGAACAGCGCCTGGCTGTGCCCGGGCTCCGCCGGCAGGGACGACGGGGCGGCCGGGAGCGGGTTCGCACGGCTGTCGTGCAGCGCCTGCTCCAGCTGGGGCGCGATCGTCCCGCGCACGACCGCGAACACGTCCGTCACGCTGGCACCGCCGCGGCGTGGGCGTCCGCGAGGTACCGGAACACCCCGGGCTGCCGGTCACGGCCGAGCGGGAAGTCGTCGCGTGCCGCGGCCACCTCGGCGACGTCGAGCGTCGCCCGGACGATGGGTCCGGTCTCGTGCGCCGGGGCGGAGACCACGAGCTCGCCGCGGGGCGACACGACCGACGAGCGGCCGAAGTAGCTCACGGTCTTGCCGTCCACGGTCTCCTCGCCGCCGCGGTTCGGGGCGACGACCCAGGTCTGCGTCTCGAGGGCGCGCACCTGCAGCTCCTGCGTGAAGAGCGTCTCGCGGAACCCCATCGAGGAGACGAGCACGAGCATCACCTCGGCACCCGCGGCCCGTGACGCGAGCCAGTACTCGGGGAAGCTCCGGTCGTAGCAGATGAGCATGCCGAACCGGGTGCCGAGCGCGTCGAACACGACCGGCCCCGACCCCGGCGCGAAGTAGTGCTTCTCGTCGACGTCGGAGATCGCGTTCGTCGGGATCGACGTCTTCCGGTACGCCGGCACGCGGTCGCCGTGCACGTCGGTGCCGTGGACGAGGGTGCCGTCGGCGTCGATGAGCACCGCGCTGTTGTACTGCGCGTCGCCGGCGTCCTCGTAGAGGCCGAAGACGACCGCCGTGCCGAGTCGCCGCGCGGCCTCGGCGAACCGTGCCGTCGCCGGACCGGGGACGGGCTGCGCCCAGGCCTTGCGGCTGTCGTTCCGGACGCCGCAGAAGTAGGGCGTCGTGGTGAGCTCGGGGAAGACGACGAGGTCGGCGCCCTCGGCGGCCTGCTCGAACAGCGCGATGAGGCCGTCGAGCGCGGCGTCGCCGTCGGCGGGGATCTGCCCGGCCTGGACGACCGCGACCTCGAGGGTCGGCGCCGTGCTGCCGGCCGTCATGCGGTGACCGCGCTCGGGGTGACGGCGGGCGCCGACGACACGACGCCCTCGCGGGTGCGCATGAGCGGCTGGATGCGGGTGCCGAAGTCGTCCATGCCCTGCAGGAAGTCGTCGAACACGAGCATGATGCCCTTCGTGCCCGCGACGTCGGCGGCCTCGTCGAGCATCGCCGCGACGTGCTCGTAGGAGCCGACGAGCGTGCCCATGTTCATGTTCACGGCACCCTCCGGCAGCGAGATCCGCTTCGCGGTGTTGCCGTCCTCGCCGTTCGTGTCGGTGAGCGCCTGCCCGGTCATCCAGGCGATGGCCTCGACGTCCACGCCGTCGCTGTACCGCTGCCACTTCTCCTGCGCGGCCTCGTCGGTCTCGTCGGCGATGACCATGAACAGCACGTAGGAGCCGACGTCCCGCCCGGTCTTCTCCCGCGCGGCGAGGAGCGTCTCGTTCTGCTCGGCGTACGCGGTCGGGGTGTTCACGCCGACGCCCATCGAGAAGTTGTAGTCCGAGTACTCCGCCGCGAACGCCATGCCCTGCGAGGACTGCCCGGCCGAGACGATCGGGATGTGCGACGTCGGCTTCGGCAGCATCCGGCAGTCGTCCATCTGGAAGTACTCGCCCTGGAAGTTGCTGACGCCGTCCTCCCACAGCTCCTTCATGACCTGCATGTACTCGGTCTGGTAGGCGTACCGACGCTTGAAGTGCACCTCGTCGCCCGGCCAGAGCCCCATCTGGTCGTACTCCGCCTTCTGCCACCCGGCGACGAGGTTCAGCCCGAAGCGGCCGTGCGAGATCGAGTCGACCGTGGCGGCCATGCGTGCGGCGATCGCCGGCGGGATCGTGAGGACGGCCGTGGTGGCGAACAGGCGGATGCGCTCCGTCCGGGCAGCGAGGCCGGCCATCAGGGTGAAGGACTCGAGGTTCTCGTCCCAGAACCCGCTCGGGCCGCCGAAGCCGCGCAGCTTGATCATCGACAGGGCGAAGTCGAAGCCGTACGACTCGGCCTTCTGCACGATCTCGAGGTTGAGGTCGAACGAGGGCTTGTACTGCGGCGAGGTGGTGGAGATGAGCCAGCCGTTGCTGCCGATCGGGATGAAGACTCCGATGTCCATGGGGGACTCGCTTTCTGTGCTTGGAGGAGGGTCAGGACTGCTTCGCGGCGGCCTTGGCGGCGCTCGCGACGGAGTGCCGTCGGATCGTCTGGGAGACCGCGACGGCGACGATGAGCGCACCGCCGTAGAAGAGCTGCTGGACGAAGTTGTCGGCGCCGAGCATCTGGAGCCCGACGACGCCGGAGAACAGGAAGTAGACGGCGATGAAGGTGCCGATGGCGTTGAAGCGCCCGGGGATGATCGCGGTGGCCCCGAGGTAGCAGGCGGCGAACGCGGGGAGCAGGAACGACTGCCCGCTCGAGGGGTCCGCCCCGCCGAGCGTGCCGGCGTAGACGACCCCGGCCACCGCCGCGGTGAGGCCCGCGCCGACGAACGCGCCGACGCGGAGCCGGCGGACGTTCAGGCCGGAGAGCTCGGCGACCGTGCGACCGGTGCCCACGAACAGGAGCCGTCGACCGACCGGGGTGGCGCTCAGGACGATGAGGACGACCACGGTGGCGATCAGGCCGTAGACGAACGCCAGGGGCAGCCCGGCGAGCCCGCGCCACCCGACGGTCGCCTGGACGAGCGCCGGGTCGATGCCGGTCACCGACGAGGACGCGCTCATCCACTGGATGATCCCGATCATGAACGTCGAGGTGCCGAGCGTCACGATGAACGAGTCGATCCGGAACGCGACCGTGAGCAGGCCGTTCACCAGGCCGACGACCACGCCGATCGCGAGGCCGACCAGGATCGCCGGCAGCAGCGGGATGTCCATCTTGGCGTTGAGGACGGCGATCGTCATGGCGGAGAGCGACATCGTCGAGGCGCCGGACAGGTCGAACTCACCCGCGGTCAGGGGGAACAGGAAGCCGAGCGCCAGGATGAGCAGCACCGACTGGGACCCGAGGATGTTCTGCAGGTTCCCGAGGGTCGGGTAGGTGTCGGGGAGCGCGATGCTGAACGCGATCACGATGACGAGCCAGGCGCCGAGCAGGGCGTAGCGCTCGGTGTGCCCCCACGAGAAGCGCGGGCGGGTGGGGCGGACGATCGACGTCTCGAGGGCGGGTTCGGCGGTGGTGGACATCAGGCGGTCTCCTTGACGGGGGAGGAGTCGGGGGAGGAGGGAGCGGGATCGACGAGGCTGGCGACGACGGCCGCCGCGATGACGTCGCGGTCGATCCGGTCGCCGGTGAGCACGTCGTGGACGCGGCCGTGGGCGAGGACCACGACCCGGTCGCACATCTGGGCGAGCTGGTCGTAGTCGGTGGAGGCGCAGACGATCGAGACGCCCTGGTCGGCGGTCCGGCGGAGCATCGAGAAGATCGCCGCACGGGCGCCGACGTCGATGCCCTGCGTCGGCTCCTGGAGCAGCACGAGCCGCGGGTCGTCCTGCATCCACTTCGCGAGGACGGCCTTCTGCTGGTTGCCGCCGGAGAGCGTGCCGAAGAGCGCGGAGGGGTCGGCGGGACGGACGTCCCAGTCGCGGACGAGGCTCTCGACGTGCGACCGTTCCCGTGCCGGCGAGAGCCCGAGCAGTCCGCGGAGCTTCCCGAGGACGGGCAGGGTCACGTTCTGCTCGACGGACAGGGTCAGGGCACCGCCCTCGCGCTTGCGGTCGGCGGGGACGTAGACGACCCCGCGGGCGATCGAGGTCGCCGGGCTGGTGGCGCCGAGGTCGACCGTGGCGTCCCGGACCGTGAGGGTCCCGGTCGCCGCCCGGGCGCCGTACAGGCCTGGAAGCACGTCCTCGACGCCCGAGCCGGCGAGCCCGGCGATGCCGACGACCTCGCCGTCCGCGACGTCGAACGAGAGCCCGTCGACGACACCGGCCCGGAGGTCCCGGACCGTCACGACCGCGTCGCCCGTGGTGGCGGGGCGGGCACTGCGTGCGGCCGCGCCGTCGAGCCCGCGTCCGACGATGAGCGAGACGAGCTCGTCCGCGGTCGTGGTCGCGGTGTCCCGGTGCGCCTGGACCCGACCGGCCCGGAGGACCGTGACGCGGTCGGCGTGCTCGAGGACCTCTGACATGTCGTGCGACACGAGGAGGGCCGACGTGCGGCCGTCGGACACGAGGTCCTTGACGACGCGGAAGAGCAGGTCCGCGTCCTCCTTCGGCAGGAACACGGTCGGTTCGTCGAGGACGATGAGCGCCCGGTCGTCGCCCAGCTCGGCGACGGCCCGCAGGATCGCGACGAGCGCCTTCTGCGTGTCGGTCAGTTCCTCGATCCGGGCCCGCGGGTCGATGTCCACGCCGTAGCGGGCGAAGAGCTCCGCGGCCGCCCGGTGCTCGGCGCCCCAGCGGACGAACGGACCACGGCCGGCGACGACGGTGGCGAGCCGGAGGTTCTCGGTCACCCCGAGCGACGGCACGAGGGCCAGGTCCTGGTGCACGAAGCTGATGCCGACGCGGCGGAAGTACCCGGGAGGCACCGGCAGCGGGAGCCGGGAGCCGCGGACCTCGATCGTCGCTCCCGGGTCCGGCGCGTAGGTGCCGGACAGGATCTTGATGAGGGTCGACTTGCCGGAACCGTTCTCGCCGAGCAGCGCGTGCACCTGGCCCGGACGGACCTCGAGTTCGACGTCGTCGAGCGCGGTCAGTCCGCCGAACCGCTTGGTGAGCCCGCTGATCCGCAGGACCGGCGCGGTGGTCGCACCGGCCTCGACGACCGCAGCGGACGCTGCGGGGCTGCGCCGTGCCTCCCGGGTGGCGCTCACTTCGCCGGACCCCAGATCTCCGCGTACCCGGTCTTGTACGCGTCGCCGTAGCCCTTGCTCGGCGCGGGCGGGGTACCGGCCTCGTCGACGTTGTCCTTCGTGAACACCTTGAGCGGGGTCTGCTCGTCGCCGTCCTCGATGATCGGGGTGTCGGTCAGGACGCGACCGGCCTGGTCGAGCGTGGCGTAGGCGAGCCACTCCATGTTCTCGCCGATGTCCATCGTCATGACGTTGCCCTCCTGCAGGATCTTCATCACTGCGGGCGTGCCGTTGTACGAGGACGTGAAGACCTGGCCGGTCTTGCCGGCCGCCGTCACCCCGGCCTCGACGAAGAGGGCCATCGAGTCGTACACGGGCAGGACGTAGTCGAGGTTCGGGTCGGACTGGATCGCGGACTGGACGGTCGACGAGATCTTCGTCGCCCAGTCGGCGACCGGCACGTTCGTCACCTTCACCTTGCAGCCCGAGCAGTACTCGTCGAACTCCTCCTGCATGGCCTTGACGATGCCGTCCGACGGCGGGACCTCCGACGAGGTGATGATGAGCACGTCACCCGCGCCCTTCGTCTCCTTGATGGCCCAGTCGGCGTTGAGCTTCGCGGCCTCGTGGAAGGGCGCGGTCACCTGGGCGGCGACGAGGTCCTGCAGCTGGTCGGGGAGCGCCTCACCCGTCTGGTACGTGTGGCTGATGAGCACCGGGATGCCGGCGGCCTTCGCACGCTTGAGCGCCGGGACGATGAGCTCGCCGTTGACGCCCTGCGCGAGGACGATGATGTCGGCCTTCCGGCTGATCGCCTGGTCGATGCCGGCGGACTGCTCGGTCGGCGTGCCCTGGTTCGTGTACTCGATCCACTTCGCGCCGTACTCCTCGGCGAGCTGCTGCCCGGCCTCGTCGACGGACACGATGAACGGCACGGCGGACGAGTTCGGGATGTTGAAGATCGTCTTGCCCGCGATCTTCGACATGTCGAACGGCTTGCCCTCGAAGGTGAACTCCGGGTCGACGCTCGCCGCCGTGATCTGGCTGGTGGCGTGCTCGACCCCGGCGGAGTCGTCGGACGAGTCGGTCGAGGCCGTCGAGGTGGCGGAGCAGGCGGACAGGAACAGCACACCGCTGAGTGCGGCGGCCAGGAGCGCGGGACGTGCGAGCCGCGTTCGGGTGGGTGCGGGGGACGACATCGGTCGAGGACCTCCAGGACGTGGTGCGGGGACGGGTGACGGGTGCGGGTGCTGCCGGTGCTGCGGGTACGCCGAACACCCCGCGGCGCGGGGTGGGCGTGACGACGAGGGGCGTCGGTCACTTCGGGGTGTGGGAGAGCGCTCCGCCGGGGGCGATGCGTCGGGGATGACGGGGCCGCTCCGGTGGGGCTGATGCGAATGTAACGGGCTGCGGGCCGCCAGCGGGTGCCCGGCGGTAACGGTCCTGTTAGGCGTTTGTTTCGCCGGTGTTAGGCCACCGGCGCCACGGCGTCGACGAGCCGCCGTGCCGCGCCGTTCCGGGGCGGGCGATCCCGCCGCCCCACCCCGGAGCGGTGCGGATCCGCGCGTCCGTGCGGCGGCGCCGCCCGGGCGAAACACCCCGGAAGCAATCGCGCCGACTTCCGGTAACGCGTCTCTCACAAGTCGGCGGTCGGCCGAGCGGACCCCGCTGGCGGAATGCGACGGACCCGTTCGGAGCGGCACCCGCTGACCAGGGCATTCCCCGCCGTGGCATCCGGCGCCCCCTGGCGTAACCCACCCGATACGGGCGCGCCACGGAGGCGAAACGAACGGCGGATGGACTGCAGTCGCACACCGTCCCCGACCGCAGGAGCAGATCGATGATCACCACCGTCGTCGCCGGCAACCCCAAGCCGGCATCGCGGACGCTCGACGCGGCCACGGTCGTGCTCGAACGCCTCACCGGTCGGGCACCCGACCACGTCGTCGACGTGATCGACCTCGGCCCGGGCCTGCTCGGCTGGGGCGACGACGCGGTGTCGGACGCGGTGCGCACCGTCGCCGCGTCCGACCTCGTCGTCGTCGCCTCGCCGACGTTCAAGGCGACCTACACCGGCGTCCTCAAGCTCTTCCTCGACCAGTTCGCCACCGGGGACGGCCTCGCCGGTGTCGTCGCCGTGCCGCTCATGCTCGGCGCCGGCCCCGCGCACGCCCTCGCCCCCGAGGTCTTCCTCAAGCCCGTGCTCGTCGAGCTCGGTGCGACCGTCCCGGCTCCGGCCCTGTACCTCAACGACAAGCAGTACTCCGAGCCCGCATCGACCGAGGTCTGGCTCGCCCGGTGGCGCGACGTCGTCCTCGGCGCGACCGCGAGCCTCCAGGAAGGAACCCGCTCATGATCAGCCCCTACTCGCCCGAGGCCCCCGACCTCGGTGCCCTCCGTCAGGCGTTCTCCGGCTTCCCCTGCGGGGTCGCGGCGCTCGCCGCCGTCGTCGACGACGAGCCCACCGTGCTCGTCGCCTCGTCCTTCACCGTGGGGGTGTCGCAGGACCCGCCGCTCGTGATGTTCGCGGTGCAGCACACGTCGTCGACGTGGCCGGTGCTGCGTGCGGCAGGCACCATCGGGGTCTCGATCCTCGGCGAGGGGCACGCGCAGGTCACCCGGCAGCTCGCGTCGAAGGACAAGTCGGTCCGGTTCGTCGGTGTCGACACGTCGGTGTCCGAGTCGGGGTCGGTCTTCCTCGAGGGCGCTCCGATCTGGCTCGAGTGCGCCGTCGAGCACACCTACCCGGCGGGTGACCACGACATCGTCGTGCTCCGGGTCCTCGGGCTCATGTCGGACTTCGCGCACAGCCCGCTGGTCTGGCACCGGTCCGCCTTCGCGACGCTGAGCGCCTGAGCGCGCTGACGCAGGGACGGGAGGCGCGGTGCGGGTGAGCAGATCCGCTCACCCGTACCGCGCCTCCCGTCCGGTCCTGCGGCGTCAGCCGCGCAGTGCCTCCGTCAGCTTCACCCGGCTGCCGGTGCGCAGCAGCGCGTTCTCGTAGATCCGGGCGCCGACGACCACGACGAGCACGACCGAGACCGCCACGATGACGAGGGACAGGATCGGCTCCCACCACTCGGCGGTCCCGAGGAAGATCCGCATCGGCATCCCGATCGGCGCGCTGAACGGCACGTAGGACATCACGCCGAGGATCGTCGGGTTGTTGTACGCGACGATGATGAGGATGTACGGGATCATCACGAGCATCATCACGGGGGTGGTGACGCTGCCGACGTCCTCCTGACGGGAGACGAGCACCGCGGCCGCCGCGAACAGCGAGGCGATGAGCACGAAGCCGATCGCGAAGAACCCGACGAACCAGAGCATGCTCGGGCCGAGCACCGTGAACATGTTGTCCTGCCCGGTGACCGCGAGCGTCACCGCCGCCGCGATCGCCACCGCGACGATCTGCGCGAACGCCATCACGCTGTTGCCGAGGACCTTGCCGGCCAGGAGTGCCCGGGCCGGGATCGCCGCCATCAGGATCTCGACGACGCGGGTGGACTTCTCCTCGACGACGCTCTGCGCGATCGACTGACCGAAGGTCACGGCGGACGCGAAGTACACGACGCCGAAGGCCAGAGCCACGATGTAGATCAAACCGCCAGGGATCGCGTTCGGGTCGAGCAGCTCGATGCGGGGGGAGACGCTCAGCGCCTGGACGACGTCGGTCGGGGCGTCGTCGAGCCCCACGACCTTGTAGCCGAGCGGGTCGTCGGACGGCAGGACCGCCGCGTCGACGTCACCGTTCTCGACGAGCCGTTCGGCGGCTGCAGCGGTCGGCGCCTCGGTGACGTCGAGCCCCTTGCTCGTCGGCAGGCTGACCCCGTCGACGACCGCGACCGGGGTGGTGTCGCCCGCCGTGGCCTTGCCGACGATGCCGCCGACGACGATCGACGCGACGACCATGAGGATGAGGATGCAGGCGGACACGACGAACGCCTTGCTGCGGACGCGGGCCTGGATCTCGCGCGCGGCGACGAGCCGGACGGACTGGACGAACGAGCCGTTCATCGGACGACCTCCCGGAAGACCTCGCTGAGCCGAGGGACACGCGGCGAGAACGACCCGACGGTGCCGTGCTGGACGGCCCGCTGCAGGACGCGCTGCGCGGTGGCGTCGTCGGCCTCGAACACGGCGTACCCGCCGTCGAACTCGCGGACGGTGACGCCCGGTTCGTCGCGGAGCCAGGCGACGTCCCCGTCGACGAGGAGCTCCCACGCGGCGGGGCCGGCCTGCTTCCGCAGTTCGTCCTGCGGGCCGGCGGCGCGGATCGTGCCCCCGGCGATCACCACGACGTCGTCGCAGAGCCGCTCGACGACGTCCAGCTGGTGGCTCGAGAACAGCACGGGCACGCCGCCCGCCGCTGCCTCGCGCAGGACGGCGAGCACGACGTCGACCGCCATCGGGTCGAGGCCGGAGAACGGCTCGTCGAGCACGAGGACCTCGGGGTCGTGGGCGAGCGCGGCGGCGACCTGCACGCGCTGCTGGTTGCCGAGGGACAGCTTCTCGACGGCGTCGGTGGCGTGCGGCGCCAGGCCGAGCCGGTCGAGCAGGTCGGTGGTGCGGCTCGCCGCGGTGCGCTTGTCGACGCCGTGCAGCCGGGCGAAGTACGTGATCTGCTCGGCGACCGGCATCTTCGGGTAGAGCCCGCGCTCCTCCGGCATGTAGCCGAAGCGGCGACGGTCGGCCGGGCCGATCGTGGTGCCGTCGATGGACACGGTGCCGGCGTCGGCCTGGAGCACGCCGAGCAGGATCCGCATCGTGGTGGTCTTGCCGGCGCCGTTGCCGCCGACGAACCCGGTCAGGCGTCCGTCGCCGACCGTGAACGTCACGTCGTCGAGCACGCGGCGGTCGCCGTACTGCTTGGTCACCCCGTCGATGGTGAGCATGTCGTTCCCCTCTCGCGGCGGTTCGCTCCGCCTGCGTCGACGCTATTGCGCGGGGTGCGGCGGGCGCCTCCGGCTGGCGACGGGGATCGGGGCGCCGCGGGCTCCGCCGCGTGGGGGAGCGCGGGTCGGACGGGGTCTAGGCGGGGGTTCCGGCCACGCCGTGCTCGAAGGCCCAGACGACCGCCTGGATGCGGTCGCGCAGTCCGAGCTTCTGGAGGACGTTCGACACGTGGGTCTTCACGGTCGCCTCACCGACCCACAGCTCCGTCGCGATCTCGGCGTTGCTCAGCCCGCGGGCGAGCAGCCGGAGGACCTCGGTCTCACGCTCGGTCAGCCCTGCCGTGACGACCGCCTCGTCGCCGTCCGGTGCCGCGGGCGCCCCGGACCCGGCGGTCGCGCGGCTGATCACCCGGCGGGTCACGTCCGGGGCGAGGAGCGCATCGCCGGCGGCCACGGTGCGGACGGCGTCGATCAGCCGCTCGGGGGAGGCGTTCTTCAGCAGGAACCCGCTCGCCCCGGCCTCGAGCGCCTGGAAGAGGGCGTCGTCGTGGTCGAAGGTCGTCAGGACGAGCACGGCCGGTGGCTCCGGGAGCGCGGCGATCCGACGCGCCGCCTCGAGCCCGTCGACGTTCGGCATCTGGACGTCGAGGCACACCACGTCCGGTCGGAGCGTCCGCACGGCCTCGACCGCCTCGGCGCCGTCAGCGGCCTCGCCGACGACCCGGAACCCCGGCTCGGACTCGAGGATGACGCGGAACCCGGCCCGGACGAGGTCCTGGTCGTCCGCGAGCACGATGGTCAGGTCGTCGGCAGCCATGCCCGCACCAGCCAGCCTCCCCGGGCGCGCGGCCCGATCTCGATCCGTCCGCCCACCGCGGCGACGCGTTCGCGCATCCCCACGTGGCCGAGTCCGCTGCCCGCGGTGTTCCGCGGTGCCCGGTCGCCGTGTCCGTCGTCGGTGACCTCGACCTCGACGCCGTCGTCGAGGTACCGCACCCGGACGTCCGCCCGGGCCGTCGGGCCGGCGTGCTTGAGGACGTTCGTCACGGCCTCTTGCGCGATCCGGTAGGCGACCGCCGACACCGTGGGCGGGACGTCGCGGACGCTGCCGACCACGACGTACTCGGTCGGGTGCCCCGCGGTCCGGGCCGAGTCGGCGAGCTCGCCGATCCGGCCGAGCCCCTCGGTGCTCGGAGCCGCGCGGACGTCGTCGCCGCCGTCCTCGTCGGCGCGCAGGGTGCCGAGCATCCGGCGGAGCTCCTCGACGGCGGTCCGGGCGCTCTGCTCGACCACGCCGAGCGATGCCGTCGCCTGCTCGGGGTCGTGGCCGATCACGCGTCGAGCCGCGCCGGCCTGCACCCCCATGAGCGACACGTGGTGCGCCACGACGTCGTGGAGTTCGCGGGCGATGCGCACGCGCTCGATCGTCACGGCCTGGGCAGCGCTCCGCTCGCGTTCGGCGGCGAGCTCGGCGGTGCGGAGGTCGAGCTCGTGCTTCGCCACCGCCGACGCCCAGGCCCGGTTGCCGGCGTACCAGGCAGCGCCGAAGTAGATGACGTTGATCACGATGTTGAGCAGCGAGAGCGCGATGTACGGCGGGATGAGGCCGCCGTCGTCGTTCGGCAGCGCGTTCGGCACCGCCCAGCCGAAGGCGATCGCGACGAACAGCCAGGCGAACATGCCGCCGATGACCACCCAGCGCACGACCTCGGCGCGGACACGGTCCGAGCACCACGCACCGACCGTGTACAGGGCGATGAACAGCGTGAAGTTCACGAGGAAGACCTCGGGCACGTGCAGGATCTGCGTCGCCGCGAAGGCCAGCGCCGAGACGACCGCCATCGTCATCGGCCAGCGGCGGCGGAACGCGACCGGTGCGGCGTTCGCCACGACGAGCAGCGCCGAGACCCACCACGCTGCCTGGTCGTCGCCGTAGGTCCCGGCCGACCCGTAGAGCATCGTCGTGATCGCCAGTCCGGCGCCGAGGACGAGTGCGAGGAGGGCGTCCTGGCGGAACTCGCGGCGCCCCACCGGCAGCCGTGACCACTCCGCGGTCGTCCCCATGGTCACCACGGTAGCGGGTGCGATCGCCGGAGTAGCCTGCCGCCAACCGAACAGGGGAGGCACCATGCAGTTCCTCGTCAACGTCATCGACGACGGGCAGGCCGAGGCCGCCGGTCGGACCGAGTCCGCGACACGGGCCGAGGCGGACGCGGTCGACGCGCTCAACGAGCGGCTCGGCGACGCCGTCGTCTTCGCGGCCGGGGTGTCCGCGCCGTCGGACGCCGTGGTGGTCGACGCCCGTCGCGCCGAGCCGACCACGACCCCGGGGCTCGTCGGGGACCCGGCCGAGTTCGTCGCCGGGTTCTGGGTCATGGACCTGCCGGACGCCGAGACCGCGCTGCGGGTCGCGCAGGAGGCGTCGGTGGCGTGCAACCGGAAGATCGAGCTGCGCCCGCTGCTCTGACCCACGCACCGAGCACGGCACAGGCGGCCGTCACGAGCGCCCCGGCCCCGAACGTGCCGAGCGACCCCAGCGGTTCGACGACCGCTCCGGCCGCCGCGGCACCGCCGGCCTGGCCGAGGACGAGCGCCACGAAGAGTACCGAGGTGCCGGCCGAGGACCGCTCCGGATCGATCTCGTCGGTCCACGCGATCAGGGCCCCGGTCGCCGCCGTGTACCCCCAGCCGAACACGGCGCATGCGACGAGCGCCACGGGCGTCCACTGCGGCATCGTGCCGAGCGCCAGCACACCGAGGGCGACGGCGGCGGTGGTGAGCGTCCACTGCGTCCGGGCACGGAGCCGACTCGTCCACCGGGCGGTCGCCACGACGGCGGCACCGCCCGCGCCGAGCGCGATCCACGCGGACACCGAGACGGCGACCGGTGCGCCGGCGTCGACGAGCACCGAGCGGCCGTAGGTCCACACGACCGCCGACCCTGCGCCGAAGAGCAGAGCGAGCACGAGGACCGCACGGTGCGCCGTCCACCACGCCCGGTCCGGGGCCGGTGCTCGCTTCGTGGGGGTCTGCCCGGCCGTCGCCGTCCGGCGGGGCGACCACGAGGACGCGAGCAGGACCGCCCCGACGACCAGCGCCGCGATCCCGGACCACGTCCACGCGGTCCGCCAGTCGGGCAGGAGCACGAGCGCGAGCACACCCGCGGCGACGAGGCCGGGGCCCGTCCCGGCGTTCACCACGGCCTGCGCCCGGCCCTGTGCCGGCTGTGGCACGAGGGTCGTCACGAGACTGACGAGTGCGGGCGAGGCCAGCCCCGCGCCGGCCGAACCGACGATCGACGCGATCGCGAACGCCGTGGGGTCGCCGGCCGCGGCCATGCCGAGTGCACCACCGCCCGCGACGGCGGCAGCGACCGCCACGAGGACCCGGGGCACGCGGCCGGCACAGCGGTACCCGACCACGGCGCCGACGCAGTACATCGCCGAGGCTCCGGACGAGACCCACCCCGCAGCGTCGGCGCGCAGCCCGAGGTCCCGCTGGACGTCGGGCAGGAACAGCCCGTACGCCAGCCGGACCAGGCCGTACGTGGCGGCGATCAGGCCGAGGCCGCTCCCCAGGAACACCGACTGTCGTAACGAAAACGATCGTTTCACTTTTGAGAGCCTAGGGTGCTCTCATGGCGATGCGTCCAGGAACCGAGCAGAAGCTGCTCGACGCCGCCGAGGAGCTCTTCTTCACCCAGGGCATCGCCGCGACGCCGATCGACGCCGTCCTCGAGCGCGCGGGGATCTCGAGCGCCACGCTCTACCGCGGGTACGCCAGCAAGGAGTCGCTCGTCGCCGCGGCACTCGCCCGTCGCCACGACGACTGGCTCGCCACGTGGGACCGGGCCGTCGACGCCGCCGAGGACGACCGCGGCCGACTGCTGGCGGTGTTCGACGCCCTCGACGCGTACCGCTCCACGCCGTCGGGGTCGCGGTGGTGCGCGTTCCTCGGCACCGCAGCCGAGTACGTCGACGCCCCGTCCGACGTCCGCGCGGTCCTCGACCGCGAGACGGACACCCTGCGGCGACGCCTGACCGAGTCGGCCGAGCCCGTGGTCGGCGCACACGCCGGGGCACTCGCCGAGCAGCTGCTGCTCCTCGTCTCGGGGTACCTCGCGATGCGCCTCCGCGAACCCGGCCTCGGGACCGCCACCGCGCGTGCCGTCGCCGACGCGCTCCTCGGGGCGGCGGAGCGACCGGTTCCTGCGCGACTTCACACCTGACGTCCGCGTGTACCCGAGGTCCTCCGGTACCCGACTCGGTAGCTTGCCCGGTGTGCAGCGGATCCCCTCGACCCTCGTGACGACGCGTGTGACCGCGGACGGCATCGTCCCCCTCGCATGAGCAGCTCGCGCGCGGCCCGGATCACCCGCCGCTCCCTCCTCGCGGGCGGCGCCGCGGTCGTCGTGGCCGGTGCCGCTGCCGAGGCCGTGAACCTCCGGCTGCTCCCCGGCCGCTCGACGATGTACCGCGTGCTCGGCCTCGACGGACCGGCGGGCACCGTCCCCGACGTCACGCCGGTGCCGACGGTGTCCGGGTCGTTCACGTCCCGCGCTCGGAAGGGCCTCGAGGTCGGCTGGACGATCGCCGCGCCGCAATCCGACGGCCCCCTGCCCGTCGCGGTCGCCCTGCACGGCTACGGCGACGACCACGCGGACTTCTTCGGCTCCCACCTCGGCTACGACCGGTTCCTCGCCGCGTACGTCGCCGCGGGCGGAGCGCCGTTCGCCATCGCCGCGGTCGACGGCGGCAACCGCTACTGGCACCGACGCGCGGACGGCGACGACCCGGCCGCGATGGTCGTCGACGAGTTCCTGCCGCTGCTCGCCCGCCGCGGGTTCGACACCGCACGGCTCGCGTTCACCGGCTACTCGATGGGCGGCTACGGCGCGCTCCACCTCGCCGGCGTGCTCGGCTCGGCGCGGGTGCGTGCGGTCTCCGCGATCAGCCCCGCGTTGTGGCGGTCGGCGGGGGAGACGGCACGTGGCGCCTTCGACGACCCCGCGGACTTCGCCGCGAACACGGTGCTCGGCCGACAGTCCTCGCTCGACGGCGTCGCGGTCCGCGTCGACTGCGGCACCGGCGACGGGTTCGAGCCCGCCGTGCGCGCGTACGTCGACGGCTTCGCGACCGCACCGGCCGGCGGGTTCGAGCCGGGCGGGCACACCACCGCCTACTGGCGGCGGCTCGCGCCGCAGCAGCTGCGGTTCCTGGGTCGGCACCTGCAGGCCTGACCCGCGCCGACGGCGGCCTGGAGGCACGGGTCGGCCCCGCACCGTCCCTCCCGTCCGTCGGCTGGTCGAGCCGACCGACGTTCCCGGTCTCGTCGGTGACCGTTCCGGTTCACGATCCCCGGGATCCGCGAACCGGAACGGTCACCGCGCGGACGACTTCAGCGGATCCCGCCCGGGCCGCGCACCGCGTCGGCGGCGAGCTCGGCGAGCCGTCAGGCGCGACCGCGGTTGCGGCGGCGGATCTCCTTCGGCGCCCGGCCGGCCATGAACGAGCGAGCCGGGTCGACGAGGAACCCCTGGCGCAGTGCCTCGCGGCCGACGAGCATCCGGAAGCCCATCTGGTCGCGGTTGCTCAACGTGACCTCGGCCTCGAAGACACGCCCGGCGAGGGACATCTCGGTGAGGACCACGATGCGCTCCTGGGTGTGCCCGGTGGAGCTCCGGACGATGCGCCGGTCGTGCACGTCGCACTCGATCGTGACGGCGTCGGCATCGGTGTCCTGCCAGGGGTGCACCGAGAAGCGGACCCGGTCGCCGGGGAGTTCCTCGAGGTCGAACGCGTGCAGCGCCGAGCTGCGCGCACCGGTGTCGAGCTTCACCTTGATCCACGGGATGCCGAGGCTCGGCAGGGCCGCCCACTCCCGCCAGCCGGCGACCAGGAGACCGCCGTTCGGGGACTTCGGTTCTCGGGCCATGTGCCCATCCTGTCGCATGCTTGGATGGAGCGTCGCCGTCGATACCAACCCCGGAGCCTCCCCGATGAAACTCGCCATCCTGTCGCGTGCGCCGCACGCGTACTCGACGGAGCGCCTCCGGGCCGCCGCGATCGACCGCGGGCACGAGGTGAAGGTGCTCAACACGCTCCGGTTCGCGATCGACCTGACCGGCGACGACCCCGACCTGCAGTACCGCGGCAAGCTCCTGTCCGACTACGACGCCGTGCTGCCGCGCATCGGGAACTCGATCACCTACTACGGCACCGCAGTGGTCCGGCAGTTCGAGCAGATGGACGTCTACACGCCGAACACCGCCAACGGGATCACGAACTCGCGCGACAAGCTGCGGGCGAACCAGATCCTCTCGCGGCACGACATCGGCATGCCCGCGACGACGTTCGTGAACGGCCGCGCCGACGTCCGCGGGGCGATCGAGCGCGTCGGCGGAGCGCCCGTCGTGATCAAGCTGCTCGAGGGCACGCAGGGCATCGGCGTGATCCTCGCTCCCGAGGCGAAGGTCGCCGAGTCGATCGTCGAGACCCTGCACTCCACGAAGCAGAACGTGCTCATCCAGAGCTTCATCTCGGAGAGCCGCGGCAAGGACATCCGCGCGCTCGTCGTCGGTGACCGGGTGGTCGCGGCGATGCGTCGGAGCGCCTCGGGCGACGAGTTCCGGTCGAACGTGCACCGCGGCGGGACGGTCGAGAAGGTCACGCTGACGCCCGAGTACGAAGAGGCCGCCGTCCGCTCGGCGCAGATCATGGGCCTGCGGGTCGCCGGCGTCGACATGCTCGAGGGCAACGACGGGCCGCTCGTGATGGAGGTCAACTCCTCCCCGGGGCTCGAGGGCATCGAGCGCGCGACCGGCCTCGACATCGCCGGCGCGATCATCGACTTCATCGCGAACCAGGTGGCCTTCCCCGAGATCGACGTCCGGCAGCGGCTCTCCGTCTCGACCGGCTACGGCGTCGCCGAGCTGCTCGTGCACACGAACGCCGACCTCGTCGGGAAGACCATCAAGGAGTCCGGTCTCTGGGACCGCGACATCACCGTCCTGACGCTGCACCGCGGCTCGGGCGTCATCCCGAACCCGCGCAGCGGCGTGGCCCTCGAGCCCGGGGACCGCCTGCTCTGCTTCGGCAAGCTCGAGGAGATGCGCTCGATGATCCCCGAGCGCCGGAAGCGCCGGGCGAAGGTGCGCAAGCTGCCCAAGGAGCCGCGTCAGCCCGAGGCGTGAGGCACATCCGGAGTGCACTGTCCCCCGCCTGTCAGCGCATCCGGATCGCGTACCCAGGCCAGATGCGGAAGTATGTGTCGGTGACGATCATGACGGAACGGCCGGTCGACCAGGCGACGAGCACCGAAACGGAGCGGCCCGGCAACGCCACGGCCAAGCACGACAACGTCGCGCTGCTCTCCGTCGCGACGACCGTGGCGGAACGCGTGACCACCTCGGCCGACATCGAGGAGAAGCTCCGCGGGGTGCTGCGACGCCTGCGCCTGCCGATGGGGCTCCTCGAGCGCGTGGCCGGCGTCAAGGAGCGCCGGAACTGGGGCGAGGGCCAGTCCTTCCAGGACGCCGCCATCGACGCCGGACGCCGCGCCATGGCCGAGGCGGGCATCCGCCCCGAGGACGTCGGCCTGCTCATCAACACGTCGGTGACGCGCCCGCACCTCGAGCCGTCGGTCGCCGTGCGCCTGCACCACGGGCTCGGCCTGCCGTCGTCCGCGATCAACTTCGACATCGCGAACGCCTGCCTCGGGTTCGTCAACGCGATGAGCGTCGCCGCGGGCATGATCGACTCCGGTCAGATCAAGTACGCGCTCGTGGTGGACGGCGAGGACGCCGACCAGGTGCAGCTCAACACCATCGAGCGCCTGAACCAGGGCGGCCGCAACCGCAAGGACTTCATGAGCGAGTTCGCCAGCCTGACGCTCGGGTCCGGCGCCGCCGCGGCCGTGCTCGGCCCGGCGGACATGCACCCGGGCGGTCACCGGATCGTCGGCGGCGTCACCCGCGCGGCGACCCAGTGGTACGACCTCTGCGTCGGCAGCGTCGACGGCATGTTCACCGACGCGAAGATGCTCCTCAAGGGCGGCATGGAACTCGTCGTCGCCGCCTGGAACGAGGCACGCTCCCACTTCGACTGGGCCGACATGGACCGCTACGTGCTCCACCAGGTCTCCGACGTGCACACGAACGCCTTCGTCGAGGCCATCGGCGTCCCGCGCGACAAGGTCCCGACGACGTACGAGCGCTTCGGCAACGTCGGTCCGGCGTCGATCCCGATCACCCTCGCGGACGAGGTCGCCCGCGGTGCCATCCGCCCCGGCGACCGGGTGTTCCTCGGCGGTGTCGGCTCCGGCATCAACACGGCGATGATGGAACTGCGCTGGTGAGGTCCGGCCTCCCGCGCGTCGCCGCTGCCACGGCTCCGGCGACGCCCCCGCCGCCCCTGCCCGGACTCGACCCCGCCTGGTCGCGCATCGTCACGGTCCCCGCCGCTGTGGGTCCAGGAGGCACGGCTCGCCCCGAGCGGTCGTGGCACCTCCTCGACACGGCCGACTCCCTGGCCGCGCTCGGTGGAGAACCCGTCGGCACGCTGCTGTGCGTGCACGGCAACCCGACCTGGTCGTACCTGTGGCGGTCGGTGCTCCGCGCCTCGCTCGACGTCGCCGCCGCCGGTGGTCCGGCGTGGCGGGTCGTCGCGGTCGACCAGCTCGACATGGGCTTCTCGGAGCGCACCGGCGTGCAGCACGGGCTCGCGGACCGCGTGCGGGACCTCGGCGCGCTGACCGACGAACTCGGACTGTCCGGCCCCGTGGTCACCCTCGGGCACGACTGGGGCGGTGTCGTCTCCCTCGGCTGGGCGGTCGACCACCCGGACCTCGTGGTGGCCGTCACGACGTGCAACACCGCGGTGCACCAGCCCGACGACGCCCCGATCCCCGCACCGCTGCGGCTCGCGCTCCGTCCGGAGCTCCTCGGCCGTGCCACCGTGCTGACGCCGGCGTTCCTCGAGACGACGCTCGCGATCGCCCACCCGCGGCTCGACCGTCCCACCGCGGATGCGTACCGCGCGCCCTACCGCGGGGCGGCCCGTCGCGGGGGCGTCGGCGGGTTCGTGGCCGACATCCCCGTCGACGCGACGCACCCGAGCGCACCCGAGCTCGACCGGATCGCCGCCGGCGTCGCCGCGCTCGAGGTCCCCGCCCTCGTGATGTGGGGGCCGCGCGACCCGGTGTTCCTGGAGCGCTACCTCGACGACCTCGCGGAGCGCCTGCCGCACGCGGACGTCCACCGCTTCGAGGGCGCCGGGCACCTGCTGCCGGACGACGCCGACGTCGCCGGGACGGTCGTCGAGTGGCTCGGTGACCACCTGCCGGACGGGCGCGTGCCCGCGGGGGCCGAGCCGTCCCTCCTGGCCCGCACCCATGACGACGCCGACGTGCGCCGCCCGCTCTGGGCCGCACTCGACGAGCTGCGCGACAGCGACGAGGCCGCGCTCGTCGAGATGGCCGCCGCCGGCGGTCCCCGGACCGTCTCGTGGCGGTTGCTCGCCCGCCGGGTCGACGAGGTCGCGGCCGGACTGGTCGATCTCGGCGTCCGCGCCGGTGACCGGGTCTCGCTCCTCGTCACCCCCGGCGCCGACCTGACCGCCGTCCTGTACGCCAGCGTGCGCATCGGGGCGGTCGTCGTCGTGGCCGATGCCGGGCTCGGCCTGCGCGGCCTGACCCGTGCGGTGCGCGGTGCCCGTCCGGACTGGATCATCGGCGCGCTGCCCGGCCTCGGGGCCGCACGCGCGCTCGGCTGGCCCGGTCGGCGCATCGCGACGGTGTCGTTGCCGGGCCCTGCGCGTCGGGCGCTCCGGGTCGAGCACACGCTCGTCGAGGTCGCACGACGCGGAGCGCAGCGCCTCGCACGGGGCACCGCGCTGCCCGGAGCGCCGTCGTCCGACGCGCCGGCCGCGGTCCTCTTCACGTCCGGGTCGACCGGGCCGGCCAAGGGCGTCGTGTACACGCACGGGCAGCTCGGCGCGGTCCGTGACACCCTCGCGGCGCAGTACGAGATCGGCGTCGGCACCGGCCTCGTCGCCGGGTTCGCCCCGTTCGCGCTCCTCGGTCCCGCGCTCGGCGCCCGGTCGGTCGCACCCGACATGGACGTCACCGCGCCCCGGACCCTGACCGCTCGGGCGGTCGCCGACTCGGTCACCGCAGCGGACGCCACCGTCGTGTTCCTGTCACCCGCGGCCGTCGCGAACGTCGTGGCCACCGCCGGTGCGCTCACCGCAGCGGACCGTTCGGCGCTCAGTCGCGTGCGGCTGTTCCTGTCGGCCGGTGCTCCGGTGTCGGCCGCGCTGCTGACCGCGGCCACCGAGCTCATGCCGAACGCGAGCGCCCACACGCCCTACGGGATGACCGAGGGGCTGCTGATGACCGACGTCGACCTCGACGGCGTGCGCGCCGCAGCCGCCGACGCCCCGGACGAGGACGGCATCTGCGTGGGCCGACCCGCCACCGGCGTCCGCGTGCGGATCGCCCCGCTCGACGACTCCGGCGAGCCGTCCGGAGCGCTCACCGAGGACCCGGGCGTCACGGGCGAGATCGTCGTCGCGGCGCCGCACGTCCGCGAGCGGTACGACCGGCTCTGGCGCCAGAACCGGGTGTCGCGGCTCGGTGTGGCGGACCCGCGCGGGCACCGCACGGGCGACGTCGGCCACCTCGACGATGCCGGTCGGCTCTGGGTCGAGGGACGCCTGCAGCACGTGCTCACCACGGCGGACGGGGTCGTCACGCCCGTCGGTCCCGAGCAGCGGATCGAGCGCGTCCCCGGTGTCGGCCGCGCCGGGCTCGCCGGCATCGGTCCCCGCGGCACGCAGCAGGCCGTCGCCGTCGTGGAGACGACCGGTGGGCGCCGCACCCGTCGGCCGACGCTCGCCGACCCCGACCTCGCCCGGGCCGTCCGGGCTGCCGCGGGGATTCCCGTCGCCGCGGTGCTGACGGTGCCCGAGCTCCCGACCGACATCCGGCACAACTCGAAGGTCGACCGTGCACGGCTGTCCCGGTGGGCGGCCTCGGTGCTGTCCGGTGGACGGATGGTCCGGCCGTGAGGGTCCTCGTCACCGGTGCGAGCGGGTTCCTCGGGCAGGCGACCGCCGCGGCCGTGCGTGGTGCGGGGCACGAGGTCCGGACGTTCCAGCGACGGCCCTCCGGGGTCGAGGGAGGGTCGGACCTGCTCGGCAGCATGACCGACCCCGCATCCGTGGCCCGGGCCGTCGACGGCATCGAGGCGGTCGTCCACCTCGCCGCCAAGGTCTCGCTCGCCGGCGACCCCGACGACTTCGTCCGCGTGAACGTCGACGGCACCCGAATGCTCCTCGACGCTGCACGTGGCGCCGGGGTCGAGCGGTTCGTGTTCGTCTCCTCGCCCTCGGTCGCGCACACCGGGTCGTCCCTCGTCGGCGCGGACGCCGGACCCGCCGAGCCCGCACGGGCCCGCGGTGACTACGCCCGCACGAAGGCCGCGGCCGAGCTGCTCGCACTCGCCGCGGACGCCCCCGGCTTCGCCGTCGTCGCCGTCCGCCCACACCTCGTGTGGGGCCCCGGTGACACGCAGCTCGTCGGCCGGATCGTCGACCGTGCCCGCACGGGGCGCCTGCCGCTGCTCGACTCCGGCGCCGCGCTCATCGACACGCTCTACGTCGACAACGCCGCGTCCGCGATGGTCGCCGCGCTCGACCACGCCGCCGACGACGGGGTGCACGGCAACGCGTACGTCGTGACGAACGGGGAACCCCGGCCCGTCGGGGACCTGCTCGCCGGGATCTGCACCGCGTCCGGGGTCCCGGCGCCGCGGGTGCACGTGCCGGCCGGGGTGGCCCGGTTCGCAGGGTCGCTCGTCGAGGCCGTCTGGCGGGTACGTGCGGGCGAGGACGAGCCGCCGATGACCCGGTTCCTCGCCGAGCAGCTGTCGACGGCGCACTGGTTCGACCAGCGGCGCACCCGTCGTGACCTGCAGTGGACGCCCGCGGTGTCGATCGACGAGGGGCTCGGCCGGCTCGCTGCCGCTCAGGCCTCGTCGGCGGCGACGTAGACCCAAGCCGTCGCGCCCGACCCGAGGGTCACCTCGACGCGTTGGTAGTCGGCGACCTCGTAGTCGTCGACGGCCCGCATCTGCCACTCGTGGCCGAGCGTGAGGGTCGCACCCTCGACGCGGTCCCCCGGGGTGCCCAGGCGCAGGATCGGGTGCCGGTCCGAGCCGCTCGGGGAGCGACCGTAGCGGACTGGAGGCGCGGGGGGGGCCCCCCCCCCCCCGGCCCCCCGCCCCCCCCCCCCCCCGGGGGGGGGGGGGGTGGGGGGGGGGGGGGGCGGGGGGGGGGGGCGGCGCGAGGAGGTGGGGGCACGGGGGCCAA
>NZ_JBIVBW010000001.1:76751-90222 GCF_044746255.1 Curtobacterium sp. NPDC086286
GCGGGGGGGGGGGGGCGCCCCCCCCGGGGGGGGGGGCCCGGGGGGGGGGGGGGGGGGGGGGCGCCCCGCCCCCGGGGCGCCCCCCCCCCCCCCGCGCCTCCAGTGGTGTCAGTGCTTGGTCGCCTTGGCGATCTTCTTGCCGAGCTTCTTGCGTGCCTTCCGCGAACGCGGGTCGTTCCACAGCTCGCGCGCGGTCTGGGTCTTCGACTTCTTGTTCACGGGGCGGGTGGCGCGCGCGCCGAACCAGAACCCGATGAAGACGATGGCGCCGATGAGGATGATGCGGTTGCGCATGGGGACTCCTTCGATGGTGGTGCGGGCGGCCGAGGACCTCAGCCGGTGAAGCGGTTCCAGAGCTCCGTGACGATGGGCCACACGTCGCCGGCGCGGTCGGCCGAACCGACGGCCACCAGGACGACCGGGACCGCGGTCACGGCGATGCTGACCAGGACGGCGAGCACGACGGCGATCGTCGCCGTGGTGGTGTGCCGTCGGGTGAACGCCAGGAGCAGTAGTCCGAGGACCACGACGGCCCCGAGCAGCGCCACGATCGTCACCCGGACGAACGGGAACGGGACGAGTCCGGCGGTGGTGGCGGTGACCCCGCCGAGGAACCCGACGAGGGGGAGGAACGCACCGAGCAACGTCCCGAGGACCAGGACGACGCCGATGCCGCTCGCGATCCAGACGCCGCGGGGGCGGGGCCGCCGGACCTTCGTCCGGCGGTTGCCCGACCACGCGGTGGTCACGAGCGGTCCTGGCGGTGCCGACCGGCCTGCGCGTCGGTGTCCGACACGACCGGTGCGTCCGACCCGGCCGGTGCATCGTCAGCGGCCGCCTGTGCGGCTGCGTCGGCCGACTCGGCCGCTGCTGCGGCTGCGTCCTCCGCGGCGTCGGCAGCGTCCTCCGCTGCCTCGGCAGCCGCAGCTGCACGATCCGCTGGCGCCGCGGACTCGGTGGCAGCAGGTTCGGCCACGGTGTCGACGACGGCGTCACGTGCGCCGGCCGCGGCGTCCTTCGCCGAGTCGGCGGCGTCCGCTGCCAACTCGGAGGACCGGACGAGCGCCTCCGCTGCCGCGTCCCGGACGTTGCCGGTGGTCTCGGCTGCGCTGTCGACGGCACGCTTCGTGGCGTCGGCGGTCACGTCGGCCGCACGGCGGGTGGCGTCGGCCGTGGCATCGGCTGCCTTGCCGGCCTGCTCGACGGTGGCCTCCGCGGCGTCGCGGGTGGCGTCGGCGGCCTGGCGAGCGACGTCGGCCGTCGCCTCGGCGGTGCGCTTCGTCACGTCGGCCGTGGCGGACGCGGCGCGCTTCGTGGCGTCCGCGGTGACCGTCGCGGCCTCCTTGAGCGCCTCACCGGTGGCGTCGGTGGCTCGCTTGGTGGCGTCGGCGGTGGCGGTCGCGGCCTGCTTGACCGCGTCGCCAGTGGCCTCTGCCGCGCGGCCGAGCGGCGACTGCTCGTCGTCGAACGGGCCGTGCACGTCGAGCACGCGGACGTCGACGGACGTCGGGACGTCGGAGACCTGGCGCGTGGCCGCGGTCACCTGCTTGCGGACCTCGTCCGCAACGGCGATCACCGGGTGCGGGTAGCTGACGACGACGGAGACCCGCACGCTCAGCGCGCCGTCCTCGTCGTCGACCTGCACCCCAGCGGTGCCGGCGCTGCGGCCGAGCTGCTGCCGGAACTGGTCGGCGGCGCGGGCGGCGATCCCGCCGAGGTGGTGCACGCCGGGGACGCCCAGTGCGGTCTCCGCTGCGGTCCGGGCCACGATCGCCACGGTGCTCGCGTCGTCTGGGAGCGGCTGCGTGAGCTCCGCGGGCAGGGCCACCTCGGTGACCTGTGTGTGCGAATTCGGGTCGTGCTGCATGGTTCCTCCTCGTTCGGTCCGCCGGAACGCGTCGGGGCACTCGACAGGCGAGTGCCCCGACACGGTTCGTGCGTCCTACTTCTTGAAGACGTCCTTGACGTCCTCGCCGGTCTGCTTGACGCTCGCGGCGGCCTGGTCCTTCTGGCCCTCGGCGACCTTCGAGTCGTCGTTCGTGGCCTTGCCGACCGCTTCCTTCGCCTTGCCGGCGAGGTCCTGAGCAGCGTTCTTGATCTTGTCGTCGAGTCCCATGACGGGTCCTTTCTTCGGTCGGGCGCGTGCCCGGTGGGTGGTGGTCTGGTGGGCCGGGAGGCCCGGGTCACGTCCGCCTGACGGCTGTCAGTGGACGCGGGTGGGTTTGGCGAGGGTGGAGCGGGTGCCGCCGGTGAGGTGGACGAGGACGGGGATCTGCCGGCCGAGGGTGCGGTCCAGGACGGTGATGGCTCGGTCGACGGCGGTGAGGACGGTGACGGCGTCGCCGCCGCGGCGGACCGCGACGCGGATGCGTGCGGCGCGTTGCCGGCGGACGAGGTACGTGTCGACGCGGGCGCTGATGACGTCGCGGACACCGTCGAGTTCGTGGTCGACCACGTCGCGGACGAGGGCGACGTTGACGGTGACCTGGTCGTCGCCGGAGCGTTCCCGGACGGCGACGGACGTGCCGCCGCCCCCGCGGGTGAACACCCACACCAACGCCAGCACGATCACCACGGCGCAGACCGCGACGATGATCCACAGCGACGACGCCGGCACGCTCAGCCGGTTCGGGAGCGTCGCGTAGGGTTCGACGGCGTCGCGGACGGCGGGCAGGACGCCCGCGCCGATGGTGATGCCGACGATGACCGCGACGAGGCCGAGGACGAACAGGATGATCCGGTTCAGGGTCCGGTTGCTCTTGGTCATGCGAGGGTTCCCTTCTCCTCGACCGTGACGCTGACGCGTCGGCCGAAGCGTTCGTCCAACCCGGACAGGCGGTCCCGGACGGCGTCGCGGATGACCGCGTCGTCGACGGGGATCCCGCTGACGGGCACCACACGGACCGTGGTGGAGCGTCCGCGGGCGGTCGCGGAGGCGTTGCCCTCCGGGACACCGGCGGCCATCCCGGCGGCGTTCGCGGCGGTGGAGGCGAGGATGCGGGTGTCGATGACGACAGCGCCGCGGTCGTGGTCGATGACGGAGCGGTGCTGCCGGCCGGGCTTCAGGGCCAGGACGATCAGGACCACACCGAGGACCAGAAGGACCACGGCGATGACCTCCGCGATCGTGACGAACGCGGCGTCCGGGCGGAGCGCGGCGTCGACGACGGTCTGCGGGTCGGCGAGCAGCGGGGGCCGGCCGATGGCGGCGAGGACCGCTTCGGTGCCGATCCACGCAGCGACCAGGGCGAGCACCACGAGCGACACCGCCACGGCGGTCGAGCGGGAGCGGTGCACGCTCCGGCGACGGATGCGTCGTTCGACGGAACCGTTGCTCATGATGGCCTCCTAAGCGATCCGGGACTGGTGCTCGCGCACGATCCCGGTGAGTTCGATGTGGGCACTACCCACGCGGCGGCCGGTGAGTTCCCCGACACGGCCCTTGACCTCGTCCGCGACCCGGGCGGTGCGGGTGACGATGTCGTCGCCCGCGGCGATGGGGCCGGTGATGTCGAGCGCGAGCGCGCCGGAGGTGTCGCCGAGACCGACGCGCACCCGCTTGGCGGGGGCGCCGAGCCGTTCGGCTGCGACGGCCCGCGCCAGCGAGGTCAGTGCGCGAGCGGTGATCTCGACGCGGCCCGGGACGTCCGGGCCGGCGTTCACCGGGAGCTCCGGCGTCCGGTCAGCACGTCGGCGAGGGCACCCCGGTCGATGCGGCCGGTGACCAGCGCGGCCACGAGGGCCCCGACGGCACCGAACACGACCACGAGCACGAAGCCCCAGAACCCGAACTGCAGCGCCACGACGGCGAGGATCGCCCCGATGAGGGCTCCGATCAGTGTGTTGCTCATGCGACTCGCGCTTCCTTCTTCTCGTCGTCCTTGTCGTCGTCGTCACCCGGGATGAACACGTCCTGCACGGTCACGTTCACCTCGGCGACCTCCATGCCCACGATCTGCTCCAGGGCACGAGCGACACCGGCGCGGACACCGTCAGCGACCTGCTGCAGGGCGACGGGGTACTCCGCGACGATCACGATGTCCGCGGCGACCTGCTTCTCGCCGACCTCGACCTTGACGCCCTGCCCGAAGTCACGCTGCCCGATCGCGTCACGGATCGCACCGATCGCACGCGCGGCACCGTTGCCGAGGGAGTGCACCCCGTTCACCTCACGCGCAGCGATCCCGGCGACCTTCGACACGACGGTGTCGTCGATGACGGTCTTGCCCGTGACGCCGCCGGTGTGGGTGCCCGTGTTCCGAGCGACCGCCGAAGCCGTCGCAGCCGAAGCAGTCGTGGTGGTCGTGGTGTCAGCCATGTTCGTTCCTTCCGTTGACCCGCCGGGCGTTCCCAGCGGTTGCTGTTCACGGATGAGACGGGGCTCACCAGACGTTCGTCACACGGAGGTGATCTGATTCAGGAACTTTTCAGAGACACCGCCGGATGCCGGTGTTTCCGTACCCCGGCTGGTGGGACGTTCAGCGGACTGCGCTGATTCCGTCCGTCTGGTTGCGTCGTGCAGCACCACGGATCGACCGCACGGCCGCCATCGGGGACTCGCCCCGTTCCTCCAGGAAGAGCTGCTGGAGCCGACGCGGACGCACGCCCGCCGCGTCCGCGATCGCCTGCAGTGTCACCGGTTCGTCGGGGTGCGACTCGATGAACTCGACGGCCCGGCGGAGCCGCCAGGAGGCGCGGCCCGGCTTGGCGGCGCGCGACGAGCGGAGCGTCGTGGCCGGGTCCTCGCCGTACCGGTCGCGGTACGCGCCGGCGAGGCGGCCGTGGTTCGTGAAGCCCCAGCGTCGGGCGATCTCAGTGACGCTCTCGTCGCCGTCCGAGTGCAGGAGCTCGCGTCGGACGCGGTCGAGCCGGTGGTCGCGGAGGAACCGGTGCGGGGTCGAGTCGAGCGTCCGCGCGAAGACGTCCTGCAGCCCCCGCTGGCTGAGCCCGCACGCGGCGGCGATCTCGGGGACCGAGGGGCGTTCGGCGGCGTGCTCCTCGATGAACCGCACCGCGTCCCGCAGACGGTTCGCCACCGGGACGTCCGATCCGCGGTTCCGGATCGGGAAGGTGTCGAGGACGACGACGGCGAGCCGCCGGTTGAGGGCCGTCCGCATCGGTCCGAGCACGCGGTCGTCGACGAGCATCGGGCCGATCTCGCGGACGAGGTGGCGGAGGGGCTCCTGGCGCGCGACGGCCTCGTCCTGCTGCTCGAACAGGAGCGGGCCGTCGGGGAGCGCGAAGCCGAGGTCCCGCCCGACCGTGCGGAGGAACCGGTCGGCGATGTGCACGCCGTTGTAGACCGTGCCCGTGGACTCGAAGCGGTAGGCCTCGGACGCCGAGGCGATGTACGGGCTCCCGGGCTCCACCACGCGGGAGCGGTCCGCGAAGTGCATCTCGAGCTGGCCCCTGGTGAGCCAGAACACGACGTGGTCGTCCCGCGGGCCGATGACGCCACCGCGCTTCCCGCCCTCGGCGCGCATCGTGCGGAGCGTCAGGTCGTCGTCGCCCACGACCGTGTACTCGTAGCGGGCGTCCTCGGTCGCGAACGTGTCGGAGGCGAAGTCCGAGCCGTGGTACTCGGCCTCGAAGATGTCGGAGTAGTCCGAGCCGTCGGCGTCCGCGAACCGCAGCCTGCGGAAGCCGTTCGTCGCCGCCTCGGTCATGGGCGCATCCTGCCATGGTTGCGCGTTCGGCGTCAGGGAATACCCTAGGGGGGTACCGTATTGACCATGACGGAGGCCAGCATGCACGAACACGTCGGCTACATCGGCGACAAGGACGACCTGCTCAAGCGACTCCGCCGAGCCGAGGGCCAGGTCCGCGGCATCGCCCGCATGGTCGAGGACGAGACGTACTGCATCGACGTCCTCACCCAGATCTCCGCAGCGAACCGGGCGCTCGAGCGTGTCGCCCTGTCGCTGCTCGAGGACCACCTCAAGCACTGCGTCGCCGAGGCCGTCGCCGAGGGCGGCGAGGCCGCCGACGCCAAGGTCCGCGAAGCCAGCGAGGCCATCGCCCGACTCGTCCGCTCCTGAAGGGAACCACCATGAACACCGAACTGCTGCTCGTCGAGGGCATGACCTGCGACCACTGCGTGATGAGCGTCACCGAGGAGCTCACCGAGCTCGACGGCGTGTCCGACGTCCGGGTGCGACTCGTCCCCGGCGGTGCCTCCGAGGTCACGGTGACGTCCGACGCCCCGATGCCGTCCGATGCGCTCCGCGCCGCGGTCACCGAGGCCGGCTACGAGGTCGTGCGGTCGTGACGGACGGCGCGGTCGAACTCGACATCACGGGGATGACGTGCGCCTCGTGCGCGAACCGCATCGAACGGAAGCTCGGCAAGCTCCCCGGCGTCACGGCGACCGTGAACTACGCGACCGAGAAGGCCACGGTCTCCGGCAGCTCGGACACCGGCGCGCTCATCGCGGCCGTGGAGTCGGCGGGGTACGGGGCGTCCGTGCCCACCCCGCCCGCACCGGACGACCCCACCGCTCCGCGCGAGGACGACGCGTCCGCGGCGCTCCGGCAGCGCCTGGTCGTCTCGGCCGTCCTCGCCGTCCCCGTCGTCGTCCTGTCGATGGTGCCCGTGCTGCAGTTCCCGAACTGGCAGTGGCTGGCCCTCGCACTCGCCGCCCCCGTGGCCGTCTGGGGTGCCCTGCCCTTCCACCGCGCTGCGTGGGTGAACGCCCGGCACGGTGCCGCGACGATGGACACCCTCGTGAGCGTCGGCGTCCTCGCGGCGTTCGGGTGGTCGCTGTACGCGCTGTTCCTCGGTGACGCCGGGATGCCCGGCATGCACATGACCTTCTCGTGGTTCGCCACCGACCCCGAGGCGAGTGACCTGTACCTCGAGGTCGCGTCCGCCGTGACCGTGTTCATCCTCGCCGGGCGGTACATGGAGGCCCGCGCGAAGCAGCAGTCCGGGGCCGCGCTCCGCGCCCTGCTCGAACTCGGGGCGAAGGACGCGACGGTGCTCCGCGACGGGTCCGAGTCCCGCGTGCCCGCCGCCTCGCTCGTCGTCGGCGACGTGGTCGTCGTGCGGCCGGGGGAGCGGATCCCGAGCGACGGCACCGTGCGCGAGGGCTCATCGGCCGTCGACCTCAGCATGCTCACCGGCGAGTCCGTGCCGGTCGAGGTCCGCCCGGGCGACGACGTCACCGGCGCCACGATCAACGTCGGCGGGCGGCTCGTCATCACGATCACCCGGGTCGGAGCCGACACCGAACTCGCCCGCATGGGCCGTCTCATCGAGGACGCGCAGACCGGGAAGGCCGAGGTCCAGCGCCTCGCCGACCGGGTGTCCGGCGTCTTCGTCCCGATCGTCATCGGGCTCGCGGTGCTGGCCTTCGTCGGGTGGCTCGTCCTCGGCGGCTCCCTGACGGCGGCCTTCACCGCGGCGGTGGCCACGCTCATCATTGCCTGCCCCTGCGCGCTCGGACTCGCGACCCCGACCGCGTTGCTCGTCGGGACCGGCCGGGGATCGCAGCTCGGGATCCTCATCGGCGGTCCGCAGGTCCTCGAACAGACCCGCGGCGTCGACACGATCGTCCTCGACAAGACCGGCACCGTCACCACGGGGTCGATGGCCCTCCGCTCGGTCACCGGCACGCCGGACGCCGACGACGCGGCCGTCCTCCGGCTCGCCGCCGCGGTCGAGGACGGCTCCGAGCACCCGGTCGCGCGCGCGATCATCACGGCCGCACGGGCCCGCGGACTCGACGTCGCCGGTGCGACGCAGTTCACCGCGACGCCCGGCGCCGGCGTCCAGGCGGTCGTCGACGGCGAGGTCGTGCTCGTCGGGACCGTCGCGTGGCTCGAGGCGTCGTGGGCGATCACGGTGCCCGACGCCGTGGCGCAGACGGTCCGGGACGCCGAGGCGGACGGCGGCACGGCGGTCGTCGTCGCGACGGACGGACGCGCGCTCGGCGTGGTCGTCGTCGCGGACACGGTCAAGCCCGAGGCAGCGGACGCCGTCCGGCGCTTCGTGGAGCTCGGCCTGCGCCCGGTGCTGCTCACCGGCGACAACGAGGGCGCTGCCCGAGCCGTCGCCGCCGCGGTCGGCATCGACGAGGTGCACGCCCGCGCCACCCCGGCCTCGAAGCTCGAGACCGTCCGTCGCCTGCAGGCCGAGGGGCGCAGCGTCGCGATGGTCGGCGACGGCGTGAACGACGCCGCAGCCCTCGCCGCTGCCGACCTCGGCATCGCGATGGGGGCCGGCACGGACGCAGCGATCGCAGCGAGCGACATCACGGTGGTCAGCGGCCGCCTGACGGTCGTGGCCGAGGCGATCCGGCTGTCCCGGGCCACCCTGCGCACGATCAAGGGGAACCTGTTCTGGGCGTTCGCGTACAACGTGGCGGCGATCCCGCTCGCGATGGCGGGGCTGCTCAACCCGGTGCTCGCCGGTGCCGCGATGGCGTTCTCGTCGGTGTTCGTCGTGACGAACAGCCTGCGCCTGCGCCGCTTCGCCCCGCTGCCCGGGTGACGCGCGCAGCGAACGCACCCCGTGCCTCCCGTCCGGCGGTGCGCGCCACCCGTCGGACGGCGCTACGCTCGAAGACGGTCCGCGACGCAGCGCTGCGGTGACCCGCGGGCTTGTACGTCTTGAAGGTGATCCCAGGAGGACCCAAGTGACCGAATCCGCTCCCGTCGACCCCACATCGACCGACGGCTGGAAGAAGCTCGCCGGCATCGCCGACGGCTTCACCCCGGACCTGCGAGGGTGGTTCGACACAGACCCCGGTCGTGCCGAGCGCTACACGTTCCAGGCCGCCGACCTGACCGTGGACCTGTCGAAGGGCCTCGTCACCGACGAGATCCTCAAGGACCTGCTGCAGGTCGCGAAGGACACCGGCGTCGCCGAGCGCTTCCAGGCGATGCTCGCCGGTGAACACATCAACGCCACCGAGGACCGCGCCGTCCTGCACACCGCCCTCCGCCGCCCGAAGGGTGCCTCGCCGGCGCTCGTCGTGGACGGCCAGGACGTCGACGCCGACGTGCACGCCACGCTCGACAAGGTCTACGCCTTCGCCACGAAGGTCCGCGACGGGTCCTGGACCGGTGTCACCGGCAAGCGCATCGAGACCGTCGTGAACATCGGCATCGGTGGCTCGGACCTCGGCCCGGTCATGGTCTACGAGGCCCTGAAGCCGTACGTGCAGCCCGGGCTCGAGGCGCGCTTCGTCTCGAACATCGACCCCGCGGACATCTACGAGAAGACCGCGGACCTCGACCCCGAGACCACGCTCTTCATCGTCGCCTCGAAGACCTTCGGCACGCTCGAGACCCTCACGAACGCCCGCCTCGCACGGCAGTGGCTCTGGGAGCGGCTCGGCCTCACCGACGCCTCCGACGACGAGAAGTCGAACGCCGTCGCGAAGCACTTCGTGGCCGTCTCGACCGCGCTCGACAAGGTCGCCGCGTTCGGCATCGACCCGGAGAACGCCTTCGGCTTCTGGGACTGGGTGGGCGGCCGCTACTCGGTCGACTCCGCCATCGGCACGAGCGTCGTCATCGCCATCGGCCCGGAGAACTGGGAGCAGTTCCTCGCGGGCTTCCACGCCATCGACGAGCACGTCCGCACGACGCCGCTCGAGCAGAACGTCCCCGTCCTGATGGGCCTGCTCAACGTCTGGTACTCGAACTTCCTCGGCGCGCAGAGCCACGCGGTCCTGCCGTACACGCAGTACCTTCACCGCTTCGCCGCGTACCTGCAGCAGCTCACCATGGAGTCGAACGGCAAGCGCGTCCGCTGGGACGGCTCGCCCGTCACCACCGAGACCGGCGAGGTCTTCTGGGGCGAGCCGGGCACGAACGGCCAGCACGCGTTCTACCAGCTCATCCACCAGGGCACGCGACTCATCCCGACGGACTTCATCACGGTCGCGAAGCCCGCTCGTCCGCTGAAGGACGAGACCGGCGACGGCGGGGCCGTGCAGCCCGGGCAGGACGTCCACGCGCTGTTCCTCGCGAACTTCTTCGCCCAGACGAAGGCGCTCGCGTTCGGCAAGACCGCGGACGAGGTCCGCGCCGAGGGCACCACGGACGAGGCCATCGTCTCCGCCCGCACGTTCACCGGCAACAAGCCGTCGACGTCGATCCTCGCGCCGGAGCTCACCCCGAGCGTCCTCGGCCAGCTCATCGCGCTGTACGAGCACATCGTGTTCACCGAGGGCACCATCTGGGGCATCGACTCGTTCGACCAGTGGGGCGTCGAGCTCGGCAAGCAGCTGGCGCTGCAGATCGCCCCGGCGGTCGACGGCGACCAGGCTGCGCTGGACGCGCAGGACTCCTCGACGAAGGCGCTCATCGCCAAGTACCTGGAGCTGCGCGGCGAGTAGCGCACGCACCTGACTGACTGGAGGCGCGGTGCCGGCTGGCACCGCGCCTCCCGTCCGTCTGCTGGTCGCCCTGCGGCCGGCGGCCGTTTCGCGCTCACCGACAGTCCACGCGCCGCCGGGACCGTGAAGTGTCGGTGGGCACGAAAGTCCGGCCGGCCGGCCGCGCTACTTCTTGCCGCCGCCGAGCAGGCCGCCCAGGCTGCCGAGGATGCCGCCGACGTCGAGGCCGCCGCCCTTGCCGCCGCCCGCCCCGCCGGCCGCCCCGCCGGCCGCACCGGAGCCGCCGCCGAGGAAGCCCTCGAGCAGCCCGCCGATGTCGAACCCGCCACCGCCCGACTGCGTCGTCGCCTTCTGGTTCCCGAGCTTGCTCAGCACGATCGGCGCGATGAGCGGGAGCACCTTGCCGATGATCCCGCCGAGGTCCACGCCGCCGCCGGTGCTGCCGAGCGCCGCGGCCACGTCCTGCTGCTTGCCGCCGAAGACGTTGGCGACGATCTTGTTGCCGTCCTCCTCGTCGACGTCGTCGATCGTGCGGGGGTCCGGCTTCGCGGCGTGCTTGTCGAGGGCCTTGTCGAGCGAGGCCGCGCCACCGTTCTCCACGTTCTTCTGCAGCCCACCGACGAGCGCCGGGACCGCCTGGCTGACGGCGTTCCTCGCGGTCGCCTCGTCGATGCCGAGCTTCTTCGCGATGTCGCCGATCGGGATCGCCCCGAGGAGGTCGTCGAGTCCTGCCATGGTCGTCCACTTCCGTTCGTGGTCGTCGGCTGACCGTGCGGGAGCGCACGAGGGGCCGCTGCTGGCTGGAGGCTATCCGGAACCCGTGCGCGCGGTTCGTGTGCGGCGCTGTCGGCCGCACGGGTTACCGTCGGAGCATGGAGCGTTCGGAGATCCTCGCCGCGGCGGCTGCCGCGCACGCCGCCCGCATCGCCGAAGCCGGCGGTGACGACGCCGCCGCCCGCGAGCGGGCCGAACTCGTCCGGAAGCGGGCGGACGGGCTCGTCGACCGGATCGAGCGGAGCGAAGCCGCGGACGACGCCGCGCGTGACGCCGACCGTCGGCGGGCGGGAGAGGCCGACCGTGCCGCCTCCCGGACCGAGGGCTCGCTCTCGGACTGGCACCGGATGGGCACGCGGCGCGGGGTCACGCCCGACGAACAGGTCCGCACGGCGTGGACGGTCACGGGCGTGCCGGAACCGGGTGACGCGCGGGCCCTGGCGAACATCCTGCTGTCGACCGCGGGGCACGCCGGACGCGTCGCCGACGCCGCACGGAAGAACCCACGACTCTCGGGTGCCGCGAGCGCCGCGGCGCGTCGGACGGTCCGGCGCTACACGGACCACGGTGCGGACATGGCGTCGTTGGGGGACGTGCTCGACGAGCCGGCCGACGACGACGAATGATCGCTGACCAGGACTTTCGTGGAGCGATCCAATCGTCATGTTGTCTTCATGACCGATTGACAGGACATGGATTCGGGTTACGATCCTTCCAAGCGATGCAGCCTGATCACTGACGAAGGAGTCACCCGCATGGTCGACATCAAACCGACAGCCCCGAGCGTCCCGCTCCCGCCCGTCGGACAGGGTCCGCACGTCCGCCGCCTCGGCGTCCTCGCGCTCGTCGCCACCTTCGGCGGTCTGCTCTTCGGCTACGACACCGGCGTGATCAACGGCGCGCTCCTGCCGATGAAGCAGGAGCTCGGCCTGACGAACCTCACCGAGGGCGTCGTCACGAGCTCGCTCCTCTTCGGTGCCGCGATCGGCGCCATGCTCGGCGGTCGGATCGCGGACGGCTGGGGTCGCCGCAAGACGATCATCCTGCTCGCGGTCACGTTCTTCGTCGGCACCCTGATCTGCGTCTTCGCGCCGGTGTTCGGCGTGATGGTGGTCGGTCGTGTCCTGCTCGGCCTGGCGGTCGGCGGTGCGTCGACGGTCGTCCCGGTGTTCCTCGCCGAACTCGCCCCGTACGAGATCCGCGGATCGCTCTCCGGCCGCAACGAGCTCATGATCGTCATCGGGCAGCTCGCCGCCTTCGTCGTGAACGCGATCATCGGCAACCTCTGGGGTGAGGGCAACGGCGTCTGGCGCGTCATGCTCGCCGTCTGCGCGCTCCCCGCCATCGCACTGTTCGTCGGCATGCTGCGCGTCCCTGAGTCGCCGCGCTGGCTCGCGTCGAAGGGCCGCAACGACGAGGCGCTCGAGGTGCTCGGCCAGATCCGCTCGAAGGAACGTGCCGAGGCCGAGCTCGAGGACATCAAGCGCTCGAACGAGTTCGAGTCGAAGGTCCAGCAGCAGAGCGGCTGGCGCACCCTGCTCGGCAACAAGTGGCTGATCCGCATCGTGCTCATCGGCGCCGGCATCGGTGTCGCCCAGCAGCTCACCGGCATCAACTCGATCATGTACTACGGCCAGACCGTGCTCATCGAGTCCGGCTTCCAGCAGTCGGCGGCACTCATCGCGAACATCGCCCCCGGGATCATCGCCGTCATCGGTGGCGTGATCGCGATCTACAACATGGAGAAGATCAATCGGCGCACGACGCTCATCCTGGGCTACTCGCTGACGACGGTCTGCCACTTCCTCATCGGCATCGCGTCGATGACGCTCGTCGAGGGCAACCCGGCCCGCCCGTGGGTCATCCTGTTCCTCGTCGTCGCGTTCGTGGGTTCGATGCAGACGTTCCTCAACATCGCCACGTGGGTGATCCTGTCCGAGATCTTCCCGACGCAGATCCGTGCGCTCGGCATGGGCATCGCGGTGTTCTGCCTCTGGATCGCGAACGCGTTCCTCGGGCTGTACTTCCCGACCATCGTCGCCGCGACCGGCATCACCGGGACCTTCTTCGGATTCGCGATCGTCGGCGTGCTCGCCCTGCTCTTCATCTGGAAGTTCGTCCCGGAGAGCCGCGGCCGCACCCTCGAAGAGGTCGAGGAGGGCGTCACCACCGGCAACATCTTCACGGTCCCCGCGAAGCAGGCACGGCGGTAGAGCCCACCGACGCAACGGACTGGAGGCGGGGGGGCCCCGGGGCCCCCCCCCCCCCGCCCGCCCGGGGGGGGGGGGGCGGGGGGCGGCCGGGGGCCGCCCGCCCCGCGCCCCCCCCCCCCCGGTCGGGGGGGGCCCCCCC
>NZ_JBIVBW010000001.1:90232-263481 GCF_044746255.1 Curtobacterium sp. NPDC086286
CGCGCCCCCACCCTCTACGTGGTGGTGTAGGGCGACCCCCCCGCCAACCCCTCCCCGGCCCCCGCCCCCCCGGCCGGGGGGGGGCCCCCCCCCCCCCCCCGGCGGGGGGGGGGGGGCCCCGCGGCCCCCCCGCCTCCAGTCCGTTGCGCTGTCGCGTCTACGGGCGCAGGAGCACCTTGCCGACGCGGCCGGCGGTGTCCGAGGCACGGACCGCGTCGCGGACGTCCTCGAAGGCGAACGTCTCCGCGACGGGGAGCGTCAGTGAACCGTCGAGCACGCGGGTGATGAGCTCGCCGAAGAGCTGCCCCTTCGTCTCGGCCGGCATCGTCTTGCTGACGACGCTGCCCCAGAAGCCTTTCACCGTGAGCTGGCCGAAGATGACCTTGCCGGACGGGATCTCGAGCGTGGGGGAGGCCATCGCGCCGAACACGACGAGGGTGGCGTTCTCGCCGAGCACGCTCGCGATGTCGCCGGCGGCCTTGCCGCCGACGGACTCGACGCCCGCGACGATCGGCGCACCGCCGGTGATCGCAGCGACCTGGTCCTTCCAGTCGTCCGCATCGGTGGCGACGATGCGCTCGATGCCCTGCTCGCGGAGCTCCTCGACGCCGGCGGCGCGGCGGACGAGCCCGATCACGTTGATGCCACGCGCGGCGCCGAGCTGGGCGACCATGCGGCCGACCGCACCGTTCGCGGCGTTCTGGATCAGCCAGTCACCCTCGTGCAGGTCGAGCGAGTGCAGCAGGCTGATCGCGCTGAACGGCATCGAGACGAGCTGTGCCGCGGCCTCGTCGGGCATCGCGTCGGGGACCGGGACGAGCCCGGCGGCGTTCGCGGTGTAGTACTCGGCCCAGACGCCGAACGCCCCGCCGGCGACGCGCTGGCCGACCTGCAGGTTCGTGACGCCCTCGCCGAGGGCCTCGACCACGCCGAGCGCCTCGGTGCCGGAGGCCGCCGGCAGTTCGGGCTTGAAGCCGTAGGTGCCGCGGACGGTCCAGAGGTCGTGGTTGTGGATGGGGGAGAGGACCGTGCGGACGAGGACCTCGCCGGCGCCGGGGGTGGGGACCGGGCGCTCCTGCACGCCGAGGACCTCGGCCGGCTCGGCGAAGGTCTCGTGGACGACGGCGCGCATGGTGGTGGGGGTGGTGCTCATGGACTAGTCCTCCGAGACGGTGATGGTGACGTCGATGTTGCCGCGGGTCGCGTTCGAGTAGGGGCAGACCTGGTGCGCGGCGTCCGCGAGGGCCTGTGCCTGGTCGTGCTCGAGCCCGGGCAGGACGACCTCGAGCAGCACGGCCAGCTGGTAGCCGCCCTCGCCGTTCGGGCCGATCTGCACGCGGCCACCGACGGAGGAGTCGGCGATCTTCACCTTCTGGCTGCGGGCGACACCCTGCAGTGCCGAGTGGAAGCACGCGGCGTACCCGGCGGCGAAGAGCTGCTCGGGGTTGGTGCCGGCGCCGGAGCCACCCATCTCCTTCGGGATCGCGAGGTCGAGCGCGAACGAGCCGTCGCTGGTGGCGACGCGGCCGTCGCGGCCGGCGCCGGTGGAGAGGGCCTCGGCGGTGTAGAGGGCTTCCATGGTGTTCCTTCCTTCGTGGGGTCAGTGGTCCGCGGCGGCGCGGTTCGGCGTCGCCGCGGCGTGCATGGTCTCGGTCAGCCGGTGCAGCGTCGCGATGAGTTCCGTCGCCGCGTGCTCGTCGGGCAGGCCCATCCCGGCGGCGATCGTCGACGGGATGTGGGCCAGTTCGCCGCGGATCGAGCGGCCGCGGTCGCCGAGCGTGATCGTGACGACCCGCTCGTCGGTGCTGCGACGTTCGCGACGGACGAGGTCCGACTGCTCCATGCGGCGCAGGAGCGGTGAGAGGGTGCCGGAGTCGAGCTGCAGGTGGTCGCCGAGACCGGAGACGGTCTGGTCGCCCTCGATCCACAGCGTCACGAGGACGAGGTACTGCGGGTAGGTGAGCCCCCACGGTTCCAGCAGGGTCCGGTACGCCTGCGTGGTCGCACGGCTCGCCGCGTAGAGGGAGAAGCACACCATCTCGTCGGTCACGGGCATGCCACAAGCATTGCACGCAACTCAGTTGTGCACAACCGTATCGGGGACACCTGTTGCCGATCTGTCCCGGTCACGCCCCGGTCGACCGCCCATGGTCACCGCCGTCCCGACCGCGGCGAGGGCGACGCCGATGCCAACGACCTGCGCGGACGAGAGCGTCGCCCCCGGCGCGGGGCCCGGTGCGGCGGACGGGAGGCGCGGGGCGGGGCCGACCCGCGCCTCCCGTCCGTCAGTCGGTCGCGTCGGCGGTCGCCGGGGCGGCGTCCGGTCCGGCCTCCTCGGCGTCCTCCGGGCGGCTGCGCAGGCGCAGGGTCGCCGCGAGGCCGAGCACCAGGAAGCCCGCGGCCGACCAGGCGGCCGCGCGCGTGCCGTCACTGAACGCCTCGGCCGCAGCGGCTCCTGCCGTCGGACTCTGCTCGGTGAGTGCCGCGATCGACCCGCCGGAGGACGCGACCACGGCATCGGCGATCTGCGACGCGGCCGCGCTCGAGGACCCGGCGTCCTCGAGCCGGTGCTGCAGCAGCGTGCCGGTCGACGTGAACAGCACCGTCCCGAGCACCGCGATGCCGAGCGCCGACCCGATCTGCCGGGCGGTGCTCTGCGCGCCGGAGGCCTCGCCGCTGCGCTCGACCGGGACGTCCCGCAGCACGACGCTCGTGAGCTGCGCGGTCGCGAGTCCGACACCGAACCCGTAGACGAACAGGCACGGCACGATCGCCCACCACGGCGTCGACGAGGTCACGACGAAGCCGATCGCCGCGACGCCGACGATCTCGGCAGAGATGCCGATCCGGACGATCCGCAGCGCGCCGATCCGCTGGCCGGCCGTCGCCGCGAACCCGCTCGCGACGAACGACCCGATGGCCAGGGCGAGCAGGACGAACCCGGTCTGCAGCGCCGAGTACCCGAGCACGTTCTGCAGCCAGATCGGCAGGGACAGGATGATGCCGAACTCGCCGAGCGACACGATGAGTGCCGCGATCGACCCGTTCCGGAACGACCCGATCGTGAAGAGGTCGAGCGCGATGAGGGTGGAGCGGCCCGCGCGCTGCCGCCGCCTCGTCCAGAGGACGAACGCCACGCCCGCGACGACGCAGAGCGCGAACGCGTACGGGATCGGGGAGAGCGGTCCGGGCCAGGTCCAGTCGCCGACCGTCAGCCGGGTGGCGTTCGACCACCAGCCGTACGTGCGTCCCTCGATGAGGCCGAACACGAGCGAGGCGCTCGTCACGACGCTGAGGACGGCGCCGACGACGTCGATCCGGCCGGCGTGCACGGTGTCGCGGGACTCGCGGACGGTCAGGGACGCGCCGACGACGATCGCGATGCCGAGCGGCACGTTGATGCCGAACGCCCACCGCCACGAGAAGTCCGTCGTCAGCCAGCCGCCGAGGAGCGGGCCCACCGCGACCATGCCGCCGATCGTGGAGCCCCAGACGGCGAAGGCGATCCCGCGCTCGCGGCCCGTGAAGGTGGCGTTCACGAGCGAGAGGGTCGTCGGCAGCACCATCGCGCCGCCGACGCCCTGCACGATGCGGGCGAGCACGAGCAGGTCGCCCGTCGGGGCCAGTGCGGCGAGGACCGAGGCGAGCGCGAACACCGTGACGCCCACGATCAGCAGGCGCCGCCGGCCGAAGCGGTCGGCGAGCGAGCCGAACACGAGCAGGAGCGCCGCGAAGACAAGGGTGTAGCTCTCCTGCACCCACTGCACCAGGGTGGAACCGATGTCGAGGTCGGCCACGATGCTCGGGATCGCGACGTTCACGATGGTCGAGTCGACGATGATGAGCGAGACGGCGATGCTGATGACGACGAGTCCGGCCCAGCGTCGGCGGTCGGGGGTGTGGTGGGTGCTCACGGGGCGGCTCCTCGGGTAGTCAGCATGCTGACGATCACCGTACGCCCCGGAGGGGGACCTCGTGGAGCGCGCTCACGGGCGGGGTACGGACACCGTCGAGCGCGTGCATGGCCGGGACGGTTAGGCTGACGTGACCCACGATGACCACCAACGACCTCGACAACTCAGCGACCACTGGAGCCGGCCCCACCCGCCGCACCGGTAGGGCGTCGTCCCACGGCAAGACGATCCTGATCGGGGAGCACGCCGTGGTCTACGGCGCACCCGCGCTCGTCCTGCCGGTCATCGACGCCGTGGTGGTCGCGACGGTCACGCCGATCGACGACGCCGAGGGGCACCACCTCGAGTCGACCGTGCACACCGGCCCGCTCGACCTCGCCCCCGCCGCCGTGATGCCGACGGTCACCGCGGTGACGGCCACGCTGCGGCACTTCGGCGTGACGGACCGCCGCTTCCACGTGCGCGTCGACAGCGAGGTCCCCACCGCTCGCGGCATGGGATCGAGCGCGGCGGTGGCAGCCGCGGTGACCGCGGCGGTCGCGGACGCACTCGGCGAGACGCTCGACGCCGAGGCGCACCACGGACTCATCCAGGAGTGCGAGCGGGTCGCCCACGGCCGTCCGTCCGGACTCGACGCCCGCGGGGTCGTCGCCGACGCACCGGTCTGGTTCGAAGGCGGCCGCATCGAGCCGGTCGAGCTCGGCGCGCGGTTCGCCTTCGTGGTCGCCGACACCGGCGTCCCTGGCCACACGCGCGAGGCGGTCTCGGCCGTCCGTGCCCGTCACGACGCCGACCCGGACGGCACCGGCGCCGTGATCGACCGGATCGGCGCACTCGCCCGACGCGCGCGGGCGACGCTCGTGGACGGCGACGCACAGGCGCTCGGTGCCACGATGGACGCCGCGCACGAGCTGCTCAGCGACCTCGACGTGTCGAGCGACGACCTGGACCGGCTCGTCGGCGCCGCACGTGCGGCCGACGCCCTCGGCGCGAAGCTCACGGGCGGGGGCCGAGGCGGGTGCGTCATCGCCCTCGCCACGGACGTCGACCACGCGGACCGCATCGCGGCCGCACTGCGCGGCGCGGGTGCCGCAGCCACCTGGACCACCACGATCGGAGACCGCGCCTGATGACCGCCACCGCCGTCGCGCACCCCAACATCGCCCTCGTCAAGTACTGGGGCAAGGCGGACGCCTCCCTTGCCCTGCCGGCGACCGGCAGCGTCTCGATGGGACTCGACGTGTTCCCGACGACGACGTCGGTGACCGTCGGGGACACGGCGGACGACACCCTCACCCTCAACGGCTCGGCCTCGACCGACGGGGCGCTCGTGCGGGTCACGCAGTTCCTCGACCTCGTGCGCGAGCTCGCCGGGTCCTCGGCGCGGGCGTCGGTGGTGTCCGAGAACACCGTGCCGACCGGAGCCGGACTGGCCTCGAGCGCCTCGGGGTTCGCGGCGCTCGCGACCGCGGCCGCGGCGGCGTACGGTCTCGACCTCTCCGCGCGCGACCTGTCCCGGCTCGCCCGACGCGGCTCGGGTTCGGCCACCCGGTCGATCCCCGGTGGCGTGGCGGTCTGGCACGCCGGCGACGACGAGGGCTCCTACGCCGAGCCGATCCCCGCGCCGCCGATGGCCATGGTCGTCGTGACGATCGACGCCGGCCCGAAGGCGATCGGCTCGCGCGAGGCGATGCGGCGCACCATCGCGACGTCGCCGTTCTACCCCGCCTGGGTCACCTCGACCACCGAGACCGTCGGGGACATGCTCACCGCCTGCGCCGCAGGGGACTTCACCCGCATCGGCGAGCTGACCGAGAGCAACGCCCTCCGCATGCACGCCACGATCGAGGGCGCCTTCCCGCCCATCCGCTACCTCAACGCCCGCAGCGTCGCCGTGTTCGACGCCGTGGCCGAACTCCGTGCCGCCGGGGTCGAGGCGTACGCCACCGCCGACGCCGGCCCGAACGTCGTCGTGCTCACGAAGCCCGAGGACCGGGGCGCCGTCGCGTCCGCGCTCGCGGGCTTCGGCGACGTGATCGAGTCCGGTACCGGACCAGGCGCGCGCCTGCTCGGCTCCGAAGTCCCTGCGACGCAGGACCCGGAGGCACCCGCACCGGGTTTCGTCCGACCAGAGGAGTCCGCCGAGTGATCGAGTTCCGTGCCCACGGCAAGCTGTTCGTCGCGGGCGAGTACGCCGTCGTCGAGCCGGGCCAGCCGTCCGTCATCATCGCCCTGGACCGCGCCATCACCGCGCGCGTGCGCGAGGGCCACGGCGCCGGCAGCGTGCACTCCGAGGAGTACGGACACCTCCCGCTCACCTGGACCCGCGCCGAGGACGGCATCGCACTCGACACCGAGCACCACCCGTACGACTACGTGATGGCGACGATCGACCTCGTCGAGAAGCTCCGCGCCGAGCAGGGCATCGCACCGCGGTTCCACGACCTCCGCATCCACAGCCAGCTCGATGACGCGAGTGGCCGGAAGTTCGGGCTCGGGTCCTCCGCGGCGGTGACCGTCGCCACGGTGGGCGCCCTCGACCGCTTCTACGGACTCGGGCTCTCGCAGCGGAAGCGCTTCCAGGTCGCCCTGCTGGCCACGATCCGGGTGAACCCGCGCGCATCCGGCGGGGACCTCGCCGCGAGCACCTTCGGCGGCTGGCTCCGCTACAGCGCGCCGGACCGCGAACGGCTCGCGGCGCAGCTCGACACCCGCACCGTGACCGAGATCCTCGGCGACGCGGACGCGTGGGAGGGCTTCGACGTCCAGCGGCTGCCCGCCCCCGAGAACCTCGAGCTGCTCGTCGGCTGGACCGGTTCTCCGGCCTCGACCACGAAGCTCGTCGGTGTCGTCCGTCGGCACCGCAACGGCGGCTACCAGGCGTTCCTCGACGAGAGTCGCACCTGCGTCGACGACCTCACCGTCGGCCTGCAGACCGGCGACGCTGAACGCACCCTCGGGGCACTCCGGCGCGCCCGTGGGCTGCTCCAGCGCCTCGGCACGTCGGTCGGCTCGCAGATCGAGACCGAGCGACTCGCGACCCTGTGCGACGTCGTCGAAGCCGCGGGCGGGGCGGCCAAGCCGTCCGGTGCCGGCGGCGGCGACTGCGGCATCGCGCTCGTCCCGGCGGACACCGACCTCGCCGGCATCCACCGCGCCTGGGAGGCGCACGACATCAGACACCTCAGCGTCGCGGTGCAAGCGCCCGAAGGGAGCGTCGATGACTGACCTGCTGACCCCGATCCCCACGAAGTGGGTGGGGCCGATCCGCATCAGCGGCAACGCGGTGGAGGGCGAGCACGAGGTGCCGCTCGCCACGTACGAGTCGCCGCTCTGGCCGTCCGTCGGCCGCGGCGCCCGCATCTCGCGCATGGTCGAGGGCGGCATCGTCGCGACCGTCGTGGACGAGCGCATGACCCGTTCGGTCGTGGTCCGTGCCGACAGCGCGGCCGCGGCACACCTCGCGACCGGGCGCATCCTCGCCCGGCAGGACGAGCTCGAGCAGATCGTCGCCGGCCAGAGCCGCTTCGCGAAGCTCATCGAGGTGCACCCGGAGATCGTCGGGGACCTGCTGTTCCTGCGCTTCGCGTTCACCACCGGCGATGCCTCCGGGCACAACATGGTCACGCAGGCGGCGGACAAGCTCCTGCCGGCGATCCTCGCGTGGGAGCCGGGCCTGCGGTACGTCAGCGTCTCGGGCAACTTCTGCACCGACAAGAAGGCCACCGCGGTGAACGGCATCCGCGGACGCGGCCGGAACACCGTCGCCGAGATCGTCATCCCGGGCGAGGTCGTCGAGAAGCGGCTCCGGTCGAGCGCGGCACGCATCGCCGAGCTCAACGTCGCGAAGAACCTCGTCGGGTCGACCATCGCCGGGGCCATCCGCTCCGCGAACGCCCACTACGCGAACATGCTCCTCGGCTTCTACCTGGCCACCGGGCAGGACGCGGCGAACATCGTCGAGGGGTCCCAGGGCATCACGAGCGCCGAGGACCGCGACGGCGACCTGTACTTCGCCACCTCGCTCCCGCACCTCATCGTCGGCACGGTCGGCAACGGCAAGGGCGGGGACCTGCCCGTCGTCGAGGACGCCCTCGTGCGCCTCGGCTGCCGCGAGGACCGCGAGCCCGGTGCCAACGCACGCCGGCTCGCCGCCCTCTGCGCCGCGACCGTCCTGTGCGGGGAACTCTCCCTGCTCGCCGCGCAGACCAACCCGGGCGAGCTGATGGCCGCCCACGTCGCGATGGAACGTCGCGGCGCGAAGCCCGCCGGAGGTGCAGCGTGACCCGCATCGGCATCCACGACCTCGCCGTCGCGACCGGGCACCACGTGCTCGAGCTCGACGACCTCGCCGAGCGCCTCGGGGTGGACCCGGCGAAGTACCACGTCGGCATCGGACAGGACGCGTTCAGCGTGCCCGCTCCCGACGAGGACATCGTCACGATGGGCGCCGCCGCCGCGAAGGAGCTCATCGACCGCCACGGTGCCGACGGCATCCGCACGGTGCTCTTCGCCACCGAGTCCGGCGTGGACCAGTCGAAGGCCGCCGGGGTGTTCGTGCACGGCCTGCTCGGGCTGCCGCAGAACGTCCGCGTCGTCGAGCTGAAGCAGGCCTGCTACGGCGGGACCGCTGCCGTCCAGCTCGCCCTCGGCATCGTCGCGCGGGCTCCGCGGGAGCGCGTGCTCGTCATCGCCGCCGACGTCGCGCGCTACGACGTCGACACCGCCGCCGAGCCGACGCAGGGTGCCGGCGCCGCCGCGATCCTGATCGCCGCCGACCCCGACCTCATCGAGATCGAGCCGGCCGCGGGTGTCTTCACCGCCGACGTCGACGACTTCTGGCGGCCGAACGACCGCTCCACCGCACTCGTCGACGGCCGCCTGTCCGTGAGCGCCTACGTCGACGCGTTCGTCGGGGCGTGGGACGACCTCGCGGCGCAGGGCGGCCCGGCGTACGAGGACATCGTGCGCTTCGTCCACCACCAGCCGTTCACGAAGATGGCGCTCAAGGCGCACCGGAAGCTCACGCAGCACGTCGGGGTGCCCTTCGACGAGTCCGAGCTCGCCCTCGGGTTCACGTACAACAAGCAGACCGGCAACACCTACACGGCGTCGCTCTGGATCGGGCTGGCAGCACTGCTCGACCTCGACGACGACCTCGCCGGGGAGCGCATCGGCCTGTTCAGCTACGGGTCCGGCAGTGTCGGGGAGCTCATCACCGGCATCGTGCAGCCGGCGTACCGCGACCACCGCCGTGTGGGTCGGGTCCGCGAGCTCCTCGCCGCCCGGGTGCCGCTCTCGGTCGACGCCTACCGCGAGCTGCACGCCGCGGGTGCCGCGACGAGCGAGGACGTCGAGCGTCCGCGGGTCACGGCTGCGCCGTACCGCTTCGCCGGGGTGCGCGGCGGCGCACGCCGCTACGAGGCGACCGCGCAGGTCTGAGGTTCGTCGCTGGCGGCTCGGCGTCGCTGCGAAAGCGACAGGTCACAGCGGGATGCCGGCTGTGCACTGTCGCTCTCGTGACACGGTCGGGTGCGGCCGGCTGTGGACTGTCGCATTCGCGTCTGACGCGACCGGCTGACGGACGGGAGGCGCGGTGCCGGCCGGCACCGCGCCTCCCGTCCGTCACGACTCACGCCGCCGCGGACAGGACCTCGCGTTCCAGACGCTGGTAGCTCGTCTCCATGCCGTCCGTCATGCCGGTCGCGAGGATCATGTCACGCTGCTCCCGGTCGGGGTAGGTGATGCGGAGCGTCATGAGCGTGACGCCGTCGGCCTCGTCGAACTGCAGGTCGTTGACGTTGGCCGGGAACGGCGCACCGGTCATCCGCTCGGTCGTGACCATGCGGCGTTCCGGCTCGATGACGAGGTTCTCGCCCTCGAACCCGAACGCCTCGCCCTCGGTGTTCCCGACGGGCGCCCAGGCCTGCCGGAACGAGCCGCCGACGACCAGGTCGTTCTCGCACACCGTCATCTCCCACCCGTCCGGGCCGAGCAGCCACCGGCGCATCAGCTCCGGCTCCGTGTGCGCACGCCAGAGCAGGTGCCGCGGCGCCGCGAACGCGCGGGTGATGGCCACGTGGGTGTCGTCCACGATCTCGGTGACCGTGCCCCGGCCGAGGGCGTACTCGCGGAGGTCGGCCAGCACCGTGTCGAGCTGCCCGAACGCCTGCTCGTAGCCGTCGAGCATGCCCATCTCGAGCATGGCGTCGAGGTCGGCGGAGGACGCGAACGACGTCAGCACCGTCACCCGTGACCCGCTGTCGACGGTGTCGAACGACAGCACGGTCTCGCTCGCGGGCAGCGAGTCGTCGACGGTGCCCTCGGCGTCGGAGAACAGGTCGCGGAACGCGATCCGGCGGGGTTCGTCGACCTCGGACACCTGCCAGAGTGCGTGGAACCGTTCGTTCTCGGGCGAGGTCATCCGGTAGTGGGCGACGCCGCCGGGACGGAGGTCGAACGACGTGAACGTCGCGGGGAACCCGGGCGGGCCCCAGAAGCGTTCGAGCTGCCGGGGATCCGCGAACGCTGCCCAGAGGCGTTCGACGGGGACGGGGAACTCGGCCACGAGGGTCATGGTGAGCTCCTCGGGGTCGGTGTGGACGGACGTGGTCGGCATCAGTGGCTCCCTTGCGTTCGGTCGTCGCCGCGCGGCGCGCGGTCTGCTCCCAGCAGTGCGTCGAGCCGGTCGATCCGGCCGCGCCAGAGGTCCGCGTAGCCGTCGAGCAGCCCACGGACGCGATCGATCTGTCCCGGCTCGGCGCGCACGATGCGGGTGCGGCCCCGGGGTTCCTTGGTCACGAGTCCTGCTCCTTCGAGGACGGCGACGTGCTTCTGGACGGCGGCGAACGACATCGCGTAGGCGTCCGCGAGTGCGCTCACGGACGCCTCGCCGACCAGGGTGCGACGGACGATGTCGCGTCTGGTCGCATCGGCCAGGGCGTGGAAGACCCGGTCGACCTCGGCATCGCTCGGTTCGGTTCGTGCAACCATTTGGTTGTACGTTACGACGGTCCTGCCCGCCGCACAACCCCCGCGGTGTACAAGGACCCATGGGTCAGCTCATCTACGACGGAGAGCCGCTCGACCTCCGGATCGACGACCGAGCGCTCACACACCTGCAGATCGTCATCGTGAACATGCTCCGGCGGGAGCACCGGTTCGCGTTCTCGTGGAAGGACGACGCCGTCCACGGCAACGGGCGCAGCACCATCTGGATGCACCCGAACGTGAGCCTGCACTTCAAGTTCTCCGGCAGCCGGGTGCCCCGGATCAACCGCAGCTGGCTCGAGGACCTCTACGCCGCCGCCACCTCGGGCTCCGGTCTCGTGCTCACCCCGGAGCCGTCGGACACGAGCACGGCGGACGACTCGGCGTGGTCCCGCGCGGTGGTGCCCGGCGACGCGGACGACGACTCCGGCACCGACGACGCCGGTTAGCACACTGTCCGTGAACGGTCAACGGGTCGCGCACGTCCGTGCAGTCTGAGTACGGTGGGCGTACCGCGCGAGTGATCGACTCCGGCCCAGGGAGCCGGTGACGGTGGCTCCGCGGTCGGAGGGGGGAACCACGCGACGCGCGAGGAGTCCCGGATCAGGGGCCTCCCGGCCCACAGCGCCCCCTCGCCGTCGCCCCGGTCGTGGATTCGGGTTCCGCACCGGGGCGACGGGCGTGGCACCGGCCGCGCGCGCCGCTCAGTACACGTCGCGGACGTAGCGCTTGCCGCGCCGCATGTCGGCGAGGTACGCCTGCGCGTCGTCCTCGCCCTTGCCCCGCTGGCTCCCGATGACGGCCAGGAGCGCCTGCTCGACGTCCTTCGCCATCCGTGAGGCGTCACCGCACACGTAGAGGTGCCCGCCGTCCTCGAGCCACGAGTAGAGCTCCGGGGCCTGTTCGAGCATCCGGGTCTGCACGTAGACCTTCTCGGCCTGGTCGCGCGAGAACGCCAGGTCGAGGCGGTCCAGGACGCCCTGCTCCTGCAGCTCGGTGAGTTCGTCCTCGTAGACGAAGTCGGTGTCGCGGTGCTGGTCGCCGAAGAACAGCCAGTTCCGGCCCGTCGCCCCGGAGACCGCACGCTCGTGCAGGAACCCGCGGAACGGTGCGATGCCGGTCCCCGGGCCGACCATGATCATCGGCGCGGACGGGTCGGCGGGGACCCCGAACGACGCGTTCGGCTGCAGGTAGACGTCCACGGTGCCGTCGGGGGCGACCCGGTCGGCGAGGAACGTCGACGCGACGCCGGCGTACATGCGGTGCGGGTCCCCGTACCGGACGGACGCGATCGTCAGGTGGATGCGGTCCGGGTGCGCGAGCGGGCTCGACGAGATCGAGTACTGGCGCGCCTGCAGCGGTCGGAGGTTCGGCAGGAGTTCGTCGAGGCCGGGTGCCGCGGGTCCGGCGTCGCGGAGCAGGTCGAGCACGTCGCGACCCCACAGCCAGCGGTCGAGCTCGTGCTTGTCACCGTGCGAGACGACGGCGGCGAGCTCGGACGACGGTGCGCGCTGGACGAGGTCCGCGATGAGGTCCTTCGAGGGCGTCCGGATCTCACGGTCGGTCCGCAGGACCTCGGTGACCGGGCGGCCGTCGAGCGTCTCGGAGCCGTTCGCGCCGACCTGCTCGAGCAGCTCGCCGACGAACACCTCGTCGTTGACCGGCACGACCGCGAGCGCGTCGCCCGCCGAGTACTCGATCCCGGAGTCGCCGAGGTCGAACTCGTAGTGCCGGATCTCCTTCGCGCTGCGCGGCGAGGAGAGCAGCCGGTTCTCGACCAGCGTCGACGGGTACGGGTTGCGCTTGTTCCACTGGGCACCGGGCCTGGAGGCACGGCTCGCGCCCGCCCCGCCGGCCGCGGTCGTCGCACCGGTCGCCGCCACCGCCGTGGTCGCGCCGGGCTGCACGCCCGCCTCCGCCGCCAGACGGTCGAGCACCGCGGCCGTCCAGAGCGCGGCCGGGTCCTCGTAGTCCACGTCGCAGTCGACGCGGTCGTGGATGCGGGTGGCGCCGAGCTGCTCGAACCGGGTGTCGAGGAGCTTGCCGGCCTGGCAGAACTCGTCGTAGCTCGTGTCGCCGAGCCCGAGGACGGCGTACTGCAGTCCCTCGAGCCGCGGCACGGTGGTCGCCTGGATCGCGTCCCAGAACAGTCCGGCGTTGTCGGGCATCTCGCCCTCGCCGTACGTCGAGGTGACCACGAGCACGTGCGACATCCCGGCGAGCTGCTCCGGCGTGACGGCGTCGAGCGCGGTGGCACGACCGCCGAGCCCGCGGGCCTTCGCGCCGGCGACCAGCTCGTCGGCGAGGAACTCCGCGTTGCCGGTCTGCGTGCCGAACAGCACGTCGATCGTCGTCGTCGGGGCGCCGCCGGAGGCCCGCTTGCCCGCGGCCGCGATGCCGGCGATGAACCCGGCGAGCCAGGACTCCTGGGCCTGCGAGAACGGTGCGTCGACCGGGATCAGCGATCCGGTCGGGGGGAGCAGGCTCACGCGGACACCGCCTCGGTCGGCGCCTGCGGTGCACGGCGGGCGATGTCCTCGAGCGCTGCGTTCGCGAGCAGCTCGTCGAAGCGGGCCTCGCGGACGCGGCCGTCGTTCTTGGCGTTCTGGTGCATGATCCACCCGGTGGTGCCTGGCGCGTCCATGCTGCGGTTGTTCCGCTGCGTGAGCGCGCGCTTGTAGTCGTCGAGGCGCTTGATCGCGATGAGGGTCGCGAGCTCGTCGTCCGCGAAGCGGTCCAGCGTGCCGCGCAGGTACTTCACGACGCGCTGCTTGACGAAGAAGTCCTCGGTGAGGATGAGGTTCTTGACCGCCTCGGTCACCCGGGGGTCGTTCGGGCCCGCCGCACCGGGGACCCGCTCGAGCGCGAGATCCTGGGCGACGCCGAGCACCGTGTACGAGGACAGGAGCGAGAACATGTCGTCGCCCTGGTCGCCGAGCGACGGGGCACGGCCACCGAGGACGGCGCGCTGGTCGCGGTAGTCGACCTTGAACGCGCGGAGCTTGTCCGTCGCGATCGAGGTCGCCAGCTCGTCGAGCAACTCGTTCCGGCTCGCCGCGGCGAGGATCTCGCCGGCGTCCTGGGTGAGCAGGAGCGCCCGGGGCATGCCGACGAAGACGTGCTGGCGGGTGGTCTCCCACTCGGCGAGCAGACGCTCGGCCAGCGCCGAGCCCGTCGCCTCGAGGTGCCACTCGAGCAGCAGGCGCGCCGCTGCCTCGTGGAAGGCCCCGCGCTCGGTGTCGGTGACCGGGAACACGAGGAGCGAGTCGGTGCTCGCGCGCTCGGTGACCTCGCCGGAGGGGTCGTACTGGTACAGGAACCCGCCGGACATGCCGTTCCCGAGGCCCTTGCCGAAGGTGCCGAGGTTGAACACGGCACCGCCCGTCATGTACTCGCAGCCGAAGTCCCCGACGCCCTCGACCACGGCGGTCGCGCCGGAGTTGCGCACGGCGAACCGGTCGCCGGCCTCGCCCTCGACGAAGGTGCGGCCGCCGGTCGCCCCGAACAGCGCGAAGTTGCCGACGAGGACGTTGCCGCCCTGTCCGGCACTGCCGCCACCGGGGGCGCGGACGATGATCCGGCCACCGCTCTGGCTCTTGCCGACGCCGTCGTTCGCGGTGCCGGTGTGCTCGAGCACGATGCCGTCGTTGTTGAACACGCCGTACGACTGCCCGGCCGACCCGAGCGTGCGGATCGTGACCGCGCCGTCGACGAGCCGGCGGCGTCCGCGGTCGTCCGTGGTGATCGCCGGGTGCCCGGACAGGTCGGTGTCGCGCAGCTCGTGGTTGAGCAGGCGCTCCACGTCGATGCCGAGCTGACCGCCGACGGACTTGTCGCTGTTGCCGAGCAGCACGCCGTGCACGAGCACGTGCGCCTGCTCGTGGTCGACGAGGGCCGTGCGGACCCGCTCGAGCAGCGCGTCGTCGGTGTGGAAGTCCTTCTCGAGGTACTCCGGGTCCTCGACGAGCTTCTCGGGGACCTGCGCGAGGAGCGCCCGGACGTCGAGGCGCCCGACGCTCGCCGGGTGGTCGAGGAGCTGCAGCAGGTCGGTGCGACCGCGGGCCTCGCGCAGGGAGCGCAGGCCGAGGCGGGCGAGGATCTGCCGCACGTCGTGGGCGATGTTGAGCAGGTACTGCGCGAGCGCACGGGGGTCGCCCTCGAACGCCTCGGCGTTCGTGGTGAGACCAGCCGGGCACTTCACGTTGCAGTTCTTCGCCATCACGCAGCCGAGCATCATGAGCGCGGTCGTGCCGAACTCGAAGCTGTCGCCGCCGAGCAGCGCGCTCGTGACCACGTCGGAGCCGGTCTGGTGCGCGCCCGAGCAGCGGAGCGTGACCTTCTGGCGGAGGCCGTTCGCGACGAGCGCCTGGTGGACCTCGGCGACGCCGATCTCCGCCGAGCGGCCGGCGTACTTCAGGCTCGTGACGGCCGCGGCGCCCGTACCACCGGTGTTGCCCGCGACGTTGATGACGTCCGCGCCGGCCTTGGCGACGCCGACCGCGATGGTGCCGATGCCCTCGGAGGACACGAGCTTCACGATCACCCGGACACGGGCGGCCTTGCAGTCGTGGATGAGCTGCGCGAGGTCCTCGATCGAGTACGTGTCGTGGTGCGGCGGTGGCGAGATGAGCTCGACGCCGGGGGTGCCACCACGGGCCGCGGCGATGTCCACCGTGACCTTCGGCGCGGGCAGCTGGCCGCCCTCGCCCGGCTTCGCGCCCTGGCCGATCTTGATCTCGAGCTCCTCGAGCATCGGGTCGGCGAGGTAGCCCGCCCAGATGCCGAACCGTCCCGAGGCGAACTGCTTGATGCGCGAGCCGCGGATCGTGCCGTAGCGGGAGTGGTGCTCGCCGCCCTCACCGCTGTTCGACATGCCGCCGACCATGTTCGTGCCGTGCGCCACCGCCTCGTGCGCGGTCGCGACGAGCGCGCCGTGGCTCATCGCGCCGGACGCCAGGGTCCGGGTGATCTCGTGCGCCGGCTGGACCTCGTCGAGCGCGACGCTCGCCGGGGCGTGGTCGAGCAGTGCGAGCAGCTCGACGGCGGAGCCGGTGGCGCGGAGCGTCACCTGGGTGTCGTCGACGGAGTCGACGTCGACCTGGCCGGGGTGCAGCAGCGCGAGGCCGTCCGCGAGGGCCGCGTGGCGCAGTGCACCCGTGGTCCCCGTCGACGTGAGCTCGAGGCGGAAGCGAGCCGTGCCTCCTGGGAGGTCCCCGTCGTCGGCCGGACGTGAGCCGGAGAGCCCGCGCACCGTGACGCTCGCGTTGCCGGTGGTCGAGAAGCGGCCGAGCTCGCGGGCGAAGTCCTCTGCCGTGTCGATACCGGTGACGTCCGCGGGCAGCGCGAGGACGTCGCGGAGGGCCGCGGGACGGCGCGACCGCTCGTCGTGCGTCGTCTGCAGGAACGTGACGTAGCCCGGGGTGATCCGGTGCGCGTCGATCTCGGCGTCGCTCAGCCGGTCGTAGCCCGTGTTGCGGTAGGCGGTGTCGGTGATGCCGAACGCGTCGTCGAGCTGGCCCAGCGTGAGGAGCCGCAGCGCCTCGGAGTCGCCGGAGCGCTCGAAGGCCGGACGCTCCTCGGTCATGCCGCCGAAGCCGCGCACGCTCGCGACGCCGAACGAGTGCCCGGCACCGTCCGAGCGCTCCTTGAAGAGGCCGAGCATGGGCACCTGGCCCTCGGACTCGACCGTGCGGGCGCGCTCGTGCCAGTCCGTCGCGGCCTGGGCGATGCGGGCGAACCCGACGCCGCCGACCGGGGCCTGCATGTGCGGGAAGACCCGGGCGAGCAGGTCGTCGCGGGTGTCGAGGTAGTTCGGCTCGAAGAACTCGCCGCCGATGTAGCTCTCGGCCGTGCAGAGCCCGACGCGGCCCATCGTCTTCGCGAGGGCCTTCTCGGCCGCCTTCCGGAAGCGCTTGAGGGCGAGGTCGGTCGCGGTCAGTTCGCCGGCCGGGGCGGGCGCTGCGGGGTACTTCTCCTCCGCACGGAGACGTGCGGAGAGGCTGTACACCGCTGCGGCACCGAAGCCGAGCGCCGTCGCCACGTGGTGTGACGATGGCAGCTGACCGGACTCGGCGACGACGGAGATCCGCAGGCGCAGGCCGGTCTCGATGAGCCGCTGGTTGACGGCGGCCACGGCGAGGATGACGGGGAGGGGCGCGTGCGTCGACGACACGTTGCGGTCGGTGAGCACGGCGATGCCGCCGGTGCGCTCGGCGAAGGCGGCGACGGCGTCGGCGAGGTGCTCGGTCGCGGTGCGGACCGCGTCGGCGTTCGCCTGCTCGTCGCCGAGCACCGGCACGTAGAGCATGTCGAAGCGCTCGAGCGGCACGATGTCCTGCTCGCGCAGCCGCACCATGTCGAGGTGCCCGAGGATCGGGGATTCCACGACGAGCTGCCGCGTCGCCGAACCCGTCCCGTCGGGCTTCGCGCCGAGGGCGACGCGCATCGACATGCCGTCAGCCTCGCGGATCGAGTCGAGCGGCGGGTTCGTCACCTGGGCGAAGCGCTGCGAGAAGTACTTCGCCATGCCGCCCTCGGTGTCGCTCAGGGCGTTGATGGCGTTGCCGTAGCCCATCGCCGAGATCCGCTCCGAGCCGTTCTGCAGCATCGGGTCGAGCATGAACCGGAAGCTCTCCTGGTTCAGCGAGTACGCCACGTAGCGGCCCGCGAGCGACAGGTCGCCCTCGTAGCCGAGCGTGGTCGTGGTGCGCTGGTACTCCGGCGCCGGGACGTCGTCCAGGTTGACGCGGGCGGCGTCGAGGAGCGTCCCGTACGGCTTCCGTGCAGCGAGCATCTCGAGCACCTCGCGCGTGCGCATGAGCGCGCCGGTGCGGTGGTCGACGACGAGCATGCCGCCCGCCTCGATGCGGCCGCGGTGCACGACGTCCTCCGGTTCGAACTCGACCTGACCGGCCTCGGACGACACCATCAGGTACTCGGCGGTCTGCACCGAGCGCAGCGGGCGCAGGCCCAGTCGGTCGAGCCGGGCGCCGACCACGTCGCCGTCGCTGAAGATCACGGCGGCCGGGCCGTCGTTCTTCTCCTCGTAGAGCGAGAAGAACTCGAGCATGTCCCGCACCGCCGGGGTCAGGGTGCGGTCGTTCTCCCACGCCGGGGGCATGAGCGAGACCACGGCCTCGACGATCTCGAGGCCGTCGTCGAACACCCGGCTCTGCAGGGTCTGGTCGAGGCGGCTCGAGTCGGACTGGCCGGGCGGGCGGACGATGCTGCGGGTCCGTGCACGGGCGAGGGCCTCGTCGGACAGCCGGTTCTTCCGGTCGGTGTTCAGCTCGCCGTTGTGCGCCATCAGACGGAACGGCTGCGCCATCGTCGGGTGCGGCTCGGTGTTCGTCGAGAATCGGGTGTGGAAGTAGAGCGTCCGGACCGAGTGGCGCGGGTCACGCAGGTCGGTGAAGTACCCGATGACCTCGCCGGAGTTCAGCCGCCCCTTGAGGACCTGGGTCCGGGCGCTGAGCGACAGCGGGTACAGGGCGGCGTGCTCGGCGCGGTCGGCGGCGGCCTGGCCGTACGACACCGCCTCGATCGCGAGGAGGGCGCGGTTGGCGGCGGCGTCGACCTCGGCGCGGGTCCAGGCCTCGGGGGCACGGAAGACCCACTGCACGATCGGCAGCTGGTACTGCTCGGCCTCGGGACGGGCGACGGAGTGGTCCACCGGGACGTCGCGGACGAGCAGGAGCTCGAAGCCCTGCTGCTCGACGGCGTCCGTGACGGTCTGCTGCGCACGGGCGCGCTCGGCGTCCGCAGCCGGGCCAGTGCCGCTCGGCACGAAGCAGTTCGCGACGCCGAAGTGGCCCGCGCGGAGCTCCTCGCCGGTGATCGCGCTGAAGAACTCCTCCGACAGGTCGATGCTCACGCCCGCGCCGTCACCGACACCCTCGGCGGACTTGCCGCCGCGGTGGGGGATGGCGCACAGCGCTTCGTCGCCCTTGCGGATGACGTCGTGGCTCGGCGTCCCGTCGAGTCGGGTGATGAAACCGACGCCGCAGTCGCTCGATTCGCGGGCAGGGTCGTAGAGACCGAAGGAGGAGGGGTTCACGTGTGCAGGTCCAGTGGGGCGTTGCCGGCAGCGGACGGCCAGGCTGCATCAGTGGAGCGCTCGCCGCGGGCAGACCGATGGTGGCAGTCGGGCCCTGTGGGGTTGTGGTGCGGTGAGGCGATGCTACGGCGCGGTATACCGCCCGCGCAACACCGCGGGGCCGGGGTGCGCGGCGCGGGCGCGGCGGCGTCAGGCGGCGTGGCGCTCGTCGACCGCGATCGGCTCGGTCGCCGCCGTGCTCGCGTCCGCCGCCGGGGTCGTGCCCGGGCGGATGAGCTCCGGACGACGCCGGGACCGGAACACCCACGCCTTGAACAGGACGAAGCGGACCAGCGTCGCCACGAGGTTCGCGGCCGTGAGCACCACGATCTCCGCACCGTGCGACGATCCCGGTGCCGCCGAGTGCAGGATCACCAGCGACCCGGACGTGATCGCCCACGCGATCCCGAACACCACCAGCCCCTGCACGTGGTGCCGCCCTGCGCCGGCACGTCCCCGCACCCCGAACGTGAAGCGTCGGTTGAGTGCCGTGTTGCCGATCGCGGTGACCAGGAGCGCCAGGAAGTCCGCCGTCTGGGCGCCGATCGCCGGGCGGAACAGGGCGTAGAGCACGGCGAACGCGATCGTCGACAGCACCCCGATCGCCCCGAATCGCAGCACCTGCCCGACGATCCCGACGTGCGGCGGCGTGAACGGACGGCGGCCGATGGCGTCGTACACCGCACCGATCGGCACCCGTCCGGTCGCGAGCCCGCGGGAGACCCGCCACATCCCCTTGAGGTCCTCGGTCGCGGTCGAGGCGATGTGCACGGACGAGTTCACGTCGTCCACCCAGTCGACCGGGACCTCGTGGATCCGCAGTCCGGCGTGCTCGGCCAGCACGAGCAACTCGGTGTCGAAGAACCACGCGTCGTCCTCGCACAGGGGCAGTACGTGTTCCGCGGCCTGCCGGGTGATCGCCTTGAAGCCGCACTGCGCGTCCGAGAAGGACACCCCCATCGTGGTGCGGAGCAGCAGGTTGTACGAGCGGGAGATGAACTCGCGCTTCCCTCCGCGCACCACGCGTGACGAGCCCGCCAACCGGGTGCCGATCGCCACGTCCGAGTGCCCGGACAGCAGCGGGGCGACGAGGGGTTCGAGCGCGGCGAGGTCGGTGGAGAGGTCCTCGTCGACGTAGACCAGCACGGTGGCCGGCGACGCTGCCCAGACGGCCTTGAGCGCACGGCCCCGGCCCTTCTCCGGCAGGTGCACCGCGTGCACGTCCGGCAGCATCGCGGCGAGGTCGTCGGCGATGCGCGCGGTGTCGTCGGTCGAGGCGTTGTCCGCGATCGTGATGCGCCAGGTGTTCCGGAGCGACGTCCGGCAGAAGGTGTGCAAGCGGCGGACGTGGGCGGCGAGCGTGTCCTGCTCGTTGTAGCAGGGGACGACGATGTCGATGTCGAGGGTGTGGTTCGTCTCCGTCATGGTGCACATGCTCGGGACCGGGCATACGGGGACCGCAGCAGCCCGCTGTGCCGCGTCTAAGAACGCGCGTGCGGCCACCGTGCGCAGTCCGACGACGACTGCGCACGGTGGACCACGAGCAGTCGTCGTCAGAGCGCGCACCCGTGGCCGGACAGCACGGAGCGGACAGCGCGCACCGTGGCCGGCCAGCACGGAGCGAACAGCGCGCACCGGGTCAGCGCGCGAACAGCACCTGCACGGCCGCGACGACCACGAGCACCGCGATGGGGACGCCCGCGATCCAGACCCCGGCGCGCACCTGCGTCCGCCGGATCGTGGCCGGCGCGTGCGACGTCCGGGCGAACTCGGTCGCCGCGACGAGCTCCGGGGCCGCGGCCGGCGGCGCGGGCTCGGGCTGGGGCCGGTCGTCCTCGAACGCGGGCACCTCGACCACGAGGTCGTCGGCGCGCGGCCGCTCCGGCAGTCGTGCGAAGTCGTTCGGCATGCGGGCCCCCGTCCGTTCCCGTCCAGTGTGCCACGGCACCGACGGCACCGACGGCTTCCGCGCCTGCCGCGCCCCCACCGGCGGCCGAGCTGCGGGTCAGCCCTGGACGGTGAGCGCTCCCGACTGCAGGACGACCCGCCCGTCCTTCGGCAGCCACACCTGGAGTCCGCCGACCTCGGCGACCGAGAACCGCGACCGCTCAGAGTCGAACAGCTGCGTCACGGCCCCGGACGGCGGGAAGCGTCGGTCGTTCCCGACCACGATCGCGACGTACGGCCCCTGGTCGGCCCGGGTGGTGCCGCGCTCGGCGACGTACGGCACGAAGAGCCCCGGGGTCGCCGACACGAACAGGATCTTGCCGTCGGGCACGCGCTGTTCCTCGAGGTAGTCCCCGAGCAGCGCGATGCCCGTCGGGTGCTGGCGTGCGATGTCCTGGCTGAGCCGGACGGACGGCACGACGAGCGAGACGACCAGCACGAGCGACAGCGACGTCGCGACCGGGACCGCCCGCCGCACCGGCACACGCGGCAGTCGCGCCAGCCCGATCGCGGCCAGGACGAGCAGGAACGGCATCCACGCCGAGTAGTACGTGGGCAGCGCGATCTTCGCGACGACCACGTAGAAGCCCACGAGCAACGCCAGGGCGATGCCGACGTACGCGACGAGCCGGTCGGCCCGGATCGCCAGCGCTGCGACGACCCCGACGGCGAGGACGACGATCAGCAGCACCCCCGTGCCGGCCTCCATGAAGTGCAGGTTCGCCCACCACGGGGCGAACCGGTAGACGGTGCCGCCGATGGTGATCGGGTGGCCGGTGGTGTTCTGCCCCTCCTGGAACTCGATCATGTACCGGATCGCGGACCGGATCCCCATCGGCACGTACGACACGACGAACACCAGCCCGAACGCGGCCGCCCACATCGCGCCGCCGACGAGCAGTCGACGCCAGGCCCGGAACAGCACGGGCAGCAGCAGGAACACCGGCAGCAGCACCACGGTGGAGACCTTCGACGTCACCGACAGGGCCATCAGCGCACCGGACACCGGCGCGAGCCACCACCGGTCGCCGCGCATCCACACCCACGCCGTGGCCACCGCGAGCACGGCGAACGCGGTCATCACCGGGTCGAGCAGTGCCAGACGGTCGACGCGCGGACCGGCACCACCGCGCGGCGTCAGCCACCAGAGGGCGGCGGCGAGCAGGGCGCCCCAGTAGCCGATCTCGCGCCGCAGCCACCAGTACAGCGCGACGCCGACGCCGAAGGTCAGCAGGGCGACGAGCACCCGTGGACCGATCGGACCCTGCCCGGCCACGAGCTGCGCGAGACCGAACAGGTACTTCGCGGTCGGGGGGTGCTCGCGGTTGAACGAGAAGTCGCCGTGCACGTACTGCCACCCGGCGCGGAGGTAGATGTCCTCGTCGCCGGTGATGTTGGGCCCGCCGATGTTCCAGAAGCACTGGTAGAGGGCCCAGAGCAGGACCACGGCCGCCACTCCTGCCCGGATGCGGAGGTCACCGGCGAGTGCGGACAGTCGTGAGGGCACCGTCCGAACCTAGTTGCTCGGCCGCTCCCGAGCGAACCAGCCCGGTCAGCCGGCGTCCGGTGTCCGACCCGGCAGATCGACCGTGAACGCCGTCCGCCCCGGCTCCGAGGCGACCCGGACGAGCCCGTCGTGCGCGGACACGACGGCCCGGACGATCGCCAGCCCGAGGCCGCTCGTGCCGTGCTCGCGGGACCGGGACGCCTCGCCCCGGGTGAACCGGTCGAACAGCGTCGGGAGCACCTCGGCGGGGATGACCGGTCCGTCGTTCGCGACCACGAGACGCACGACGTCGCCGGTCCGCTGCAGGGAGACCACCACGGACGTGCCCTCCGGCGTGTGCGTCCGCGCGTTCGCCAGCAGGTTCGTCACGACCCGGCGCAGCTGCGTCGCGTCCGCGGACACCACGAGCGGGTGGTCGTCCAGCACCTGCAGCGTCCACCGGTGCCCGGGTGCGGTCGCGCGCGCGTCCATCGTCGCCTCGACGACGATCGACGTCAGGTCGACCGGCTCGCGCGCCGGTGCCGGGCCGGACGCCAGGGCGACGGCGTCGAGCCGAGCGAGCAGGAGCAGCTCCTCGACGAGATCGCCCATCCGCACCGCCTCGCGCCCGATCCGGTCGACGTTGCGGCGCACCGTGTCGGGGTCGTCCGACGACGCCGAGAGCTCGGCGTACGCCCGCACGGTCGCGATCGGGGTCCGCAGCTCGTGCGACGCGTCGGCGACGAACGTCCGCATGCCCGTCTCGGCCTCGCGTCGGACCGTGAGCGCCCGGGCGACGTGTCCGAGGAGGCGGTTGAGCGCGGTGCCGACCTGCTCGACCTCGCGGTTCGCCGCGAGGTCCCCGGCCGAGACCCGCACCGGGATGTCCGTGTCGCCGCGCTCCAGGTCGAGCTCGGTGACGTCGGACGCCACGGCCGCCACCCGTTCGAGCGGGCGGAGCGATCGCCGGACGAGCAGGGTCAGCGCCCAGGCCGCGACGAGCAGCCCGACGACCGTCACGACACCGATGACGAGCAGGAGGCGGGCGATGGCGGCGTCGAGGTCGCCGAGCGGCAGCGCGGTCACGAAGACGTCGCCGTCGTCGCCGACGGCCTGGGCCCGGTAGGTGCCGAGCTTCCCCAGGTCGACCGTCACGGGGTCGCCGTCGCTGGCGATGCGCGACAGGGTCGCCTCCTGCGCCGAGGACAGCCCGTGCTGCCGGCCGCTGCTGTCCGTGTACCCGCCGAGGACGGTCGCGCCGTCGCGCAGGATCGCGACGACGGTGCCGGCGGACTGTCCGGGAGCGCCGATGAACGCGTTGTCCGGGTCCGAGCCGGAGCCGGTACCGGTCGACGGGGGCGGTGGCCGTTCGCCGTCCGGCCCGCCGACGGTCCGCTCGGCCGCGGTCGCGAGTTCCGCGTCGAGCCGGTCGACCAGGTACCCGCGGAACGCGACGACCGTCACCGCTCCGACGACGACGTTGGTCGCGACGAGCAGGAGGGCCACGGCCGCCACGATCCGCCACCGCAGCGACGGCACGCGCCGCCGACGGTCGGTTCCGTTCCGGGCCCGGGAGGCGCGGCTCGCCGTCCGCGGCCGGCTCACGTCGTCGGCCGGAGCACGTACCCTGCTCCGCGGACGGTCTGCAGCATCGGCTCGCGTCCGGCGTCGAGCTTCTTGCGCAGGTACGACACGTACATGTCCACGAGGTTGGACGACGTGCCGAAGTCCATCCCCCAGACGTTCGCCAGGAGTTGCTCCCGGGAGAGCACGCGGTTGGCGTTCCGCGCGAGGTGCCGCAGCAGCTCGTACTCGGTCGGGGTGAGGTCGATCGGTTCACCGGCGCGCGTGACCGTCCTGGCGTCCTCGTCGAGCCGGAGGTCGCCGACGCTCGTCGCGGCCGGACTCCCGACGGCCGCGACCCGGGGCGACGTCCGGGCGAGGATCCGCGCCCGGACGAGCAGCTCGTCGATGCCGAAGGGCTTGGTCAGGTAGTCGTCGCCGCCGCCCGTGAGTCCGGCGAGCCGGTCCTCGGGGGCGTCCCGCGCCGTGAGGAACAGCACCCGCACGTCGTCCCGGGCGTCCCGGAGGCGCTCGAGCACCTCGAACCCGTCGATGTCCGGCAGCATCACGTCGAGGACGACCACGTCGGGTCGGAAGTCCCGGGCGGCGAACAGCACGTCGCGCCCGCGGTGCACGGCCCGCACCTCCCAGCCGTCACCCGCGAACGCGAGGGCGACGGCGTCCGCGAGGGCGTGCTCGTCGTCGACGACGAGGGCGCGGACGGGCGAGCCGTCGGTGCGCTGCAGCGGTTGCCCGGTCACGCCCGCGAGCCTATCCACCGCGCCCTCGTCGTCGATCACTTCGTGCTGCTCAGGTCGTAGACGGTCTGGCCGCCGACGGTCGTGGACTCGTAGTTCGCGGCGACCCACTCCTGGATGGCCGACGCCGTGGACGAACCGCCGCCCATCCCGCCGCCACCGGAGCCGGAGGAGACGTAGTACCCGATGTCCCCGTCGGCGACGTACGCCTGGAACTCGGCGAGCGTCGGTGCCGGGTCGCTCGACCAGCCGCCGATCGCCATGACGGCGGTGTCGGTGTCGAGTTCGAGCTGTGCTGCCGACTGCGAGCCGTTCACCGCGGCCGCCCACTTCGCGTCGGACGCCTCGAGGAGCTTCTGCAACGCCGACGAGGTCGTCGACCCGCCACCGCCCATGCCGCTCGGGGCGCCGTCGGTCGATCCCTCGGCGGTGCCACCGGCGGAGTCGCCGGGCGCCTCGCCGCTCATGCCCTCCGGCGGGGTCCCGCCGGGACCCTGCTGGAAGCCGCCGTCGGCGGTGGAGTCGCCCGTCTCGGAGTCGGAGGTCGATCGGCCCGGACCACCCGCGCCTCCTGGCATGCCACCCGTGCCACCGCCGCCCATGCCGCCGGAGCTGCTGCCCGCCGGACCGACGCTCGGGATCGAACCGGAGTGCGCGACGGTCGTCGTGGCGAGGGCGTAGGCCGTGGTGCCGCTGAGCCCGAACAGGGTGCCGGCGAGGACGCCGATCGTGACGAGCCTGCGGAGCGACGGCACACTGCCCATCACGACGAGCGCTGCCGACAGCAGGCCGCCGGCCAGCATCACCCAGCGGAGCCAGGGCAGCCACGTCGGGTTCTCGTTGAGCAGGCACCAGCCCCAGAAGGCCGTGACGCCGATCATGGCGGCGAGGCCGATGCGGCCGGTGAAGCGCTCGCGGGCGTGCCAGAGCAGCGCGCCGCCGGTGCCGACGAGTCCGGCGATCGCCGGGGCCAGCGCGACCGTGTAGTACGGGTGGATCGTGCCGGACATGTACGAGAAGACGAGTCCGGTGACGAGCAGCCAGCCACCCCAGAGCACGAGTCCGGCGCGGGCCGGGTCGGCCAGGTGACGGCGGCCGACGACGACCAGGCCGACGATCAGCGCGATGAGTGCGGCGGGCAGGAGCCACGAGATCTCGAGGCCCATCTCGGACGAGAACAGCCGGTTCAGACCCGTCGAGCCGCCGAACGAACCGCCCGCGGTGCCGCCGGTCATGCCGCCGCCTCCGCCGCCGTTGCCCGAGCCGCCGAAGATCCGACCGAGGCCGTTGTAGCCGAACACGAGGTCGAGCACGGTGTTGTTCGTCGAGCCGCCGATGTAGGGGCGGGACTCGGCGGGCCACAGCCACACGGCGACCACCCACCAGCCGGCGGCGACGACGAGGGACCCGGCGGCGACGAGCAGGCCGACGACGCGCCGGCCCCAGGTGGTGCGAGCGGCGAACAGGTACACGAGGCCGAACGCCGGCAGGACGAGCAGCCCCTGCAGCATCTTCGTCAGGAAGGCGAACCCGAGGGCGACCCCGGCGAGGGCGATCCACTTCCAGCTGCCCCTCGGGAGCGCCCGCACGGTGCAGTACGCGCCGGCGGTCATGAGGAGGACGAGCAGCGCGTCCGGGTTGTCGAACCGGAACATCAGCGCGGCGGCCGGGGTCGCCGCGACGACGAAGCCCGCGAGCAGCGCGCCGACGTTCGCCGTGGTGGCCCCGAGCCGGGCGAGCGTGCGGCGGACCGTGCCCCACACGAGCGCGACGGACCCGACGGCCATGAGGGCCTGGGGGAGCAGGAGGCTGAAGCTCGAGAAGCCGAACAGCCGGGCGGACAGCACCATCACCCACAGCGAGGCCGGGGGCTTGTCCACCGTGATGAAGTTCGACGAGTCGAGGGAGCCGAAGAAGAACGCCTCCCACGACTTCGTGCCGGCCTGCACGGCGGCGGCGTAGAAGCTGTTCGCGTACCCGGAGACGCTGAGGTCCCAGAGGTACACCACGGCGGTCACGGCGAGGAGCGCCCAGAACGCGGGCCGGAGCCAGCGAGCGTCCTCGCGCTCGCCGAGGAACAGTCGGGCGACGGGCTTGCGGCGCCGATCCCGCGCGTCGGTGCGCGCGGTCTCGCGTCGATCGGTCACGGGTATCGGGTACGTGGTCATGGCAGTGAGGATTCCGGGCGTTCCCCGACTGCCACCCTGCGTCGGCTATGCGCGCCCTAAGACGCGCGGCGCGCAGTTCACGCGTACCGCTGCGCCGCGCGCAGCGCCGCCCCCGTGTACGAGCCGCCGAACAGGAACACGTGCAGGAGCAGCGGCGCGAGCTGGTGCAGCTCGACCCGCTCCTGCCACCCGGCGGCGAGCGGGGACTCGGCGTCGTAGGCGGCGAGCACGGCCTCGAGTCGGGGGAGTCCGAAGAGCCCGAGGAGCGCCAGGTCCGTCTCGGCGTGCCCGCCGTGCGCGATGGGGTCGATGAGCACCGCTCCCGTGGGCGTCGTCCCGTCGACCGGCTCCGCGTCCGTCGGCCAGAGCACGTTGCCCGCCCAGAGGTCGCCGTGCAGTCTCGCCGGCCGGTCACCGACGAGCTTCGGCTGCGGTGACCCGAGCGTCCCGTCCTGGACCCGGTCGGCGACCCGGTCGAAGACGGCCGCCTGGGCGTGGTCGAACCCGCCGGCGTCGACGATGCGGCGGACGAAGTCGCGGATCCGGTACTCCGCGAAGAACTCGCCCCAGGTCGCCGGCGCGTCCGCCGCGGCGACGAACGGCGTGCGGGAGCGTCCCATCCGCAGGGGCGTGCCCGTCGGCCAGCCGGAGGGCGGCGCGCCCCAGTGCTCGGAGCCCGCGGCGTGGGTGTGCGCCAGGGACCGCCCGAACCGCTCGGCCTGCCGTGTCGACGGCGAACCGTCCGGGATCAGCTCGAGGTCGAGGACCGTCGGGCGGGGTCGACCGAGCACGCGGGCGATCCGGGTGCCGCCGTCGGGTTCGGCCTCGGCGAGCCAGTCCAGACCGGCTGCCTCGGCGGCGGCCTCGTCGGGGGAGGCGAAGGTCTTCACGTGCGTCTCGGCCATCGCCCCATCCTGCCGCTGTCGCCTCGGTAGCGGGTCAGACCGCGTCGACGAGCGCCCTCGCCAGCGGGTGCCACTCGCGGGACGTCGGTCCGCTCAGCACGAGCGTCCGTGAGAGCCGCCGGGCCATCGGCACCATGACGAGGTCCGGCGGCAGCATCACCCGCCCGAGCGTCGGCACGATGGACACGCCCTCGCCCCGCTCGATCATCCCGAACATGGTGCTCATCTCCCGCACCCGGTGGGCGTACCGGAACGGCTGCCCCTCGAGTTCGTGCAGCCGCTGGATCTGGTGCTCGCACCCGCCACCGCCCGCGACGAGCCCGTCCTCGTGCAGGTCGTCGAGCGTCAGCGCGGGGAGGTCGGCGAGCGGGTGGTCGCGGCGGACCACCGCGGCCATCTCGTCCTGCGCGACGACCACACCGCCCGGTGGCACCGGCGTCGGGTCGACGAGCACGGCGGCGTCGACCGTGCCGGCCTCGAGCCACTCGGGCATCTCGTCGTCGTCTCCCTCGTAGACCTGCACGTCGACGTCCGGCAGTGTCACCGCCCACAGTTCGCGCAGCCGCGGCAGCAGGCCCTGGCAGACGGTGGGGACGGCGGCGAGGCGCACGGTGCCGCGCGCCGTGGCGGGCCGGACCACTGCCTCCAGGGCCTCGACGGAGGCGAGCACGCTGCGGGCGTGGGCCAGCAGACGGTCGCCGAGGGGCGTCGTGACGGCGGCCGCCCCGCGCCGGACCACCGGACCGCCCACCTCGCGCTCGAGTCCCGCGAGGGCGTGCGACACGGCTGACTGCCCGACGCCGAGCGTGGACGCAGCGCCCGTGAAGGAGCCGGCGTCGACGGTGGCGACGAACGCGCGCAGCTGGGGCACCGAGACGGTCATGCGTCTTCCTCATCCGTTCATGAGCGACATGCGTTTGCCGCATGCGCCGAGGATGTCGACACTAGGCGACATGAACGCGGTCCTCTACCTCCTCGTGGCACTGACCTGGGGCTCGAGCTTCCTGTTCGCGAAGATCGGGCTCGACGGGCTCGCACCGCAGCAGGTCGCCACGGTGCGCACGGTCCTCGGCGCGCTCACGCTCGTCGCGGTCCTGCTCGCGACCCGCCGGCGCTGGCCGCGGGAGCCACGGGTCTGGGGACACCTGCTCGTGGTGTCGGTGTTCCTCAACGCGGTGCCGTCGTCGCTCATGGCGTGGGCGGAGCAGACCGTGCCGTCCGGTCTCGCGAGCATCTACAACGCGACGACGCCGATCATGACGTTGGCGGCCCTCGCGGTGCTCGTGCCGTCCGAGCGGCTCCGCGGACGGCAGGTCGCGGGCATCGTGCTCGGGATCGTCGGCGTCCTGGTGCTGGTCGGTCCGTGGAACGTCATCGGGGACCCGGAGGTCCTGGCGAGCGTGCCGGGGCAGGTCGCGCTGCTCGGGATGACCGCGTGCTACGGCATCGGCCTGGCGTACCTGCGGCGGGTGGCGGTCGGCAGCGCGTACGACCCGGTCACGCTCGCGACGGTGCAGCTGACGCTGGCCTCCGGACTGCTCCTGCTGGTCGCGCCCGTCATCGCCACGGGCCCGGTACGGCTGGACTGGAGGATCGTGGGGGCGATGGTCGCGCTCGGTTGCGTGGGCACGGGGCTGGCCTACGCCTGGAACACGCGGCTGGTGCAGGCATGGGGAGCGGGTCGCGCCTCGACGGTCACCTACCTGACGCCCGTCGTCGGGGTGGTCCTCGGCGTGCTGGTCCTCGGCGAGCACGTCCGGTGGAACGAGCCGGTCGGGGGACTCGTGGTGCTGCTCGGCATCGCGCTGGCGTCGGGCGTGGTGGGACGGCGGCGTCTGGGCGTGCGGGCTCCCGCCTGAACGGGGGCCGGATCCGGAAGCGACCGCGGCCGTAGGATCGGGCCGAGAAGTCGTCCACGGAGTCCTCGACGGAGACGGAGACCGGTCATGACCGCCACCCACCACACCAGCGCCACCGCCTCGGTCGCAGCGATCCTCGCCGAGTCCGCAGCGCGGTACCCGGACGACGTCGCCGTCATCGTCGGCGACCGGCACACCACCTACGCCGAGCTCTGGAGCCAGACGCTCGCGTACGCCGGTGCGCTGCGGGCCCGCGGCGTGGGACCGGGCGACCGTGTGGCGATGCTCGTCCCGAACGTCGAGGACTTCCCGCGGGTCTACTACGCGACCCTCGCGCTCGGCGCCGTGGCGGTCCCCGTGCACGCACTGCTCAAGCGACGCGAGATCGAGTACGTCCTGCGCGACAGCGGCGCCTCGCTGCTCGTCTGCGCCGCACCGCTGCTCGGCGAGGGCGCGGCCGGTGCCGAGCTCGCCGAGGTCGACGTGGTGACGGTGCTCGCCCCGGCCGACTCCCCGGACCGACTCGAAGCGCTCGCGCAGCAGGCCGAACCGCTCGACACCTACGTCCCCCGGCACCCGTTCGACACCGCGACGATCCTCTACACGAGCGGCACCACCGGCAAGCCCAAGGGTGCGGAGGGGTCGCACTTCTCGCTGCTCGAACAGGTCAACACGAACCTGATGACGACGTTCGACATGCACCGCGGGGACGTCCTGCTCGGCGCCCTGCCGCTGTTCCACACCTTCGGGCAGACCTGCACGATGAACACCGGCTTCCGGGTCGGCGCGACGATCGTCATGCTGCCGAAGTTCGACGGCGACACGGCGCTCGCCGCGATGGTCGAGCACGGGTGCGGCATCTTCATGGGCGTCCCGACGATGTACATGGCGCTGCTCGACGCGGCGACCCGTTCCGATGCCCGTCCGACGCTGCGGTACGCGATCTCCGGCGGCGCCTCGCTGCCCCTGGCGGTCCTCGAGCGGTTCCAGGACGTCTACGACGCGCCGATCCACGAGGGCTACGGCCTCACCGAGACCTCGCCGGTCGCGACCTTCAACCACGTCGGACGGCCGCCACGCCCCGGCACGATCGGCACCCCGGTGTGGGGCGTCGACGTCGAGATCGCCGACCCGGAGCAGCACGACGCGATCGTGATGCTGCCCCACGGCGAGATCGGCGAGCTCGTCATCCGCGGGCACAACCTCATGAACGGGTACCTCGACCGTCCCGAGGACACCGCGGCTGCGATCGTCGACGGGTGGTTCCGGACGGGCGACCTCGGGACGAAGGACGACGACGGCTACCTGACGATCGTCGACCGGACGAAGGACATGATCATCCGCAACGGCTACAACGTGTACCCACGGCAGGTGGAGGAGGTCCTCGCGACCCACCCCGACGTCACGATGGCCGCGGTGTTCGGTGTGCCGCACGAGCTGCACGGGCAGGAGATCGAGGCCGCCGTGGTGCTCCGTGCCGAGGCGACGGCGACCCCGCAGGAGCTGATCGACTTCGTCGCCGCCGAGATCGCCGCCTACAAGTACCCCCGGGCGGTGCACGTCCTCGACGCGCTGCCCCTCGGCCCGAGCGGCAAGGTGCTCAAGCGCGAGCTCGTCGACCGGTTCGGCGCGGAGGTCCCGGCGGCCGGGTGACGTGGACGTGGACACCGTCGTGCGGTCACCATCGCCGTCCGAACTCGCTCGGGGCCTGGCGGCGCTGCGGTCGTGGCAGCGCGACGACGCACTCGTGCAGCTCCACCCCGGCGACCTCGGGTGGGCGTGGCGCCACGGGGCGGACGCGATCGCGCGTGCGGTGCGCCTCTGGGAGGCCGACGGGCAGATCGTCGCCTTCGGCTTCCTCGACGGACCGACCACGCTCCGCATGACGGTGGCGCCCGAGCGCTGGACGGACCCGGACCTCGCGCGCGCCCTGGCAGCCGACGCCTCCGACCCCGGCACCGGCGTGCTCCCGAGCGGCCCTGCGTCGATCGAGGTACCGGACGGCACCGCCCTGCGCGGAGCGCTGCACGCTGCGGGATGGGGCGACGGCGAGTCCTGGACGCCGCTGTCCCTCGACCTGGCCGCGCCGGTCGGAGCACGCGGGTCGTCGCTGCACGTCGAGATCGTGCACGGTGCGGACACGTCCGACTTCACGGCGGTCCACCGCTCGGCCTGGGACAACGGGTCGTTCACCGACGAGCGCTGGAGGGCGATGTCCGCCGGTGCACCGTTCGCGGAGGCTCGCTGTCTGCTCGGCAGGGACGACGCCGGGGAGCCGGTCGCCGGGATCACGGTCTGGCCGGCGGGCCGCGGCCGTCCCGGACTCATCGAGCCGCTCGGCGTCCACGCCGCCCACCGCGGTGCGGGACACGGGACCGCGATCTGCGTCGCCGGTGCGGCGATGCTCCGCGAGGCGGGAGCGTCGATCGCGTGGGTCTGCACCCCGAGCGACCTCGGCAGCGCCGTCGCGACCTACCGGGCGGCCGGCTTCACGAGGCTCCCGGAACGGCTCGACTGCGTCCGGCAGGCCTGAGGCGAGTGACTCGGCGGGTGCCGGACGTACGCTTGCACCTGTGACCCGGCCACGCCGACCCTCGACCGCACGGTTGCTGTTCGCGTCGTCGCACCCGGGGCCCACCGTCACCGTGACCGTGCTCGCGACGGTGATCGCCGTGGCGGTCGGGCACGCGTGGTGGACGGTCGTCCTCGTCCCCCTGACCGTCGTCGCCGGGCAGCTCTCGATCGGGCTCGCGAACGACTGGATCGACGCCGATCGCGACCGGGCGGTCGGCAGGTCGGACAAGCCCGTGGCGCAGGGGGCGATCGCCGTCGGCACCGTCCGTGGCGCGGCGTTCGGCACCGCCCTGGCGTCCCTTGTCCTGTCGGTGTTCCTCGGGCCGGTCGCCGCCGTCGCGCACCTCGTGCTCGTGGCCGCGGGGTGGGCGTACGACGCGGGGCTCAAGCGCACGGTCTGGTCCGTCGTGCCGTTCGTGGTCGCGTTCGGGCTGCTCCCGGTCGTGGCGGTCTCGGCCGGGCCGGACGGTGACTGGCCGGCGTGGTGGGCGATCGCGACGGGGGCCGTGTTCGGCGTCGCGATCCACTGTACGAACGTGTTGCCGGACCTGGTCGACGACGCGGCCACCGGGGTCCGGGGGTTCCCGCACCGGCTCGGGCTCCGGGGCGCGGGCGTCACGGCGTTCGGGTCGCTCGTCGTGGCAGCGCTGCTCGTGCTCGGCGGTCAGGTGCTCGGGGACGATCCGGTCCGGGGCGTGGGGGTGGTGCTCGCGGTGCTCGGGACCGTCGTGGTCGTCGCGCTCGCCGGCCTCGGGGTGCGGCTCGTGCTGGCCGGGCGGGCATCGCGGGTGCTGTTCCGACTCGTCATCGCGTCGTCGCTCGTGCTCGTCGTCGAGCTCGGCCTCGCCGGCGCCCGCCTGGTCGCCTGACCCGGCGCCCGCGCGCCCCCGCGACCCGTCACGCCCACCGCATCGCGTACACACCGGCCAGCGCATCCGCGGTCGGGAGGGACAGGACCGTCCGGAGCAGCGCCTCCCGTCCGGCCGCCCCCACGCTGCCGAGCGGACGGCCGATCGGACGTCCGAGCGCCATGTTCACCTCCGCCTGCCGCGCCGCCCGCCGCGCGACCGCCTGCCGCCGCCGCGCGTACTCCGGCCACGGGCCGGCGCTGCCCGAGGCGACCGCCTCCGCGAGGAGCGGCGCGAGCTCGGCCGCGTCGAGCCACCCGAGGTTCATGCCCTGCCCGCCGATCGGGCTGATCTCGTGCGCCGCGTCCCCGGCGAGGACGACACGGCCGACACCGACCCGCTCCGCCTCCCGGCGTCGGACACCGAACCCGCTGCGCATGCTGCAGGACGTCGGGTCCGGCCGGACACCGGTGCGTGCCGCCACGATCGCCGCGAGGTCCGCCGCGCTCGGCGACGGATCGTCCGAGGACGCCAGGAGCACGACGTACCGACGACGGTCGCCGGGCAACGGGAAGGACTCGACCACGCCGGCCGGTCCGACGTCGACGAGCGCGTCCGTCCGGGCAGCGGGGTCCTCGACGTCGGCGAAGTCCCCCATCGCGTAGCGGTCCGGGTAGTCGCGACCGGTGGTGGCGATGCCGAGCAGGTCCCGCACGGTGCTCCGCGAGCCGTCCGCCCCGATGACGAACCGGGCCCGCACGGCCACCGCGCCGCCGGGGCCGGTCCCGACCGCGTCGACGTGGTCCGGGTGCCGCTCGAGCGCCGAGAGCACCGTGCCGGTCCGGAGCGCGTCCGGCGCTGCCGCGGCGAGCCGTTCCCGCAGCAGGGTCTCGGTCCGGTGCTGGTCGAGCGTCGCGACGTACGGGTGCGTGGCCGACGCATGGTCGAACGTCAGGGCGCCGAGCTCCCGGCCACGGCTGCGCGCGACCCCTCGGCGGACCCGGACGGCCTCCGCGAGGACCGGCCCGTCCAGCCCGATCGCCGCGAACGCGTCGAGGGACGGCGGGTGGATCCCGATCGCGCGAGAGCCCGTCGGCGCACCCTCGCGCCGTTCCCACACCACGACCTCGAGCCCGCGGGCCGCGAGGAGCGCCGCGGCGAAGAGGCCGACGGGCCCACCGCCGACGACGAGGACGTCGACGCGCTCCGTGGTCACGGCCCGAGCCTACGGACGGTCGGCGCAGCGCCCACCCAGCCGATCGGCGCCCCGGGGTCATCCGCTCGACCGAAGCGCTCCACCGGGGCCGTCCGCGATGCTGGGGTCGTGCCCTTCACCGTCAGCCACGCGGTCGTCGCCCTGGCCGCCCGCCGCACCCCGCTGCCCGTCGCGGCGGTCGCCGTCGGAGCCATGGCGCCGGACGCCGTCCTGTTCGCGCCGTTCCTGCCGCCCTACGTCGTGGCGCACTCGTGGGTGGGCGTCGTGACGATCGACCTGGTGGTCGCGCTGGTCGTCCTCCTGGCCTGGTGGTACCTGGTGCGGCCCGCGTGGGCGGCGGCGGTGCCCGGCGTCCGCGAGCGGCTGCCGGCGAGCTGATCGGCCCCTCCGCGTGCCGGGGACCGGCCGGTCCGCCGGGCGGTCGCGGTCGTCGTCGCCTGTCTCGTCGGGAGCGTGACGCACGTCGTGTGGGACGCGTTCTCGCACGAGGCCGGGTGGGCGGTGCAGGCGATCCCGTTCCTCCGCGAGGGTCCGGCGGCCTACCCGGTCTGGGCCGGCGTGCAGGACGGTTCGAGCGTGCTCGGGTTGCTCGGGCTCGTCGTCGCGGCCGTGGTGTGGTGGCGACGGAGCACACCGCGTCGGATGCCACCGGTCGCTCGGTCGGAGGCCGCGGTCGTGGTGGCCTCGGGCGCGATCGTCGTCCTCGCCGTGCTCGGGATCGCCGGTCGGGTGCTGCTCGGCGGCGGTGGCGTCGCCGGGATCGTCACCGAGCTCGCCTTCCGGTTGCCGGTGGTCGTCGCGCTGGTGCTCGTGGTCGGCGCGGTCGGACTGCTGGTCGGACGCAGCCGTCGCACCCGCTGACGCGGACCCCGGAGGCGCGGTGCAGCCGCCGTCGGTCGTGTCGCGTCCGGCAGGCCGCGGGTCGGGAGGCGCGGTGCACGCGCCGTCGGTCGTGTCGCGTCCGGCAGACCGCGGGTCGGGAGGCGCGGTGCGGGGCCGACCCGCGCCTCCCGTCCGTCAGGCGGTCGCGTCCGCCGTCTCGCGCGCGGACCGATCCGCGGCGACCAGCCGTCGGGCTTCACGGAACCGCTTCCGCAACCGCTCGACCGGCACCTCGACCGCGTAGGCCGCCCCGACTGCCACCAGCAGCGCCGCCCCCACGAGCCACACCGTGCCCCACGCCCCGATCGCGAACGTGCCGAGCAGCGCGATGACCACGGGGTGCCAGAGGTACGCCGAGTACGACACGCGACGACCGAACCACGACACGGGCGTCCACGCGAGCGCGGCCGACAGCGGCGACCGCACCGACACCAGGCCACCGATGAGCAGCGCCGAGATCAGCCCGGTGACCGGGAGCACGACGCCGAACGACCAGGCGTGCTGCGTCCAGTCGTCGTCGATCCAGAACTGCACCGCGGCGAGCAGCCCGATGCCGAGCCAGGTGCCGACGTGCCCGGCGATCCCGGAGGCCCACGTCCGGAAGCGCTCGTCGTCGAGGAGCAGTGCGAGCAGGCACCCGGTCGCCAGCGGCACGACGCCGAGCACGGGGGAGAAGTACACGTCCGGGGTCGCGCCGCTGTTCGGCGTCCGGTAGCTCAGCCACGACGCCGCTGCGGCGCCGACGATCACGACGCCGAGCCCGGTCATCAGCCAGCGCCGACGCGACCGCAGTGCGAACAGGAGCACGAGGACGGGGGGCCAGACGAGGTAGAACTGCTCCTCCATCGACAGGCTCCACGTGTGCGCGAAGACGCCCTGCGTGGTGTCCCAGTACGAGCGGAAGAGGTTGCCGGTGTAGCTCAGCGCGATGAACGCCGCCTCGCCGGGGGAGAACGAGGCGCCCTTGTAGTCGCCGACCCAGTTCCACAGCGCGAGGCCGACGATGACGAGCGCGAGCAGTGCCGGGTAGAGGCGGAGGAGCCGCTTCGTCCAGAACGAGCCGAGCCGGATGCGCCCGGTGCGGCGGTGCTCGCCGAGGAGCAGCGTCGAGATGAGGAACCCGGAGAGCACGAAGAACACCGTCACGCCGATGAACCCACCCTCGAACTGCGGCACGTGCAGGTGGTAGAGGATCACGATGAGGATCGCGACCGTCCGGAGCCCGTCGAGCGCCGGAGCACGGTTCGTGAGCGGCGGCGGGGGCGTCGGTCGTGCGTGCCTGCCGTCGGTGTCGGCCGGTGCGGATGTCGTGCGGGTCCGCTCCGGCGAGGTCGTGGTGATGGCCACGGACGCCTCCTGCGCGATGCTGTCGATGGGGTCACGGGCCGTCGGGCCGTGACCGGATCGTTACATGATGCTCGCGGAAGGTAAGAGCCGTCTCAACGACCGGGGTGCACCAGGGTCGTCAGGGCGTCGAGTCGTTCGTGGGCGATGGTGGCGAACGGGCGGTCCTCGTCGTCGGCGATCCACTGCGCGAACGACAGGTGGAACACGGTGACGGCCGTCTCGGCGGCGATGGTCGCGGCGGGCTCCGGGACGCCGCGGTCGCGCAGGACCTCACCCAGTCGGACCTTCAGGGTCGCGAGCTTGCCGAGCTCCCGTTCGCCGAGTGCGGGGTTGCCGTCGATGATGCCCTGGCGTGCGCGCGACCACGGGCGGCGCTCGTCGGGGAAGAACGCGCCGCTGGCGTCGAGCGCGAGCCGGACGAGGTCGAAGGGCGGAGTGCCGGCCGGTGCCGCCTCGATCGGGGTGGTGAACATGCCGAGGAAGTCGTCCTGCCCGGCGAACAGCACTTCGCGCTTGTCGGCGAAGTGTCGGAAGAATGTGCGCTCGGTGACCTCGGCCGCGGCGGCGATCTCGGCGACCGTCGTCTCGTCGTACCCCTGCTCCGCGAAGAGCTGCAGGGCCGTGGCCTGCAGTCGCTCACGGGTCCCGGGTTGCCATCTCGCCATGTCCGCAGTCTACTGATGACAGCGACTGACATCGAGTGCTACGGTGATGTCAGTTCATGACATCACCGCCGTGGACACCTGCGAAGGGAAAGCACATGCACGTGTTCGTCACCGGGGCCTCCGGATGGATCGGCTCCCACACCGTCGACGAGCTCCTCGCCGCCGGACACACCGTCACCGGCCTCGCCCGCTCCGACTCGTCGGCCGCCGCGCTCGAGGCGAAGGGCGTCGCCGTCGTCCGCGGTGACCTCGACGACCTCGACGCCATCCGCCGCGGGGCCGCCGCGTCCGAGGGGGTCCTGCACCTCGCGAACAAGCACGACTGGGCGAACCCGGCCGCCACGAACGCTAGCGAACGCGCCGCGGTCGAGACCATCGGCGAGGCGCTCGTCGGCACCGACCGGCCGTTCGTCGTCGCCTCGGGCGTCGCCGGACTCGCACAGGGCCGCCCCTCGACCGAGGCGGACCCCAACCCGTTCGTCGGCCCGGACAGCATGCGCGGCGGCAGCGAGAACCGCGGGTTCGACTTCGTCGACCAGGGCGTGCGCACCATCGCGGCCCGCTTCAGCCCGACCACGCACGGCACCGGCGACCACGGGTTCATCGCCGCGATCGTCGCCGCCGCACAGCGCACCGGCGTCTCCGGCTACATCGGCGAGGGCACGAACAGCTGGGCCGCCGTGCACGTCACCGATGCCGCTCGGCTCGTCCGGCTCGGCCTCGAGCACGCACCCGCGGGCACGAGGCTGCACGCCGTCGCCGAGACCGCGATCCCGACCCGGGCCATCGCCGAGGCCATCGGCGACGCCCTCGGGCTGCCCGTGACCTCGGTCGACCCGGCCGACGCGGTGTCGCACTTCGGGTTCATCGGGCAGTTCTTCGGCATGGAGATGTCGGCGACGTCCGAGGCCACGCGCGAGCTCCTCGGCTGGGAGCCCACCGGGCCGGGGCTGCTCGAGGACATCGCCGCCGGCGCCTACTCCGACGTGCGGGTGGCGTAGCGCGACCCACCGTCGGCCTGGAGGCGCGTGGCGGCCTCGCCCCGCGCCTCCAGGCCGTCGCCGGTCCGGACCACCGCCGCCGGTCCGGACCACCGCGCACTTGGTGAGCAGAAATGGTCGGGTCCCGTCTCCGGACCCGACCATTTCTGCTCACCAAGTGGGCGCGCGGCGCGCGCGGGGCGCGCCCGCGGGGCGCGGCGCCCGCGCGCGCCTACTCCGCCTTCTGCATCTGCCAGGGCTCGGGCTCGCGGTCGCCGTTCGGCCGCACGGGCCGGACGTCGCCGACGATCGGGATCGCCCGCTTCCGCATGAACCAGAGGTACCGCACGAAGAAGTGCGACAGCGTCGACAGCCGGTTGCCGTTGCCGAGCAGCGACGCGATGTGCACGGCCACCCATGCCGCCCAGGCCACGGGCCCGACCATCGTGATGCCGCCACGGAGCTGGGCCACCGCGGCGTTCGTGCCGATCGTCGCCATCGTGCCCTTGTCGAAGTACTTGAAGTGCTCGGTCGGCTTGCCCGCCATGAGCCGCACGATCTGCCGCGCCGAGTGCCGTCCGCCCTGCAGCGCCGGCTGGGCGAGCTGCGCGAGGGCGTCGTCCTGCGCGGCGATGTCACCGGCGGAGAAGATCCGCTCGACGCCCTTCACGCTGAGGTCGTCGTTCACCTGGATGCGTCCGCCGTGGGTCTGCGGCATGCCCCAGCCCGAGACCTCCTTGTGCGCGGCCACACCGGTCGCCCAGATGACCTGCGACGCCGGGATGAACTCGCCCTCGGCCGTCATCACGCCGTCGGGCTTGACCTCGGAGACGCCGGTGTTGAGGCGCAGGACCACGCCGCGCTTGCGGAGGACCTTGGCCGCGTACCGACGCAGCCGCGGGGCGAACGGCTTGAGGAGCTCGCCGCTGCGGTGCACGAGGGTGATCGAGATGTTGCCCCGCTCGATCTCCGGGTACGCGCCGACGAGGGCCTGGTCGCGGAGCTCGGCGAGCGCACCGGCCATCTCCACGCCGGTCGCGCCACCGCCCACGATGACGATCTTGATCTCGTCGGGGCCCTGGTTGGCGGCGGCTTCCTCGAGGCGGGTGAACAGCTCGTCGCGGATGCGGAGCGCCTGCGAGCGGGAGTACATCGAGTACGCGTACTCGTACGCGCCGGGCGTGCCGAAGTAGCTCGTGTTCACGCCGTTCGCGAGGATCAGCCAGTCGTAGTGCAGGTGCTCGCCGTCGGACATCTCGGCGACCCGCTCGACCGGGTCGATGCCGGTGAGCAGCCCGTGCCGGAACTCGGCGTTGCTCTGCTTCGCGCGGAGGCTCCGGAGGAAGTACGTCACGTCGCCGGCGTTCAGCCCACCGGTCGCCACCTGGTACATGAGCGGCTGGAACATGTTGTAGACGTGGCGGTCGACCAGGGTGACCCGCACCGGTGCGTCGGCGAGCTCGCGCATGGCCGCGACACCGGCGAATCCACCGCCGACGATGACGACGTGCGGGCGGGTGTCCTGGGGCATGCTGACTCCGGCTTCCTCGGATGGTGAGATGGTCACCACCGAGGGTACGCGCGGTTCGGACAGTCGTTCGACGGCCGGGAGGCGCTGCGCACCTCCGTCAGGCGTCGAGCCGCGCGTAGGTGCTCACGACGTTGCCCTTGCTCGTCACGGTGCTGTCGACCAGGCGCAGGCGCGTGGGCGGGTCGGTCGGCTCGAAGAGCCTGCGGCCCGAGCCGGCGATCGCCGGGTGCACCATGAGCTGCAGTTCGTCGAGGACCCCCGCGAACAGCAGGCTGCGGACGAGCGTGACACTGCCGCACACCGCGATGTCGGCGCCGTCCCGCTGTTGCAGCCCGCGGACGAAGTCGGGGACGTCGCCCGTGATCCGGGTGCTGTTCTCCCACGCCAGGTCGTCGCCGAGCGTGGTGGACGCCACGTGCTTCTCGATCGGGTTGATCCACTGGCCGAAGGGGTCGTCGGGGTGGGCGGGCCACCACTCGGACCACTCCAGGTAGCTGTTCCTGCCGAGGAGGACGGTGTCGGTGCGGGCCATGAACGCGCCCATGCCCGCACCGAGCTCGTCGTCGAAGGAGTCGTACTGGAAGGTGTACGGGTCCTGCACGACGCCGTCGACCGACGTGAAGAGTCCAGCGGTGACCTTGCGCATGGTCGGAGCGTAGCCCTCAGCTGTTCGCGGAGGAACCGCTCGTGTCCGATCCGGTGCCGGAGCCGGTGCCGGTCCCACCCTGCGTGCCGTTGCCCGGGAACTGGCCGGTGCCGCCGCCGGGGAACTGGTTCGTGCCGCCGTTCGTGCCCGGCACCTGCGTCGTGGACTGGCTCGTGCCGCCGCCGATCGCGTGTCCGATGGCGAAGCCGATGCCGCCGCCGACCAGCAGCGCCGCGAGGCCGACCCCGACGGCCAGCACCTGCCAGAACCACGGCGGTCGCGGGCCGCGCCCGCGCCCGCGCCGGGGCGTCGCCGCGGATCCGTACCAGGGCGTCGCGCCGTTCGGGGCGCCCGGGTTCCACGAGCCCGCGGACGGTGCCGGTGTCGCGTACGGGTGCTCGGGCGCCGGCGCCGGGGCGTCGAGCGTCGCGGTCGAGGTGGGCGTCGGTGCGGCGCCCCAGCCGGCCGGGCTGGCGGGGTACGGCGTGGTGGGCTGGTGGGCTGCGGGGTCCACGTCGTCGCGGGACTCGCGGGACTCGGGGTTCACGGGGGTGCGCTCGGTCATGAGGACGAGTACAGACCGGTCGCCTATGTGCGGGCGATGACGACGCTGGTGCGTCACTGTGCACAGCGCCGTCCGCGTAGCCTCGCATCGTGCGCGCGAGAGTCGAGACCGTCCGGATCGACGGGCTCCCCGTGCGCCTGCACACCCTTGCGCCGGCCGGCAGGGTGCACGACGCCCTCGCCCCGACGGTCGTGCTCGTGCACGGCATCGGGATGTCGCACCGGTCGTTCGCACGGTCGCAGCGGGCGCTCGCCGCGACGCACCGGACCGTGAGCGTCGACCTGCCGGGCTTCGGCGGGCTCCCGGCGGCCGGCCGGAGCCTCACCATGACGGAACTCGGGGACCTCGTCGTCCGCGCCGTGCGGTCCCGCGGGGCCGGGGACCTCGTGCTCGTCGGGCAGTCGATGGGGGCGCAGGTCGTCGCTGAGGCGGCCCGTCGGCACCCGGACGTCGTCGCCTCGGTCGTGCTCGTCGGTCCGGTCATCGCCGCCGGTCGTCGTCGGCTGCTCACGCAGGCGCTCGACCTCGGGCGGGACGGCTTCGTCGAGGGCGCCCGGATGAACGCCGTCCTCGTGACCGACTACCTGCGGAGCGTGCGGCAGTACGTGCCCGAACTCCGACCGATGCTCCGCTACCGCCTCGAGGACACCGTCGCCGAGCTCGCGCAGCCGGTGCTCGTCGTCCGTGGCACCGAGGACCCGATCGCGCGCCACGACTGGTCCGCCCGGGTCGCCGCGACCGCCCCGCGCGGCGCGTTCGTCGAGCTGCCGGGGCCGCACCACGTGCAGGAGCGCCAGCCGGTGGCGTTCGCGCGGCTCGTGGGGGAGTTCCGCCGCGTGCAGACCCTCGAGGGGCTGCGGTGACCGACGCGACCACGTCGGGGACGGACGGGACGCGCACGGACCGCACCGCGCCTCCCGTCCGCGTTTCCCTGCTCCGCCGCACCCGGTGGGCCGTCCTTGACTGGTGGTACGCGATCCGCTGGCAGGTGCGGAGCCTCGGGCCGACCACCGCTGACGACTACCGGAGCGGCGACGGCCAGCCCGTCGTCGTCGTGCCCGGCGTCTACGAGACCTGGCACTTCATGCGTCCGCTCATGGACGCCCTGCACGACCGCGGACACCCCGTGCACGTGCTGCCGGTGCTGCGGCACAACCTGCGTCCGGTGCCGGAGTCCGCGGCGGAGGTGCTCGCCTACCTCGACGAGCACGACCTCCGCGACGTCCTGCTCGTCGCGCACAGCAAGGGCGGGCTGATCGGGAAGTACGCGATGACGCGCCTCGACGACCACGGGCGGATCGACCGCATGGTGGCGGTGTCGACGCCGTTCGCGGGCTCCGGGTACGCCCGGCTCGCACCCGTCCGGCACCTGCGGGCGTTCCGGTCGAGCGACCCGGTGCTCGCCGGCCTCGCACGGGAGCTCGACGCGAACGCCCGGATCACCAGCGTGTACGGCGTCTTCGACACACTCATCCCCGAGGGCAGTGCGCTCGCCGGAGCGACGAACGTGCGGGTCCCGGTCGGCGGGCACTTCCGCATCCTCGGCGACCCGCGGACGCGTGCGGCGGTGCTCGCCGCGGCGGATCCGGGCCACCAGGCCCCGGCCGAGCCCCGGCCGAGCTCCGGCCCGACCCCGGCCGAGCCCCGGCCCGACCCGACCCCGGCCTGAGCCCTAGGCGCCCGGCAGGAACAGGCAGAACGGGTGTCCGTCGGGGTCGAGCAGCACGCGGACGTCCTCCTGCGGCTGGAACGCCGCCTGCCGAGCGCCGAGCCCCTCCGCCCGGGTCACCGCCGCCGGCAGGTCCTCCACCTGGAAGTCGAGGTGCAGCTGCATGCCGGGGGCGTCCTCCGTGCCGGGCCACGTGGGCGCGACGTACGCGGGTTCGTACTGCACCGAGAGGCCCGGGCCGTCCTCGGGGCGGATGCGCGCCCAGGTCGGGTCGTCCTCGTGGACGGTCCAGCCGGTCAGCGCGCCGTAGAACCGGGCGAGCGCGAGGGGGTCCGGCGACTGCAGCACGGTGGCGGCGAGCGTCGGCATCGACGGGTCAGCAGCGGTCATGCGGCGGAGCGTACGCCGGACCCGCCCGCTGCGGTCAGCGCGTGGCCACGCTCGCGCGCTCGACGATCCGGTGCGGCACCACGACGGTCTCGGGCGGAGCCTCGCGGTCCTCGATCCGCCGGGTGAGGAGGTCGAGCGACGCCGTCGCGAACGCCCGTCGGTCGAACGACACCGTGCTCAGCGCGGGGATCGCGTACGCGGCCCCGTCGACGTCGTCGAACCCGATCACGCTCACCTGCTCGGGGACCCGCACGCCACGCGCGGCGAGGACGTGCAGCACGCCGAACGCGATCGAGTCGGTGAACGCGAACACCGCGTCGGGCAGCGGGTGCTCGTCGAGCCACGCCGCGAACGCCGATGCCGCCGCGCTGGTCGACCACGCCGGCAGCGGGACCCGCAGCTCCGGGTCCGCACCGATGCCCGCCGCCGCGAGGCCGGCGAGGTACCCGCGCTCCCGCAGCTCGCTCGTCGCGGTGGCCTCGACGTCCCGGGCGGCACCGACGATCGCGATCCGACGGTGGCCCCGGCCGACGAGGTACGACGTCACCTGCTCGGCCGCGGCACGGCTGTCGACGTGCACCTGGTCGACGTGCTCGGGCTCCACCTCGCCGATGACGACGGTCGGGGGCAGCCCCTCGGTCGAGGCGAGGACGCTCGCGCTGAGCGACACCGGGTTGAGGATCAGCCCGTCGACGAGGTGCGCTCGGGCACGCGAGACGAGGTCCCGCTCGCGGGCGGGGTCGTTCGCGGTCTGGTCGAGCTGCACGGTCCAACCGCGCTCCCGCGACAGTTCGACGAACCACTGCGCGAGTTCGGCCGAGTAGGCGCTGGCCATCTCGGGGAGCGTCAGGGCGATCGCACCCGAGCGTCCGTTGCGGAGACCCCGGGCGGACAGGTTCGGCACGTAGTCGAGCTCGGCGAGTGCCTGCTCGACCCGTGCGCGGGTCTCCGGGCGCACCACGACACCGCCGTTGATGACGTTGGAGACGGTCTTCGGCGACACCCCGGCGAGGGCAGCCACGTCCCGCACGGTCGCGCGCATCGCCACGAGCGTAGCGCGGCTGCGGCTCAGGGACGCACGTACCGGTGCACGTACGTGGTGTAGCCGACGGGGACGGTCGCGCTCCCGGCGGTCTCCGGATCGTCGTCGAGCACGCGCCGCACCCGGTCGAGGAGGGCGGTGCGCTCGTCCGGCGGCAGCACGATGACGTAGCTGCGGGAGGCGACCATGTCGAGGAACGCCGACCGGTCCTGCTCGTGCACCCACGGGAACCGCTCGTGCTCCACGGCGCCGCCGTCGAACGGTGCTCCGACGACCGGCGCGCTCTGGACGCTCACCCGCGACTCGGGCTGGGACAGGATCGCGCTGATCCGGGCGGACCAGGGCCGGGTCTCGTCGCGGACGTTCCACACCAGACCGAGCACGCCGCCGGGGCGGAGGACCCGGGCCACCTCCTGCGACCCCCGCACCGGGTCGACCCAGTGCCACGCCTGCGCGAACGTCACGGCGTCGGCGCTCCCGTCGGCGAGGGGGATCGACTCGCCGGTCCCCGCGAGCGCCCGCACGTCGGGCAGCACCGCGGTGAGCCGGTCGCGCATCGCCGGGTCCGGTTCGACGGCGACGACCTCCGTGGCACGTCCGACGAGGCTCCGCGTGAGCTTGCCGGTCCCCGCGCCGACGTCGGCGACGAGTCGGGCGTCCGCCGGCAGGAGCCAGTCGACCGCCGCGTCCGGGTACCCCGGCCGTCCGCGCTCGTAGGCGTCGGCAGCGGCTCCGAACGAGTTGGCGTACTCCTCGAGGGTCATGCGTCCAGCATGCCCCGCCCGGCCGGGTGGCGGACCGGAGGCGCGGGTCGGGCCGGTCGCGTGCCTCCCGGCCGCCCGTGTGACGGACGGGAGGCGCGGGTCGGGGCCGCCACGCGCCTCCCGTCCGCAGTGGGGTCGCCGGGCGACGCGTCGCTCACGCCGTCGGGACGGGCACCGTCCTGCCGGTCCGCACCGACTCCTGCGCCGCGAGGACGATCGACAGCGTCCGCAACCCGACCCGCACGTCGGGCTGGGGCTGCGCGCCGTCCCGCACCGCGTCGAGGAACGTCCGCAGCATCGGCACGTCGTGGTCCGCCCCGTACCGCAGCTCGATCGGCCGGCCGCCGACCGCGTCGAGCCCCCTGGCCGCCGCGCCGAAGAAGTCGACCGACACCGTGCCGCCCGTCCCCGCGACGTCGAGCGTCAGGCCGCCCCACGCGGGCGCCGTGTCCGGGCGGCTCCACGAGCAGTCGATCGCGACGACCATCCCGGTGTCGTAGGTCACCGTCACGAGCCCGGCCGTCTCGGCCCGTGCGCGCTCGGCGTGCAGCACGCGGTTCGCGACGGCGGTGACGGACACCGGTCGCGCGCCGGTCAGCCCGTCGACGAGGTCGGCGACGTGCACGACGTGGTCGACGATCGCGCCGCCGCCGCTCAGCGCCGGGTCCGTGAACCAGTCGCGCGTGAGCGGCAGCATGCCGTTGTTCGCGCCGCGGACCGAGAACACCGTGCCGAGTGCGCCCGAGGCGTGCGTGGCCCGCAACCGGTCGAACGCCGACGCGAACCGCACCGGGTAGGCCATCATCAGCGTGACCCCGGCGCGCTGCACGGCGTCGCGGATCGCGAGGCCGTCCTCCCACGAGGTGGCGAGCGGCTTCTCGCAGAGCACGTGTGCGCCGGCGGCGGCTGCCCGTTCGACGAACTCGCGGTGCCGCGCGTTCTCGCTGGTGACCACGACGGCGTCCGGTCCCCAGGCGAGGAGGTCGTCGACCGTGTCGGCGTGGTCGACGCCGAGCGCTCCGGTGAGGTCGGCGCCCCGGAGTTCGCCGAGGGTCGTGCCGGTCGAGACGCCGCCGGGGTCCGTCCCGCGCACCTCGACGTCGGGCATCGCGGCGAGCGCCGAGAGGTACCCGATCGCGTGCGTGTGGGCGAAGGACAGGACGCCGACGCGGAGGGTCACAGCGTCACCTCCACGGGTTGTCCGGACTCGATGGACGCCAGGGCGGCGTTGGCGAGGCGCACCGCGACGGCACCGTCCGCCGCACTGACGCGGGGGAGCGGCCCGCCGTCGAACGCGGCGACGAAGTCCGCGAGCTCGAGGGCGTACGGGTCCTCGGCGGGGTCGACGGCCGGCAGGAAGCCGTCGACGGCGGTCGGGGTCGCGAGGTCGGCGCGGGTGTCCTCCTCGGCGAGGGACGAGTGCGACAGGCTGCCGCGCGTGCCGGTCACCGAGTACTCCGTGCTGAAGGCCAGGTGCGGTGGTCCCCAGAGTCCGGCGACGTGGCTGATCGCGCCGGACGCGTGCGTGAGGAGGACGTGCGCGGCCTCGACCGGGTGCTCGTCGTCGCCCGTGCGGACGGTGACGGCGGACACCCGGGTGACCGGGCCGGCGACCCAGCGGGCGATGTCGAGGTCGTGGATCATCTGGTCCATCACGATGCCGCCGGACTGTGCCCGGTCGCCGAACCACGCGACACGGGTCGGGAACGCGCCGGAGCGGGAGAAGCGCAGGACGGCGAGGTCGCCCAGGAGGCCCGTGGTGACGGCCTCGTGCAGCCGCCGGTACGCGGGGAACCAGCGGACGACGTGCGCCGGGTAGAGCTGCAGGCCCGCGTCCGCCGCCCGGGCGACGAGGTCGTCGGCGTCGGCGTCGGTGCGGGCGAGGGGCTTCTCGGAGACGACGTGCCTGCCGGCCGCGAGTGCCGCGCGGACGACGGTGGCGTGGGCCGGTGTCGGGACGACCACGTCGACGACGTCGACCGCGGCGAGCAGCTCGTCGAGTGAGTCGGCGACGGTGATCGTGCTGCCGACCCGTGCGGCCTCGTCCGCGAAGGCGGCGGCGAGCGCGGGCGCACCGTCCTGCGAGTGCACGACGAGGTCGCCCAGGCGGAGGAGCCCGGGGACGTGCGCGACCGCGATGCCGCCGGCGCCCACGAGTCCGATCCGCCGGCGTGGTCGGGGTGCTGACTGCAGCGTCATGGAGCCAGCGTAGAGGTCCGCCGGACGCGGTGCGGCGATGCGACCCGGCTTCGTCCCGATGGACCGTTACAACGATGGAAACGTTTGGCAACGGGTTGCCGCACGGTTGCCGTCACCGCCAGGGTCGCTCCAGGAATCCAACGGAGGGGGCCACCGAGTGACGAAGCTCGACGACCGTGCGACGAACCGCACGAGGACCGCTGCACAGCGCGACCCGGGAGCGGCACCACCACCCGACCCCGGGCTCCGGCGGCGCAGCATGTGGCAGCGGATCCGCCGTGACCGCGTCCTCCTGCTCATGGGCCTGCCCGGCGTCGCGCTCCTGCTCGGGTTCCACTACCTGCCGCTGCTCGGGAACCTCATCGCGTTCCAGGAGTACCTGCCCTTCGTGCCGCTCGGCCGCAGCCCCTGGGTCGGCATCGAGAACTTTTCCGTCATCTTCGACGGCGACCCCGAGTTCCTCCGCGCCCTCGGCAACACGCTGCTCATCACGCTCGTGCAGGTCGTGTTCGTGTTCCCGGCGCCGATCATCCTCGCGCTCATGCTCAACTCGCTGCTCTCCGAGCGGATCAAGCAGGTCGTGCAGTCGGTGCTGTACCTCCCGCACTTCCTGTCGTGGGTGATCGTGGTCGCGGTGTTCCAGCAGATCCTCGGCGGCTCCGGACTCGTGAACAACGCCATCCGCGTGGCCGGCGGTGACGCGATCGACTTCCTCGGCAACCCGAACGGGTTCATCGCCCTGCTGACCAGCCAGGTGATCTGGAAGGACACCGGGTGGGCGACGATCCTGTTCCTCGCGGTCCTCAGCCAGATCGACGCGAGCCTGTACGAGGCCGCGAAGATGGACGGCGCGAGTCGCTGGCGGCAGCTCTGGCACGTCACGCTGCCCGGCATGCGCGGCATCATCATCCTGCTGCTCATCCTCCGGCTCGGCGACTCCCTGACCGTCGGGTTCGAGCAGATCCTCCTGCAGCAGCAGGCCGTCGGCCGGGCCGCGAGCGAGGTCCTCGACACCTACGTCTACAACAACGGCGTGCTCGGCGGGCAGTGGGGCGTCGCCGCAGCGGTCGGGCTCGTGAAGGGCGTCGTCGGCGTCCTGCTCGTCCTCGGCGCCAACAAGCTCGCGCACGTCTTCGGCGAAGCGGGCGTCTACCAGAAGGAGGCGAAGTGACCGCCACGCACACCGTGACCGTCCCCCGGACGAAGAAGCGCCGCCGCGGGGGCCCGGACGCGCCCCCGCTGCCCGGACGGCTGCTCACCGGGTTCGTCCTGCTCGTGATCTGCCTCGTCGTCATCCTGCCGTTCGTCGGCATCGTGTCGACCAGCCTCGCGCCCGTCGCCCAGGTGAACGACGCCGGCGGGTTCGTGATGTGGCCGCAGGGACTCGACCTCGGCGCGTACCAGAGCATCTTCGCCGGCGGCGTCGTCACCCGCGCGATGCTCGTCAGCATCGGGATCACCGTCGTCGGGACGCTCATCAGCCTGTTCGTCAGCGCGATGCTCGCCTACGCCCTGAGCCGTCCGGGGTCGTACGGCTCCGGGTTCGTCCTGAGCCTCGTGCTGGTCAGCCTGCTGTTCGCGCCCGGGCTCATCCCGAACTACCTCGTCGTGAAGGAGTTCGGGCTGCTCGACTCGTACTGGGCCCTGATCCTCCCGACGGCCCTCAGCGCGTTCAACGTCATCGTGATGCGGTCGTTCTTCATGGCGATCCCGAAGGAGCTCATCGAGTCCGCCCGCATCGACGGTGCCGGCGACTTCGAGGTCTTCTGGCGGATCGTGCTCCCACTGTCCAAGGCCGTCCTCGCCGTGATCGGCCTGTTCTACGCGGTCGGCTACTGGAACGCCTTCTTCAACGCGCTGCTCTACATCAACGACACCGCGAAGTGGCCGCTCCAGCTCGTCCTGCGCACCTACGTCATCAACAACGCACAGCTCGGCGGCGCCGACCTCGGCACGTCCTCCGACGCGCTGCCCCCGCAGGCCTCGATCCAGATGGCGATCCTCGTCGTCTCGATCGTGCCGATCCTGATCGTCTACCCGTTCCTGCAGCGGCACTTCGCCAAGGGTGTCCTGACCGGCGCGGTGAAGGGCTGACCATGACCACCTCCATCAGCCGCCGCGCGCTCGTCGCGGGCGGACTCGGGATCGCCGCCACGACCCTCCTGGCCAGCTGCTCGACCGTGACCCGGTCCACCGACGTCCGGGCCATCAACAAGGCCGTCCAGCTGCCGGACTACGTCCCGTGGACCGGCGGCCCCGAGCCCGTCCTGCCGAAGACGAGCCCGCTCATGCCGAGCGCCTTCCGGAAGATCCCGGCGACCCTCGTGCCGACCAGGGGCAAGCCCGGCGACGGTTCGACCGTGCACGGCAGCGTGCCCACCAACTCGCCCGTCCCGCCGTCGAAGGGGAGCAACCCGTACTGGCAGGGCCTCGACGAGCGGATGGGGATCGACCTCGACCTGACGATCACCCCGAACGCGGACTTCGGCAACAAGTTCGCCACCCAGGTCGCGGGCGACACCCTCGGCGACGTCTTCACGATCAACCAGGCGTTCTCGTACCTGCCGCAGTTCCTCGAGGCGAAGGCCGCCGACCTCAGCCCGTACCTCTCCGGCAGCGGCGTCCGCGACTACCCGTACCTGGCGAACCTGCCGACCGCGTCGTGGCGCGGGACGGTGTTCTCGGGCGGCATCTACGGCGTCCCGGTACCGCGGGGGCCGCTGACCTCGCAGGCGCTGCACCGCCGCCAGGACCGCTTCGAGCAGCTCGGCGTCGACCCGTCGTTCTCGAGCGTCGACGAGTTCGTGCAGCTCTGCCGGCAGGTCTCCGACCCGCACGCGAACCGCTGGGCCCTCGCCTCGGTGCCGACGAGCATCCTCGCGCCGATGCTCGGCCTGCCGAACCAGTGGCAGGAGCAGGGCGGGCGGCTCACCCACATGTACGAGCTCGAGGAGTACGTGGAGCTCCTCGACGTGTCGCGCCGGCTCATCGCCGAGGACCTCGTCCACCCCGACAGCGTCACGGCCTACAACGGCAAGGTCTGGTTCGTGCAGGGCTCCGCGCTGATGCTGTCCGACACGTACAGCGCGATCCCGGGACTCCTGCAGCAGGCCACGCCCGGCTCCGGGTTCGAGCTGACGATCGCCCCGTTCGTCGGACCGTCGGGAGGCGCTGCGAAGCCCTGGTTGGGCGACCCGAACAACACGATCACGTCCGTGGCCGCGGGCTCCGAGTCCCGGGTGCGGATGCTCCTCGAGGTCTTGAACTGGTGCGCCTCGCCGTTCGGCACCGAGGCCTGGACCTACCGCAAGTTCGGCATCGAGGGGCGCGACTTCGAGTACCGCGACGGCGCCCCGGTCCTGACGAAGACCGGCAACAGCGAGACCGCGCTCGGCGAGTTCCCGCTGCAGTACTTCACCGAGTGCCCGCTGCCGCTCTACTACGCGGGCAACCCGACGATGACCGACACCGTGTACGAATCGCTGGCGTCCTGGCTCGACCGCGGCCTGCCGAACCCCGTCTACGGCCTGTACTCGCCGACGAACTCGACGAAGGGACCGGCGGTCGGCACGTTCGCGACGAACGCGATCAACGACGTGCTGCTCGGGCGGGCGAAGGTCTCGTCGTGGCGGGCGACGGTGCGCGATTGGCGCCGCCGGGGCGGCGATGCGATCCGCCGCGAGTACGAGCAGGCGCTGGAGGCGCGCGCCTCCTGACGCGGCTGCTGACGGACGGGAGGCGCGGGTCGGCCCCGCCCCGCCCCTCCCGTCCCGCAGCCCGGCGCGCCCACCCCCCACCGGACTCCGCTGGCTCGCGGACGTCCGCATCCGCCTCCGGTCGTGACCGTTCCGGTTCGCGGAACCCGGGGATCGCGAACCGGAACGGTCACAGGTCGCGCGGATTGCCCGAACCCGACGCGCTCCGTGCCCTACGCTCGGGCTGTGGGGAAGCGCGGCATCTACGTCGAGACGGTCATCGACGCCGACGTCGACCGGGTGTGGGCGGCGACGCAGGACCCCGAGCAGCACGTCCGGTGGGACGTCCGCTTCTCCGAGATCGTCCCCGAGCCGGCGGACGCCGACGGTGCCGCCCGCTTCACGTACGTCCGGCGCTCCCCGGTGCACGACGTGCACGGCACCGGCGTGAGCATCGGCGAGCGACGTCGGGCGGACGGCACCCGCACGTCGGCGCTCCGGTTCGCGACCGACGACCGGCTGTCGCCGATCCGGGCCGGCCGCGGCTACTGGCGGTACGTCCCGACCGACGACGGGCGCACCCGGTTCGTCACCGGCTACGACTACGACTCCGGCTGGGGCGCGCTCGACCTGGTGGTCCGGCCGCTCCTCGGCTGGGCGACCGCGTGGAGCTTCGACCGGCTCCGGATCTGGCTGGAAGGCGGGGCCGAGCCGGAGGCCTGGCCGCTCACCTCGGTGCTGCAGCCGTGGCGGCGGGACCGGCCCCGCGCCTCCAGGACCCGCCGCGCACCCGTCGGAGGCACCCGGCGAGGCGACCAGCTGCACGACGCGCCCGCCACCCTGGCGGCGTTGCCCGACCCGGGAGACGACCGATGAGCTCGGTGTTCGAGGAGGCGCTCGGCGCCGACTTCCAGCGGCTGCACCCGCAGATGCGCCGCAGGTTCGGCGTCGGTCTCGACGCCGCCGAGGCGTGCACCGGCCGCGGGGTCATGACGTCGATCCGCCGGGGACCGTGGTGGACCGTGCCGTTCCTGCAGATCGGGCGACTGCGGAACATCCTCGTCCCGGACGTCGGGACGGACGTGCCGTTCACGATCGAGAACTACCCCTACCGCGACCGGTACGGCCGCGAGACGGTGACGTTCGTCCGGACCTACACGACCAAGCCGGGGCGGACGGCTCGGTTCGACGCCACGATGGTGCTCGTCGACGGCCGGGTGCTCGACTACCTCGGTTCCCACCAGCACCTCGCGGTGGATCTCGACCTGACCGTCGACGACCGCGGTGGCCTCGTCCTGACCTCGGACGCGCAGCGGTTCTACGAGGGGCCGATCGCGTTCCGCTTCCCGATGCTGTTCAGCGGTCGCGCGACCCTGCACGAGTGGTGGTCGGACGACGACCAGGCGTTCCACGTCGACCTCGAGGTGCACAACCGCGTCTTCGGGTTCCTGTTCGGCTACCGCGGGACGTTCACCTGCGAGTGGACGCCGGCGACCGACGCCCCCGAGCGGTTGAAGCCGCGGCGGACCGAACTCCGGACCTGACCGCGGCGGCGGGCACCAGGGGCGTTCAGCGGCGGAGCCACCCCGCCTCGGCGAGCACCGTCTGGAGCTCGTCGACGAACCGGGACCCGTGGAAGCCGTCCGTGACCGCGTGGTTCACCTGGAGCGCGAGCGGCATCAGGGTGCGCCCCTCGACGAACCGGTACCGGCCGATGGTGAAGATCGGCAGCAGGTGGTCCCAGCCGTCCCGCACGTGCAGGGCGAACCCGGTGAAGGACGCCCCCGGCAGGGTCGAGATGTCGAACACGTTCCGCGGGCGGTCCTCCTGCGGGAACATCCGGTGGTCGTCCCGGTAGCGCTCCATCGTGGCGACCGCGGCCTCGTGGAAGCGCGCCGGATCGTCGTCGTACGGCACGGTCAGCACCGAGAACGTCTCGGTGTCGGGGTGGAACACGGTGAACATCGGGTGCACCACGTCCCAGACGGCGGGCGACCCGTCGTCGAGCAGCTGCATCCGGAACTCGGCGTGCCGGTTCACCACCGAGGCGATCGCCCAGATCTGCGACGCGTACGTGCGGCGGTCCGTGGCGCGCACGGTCTCAGCGAAGTCCGTGACGTCGAGCTCGACGGTCATCTCCCACGTGCAGGGCACCCGGTCGCGGTAGTGCTCGAAGTGTTCGCGTCGGGGCCAGCGGTCGAGGTCGACGGGGCGGAGCTCGGTCATGGGACCAGCTTCGTCGCGAGCGCCTGGTCGAGTGCCGAACGGTCCCCGTCGATCGTCACGGCGACCGTGTCGAGCGGGCGTCGGCCCCAGAGGACGAGCAGCAGGTCCTCCGCCCGCCCCGTCACCCGGACCGCCGGTCCGGCACCCGCCGTCCCGACGAGCTCCGCCTCGCCGTCGGCGTCCGGGAACCGGAACACGACGGTCTCCGACAACGGGTCGACGCGGCCGAGGCGCACCTGGCGCGGGTACAGGTCGCCGACCACCTCGCGCACGCCGTCGGCCGCGGTGTCGGCCTGGAGGCGCGGCTTGCCCCCGACCGCCTGCTGCGCGTCCCACAGGTGGATCGTCGTCTCGTGCAGCTGCCGTCGTACCCACGTGCCGGCCGTGTCGGGTGGGTAGATCGCGCTGCACGCCGCGTCTGCGGGACGCGCGCGGAGCGCGGCCACGAGGCGGTCCGCGCCGGCGCGGAACCGGTCGGCGAGGTCGGCGGGCTCCGGGTCGTCCGGCTCGGTTCCGGTGAGCTGGCCGAGGGCCCAGCGGTGGACGTCCGTCAGGTGTCCAGCGAGGTCCGTCAGCGTCCACCCCGGGCAGGACGGCACCACGGCGCGGTGGTCGCCCGACCGGAGCACCGCCTCGAACCCGTCGACCGCATCCGCGAGCAGGTCGATGTGGGCCCGGTAGGTGGATCCACCGGCGTCGGTGAGGTCGATACCGCTCGAGCGCAGGGCAGCACGGAGTCCGTCGACCCCGGTGAAGTGGTGGACCCGCATGCCGAGCTCCTCCGCCCCGGCCAGCTTCCGCTCCGAGTCGTCGGTGAAGAACACCTCGGGTCCGTCGAGGTCGAGCGCGTCGAGCACGTGCCGGAACGCCCGGACGTCGGGCTTCGCGAACCCGATCTCGTGCGAGCTGAACACGGCGTCGACCCGGTCGTGCAGGCCGAACGAGGCCACTTCGGCCGGGATGCCGTCCGTGCCGTTCGTGAGCACCGCCGTCGTGTACCCGGCGGCGCGGAGCTCGTCCGCGAGGGCCAGCACGTCGGCGTCGGGGGTGAACGGCTGTCGGCCCCAGGCCTCGGCGGCGTCATGGTCGCCGATGCGCTCGCCGACGGCCCGGACCCACTCTGCCCGGGTGATCCGGCCGGTCGTCACCTCGTCGATCAGGGGTGCGGCGAACGCCACCGCCTCGATCGTTCCCGCGGACAGGTCGTGCGCGCGCTCGATGGCCGCGACGTGTTCCGGGTGGAAGTGCCGGATGACGCCGTCCAGGTCGAACAGGACCGCGCGGATGCCCGTCACGAGCCGTCAGTCGTTCGGACGGATGAGGCAGAACGGGTGCCCGGCCGGGTCGAGGTACACGCGGAACGTGTCCGTCCCCGAGCCCGTCGCCGTCGCCCCGATGGCCAGGACCGCGGTCTCGCCGGCGTCCAGGTCGTCGACCTTCACGTCGAGGTGGCTCTGCTGCGGGACGTCCTGGCCGGGCCACTCGGGGGCGCGGTACTCCGCCACCTGCTGGAAGGCCAGGATCGGCCGGTGGTCCGTGAAGGGCAGGGCCACCTCGGCCCATTCCTCGTCGAAGCCGACGATCTCGCCGCCGAGCAGTTCGGCGTAGAAGCGGGCGAGCGCGCGAGGGTCCGCGCAGTCGAGGACGATGACGTCGAGTGTGCCGATCACAGGAGTGCTCCCGCCGTGACGATCGCGAAGGTGAAGAGGACCCAGTCGTTGATGATGTGCGCGCCGGTGCTGACGGCGATGTTCTTCGTGCGGATGTACGCCAGCGTCAGGACGAGCCGTGCGACACCGATGACGAGGAACGCCTGGACGGGGTTCCAGCCGTACGTGGGCAGGTGCGCGGCGCCGAACCAGACCGCCGTCACGAGCCACGCCACGAGGATCGCGCCCTTCCGTGACATCCCGCCGCGCGCGCAGAACGACAGCACGGCGAGGAACGGCAGGATCGAGAAGAGCTCCTCGCCGAACAGCTGGATCGCCGTGCCGACGTAGAAGCTCGTCACCTCGGCCGCGCCGTGGATGCCGTCCGTCGCACCGTTCGAGTTCGCGCCGAACACGTACTTGACGACGATGCCCACCGCGAAGGTCACGATGAGGTTCGCCACCGCGAACCCCACCATCGTGAGGACGTCCCGCCCCGTGGTCCGCTGGAAGATCCGCGACCAGTGCCGCCGGGTGAAGGCGATGAACACCGCGAGGGGGATCGCGGCGAAGAGGAACCGGGGGACCAGCGACTGGACGTTGTCCGTCGCGGGGGTGAAGCTCAGGACGAGGAACCCGACGGCACACGCGGCGATCACCGCCACCCACTGCAGGATCGACAACGGCAGCGGATCACCGTCGTAGTACGGGAAGTCCCGCCCGTCCCTGCGCTCGATCGCCCTGCCGTACCGCGCCTGCACCCGTTCCGGCCCCGCCGTCGTCCCCACCATGCCCCGAGGCTAGCGGGATCAGCGGGCGGCGGCCAGGGCCTTCGTGATGCGCTGCAGCGAGACCGTCTCGGCGGTGCCGAGCTCCTGCGCGAACAGACTGAGCCGGAACTCCTCGAGCATCCAGCGGGCGTGCACGAGTTCGGGGTGGGCTCCGACGGCCGGCGGGAAGGTGCCGCCCGCGTCGACGTACCGGTCGGTCGCGACGGTGACCTCGCGCATCCACGTGGCGTCTCGGCCGGGGTTCTGCAGGAGCTTCTGCACGCGTGCGTCGACACCCTGCAGGTACACCCGGATGCGCCGGAGACGATCGAGTCCGGCGACCGAGACGAACCCCGGGAAGACGAGCCGCTCCATCTGCTGCCGCATGTCCGTGAGCGCCGGCAGGAGCGACATCGAGTTCGCCTGCTTGAGCGACCGTTCCGCGGCCCGGTGCGCGGCGAGGACCGCGGCGACCTCGGACACGGCGGTGAACATCGTGTCGACGACGGTCCCGGACACGGTGTCGCGCACGGACTCGAAGTCGGTCTTCGTGAACACCAGCCCGTCGGGGTGCGCCCGGCGGATCCCGGCGTCCACGACCGCCGCGAGGACGTCGTCGAAGAGCGCCGCGGTGGAGGGGTACGGGCTGGCGGCGAGCACGAGCTTCTCCTGCGCGGTCAGGTGGGACTGGATGTACGAGACCGGCGAGGGCACCGCGTGCATGACCAGCCGCCGGACACCCGCGGGCATCCGCACGGCCCGGTCGGACGGCGTCGCGAGCAGTTGGACGCCGACCGTCGCCTTCGGGCCGTCGCCCTCCTCCACGAGGGACGGGTAGGCGCGGATCACGCCACCCGCCTGCTTCGTGTCGAGCACCTGCGGCAGGTCGTCGGACGGCCAGGCGGTGAGCCCTGACCGCTCCACGGCACCACCGGAGGCGGCGGACGCGACGCGAGCCGCGCCTCCTGGACGCCCTGCGGCGCGCGTCGTCGCCGAGGCGACGCTCTGCTGCGTCCGGTCCTTGAGCTTCGTCTGCAGGGCCGAGAGGTCCTTGCCGGCCTCGACCCGACGGCCGCGTTCGTCGACGACCGCCCACGTGGGCAGGAGGTGGGCCGGTACCCGCGAGAGGTCGAAGTCCGACTCCGACACCGGCACGTAGGTCAGGCGCTGGATCGCCTTGGCGAGTGTGGCGCGGAACGACTCGGTCGGCTCGGTCGGGGCGTCGTCGGGGAGCTCGGCGACGATCTTCTCGGCCCAGTCGGCAGCGGGGACGACGTTCTTCCGGATCTGCTTCGGCAGGGACTTGATGAGCGCCGTGACGAGCTCCTTGCGGAGGCCGCGGACCTGCCAGTCGAAGCCCTCTTCGCGCATGCGGGGGAGCAGCGCGAGCGGCACCTGCACGCTCACGCCGTCGTCCTGCGCGCCGGGTTCGAACCGGTACTTGATCGCGAGGCGCTGGTCGCCGCTCCGCCACTGGGTCGGGTACTCCTGCTGGTCCTGTGCGGCCTCGGCCGCGTCTTCGTCCAGCAGGTCCGACCGGCGCATCGTGAGCAGGTCCGGCTGCTCGCGCCTCGTCTGCCGCCACCAGCCCTCGAAGTCGCGCGTGGTCGCGATGTCGGCCGGGATGCGGGCGTCGTAGAACTCGAAGACCCGCTCGTCGTCGAAGAGGATGTCGCGGCGACGCGTGCGCTCCTCGAGCTGTTCGAGCTCGCGCCGCAGCCTGCGGTTGTCGCGGTCGAACGCCTGCTGCGCGTCCCACTCGCCCTCGACGAGCGCGTGCCGGATGAAGAGCTCACGCGAGTGCTCCGGGTCGACGCGCTTGTACTGCACGCGGCGGCGCTGGACGATCGGGACGCCGAACAGGGTGACCCGTTCGTAGGCGACCGCCGCACCCTGCTTCTTCTCCCAGTGGGGTTCGCCGTAGGTGCGCTTCAGGAGGTCCCCGGCGAGCGGCTCGACCCACGCCGGGTCGATCCGACCGACCGTCCGGGCGAAGAGCCGACTCGTCTCGACGAGTTCGGCCGCCATCACCGCGTCCGGTTGCTTCTTGGCGAGGACGCTGCCGGGGAACACCACGAACCGGGTGTTCCGCGAGCCGAGGTAGTCGCGCTTCTCACGGTCGCGCAGACCGATCTGGCTGAGGAGTCCGGCCAGCAGGGAACGGTGCACCGCGTCGCCGTCGTCGGAGCGCGCCTGCCCGATGCGGACGTCGACCTGCTTCGCCGCGCGGGAGAGCTGCCGGTACAGGTCCTGCCACTCGCGGATGCGGAGGTAGTTCAGGAACTCGGCCTTGCACAGGCGGCGGAACGCACTGGACGAGAGCTCGTCCTGCTTGTCCTCGATGTGGTTCCAGAGGTTGAGCAGGGTGAGGAAGTCGCTCGTCGGATCGGCGAACCGGGCGTGCAACTGGTCGGCGTGCGCGCGCTTCTCGAGGGGGCGCTCGCGCGGGTCCTGGATGCTCAGGGCGCTGACGACGGCGATGACCTCGCGCCCGACGCCCTGCCGACCGGCCTCGAGCACCATGCGTCCGAGCCGGGGGTCGATGGGCAACCGGGTCAGCTGCTTGCCGGTCTTCGTGATCGTGCCCGCGGCGTCGACGGCTCGGAGCTCGCGGAGCAGGTCGAGGCCGTCCTTCACACCCCGGGAGTCCGGCGGCTGCAGGAACGGGAACGCCTCGATGTCACCGAACCCCAGCGAGATCATCTGCAGGATCACCGCCGCGAGGTTCGTCCGCAGGATCTCGGGGTCGGTGAACTCCGGACGGCGTTCGAAGTCGTCCTCGGAGTAGAGCCGGATCGCGATGCCGGCGCTCGTGCGGCCCGCGCGACCGGAGCGCTGGTTCGCGCTCGCCTGCGAGATCGCTTCGATCGGCAACCGCTGCACCTTGGCCCGCGGCGAGTACCGGGAGATGCGGGCGGTGCCGACGTCGATCACGTACTTGATGCCGGGGACCGTCAGACTCGTCTCCGCCACGTTGGTCGCGAGGACCACTCGGCGTCGGATGCCCGGTGTGGTGCGCCGCTCGAAGACCCGGTGCTGGTCGGCGGCGGACAGGCGACCGTAGAGCGGGAGGACCTCGGTACCGGGGTAGCGCTTGCCCTCGATGGCGTCCTGGGCGTCGCGGATCTCGTTCTCGCCGGAGAGGAACACGAGGACGTCGCCCGGGTCCTCCTGCGCGAGTTCGTCGAGCGCGTCGGTGATTCCCTGCATCGTGTCGCGGTCGTCGGCCGTGCGCCCGCCGTGGTCGTCCGTCCGCGGATCGTTCTCGTCGCCCTCGTCGTCGCGGTCGGCGTCGTCGGCGTCCTCCGCGACGAGCGGGCGGTACCGGATCTCGACCGGGTAGGTGCGGCCGGAGACCTCGATGATCGGTGCGCCGCCGAAGTGCTGCGAGAACGACTCGGGGTCGATCGTCGCACTCGTGATGATGAGCTTGAGGTCCGGCCGGCGGGGGAGCAGCCGCTTGAGGTAGCCGAGCAGGAAGTCGATGGTGAGGGACCGCTCGTGCGCCTCGTCGATGATGATCGTGTCGTACCGCTTGAGGTCGCGGTCGAAGTGGATCTCGTTCAGCAGGATGCCGTCGGTCATCAGCTTGACCCGGGTGTCGGAGGACACCTTGTCGGTGAAGCGGACCTGGTACCCGACGAGGCCGCCGAGCTCGCCCCCGAGCTCTTCGGAGACGCGCTCGGCGATGGTCCGGGCAGCGATCCGCCGGGGCTGGGTGTGCCCGATGTGCTCACGTCCGAGCTCGAGGCAGATCTTCGGCAGCTGGGTGGTCTTGCCCGACCCCGTGGCGCCGGCGACGATCACGACCTGGTTGTCGCGGATGGCGGCAGCGATGTCGTCCCGCCGCTGCGACACCGGCAGTTCGGGCGGGTACGTGATGACGGGGGTGGCAGACATGAGCCCTCCAGGATACCGCGCCGGGGGTCGGTGGGTCGCTAGCCTGTCGTGCGGACTCGATCGCCGAGGAGAGGAACCGGCCGGTGCACGTGTGGATCCGCCCGAGCGCGCGTGGTGCGGTGCGAGGAGCGGCAACCGCTCGGGAGCGGCCCTGGGATGCACTGGCCGCGGTCCGGACGCTCGACGCGGAACTGAGCACCGGCCGACGGTTCTGGGGTGGGACGGTCTCGGTCGCACTCGCGGTGCTCGGAGGCGCGGTGCCGTCCGGGGTCGGCGGCGCTCGGAGCGGTCCGGATGTCGTCGTAGTGGCGATCACTGCCTCGCTGCTGCTGGGAGCGGCGATCTGGGTGGGGATCGGAGTCCTCCGTGCACGGCACGCCATCGTCGAGGCGTTCGTCACGTGGTCGTCGATGTCGGCGCCGCTCGGCCCTTCGTCGGTCTTCACCGGGCAGCTCAGCGGGAAGAGCATCGCTCGTACGGCGCTCGCCGCCGTGCTCTTCATCGCCGCTGCGTTCAGCTGGTCGTCGGTCGCGGCCGACCCGTGGGCGTCCGATGACTGGTCGTTCCGCCTGTCCGCCGTTGTGTGGGGTGTCGCCAGCACGGTCGCGATGCTCGCTGTCGTCGCGACCGAGGTCCGTGGGAACCTCGCTCGGACCGGGCGCATCGCCCGTGGCCGGCTCTGAGCGCCCCTGACTCCGCGGCTTCCGGGTGTCGCCATCGGTCGGGCCGCGAGCGGGTCACGCGCTGAGCTGTGCCGTCAGCTCGTCGGCCGACCGCGCGGGCAGGGCGCACACGCGGTCGTGGCAGACGTACCCGGCGGGGTCGAGTCCGTCGCGGGACTCGAAGAGCGTGAAGCCCGCGGCCGACCAGTCGGCCGCCTGCGCCGGGGTCACCGTGGCGACGACGGTCCCCGGACGCCGAGCGCCGCGGGCCGCCGCACGGATCGGGTCGTCCGGGTCCGACGCGACCACGACGACCTCGCGCGAGGGACGCTGCAGCGCGAGCGCGACCCCGAGGGCATCGGCGTGCCCGAGCGGCCGCTCCGTCCCGGTGACGGCCCGGTCGGCCACGAGCGACACCGCCGCCGCCCGGTACGACTCGTCGCCGGTCAGCGCGGCGAGCGTCGCGGCGGCCGCGGCGAGTGCGACCGTGCCGGAGCGCATGGCGGTCTGCGGCTGCTCGCCCGTGGCGGTGCCGGCTGCCGCGAGCACCGGATCGGCGTCGAACCGACCGGCCAGGCCGTCGTCGACCAGCGTGCGCGCGACGTCGGCGTAGGGGAGCTCCCCGGTGACGAGGGCGAGTTCGAGGAGTCCTTCGGCGAGGAGTCCCACGTCCTCGATGGTGGGCGCCGCCGTCGACGCGCCGCGCGGAGTGCTCGACCGCACCGACACGTGTCCGTCCGTGAGGTGTCCGGCGACGATCGCGTCGGTCGCACCCCGTGCCAGCGCGATCATCTCGGCATCCCCGTGGCGGGCCCCGGCGATGGCGAGCCCCCGGATCGCCAGGCCGTTCCACCCGGTGAGTACCTGGTCGTCGAGCGGCGGGGGATCGAGCCGCCCACGCTCGTCGAGCGGGAGTCGGTACCACTCGCCCTCGACCCGCCGGCCGTCGATGGTGGACTCGCTGTCCTGCGCCGCGACGAACGCGCCGTCCGCACGCCGGAGCGTGTCCCGCAGGAAGTCGGCGATGCCCCGGGCCTGCTCCGCCCCGGCCACCGCGAGCACTCCCGCGTTGTCGTAGAGCATCCGCTCGTAGTGCGGCACCGACCAGTCGCGCTTGGTCGCGTACCGGAAGACCCCGCCGTCGGCGTCGGTCAGGTCGCTCGCGCGGATCGCGTGCAGGGAACGTTCGAGCAGTGCGGACGCCCGAGCGTCGCCGTCGGCGGCGACGTCCGACAGGAACTCGAGCAGCGGCGCGCTCGGGAACTTAGGGGCACCGCCGAAACCGCCGTATGTGGTGTCCTCGGCCTGTGCCAGTTGGTCGACGACGGCTCGGACGTCGTCGACGCTCGGGAGGCGCGGCTCGTCCCCGCCACCGTCCGCGCCACCGCGGGCGGTCCGGTCCGCCTCGGCCCCCTGCCGGATCGCCGCGGCGATCGCGCTCGCGTTCGCGTCCACCTCCTGCCGGCGCTCGGTCCACGCGTCGAGCACCGCCGCCAGGATCTGCCGGAACGCCGGCACCTGCCCGACGGGCGACGGCGGGAAGTACGTCCCCGCGAAGAACACGTGCCCGTCCGGTGTGAGGAACGTCGTCAGGGGCCAGCCGAGCTGCTGCGTGAAGGCACTCGCCGAGGCCATCAGGCTGGCGTCCACGTCCGGCCGTTCTTCGCGGTCGACCTTCACCGCGACGAAGTCCTGGCGGAGGAGCTCGCCGATGCCCGGGTCGGAGAAGCTCTCGCGTGCCATGACGTGGCACCAGTGGCACGTGGCGTAGCCGACCGACACGAGCACGGGGACATCGCGTTCGCGGGCCTCGGCGAAGGCTTCCGGGCCCCACTCACGCCAGTCCACCGGGTTGTCGGCGTGCTGGCGGAGGTACGGGCTGACGGCGGAGCCGAGGCGGTTGTCGGTCATGCGTCCAGCCTGCCTCGACCGTCCTGGGTGCGCTGCCCTCAGTCGCGATCTGTGGACGGATCCGCGGTGTCCACAGGCAGCCGCAGACCGACCCAGCCCACGAGCGACGCGAGCTGCGCGGCAACGTCGGCCGGCGACCGGGAGTCGGTGTCCACCCGGGTGACGTCGCCTCGGACAGCCGAGTCGAGCCTCCTGGCCGTCCGTGTGCTGTGCGCCAGCTGCGCCTCGGGGAGGTGCCCACCAGATCGACGGCGCAGCCGGTCGGCGGTCGTCGTGTCGCCGGCGCGGAGCAGCACGGCGGTCACGACGGGATCGTCGCCCATCGCCTCGGCCAACGCGTCCCGCTCCAGCACCGACACGGTGTTCGTGTACACGAGCCGGTGGTGGCCGAGTTCGCGGTACCGGGCCCACATCGCGGCGAGGTTCCGTTCGGCGAGGCGGGCCTCCGGGTGCTCGACGTGCGGCGCGGGGTGGGCGAGGTCGAGGAAGTCGCCCTCGATGACGGCGTGCCGGACGTCGGCGGCGACGAGCAGGTCGTGCAGTGCCTCTGCCGCGCTCGACTTGCCCACGCCGGACCTGCCCCCGATGAAGAGGACCTCGGAGCGGGGCACGGCGTCAGTCCCCGCTGAGCGACAGGAGGGCGAGGGCGGCGTCCTCGGGGCCGTAGTCGAACAGCCGGTCCCAGAACGGGTCGTCGGCCCACGGCACGTCGCTGCCGACCGGGACCGCGTGCGCCGTCTCGACGAGCCAGTCGAGTTCCGGCCGGACCGCCGTCGCGAACACGGGCGGCTCCCACCCGAGGGAGCGTGCAGCGGTGGTGTCGAGGACGAACGGCGTCGGCGTGGTCCACGGGGTGGTGCCCACGAACGCGGGGGCGTCGGCGTCGAGCAGGACCTCGTCGAACGGGTGGTCGAGGTGGCCCGCGATGGTCCGGACGATCTCGAGCACGCTCGGCGCGGTGTCGTCGGCGACGTTGAGGATGCGGCGGTCCGGCGCGTCGGCGACGAGACGGACGAGGGAACCGATGCCGCTGGCAGCCGTGGTGTGGTCGACGCTGCGGCCGCGGTCGGCGAGGAGGATGCGCTCCCGACCGTCCAGCGCCCGCCGGACGACGAACCACTCGCGGGGCCGACCGATGCCGACGCCGTACACCTTCGATGGCCGGACCACGGTGACCGGGGCGCCGTGGTCGAGCAGCACCTGTTCGGCGGCGACCTTGGCGGAGCCGTAGCCGTCACGACCGGTGGGGTCGCCGTCGCCCGCCGCGACGGTCGGCTGCAGCTCGGTCACCGCCCCGCCGAACACGGGCTTGTCCAGCGAGTTCGCGTGCCGACCCTGCTCGTCGGCGTACACGGCCTTCGACGACACGAACACGGTCGAGCCGACGTCGTCGAGGAAGGGCAGGAGCTGCCGGGCGTCGTCGCGGGTGAGGCCGACCGTGTCCACCAACAGGTCGGCGCCGGGGCGGAGGATGTCGCGGAGGACGGCGGTGTCGCGGCGGTCGCCCGGGGTGAATGTCGCTCCTGCCGCGGTGAGTTCGTCGGCGACGGGGCCACCGCGGCGGGCGACCACGTCTACCTGCCAGTCGTCGCCGCCGCGTCCGGAGGCGTCGAGGAGCGCACGCGCGACGGCTGAACCGATCCCGCCGGTACCGCCGAGGACGACCGCGCGTCTGGTGCTCATGGGTCAACGGTAGTCGGCGTGGGCGTGGGGCCACCCGAGACGGCCGCCGGCGTCGGCCGCCGGTGTGACCGGTGTCGGCCGCCGGTGTCGCCGGTGTCGGCCGCCGGTGTGACGGGCGTCGGCGGCCGGTGTCGTCGGGCTAGGAGGCCAGCGCCTCGGGCTCGCGCCGCCACCAGTCGAGCAGGGACCCGTCGTAGACCCGGACCTTCTCGTGGCCGAGCACCGTCAGCGCGAGGGCGTCGACGCACGCGGCACTGCCGACACCGCAGTACGTGACGATCTCGTCGGCGTCGAGCACGGACGCGAAGGCCTGCTCGAGGGCGGGACGGCGCAGGTACGCGTTCGTCGTGGGGTCCACGAGCGTGTCCACGGTGATCGGGGTGCTGCCGGGGACGATCGCCGGGTGCTCGGCGCCGAGGGCGGACTCGGGCGCGGCGAACACCAGCGACGCGGGCTGCTCGCCCGAGACGGCACGGAGGACTCGTTCGTGGTCGGCCCAGAGCGGACGCTCCTCGCCCGCGAGGAAGGTCGTGGTCGCCGTCGCGTCGCCCACGTGCGACGCCGGGGTCGACGCTGGCTTCGGCGCCGATCGGAGCGCACCGACGCGCACCGGGCGACCCTCGTCCCGCCACTTCGTGAAGCCCCCGTCGAGCACAGCGACGGAGTCGAAGCCGAACGAGCGGAAGATCCACCAGAGCCGCGCCGACCACTCGCCGACGCTGTCGTCGTAGACCACGACCGTCGAGGTGTTCGTCACGCCGAGGTCGCCGGCCGCGGACTCGAACCGCTCGGCACCGGGTCGGGTGAACGGGACCTCGGCGTCGGGCGTCGAGAACGCCTCGACGAGGTCGGCGTACCGGGCGCCCGGGACGTGTCCGCGCTGCTCGTAGGAGTCCCGCGCCGTCTGCCACGTCGTCTCGAGACCGGTCCCCGCGGTGTGCACGGACGCGTCGAGCACGACGAGCTCGTCAGCACCGAGGTGGTCTGCGAGCCACTGCGTCGACACGAGCGGCGAGGTCAGGACGGGGGCCATGCCGGAAAGGGTAATCGGCACCCCTGACGTGTGCGAGGGAAACCGACACACGGCGCAACCGGGCCGCGTCCTGCGGCGGATCGTCAGACCGGACGGAGCGGTTCCGGCGTGCCGGCGGGGACCTCGACGCGGACACGGTCCCCGGGGCGGACGACCCCGCCGGTGACGACGACGGCCATCACGCCGCCCTTGCGCTCGACCGAGCCGTCCTCGGCGCGACCGAGCACGGCGCGCAGGAGCCCGGGCTCGAAGTCGTTGATCTGCTGGCACGGGTTCCGCAGGCCGGTCACGCGGACGCAGGCGTCGTCGCCGAGGTGCAGGAGCGTGTCGGTCGGCAACCCGAGCAGGTCGACGCCGCGGGTGGTGACGTTCTCGCCCATCTGGCCCGGAGCGACTTCGTACCCGGCCTCGGCGACCTCGTCGAAGAGTTCGGTGTGCAGCAGGTGGACCTGCCGCAGGTTCGGCTGCGAGGGGTCCCGCGCGACCCGGGACCGGTGCTGGACCGTGGTGCCGGCGTGTGCGTCGCCCTCGATGCCCCAGCCGGCGACGAGCACGACTTCGTCCACGACCGGCTTGCTGAACCGGTGGTCGGTGTCGCGGCTGACGGAGACGACGACGGCGTGGTCTTCCTGGTGTTCGGTCACCCCTCGATCCTGGCGCGGATCGGGTCGGGGCGCGAGGGGGTCCCGCGCGGAGTGCGACGTTCCGCGAGTCGATCCACCCGCGGGTTGTCGAAGACCGCGTGCAACCCAGGGCGAGCCCGCGAGCGACGAACGGCCCGCCCCGGAGAACCGGGACGGGCCGTTCGCGTCGAGCGGGACGGGTCAGTGCGCCGCGGTCGGGATGCTGCCCGTCGTCGCCGCGCTGGCGTGCTCGAGCTTCGCGAGCCGAACCGACTGGCGGTTGATGAGGAGCCCACCGGCCAGGGCGACCAGGACGAGCACGCCCGCCGAGATGCCGAACGCCACGTGGTACCCGTCGAGCACGGCCTGCGCCTGCTGGAGTTTCGTCGGCGCCGCGGAGAGCCCGGAGAGGCTGTTCGCCACGACGTCCGCGAAGATCGTCGACAGGAGCGCGGTGCCGATCGAGCCGCCGATCTGCTGCATCGTGTTCACCGTCGCCGAGGCGACGCCAGCGTCGGCACGGGCGACCCCGGTCGTCGCGGTGTTCATCGCGGACGAGAAGATCGTGCCCATGCCGAGGCCGATCACGATGAGCGCCGGCAGGACGGTGCCCGCGTAGGAGCTGTCGAGGTCCGTGCGGAGGAGCAGCAGCAGACCGATCGACGCGACGAGACCACCGGCGAAGATGAGCACCTTCGGCCCGACGCGGGGGAGCAGGCGACCGCCGATCTGCGTCGCCGAGATCATGATCGAGAGGGGCATCGGCAGGAACGCCAGACCCGTCTGCAGCGAGCTGAACCCGAGGGTCTGCTCGAGGTAGTAGGTCAGGAACAGGAAGATGCCGAACATGCCGATCGCCACCAGGCCGATCGCGATGAACGAGCCACCGCGGTCACGGTCGAGCACGACCCGGAGCGGGAGCAGCGGGTGCGCGACGCGGGTCTCGATGAAGACGAACGCCGCGATGAGCACCACGCCCGCGGCGAGCATGACGATCGTGACCGGGGAGTCCCAGCCGTTGGTCTCGGCGTTGGAGAAGCCGTAGACGACCCCGACGAGGCCGGCCGTGATCGTGAGGACGCCGGCGACGTCGATGCGCGGGCGCTCGACCTTCGGCGGCTTCGCCATGAACACGAGGGCGCCGATCACGCCGAGGACGGCGAAGACGACGTTCACGTAGAGGCACCAGCGCCACGACGCGTACTCGGTGAGCACGCCGCCGAGGAGCAGGCCGATCGCGGCACCCGAGCCGGCGATCGACCCGAAGATGCCGAACGCACGGCCGCGTTCCTTCGGGTCGCGGAAGGTGGTCGTCAGCATGCCCAGCGCGGAAGGGGCGAGGAGCGCGCCGAACACGCCCTGCAGTGCACGAGCGGCGACGAGCAGGCCGAACGAGTCCGCCAGGCCGCCGAGCACGGACGCCACGGCGAAGCCGACGAGTCCGATGATGAAGGTGTTCTTCCGGCCGAAGAGGTCGCCGAGCCGCCCGCCGAGGAGCAGCAGCGACCCGAACGCGAGCGAGTACGCCGTGACGATCCACTGGCGCTGGTCGGTGCCGAAGTCGAGGTCGGCCTGGGCCGAGGGCAGTGCGATGTTGACGATCGTCGCGTCGAGCACGACCATCAGCTGCGCGAGGGCGATGACCGCCAGGGCGATCCAACGGTGGTTGCTCTTGTCGGGCGTGGAGCCGGAAGTCGTGGGTGCGGTCCCCGTGGGGGTCGGCACGGTCTGTTCTGCCGTCACGGCAGCCTCCTTCGAGAAGGTGGAGGGATGGTGGAGCACGCGCCGTCGGGCGCTCCGGGAGAGGGAGGGGTGAAGCGGATGCGATGCATCCGCTTGTGACCAGTGTAGACCGAAACGGAAGGTCCGCATCCGCTTATTCCCAGAAAGTTCAACTAGCGTCGAGGCCGTGAGCACCACCGACCTCGAGCGCCCCCTCCGCGCCGACGCAGCACGCAACCGCGAGCTGATCCTGCAGACGGCACGCAAGTGCTTCGCAGAACGCGGGTTGTCGGTCACGCTGAACGACATCGCGCACGAGGCCGGGGTCGGCGTCGGGACGGTCTACCGCCGCTTCGCCGACAAGGACTCCCTGATCGAGGCGCTGCTCGCCACCAAGTTCGAGGCGATGAACGACGCCGCGGCACGTGCGGCGGACGAGTCCGATCCGCGCGAGTCCCTGCGGGTGTACCTGATGGGCGTGTTCGAGTTCCGTGCGCGCGACCGGGCCCTCGCCGACGCCATCGTGCGTGCCGGCAAGTCGCGTCCGTCGATCGTGCAGGAACGCGATCGACTCGAGACCCAGGTCTCCGAGATCATCCGCCGTGCGCGGGACGCCGGCGTCGTGCGGGTCGGGTTCGACTACCGCGACCTGCCGATGCTCACCTCGATGGTCGGCGCCGTCGCGGACACCACCCGCGCGCACGACCCGAACGCGTGGCGCCGCTACGCCGAGGTCCTCATCGAGGGCGTGCTCCCGGGCGAACGGGAAGCGCCCATGCTCGGCGACCCGCTCGACCGTGAATCGATCGAGCGAGCGCTGCACGCGCAGTCCTGACGCCGCGCACGCCGCAGTCCCGGCACCGCGGCGGCCGCGCGCTACAACCAGCTCGGCACCCAGTAGTGGGACCGGACGAAGTCCCACGGCATCTGCATGCCGGTCCACATCGGGAACCAGTACGCCGACGCGAGCACCACGACCCCGAGGTACACGCCGACCCAGACGACCGCTCGGGTCCGGCGTGGCCGGGGATCGTCCCGTGACCCGAGCACCAACCCGATCGCCGCGGCGAGCGCCATCACCATGAAGGGCTCGAACGAGACCGTGTAGAACTGGAACACCGTTCGGTTCACGTAGAGGAGCCACGGCAGGTACCCCGCCGCGACGCCCATCAGGACGAAGGCGTACTCCCATCGGCGGCGCAGGATCCAGAGCACCAGCAGCGCCACGGTCGCGATGACCGCCGCGTACCAGATGAACGGGTTCGCGATGCCGGTGATGGCCTCCCCGCAGCGGGTCGCCGTGCAGCCGTCCTGGCCGGCGTTCGTGCCGACGTAGTACATCGACGTGGGCCGCTGCATGAGCAGCCAGAGCAGTGGGTTCGCCTGGTACGAGTGCGGGGTGTGCAGGCCGATGTTGAAGCCGTAGATCTCGGACTGGTAGTGCCACCAGTTCTGCAGGCTGTCCGGTACCCACGACAGCACGCCGGTCCAGCGCTGCCCGCCCGTGGCGATCCAGTCGCGGTCCCAGCCGTCCTTCGACACGAACCACCCGGTCCACGACGCGACGTAGGTGACCGCCGCGATCGGCACCGTGAGCAGGAACGACGCCGGTCCCTGCTGCAGCCAGGCGCTCGAGGACCAGAACTCGATGCCGGCCCGCTTCCGCAGCATCATGTCGGTCAGTACGGAGTACACCGCGAAGAACGCGAGGAAGTACATGCCGGACCACTTCGTCGCGGTCGCGAGTCCGAGCGCCACCCCCATCGCGATCAGCCACGGACGCCACCAGAGCACCGGTCCCCAGAGCGTGTCGCGGCCGGCTGCCGTGCGCCCGGCGACCCAGGCGTCGAGCCGCCTGGACGTCCAGCGACGGTCGAGCAGCAGTGCGCCGAAGCCGAGCACCACGAAGAACGTCAGGATCCCGTCGAGCAGGCTCACACGGGACAGCACGATCGCCTGCCCGTCGATCGCGAGCAGGAAGCCGGCGAGGGTGCCGACCAGCGTCGAGCGGAAGAGCGACCGGGCGATGACCGCCGTGAGGAACACGGTCGCGATGCCGAGTACCGCCACGGCGAACCGCCAGCCGAACGAGTTGTCCGCGCCGAACAGGAGCATCCCGAGGCCGATGAGGTACTTGCCGAGCGGCGGGTGCGCGATGAACTCTGCAGCGCTGGTGAACAGCGAGGTCTCACCGGACGTGAACCGCTGGTCCGTCGTCGGCTGGGAGCTGTCGGCGGGGTTGCCCGGCCAGGTGCCCTCGTACCCGAGGTGCACGATCGACCAGCCGTCCTTGACGTAGTACGTCTCGTCGAACACGAGCGAGTGCGGGTGTCCGAGGGCGACGAGCCGCAGCACCGCGGCCAGCAGCGTGACGGCCAGGGGCCCGGCCCAGCGCCAGACGGCGACGCGCCTGGCGGTGGAGAGCGTGCGCCCCCACCAGTCGTCGAGACGGGAGCCGACCGGCCCGTCGGGGACGGCGGTGCGGTCGTCGGTCAGCTCGCTGGTCATCGAGAGAGCATCCTACGGACCGACGCCATGTCTCCGCTGTCGCGCTCAGGCGACCACAATGGTCCCGTGATCGTGCTCGCAGCAACGCCCATCGGCAACCTCGGAGACGCCTCCCGGAGGTTGGTCGAGACCCTCTCGAACGCGAGTGTGGTCGCCGCCGAGGACACCCGCACCGCGATCCACCTCATGCGGGCGCTCGGCATCGAGAACCGCCCGCGCCTCATCGCCCTGCACGAGCACAACGAACGGGCGAAGGCGGCCGAGGTCGTCGAGCTCGCGCGGGACGAGGACGTCGTCGTCCTCACCGACGCCGGCATGCCCGCGATCAGCGACCCGGGCTTCCCCCTCGTCGAGGCCGCCGCGGCCGCCGGGGTCACGGTCACCGCGCTGCCGGGCCCCTCGGCGGTGCTCATGGCGCTCGCCGTGTCGGGGCTGCCGACCGACCGCTTCAGCTTCGAGGGGTTCCCCACGCGGAAGGGCGGGGAACGTCGGCGGCTCTTCGCGTCGCTCGCCGGGGAGCAGCGGACGATGGTGTTCTTCGAGTCGCCGCACCGGTTGGGTGACACGCTCGCGGACATGGCCGCGGGCTTCGGGGACGACCGGCGCGCGGTCGTATGCCGCGAGCTCACGAAGCTGCACGAGGAGGTCCGGCGCGGGTCCCTCGCGGAGCTCGCGGCGTGGGCAGCCGACGGGGTACGCGGCGAGATCTGCGTGGTCGTCGAGGGGTCGACCGGTGCGCTCGACGACACGACGATCGAGGACGGGGTCCGGCTCGTGCTGGAGCGGGTGGCCGCCGGGTCGCGCATGAAGGAGGCGGCCGCGGCCGTCGCCGACGCGACGGGGCTGTCGAAGCGCGACCTCTACGAGGGCGCGCTGGCGGCGCGGTAGACGCGAGCGTCACCGGACTGGAGGCGCGGCTCCGGACGCGCACCGCGCCTCCCGTCCGGTTCTCCACAGGTGGCGCGCGGGGCGCGTCATGCGGCTCCCGCCCGCCCGTAGGATGGTCCGCATGTCCGACGGGTCCTCGTTCAGCATCACCACGCCGATCTTCTACGTGAACGACGTGCCCCACATCGGGCACGCCTACACCGAGGTGGCCGCGGACGTCCTCGCGCGCTGGCACCGGCAGCGCGGCGACGACACGTGGCTGCTCACCGGCACCGACGAGCACGGGCAGAAGATCCTGCGGACGGCCTCGGCCAACGACGTCACGCCCAAGGAATGGGCCGACCGGCTCGTGACCGAGGCGTGGAAGCCGCTCCTCGACACCGTCGACGTGGCGAACGACGACTTCATCCGCACCACGGACGAGCGCCACGAGCGCGGTGTGACGGCGTTCCTGCAGAAGCTGTACGACGACGGCTACATCTACGCGGGCGAGTTCGAGGGTTTCTACTGCGTGGGCTGCGAGGAGTACAAGCAGCCGAGCGACCTCGTCCCCGGCACCGGTGCGTACGAGGGGCAGCAGGTCTGCGCGATCCACTCGATCCCGGTCGAGGTGCTGTCCGAGCGCAACTACTTCTTCCGGATGTCCGACTTCGAGCAGCGCCTGCTCGACCTGTACGAGTCGAACCCGCTGTTCATCCAGCCGGAGAGCGTCCGCAACGAGATCATCTCGTTCGTCAAGCAGGGTCTGCGCGACCTGTCGATCTCGCGGTCGAGCTTCGACTGGGGCATCCAGATCCCCTGGGACCACGACCACGTCCTCTACGTGTGGTTCGACGCCCTGCTCAACTACGTCACGGCGCTCGGGTACGGCACCGACGACGACGAGGCCTTCCAGCGCCTCTGGCCGAGCGTGCACATCGTCGGCAAGGACATCGCCCGGTTCCACGCGGTGATCTGGCCGGCGATGCTCATGGCCGCCGGGCTGCCCGTCCCCGAGCGCGTGTTCGGCCACGGCTGGCTGCTCGTCGGCGGCGAGAAGATGTCGAAGTCGAAGCTGACCGGGATCGCGCCGTCGGAGATCACCGACACGTTCGGGTCCGACGCCTTCCGCTACTACTTCCTCCGTGCCATCACCTTCGGGCAGGACGGCAACTTCAGCTGGGAGGACATCTCCGCCCGCTACCAGGCCGAGCTCGCGAACGGCTTCGGCAACCTCGCCTCCCGACTCGTCGCGATGCTGCAGAAGTACTTCGACGGTGCGGTGCCCGAGCGTGGGTCGCTGACCTCGTCCGACGAAGCGATCGACGCGCTCGCGGTCTCCGTCACCGAGCGCGCCGACGCCGCCATCGCCGCGTTCGCTCCGCACGAGGCCATCGCCGCGGTGTGGGAGCTCGTCGACGCGCTGAACGGGTACATCACCGAGCAGCAGCCGTGGGCGCTGGCGAAGGACGACGCGCAGCGCGAGCGGCTCGGCACCGTCCTGGCCACCGCGCTCCGTGGGCTCGGCACCGTCGCCGTCCTGCTCTCGCCGGTCATGCCGAAGGCGACCGAGAAGCTCTGGGCCTCGATCGGTGCCGGCGGATCGATCGCCGAGCAGCGGGTGGACCGTGCCTGGGAGTGGCAGGGTGCCTCGACCGTGGTCCCGCTCGAGTCCGGGTTGTTCCCGCGCATCGAGCAGTCGGAGCAGGGCGCAGCGTGACCGACGCCCACCTCCGCGCCCGTGGTGACGGCGATGGGTCCAAGCGGGACCTGACCTACCCGCCCCTGCCCGAGGCGCTCGTCGTCCCGGTCTACGACAACCACACCCACATGGAGATCGCCGACGGCGGCGACGGCGCGCTGGACTACCGGGAACACCTCGACCGCGCGTCGAGCGTCGGCGTCCGCGGGGTCGTGCAGGTCGGCACCGACCTGGCCACCTCGGAGTGGTCGGCGGCGATCGCTGCTCGTGAGCCCCGGGTCCTCGCCGCGGTGGCGCTGCACCCGAACGAGGCGCCGTCGCTGCAGGAACAGGGTCTCCTCGACGAGCACCTCGCCGGCATCGAACGGCTCGCGGCACTGCCCCGGGTCCGGGCGATCGGTGAGACCGGTCTCGACTTCTTCCGCACCGGCGAGGACGGCCGCGACGCCCAGGTCCGCTCGTTCGAGGAGCACATCCGCATCGCGAAGGCGCACGACCTCGCGCTGACGATCCACGACCGCGACGCGCACGACGCCGTGGTCGAGGTCCTCGACCGTGTCGGCGCTCCCGAGAAGACCGTGTTCCACTGCTTCTCCGGCGGTCCCGACCTCGCCCGGCTCTGCGCGGAGCGCGGCTGGTACATGTCGTTCGCCGGCACCGTGACGTTCAAGAACGCCGCTCCCCTGCGTGCCGCGCTCGAGGTCGCACCCCGTCACCTGGTCATGGTCGAGACCGACGCCCCGTACCTCACGCCGACGCCGTTCCGCGGTCGCCCGAACGCGCCGTACCTCATCCCGCTCACCCTCCGGTCGATGGCCGAGACCCTCGGGACCGACGCCTCGATGCTCGCGGCACAGATCGCCTCGACCACCGAGCTCGTCTACGGCGCGTGGGACGCCGAGCCCGTGACGGTGGAGCAGTAGTGGCGTCGCTCCTCGGCCCGGCGGAGATCCGGGACCTCGCGGCCCAGCTCGACGTCACGCCGACGAAGAAGCTCGGCCAGAACTTCGTGCACGACGCGAACACGGTCCGTCGCATCGTGGCGTCCGGTCGGGTCACCGCCGACTCGAAGGTGCTCGAGATCGGTCCCGGTCTCGGCTCGCTGACGCTCGGGTTGACCGAGACGGGCGCCTCCGTCACCGCGGTGGAGATCGACGGCCGGCTCGCCGCCCGGCTGCCGACCACGGTCGCCACGATGCAACCGGCGGCTCGGCTCGAGGTCATCCACCAGGACGCCCTCACCGTCGCCGCGACGGACCTGCCCGAGGCGCCCACGCACGTCGTCGCGAACCTGCCCTACAACGTCTCCGTCCCGGTGCTGCTCCACCTGCTGGCGACCTTCCCGTCGATCGAGCGGGCGCTCGTCATGGTGCAGGCCGAGGTCGGCTACCGCATCGCCGCGGGCCCCGGCAGCAAGGTCTACGGGGCGCCGAGCGTGAAGGCCGCCTGGTACGGGTCGTGGTCGATCGCCGGACAGGTCAGCCGGCAGGTGTTCTGGCCGGTGCCGAACGTCGACAGCGTGCTCGTCGGGTTCGACCGGCACGACCCGCCCGGGGACGAAGCACTGCGGGCGCAGGTCTTCGCGCTCGTCGACGGGGCGTTCCAGCAGCGGCGGAAGATGCTCCGCCAGAGCCTCTCCGGTGTCCTCGGCAGCAGTGCCCGGGCGTCGGAACTCCTCACCGCCGGTGGGGTCGACCCGACGGCTCGGGGCGAGATGCTCAGCGCCGACGACTTCGTGCGCCTCGGCCGGACGGTCCTCGCCGCGGCGGAGTGACCCCGGCGGCCGCGTCCGCCGTCGTGCTCCAGTGCCCGGGGCGCTGGAACCCCTCCGGCAGGACCGTGGCCGCGTCGCCCCGTGCCGCGTTGACCTGCATCTGGGTGAGGAACACCGCGCCACGGAGATCGGTGCCGCGCAGGTCCGCGTCGCGGAGGTCCACGCCGAGCAGGTCGCAGCGGTCCAACCGGGCGCCCCGGAGGTCTGCTGCGATGGCGAGCGACCCGCGCAGCGTCGCCCCACGCAGGTCGGCCCCGCGCAGGTCCGCGCCGACGAGGTCCGTCCCCGGACCGACCCGCTGGCCGTGGGCACCGACCGGACCCTGCCGACGTGCGATCGCGCTCGCCTCGAGCAGGAGCGGACGCGCACGGTCGTACTCCGCGTCGACGTCGAGGGTGGCGAGGTCCTCCGGCGTCCCGTCGCTCAGCAGGCGGACGCGCTCGAAGCCCGCGACCCAGGGGGTCTCGTCGTGTGTCGCTCGCACGAGGGTGATCGCCTCGTCGAGGTACCGCAGGAGGTCGTGGAGTCGTCGGACGATCGGGAACGTGGCGAACATGGACCGCTGCGTCTCGGGGTCCTCGCGCCACGAGCGGCCCGCGAAGGTGTGTCGGGAGACCTTCTGCCCGGCCCCCGAGCAGTCGAACACCGTGCAGCCGGAGAAGCCCCGCTCACGCAGGTGCGGGTGGATCCGGCAGCCGTCCGCGTCGTCGAGGTTCGTGCACGGGTCGCCGGCGTCCTTGTCGAACGGGAAGTCCGCGGACTTCGCGAACGCCAGGGCGACGCAGCACAGGCCGAAGCAGTTCGCGCAGTCGGCGCCGAGGTCCTCTCGTCGCCCCAGCTCGACGCGCGTCCGCGTCGCCATCAGTGGTCGTTGACCCGGACGACCGTCCCACCGGTCAGCGACAGCACCTGCTCGAAGGTCAGGGGGAGCACGCTGTTCGCGGTCCCCGCCGCCGACCAGACCGTGTCGTGCTCGCGGAGCGCCTCGTCGACCACCGTGCGGATCGGGGCCGGGTGCCCGACGGGGGAGACGCCGCCGATCGGCTGCCCGGTGATCTCGCGGACCTGCTTCGCGGTGGCCATGGTGAGCTCGGTCGCGTCGATCTGGGCGGCGAGCAGGTCGGTGTCGACCCGGTGCCGGCCGGACGTCATCGCGAGCAGGGGTTCCCCGTCGGCCAGGAACAGCAGGCTGCTCGCGATCGCTCCCGGTTCGGTGCCGAGCGCGGCGGCGGCCTGCGCGGCGCTGTGGGTCGAGTCGGGGAGTTCCCGGGCGGTCGCGTCGATGCCGGCTTCGGCGACGATGCGCTGGACGGTGGCGAGGAGGTCGTTCATCACGGTCCATCCTCGTGGGAAGCGGTGTCGAGCGCGAGCACCTGCCCCGAAGTCATGGAAATCCAACATGTTTGCTGACCGGTTCCGTGGCCGCCTACGGTCGTCCCCAAGAACCGAAGGAGACACCATGACCAGCACCCGTCGTCCGCATTTCGCGCATCGCACGCTCACTCCTGCTGAGATCGAAGCACGTCGTACCCGACCGACCGGCACCCCGGCGGAACGCGCACAACGGGTCCGCGAGATCCTCAGCACGTCGACCTTCACGATCGCTCCCCGTCCCACTCGTCACACCTGGCGGGGTGTCTGAGGACATGCCGCTGGAGTTCGCTCCGATCGACGAGCCGTACCGTGTCTTCCCGATGGAGGACGTGGCACGGATGCCCGCTGCGGTGGTGCTCGAGCGGAGCTTCGTCGTCGCCGCACTCGAGCGCAGCGCTCCTGGGCACGACTCGGCCGCCGGCTTCCTCGAACGGATGGTGCTGGCGGGCACGACGCTGTTCTTCAACGACGTCCTCGAGCTCCAGCTCCAGGACGCTGCCTTCGACCTCGCCCTCCGAGAAGTCCGTCTCACGGGGACACGCTCGGAGGCATCCGTCTCGGAGCTGGCGCGCGCGATGCTCGCCCGGTGGCAGGCGCTGATCGCACTGACCGACGCCGTGTACGTGGAGCTCACACCGCTGCTCGAGGACGTCATGTACTACCGCGAGCGCTTCGGTCTCCCCGCCCTCGACTCGGTCCAGGCGGCGATGGTGATGGCCTCCGGTGCGGACGGCATCGTGACCGTCGACCAGTCCTTCGGAGAGGTCGATCCCTCGCTGCTCCCGATCTTCACACCCCAGCAGTTCGTCCGTGGCACCCGAGCGCGTCGACGCTCGAGCGGCTGGACGAGTCCCTGACGAGATCACGAGCGTGATGCGATCGCACCGCCCCTACGATGGCGGCATGACCGACGGGACGGTGCGATCGCACGCGCAGGGGATGGCCGCCGACAACGTGCTCGCGGCGACCGGTCGCACCCCGGACGACTGGTACGCCCGCATCGACGAGATCGACGGACGGACGATCGGGCACGCCGCCATCGCCGCCTGGATCGTCGAACAGGGCGTCGAGCCGTGGTGGGCGCAGGGCGTCACGATCGGGTACGAGCAGGCGCGGGGCCTCCGGATCCCCGGGCAACGATCGGACGGCTCGTTCGCGGTGTCGGCGTCGCGCCAGGTGCCCGGGGAGCGCGAGACGGTGCTCGACGGGGTCGTGCCGGTCTGCACGACGGCGTTCGGGTTCGCCCCGACCTCGGAACGCCGGGGCGGGAAGCGGCCGTCGGCGCGGTGGACGTTCCCCGATCGCGAGTCGGTGCTGCTCACCACCGAGGACGGCTCCCGGGCGGGCACGGTCCGGATCGCCGTGCAGCGGGAACGGCTCACCGGACCGGAACGCATGCCCGACGCCAAGGCGGAGCTCCAGGACCTGCTCGCGGCACTCTGAACCGGGGTCCCGAACGGGGCACGCGCGGATCGACCGGATGGCCCTAGGCTTCGACGGGTGTCTGCACCGCGTTCCCGTTCCGCACTCGTCCTCCTGCTCACGGCAGTGGTCGCGGGGTGCGCCATCGTGGTCTTCGCCGTGCTCGCGCTGCTCCGGGATCCGTCCGACGACGCCGCGTGGGTGGCCGTCGTGCTGGGCGGGCTGTTCATCGCGTGGGGGATCACGTTCGACCGCCTCCCCGACGATGACGACGGGGACGGCGACGGTGACCACCACGAACACGACCACGACCACGACCACAGCCACGGCCAGGGCTGGACGCCCCGCCGCCTCAACACCACCCTGTCGACCGGCCTGGCGATGACGGGCGCGTACGTCGTGATCCGCGCGCTCGGCCGCCCGGTCGACACGGCGCTGGTCGGGGCCCTCGCGTGGCCCGCCTGGCGACTCGTCAACCGCTTCCTCGACGGCGTGGTCCGACGGCGCGGAGCCCGCGGCGAGGCGGACGGCGCCACCGACTGAGCGAGACGGACGGCGAGCCGGTCGTCAGTGCCGACGCGACGCCAGCGCCTCGATGAGCTGCTGCTGCGTCCCGTCCCGCTCCGACCACCGCAGCGGCAGCACGTTCTGCACCAGGATCTCCGGCGCGGCGCCGGCCTGCAGCAGCGACACCACCTCGTCGAGGAACGAGGACAGCGGCATCCCGCCGAAGTCGACGCCTTCGCCCATCAGGTCCGTGGCGACCGCCGGCGGCACGAGCTCGAGCACCGAGACGGGTGACCCGGTCAGCTGCTGGCGGAGCGACTGCGTGTACGAGTGCACCGCGGCCTTCGTGGCGCTGTAGGTCGGGGTCGCGGCGAGCGGTGTGTACGCCAGCCCTGACGACACGGTGACGATCGTCGACGCCGGACGACCGAGCAGGTGCGGCAGGAACGCGTCGATGAGGCGGATGGTGCCGAGCAGGTTCGTCTCGACGGTGGCGACGGCGTCGGCCAGGTGCTCCGACGATCGCAGGTCCTCGGCGCGCATGATGCCCGACATCGTGACGAGGGCGTCGAGCGACGGGTAGGCGTCGATGACGGAGGCGGCCGCGGCGGTGATCGACGCCGGGTCGGTGACGTCGAGCTCGACGGTGCCGAAGCCGTACTCGTCGTGCAGCGAGTCGAGCAGGGCGCGACGTCGGCCGCCGATGACGACGGTGCTGCCCGCTGCCTGCAGGCGCTGGGCCAGCCCGAGGCCGATGCCCGAGGTCGCGCCGGGGATGAAGACGGTGGAGTTCGTGATGTCCATGACGACCACGATCCACCCGCCCGACCGCCCGAACCAGAGCGCCGTCATCGGGGGACCGCCGATCCCTGGCACGGTCGCCGGGCCCGGTGCACGATGAAGGCATGGACCGCCCCGGGCTCGCCGACTTCCTCCGCCGCCGCCGCGAACTGCTGCGCCCCGAGGACGTCGGACTCGGTTCCGGGCAGCGCCGCCGCACGCCGGGCCTCCGGCGCGAGGAGGTCGCCGCGCTGGCGGGGATGTCCGCCGACTACTACACGCGCCTCGAGCAGCAGCGCGGACCGCAGCCGTCCGAGCAGATGGTGGCGGCGATCGCCCGGGCGCTCCGCTGCAGCCTCGACGAGCGCGACCACTTGTTCCGCCTCGCCGGGCACAACGCGCCCGCTCGCGTCCACCGTTCCGACCACGTCGACCCCGCGATCCTCCGGGTGCTCGACCGCCTCGAGGACACCCCGGCGATCGTGGTGAACGACCTGGGGGAGACCCTCGTCGAGAACCGGCTCGGGGCGGCGCTCCTCGGCACGACCACGGGGTTGCCGGGCAACGAGCGGTACCAGCCGTGGCGCTGGTTCATGACGGGCTACGAACGGGCGAAGTACGCGCCGGAGGAGCACGAGCGGCTCGCCCGGGCACAGGTCGCCGCGCTCCGTGCAGCGGTCGGCGCCGCGGGACCGACGGACACCCGGGCGGCGGAGCTCATCGCCGACCTCGAGGCGAACAGCGCGGACTTCCGAGCGCTGTGGTCCCTGCACGAGGTGGCGAGCCGGTGGGAGGACCACAAGACGTTCGTCCACCCCGAGCTCGGTCGCATCACCGTGGACTGCCAGGTGCTCCACACGACGAGCCAGACGCAGGCGCTGCTGCTCTTCACGGCACCGACGGGCAGCGAGGACGCGCAGAAGCTCGAGCTCCTCGGCGTCGTCGGCCAGCAGACCTTCGCCCGCTGACGGAGTAAACCCGCGTCACACACCTGGCGACTCCCGGCAGGCCGTGCCTAGGGTGGCGAGGTGAGCACTCCCCGCGTGTACGTCATCCACGAGAACCCCGAGTGGTTCCCGCCGCTCGCCGCTGCCTTCGAGGCCGAGGGGGTCCCCGTCGAGGAGATCCTCCTCACCGAGGGACAGATCGACCTCGCAGCCGACCCCGAACCGGGCGTGTACTGGTCGCGGATGTCGGCGAGCTCCCACACGCGCGGGCACGAGCACTCGAAGGAGTACACCCGCGCGGTCCTCGGCTGGCTCGAGCGTGCCGGTCGACCGGTCGTCGGCGGCAGCCACGTCCTCGAGCTCGAGGTCTCGAAGGTGGCCCAGCACGGACTGCTCCGGAACGCCGGGTTCGACGTGCCCCGCACCACGGCCGTCTTCGGGCGCACGACGCTCAAGCAGGCGGCCCACGACTTCACCGGCGGCCAGGACGTGCCGTTCATCACGAAGCACAACCAGGGCGGCAAGGGCCTCGGCGTCCGCCGGTTCGACTCGCTCGCCGAGTTCGACGCCTACGTCGACAGTCCGGAGTTCGAGGAGCCCGTCGACGGCATCACCCTGCTGCAGGAGTACCTCACGGCCCGCGAGCCGTTCATCACGCGCGTCGAGTTCGTCGGCGGCGAGTTCGTCTACGCCGTCCGCGTCGACACGAGCGCCGGCAGCTTCGAGCTGTGCCCGGCCGACGCGTGCGAGGTCCCCCAGGTCATCGCGGGAGCAGTCTGCGACGTGCCGGGAGCCGATCAGCCGAGCGCGTTCAGCGTCCGGACGGAGGTCACCGCCGAGCACCCGCTCGTCCAGCAGCTCCGCGGGTTCCTCGCGGAGCAGCGGATCCAGATCGCGGGCGTCGAGTTCATGGAGACGACGGACGGTCGCACGGTCGTCTACGACATCAACACGAACACGAACTACAACCCCGCCGTCGAGGAGACCGCGCCGGCCTCCGGCCCGCGCTCCATCGCGCGGTACCTCGGTGGCCTGCTGGAGACGCAGTACGCGGCGCAGCTCACGGCCTGAGAACGCAAGATCCACCGGACTGGAGGCGCGGTGCGGGCCCGCCCCGCGCCTCCAGTCCGTCCCTCCCCACCTCCCCAAGGAACTCACCCCGTGCGATTCGGATACTGGACCCCGCTCTTCGGCGGCTGGCTGCGCAACGTCGACAACGAGAACATGCCGGTCACCTTCGACTACGTGAAGCGGCTGGCGCAGCGCGCCGAGCGGATCGGCTTCGACCTGACGCTCGTGCCGGAGCTCAACCTCAACGACATCAAGGGCACGGCCGCGCCCTCGCTGGAGGCCTGGTCGCTCGCCGCGGCCATCGCGGCGACGACCGAGCGCCTCGAGATCATGGCGGCGATGCGTCCCGGGTACCACCTGCCCGCGGTGACGGCGAAGCAGGCGGCGACGATCGACGACATCTCGTGCGGCCGGTTCACGTTCAACGTGGTGAGCGCGTGGTGGGCGGAAGAGGCCAAGCAGTACGGCGGCATCTTCTCGGAGCACGACGACCGGTACAAGCGCACGGCGGAGTTCGTCGAGATCATGAAGGGGCTCTGGCGGGAGACGCCGTACTCCTTCCACGGCGAGTACTACGACATCGAGAACAGCCACCTCGAGCCGAAGCCCCGGGTCACCCCGCGCATCTACGCCGGCGGCGAGAGCGAGGCCGGCAAGGCGGCGATCACCGGGTACGCCGACGCCTACGTGACCCACGGCGGCACCGTCGAGGAGCTCCGGACGAAGATCGCCGAGATGAAGGAACGCCGTGTCGACGCCGGGCTGCCGCCGTTCGAGGCGTTCGGCATGGCCGCCTACGTCATCGTCCGCGAGACGGAGGAGGAGGCGCAGGCCGAGCTCGCCCGGATCACCGACGTGCAGCACGGGCACGCGTACGAGTCGTACCAGGACTTCATCTCGAAGTCGCAGCTCGAGCACGTGCCGTCGCTCGAGGACTACTCGGTGTCGAACCGTGGGCTCCGCCCCGGGTTCGTCGGGACGCCGGAGCAGGTGGCCGCGCGGATCCGCGAGTTCGAGGACGCCGGGGTGGACACGCTGCTGCTGCAGTTCTCGCCGCAGCTCGAGGAGATGGACCGGTTCGGCGAGCAGGTCATCCCGCTCGTCCGGCCGTCCGTGGCCGCGCCGTCCGGGGCGGTCGTCTGATGGGCGACGCCTCCGACGGCACCGAGGCCGGCTGGGCCTTCGAGACCCGGCAGATCCGTGCCGGCTTCCGGGCGGACCCCGGGTTCGGTGCCAACGTGCCGCCGATCGCGCAGAGCGCCGCGTTCGTGTACCCGTCGGGCGAGGACGCGGCCGACCGTTTCATGCTCAACGCGCCCGGTCACACGTACTCGCGGGTGAACAACCCGTCGGCTGCCGCGCTCGAGCGTCGCATCGCCGACCTCGAGGGTGGTGTCGGCGCCCTCGCGCTCGCGTCCGGGCAGGCTGCGACCTCGCTCGCCGTCCTCGGCCTGGCCCGCGCCGGAGACCACATCGTGTCGAGTGCGTCGCTCTACGGCGCGACCTACACGCTCTTCGCCTCCACCCTGGGCGACCTCGGCATCGCGTTCACGTTCGTGCAGGACCCGACCGACCTCGACGAGTGGGCGGCGGCGGTCCGTCCGGAGACGAAGGCGTTCTTCGGCGAGTCGATCCCGAACCCGCGCGGCGACGTCCTCGACTTCGCGGGGGTGGCCGGTGTCGCGCACGAGCACGGCGTGCCGCTCATCGTCGACAACACCATCGCCACGCCGTACCTCGTCCGGCCGATCGAGCACGGTGCGGACATCGTCGTGCACTCGGCGACGAAGTACCTGGCCGGCCACGGCAGCGCCATCGCCGGGCTCATCGTCGACAGCGGGAACTTCGACTGGGCGGCGCACGCCGAGCGGTACCCGCAGCTCGCCACGACCGAGCAGTCCGGGTTCGCGAACACGAACTTCGCGGCGAAGTTCGGGCGGCGCGCCTTCATCCAGCGCACCCGCTCGAAGCTCTCCGCGGACCTCGGGCCGGCGATCGCACCCTTCAACGCCTTCCTCGTGCTGCAGGGCATCCAGACCCTGTCGCTCCGGATGGACCGGCACGTGTCGAACGCGGCCGCGGTGGCGACGTGGCTCGACGCGCACGACCAGGTGCTCGGCGTGCACTACGCCGGGCTGCCGTCGTCGCCGTGGCACGAACTCGCCCAGCGGTACGTGCCGGCGGGTCCGTCGGCGGTGCTCGCGTTCGACCTCGACGGCGAGGTCGACGCCGGGCGGCGGTTCGTCGCGGCGCTCGAGCTGTTCGACCACGTGTCGAACATCGGTGACGTGCGCTCGCTCGTCGTGCACCCGGCGTCGACGACCCACGTGCAGATGACCTCGGCGGAGCGGGCGGCCGCGGGGGTCGGGGACGGGCTGATCCGGCTGTCCATCGGACTCGAGCACGTGGACGACATCCTCGCGGACCTCGCGCGCGGCTTCGCGGCTGCGTCGGGATAGGTTGGGGGCATGACCACGCTGGCCGCACCGACCCGTGTGCGGACGCGCGCCCCCGGGAAGATCAACGTCTACCTGTCGGTGGGGGCCCTGCAGGACGACGGCTACCACGACGTGGCGACGGCGTACCAGGCGGTCTCGTTGTACGAGGACGTCTCGGCCGAGCCGGCGGACGACTTCTCGGTCACCTTCACCGGGCCGATCGACAGCCGGTCTGTCCCGGTCGACGAGTCGAACCTCGCGATCCGGGCCGCGCGCCTCGTGGCCGACGCCGCCGGGTACCGCGGGGGCGTCCGGCTCACCATCGACAAGCAGGTCCCGGTCGCCGGTGGGATGGGCGGTGGATCGGCCGACGCCGCAGCGACCCTGCTCGCCGTCGACACGCTGTGGGGGACCGCGCTCGGGCGTGAGGAACTGCTGCGTCTCGCCGCGCAGCTCGGCGCCGACGTGCCCTTCGCCTTCGCCGGCGGGACCGCCGTCGGGACCGGGCGCGGCGACGAGCTGAGCCCGGCGCTGGCCAAGGGCGAGTTCCACTGGGTGCTCGCCCTGAGCGACGCCGGCCTCTCGACGCCCGCCGTGTACCGGGCGCTCGACGAACACCGGGAGCGGTACCGTGCGGACATCGCGCCGGCACCCACCACGCCCGTGGTCGAGGCGAACGTGCTGCAGGCCCTCCGCGCCGGCGATCCCGACCTGCTCGCGGACTGCCTGCACAACGACCTGCAGGCCCCGGCGATGCGCCTCCAGCCCGCGCTCGCGACGACGCTCGAGATCGGTGAGAAGGCCGGTGCCCTCGCCGGACTGGTGTCGGGCAGTGGGCCGACGGTGGCGTTCCTCGTCGCCGACCGCGATGCCGCGCTCGAGGTGCAGGTCGAGCTCAGCGCCGCCGGCATGGTCGCGGTGCGTGCCGCCGGACCGGTGCACGGCGCCCGCGTCCTGCACTGACAGCGAGCCCCGTCGGCCGGTCAGTTCCGGACGTACTCCGTGATGACGACCGTGCCGGTCTTCCAGTGCTCCTTCGCCGTGAACCCGTGCTCCGCGAGCACCGCGGCCGTCTCGGGCTCGATGTTGCGCGCCTTCACCGTCCCGCCGACGAACCAGACCGTGTCGATGTCGCCCAGGCGGCTCGGGATCGTCGTCTCGAGGTCACCGGTCTGGTTCCACAGGACGCCGGACTCGGCTCCGACCTTGCGCACGCCGAGGTCCGTCATGCCCGCGAACGCCGACGGGTAGGAGACGCGGATGACGTCGGCGGTGGTGCCGGGGTGCCCGTAGACGCTGCCGAACACGACACCCTCGTCGGCGTCGGCGCGGTTCGTGCTCCGCTCGGCGGCGATGATCGAGGCGGCACGGGCCCAGGTCGAGTCCTGCTTCGCGAGCGGCTCCTTCACGGCCACGGCCGTCGGCACCGACAGCACGAGGACGGCGGCCACGACTGCGGCGAGCAGTGCCTTCGGCCGGACCAGCGTCAGGGCGAGGGCGATGAGCAGCGCGACGAACGGCAGGCTGAGGGTGGCGTACTTCGGGGAGTACAGGTGCTTCCCCATCGCCGTGGCGAGCACGAGCGCGGCCGTCGGGATGACGACGAGGGGCACGGCGACGCGGACCGCCTGCGCCCGGACGAGCGACCGGACCGTGGCGGAGCGCCGGTGCGCCTCGACGAGGGCGAACACCGTGCCGACGAGCATGAGCGCCCACGCGCCCGCCGCGTACACGTCGACGCCGCCGAACCAGGCCGTGGCGAACACCTGCACGCCCGTGCGTTCGCCGATGCCGGCGATCCACGCGACCTGCTTCGACTGCGAGGCGACCTCGACGACGAGCGGCGAGACGGCCACGGCGGCGAAGGCGGCTGCGACGGCCCAGCGGACCAGGACCCCGCGCGTCACGAGCGCCGGACCCAGGTCGTGGCCGCGGCGGGACACCGTGGCGCGACGGACGGCAGCGCGGCGGGCGACCAGCGTCCACAGCAGGGTCACGGCGTGCGCGACGACTGCGAGCGAGAGGTAGACGTTGAAGGTCACCGAGACGAGTGCGAGTGCTCCGTAGGCCGCCCACCAGTGCAGGCTGCGACCTGTTCGGGTGCGGCGGACCGCGGTCAGGCCGACGAGGGTGAGGCAGACGGCCAGGGTCGTGATCGTGGCATACGGCCGACCTTCGGACCCGGCCCACTGCACGCGGGGCAGCGCGAGGAACACGAGCCCGGCGGTGATGCCGAGGCGGAGTCCGCCGAGCCGGCGCCCGAGCGCGACGAGGAGCCCCGCCGCCACGCCGATGGCCAGGGCGCTCGGGAACCGCAGCGTGAACGGTGTGTACCCGACGAGCCAGAACCAGACGTGCATCAGCGAGTAGTAGAGCCCGTGCACGGCGTCGACGCTGTGCAGCTCGGCCCAGAGCTGCGGCCAGGTCCGCTGGGCGCTCGTGACCGTCGCGGCCTCGTCGTACCAGAGCGACGGGACCCAGGCGAAGGCGGCGCAGACGATCACGCCGAACGCGCCGACCGTCAACTCGGGCGTACGGACGACGGCGGTGCCGATGCTCGACACGAGGCCGCGGAACCAGGAGCGGGAGCGGGCACGAACCGGCGCGATCCCCGACGTTCGGGGGATGCTGATGGTGCCGGTCCGTGGTGCAGTCACGGTGAGGACGGTATCCGCGGCGGCTGGGCAGGTGCCCGGCGTCCCCGCAGCCCAGACTGAGAGTTCCACATACCGGTATCGTGCGGAGGACCATGACGAAGCTCCGCATCCGCGACGCCGCGCGGTACCTCGGCGTCAGCGACGACACCGTCCGGCGGATGGTCGACGCCGGGACCTTCACGCGGGGGACGGACCCCTCCGGACGGACCGTCGTGGACGGGCGGGAACTCGCGGCGCACATCCGCGGCACCGGCGGGCAGCTCGACGACCCGTCGGGGACGAAGAGCTCGGCGCGCAACCGGTTCGTCGGGATCGTCACCGACCTCGTGGTCGACGGCGTGATGGCGCAGGTGGAGCTGCAGAGCGGCCCGCACCGGGTCGTGTCGCTCATGAGCGCCGAGGCCGTCCGCGACCTCGGGCTCGAGGTCGGGACGGTCGCCGTCGCATCGGTCAAGGCGACGATGGTGTCGGTCGAGGTGCCGGCGGAACCGACCGACGCATGACCGACGACCGGCACACGAGCGACGACCGCCGTCGGTTGCTGTCCCGGACCGCGGCGCTCCAGGGCGCGGGGGACCGGGCCGTCCGGGCGCTGTCCGAGGCGAGTGTCCTCGTCATCGGTGCCGGTGGCCTCGGCGCGCCCGTGCTCACGTACCTGGCCGGGTCGGGGCTCCGCCGCGTCACCATCGTCGACCACGACGTCGTCGACACGTCCAACCTGGCACGGCAGACGCTCTTCGCCGCGGCGGACGTCGGGCGACCCAAGGCCGAGTGCGCGGCCGAGCGGGTGCGTGGTGTCGACCCGGAGCTCGAGGTCGTCGCACTCGCCGAGCCGTTCCACGCCGACCACGTCGCGGGCCACGACGTGGTCGTCGACGCCGCGGACAGCGTCGAGGTCACCCGGGCGATCTCGGACGCCTGCTCCACGGCCGGGGTGCCGTTCGTGTGGGGCACGGTCCTCGGCACCGACGGGCAGGTGTCCGTGTTCCACGACGCCGGGCCGGAGCCGATCGACTTCCACGACCTGCACCCGGACGCCCTGCCGGACGAGGGGTCCTGCGCGCTCGACGGCGTGCTGCCCGCGCTGTGCGGCGCCGTCGGCTCGGTGATGGCGGCCCAGGTGACCGCGCTCGTCGCCGGCATCGGGGAGCCGTTGACCGGCCGGGTGCTCACGGTCGACGCGCGACGGTGGCGCTGGACCGAGAGCACGCTGCGACGCGGCCCGGGCTCCCGGCGTCCGGCCCCCTCGGTGGACGAGGCCCCGCCCCGGATCGCCCCGGCGGCACTCGCCGCCCGACTCGACCGGACCGCCGGCGGCAGCGGCGGACCCGTCCTCGTCGACGTCCGCACCCCGGCGGAACGCGCCACCGGGATCGTCGCCGGCAGCCTCCCGCCGGACGACCTCGCCGCAGACGACGACCGACCCGTCGTCGTGGTGTGCGCCAGCGGCGTCCGCGCGACCGCCTGGGCACGCGCAGCGCGTGCCGCAGGCCGTGACGCGACGGTCCTCGACGGGGGCATCCAGGCCTGGGACCGAGAGGGCCTGCCGACGATCCGGCCCACGCTGACCGCAGATGCGGATACGATCGAGCAATGACGACGCACGTGCGGAACGCCGCCTTCTTGATCGCCGCGACCGCCCTCGTCGCCGTCGGCCTCGCCGGCTGCAGCACGGCCGACACGGCTGGCACGGCCGGCACGGCTGGCACGGCCGGCACGACGGACGCCACCGCCCCGAGCACCAGCGCGAGCAGCACGGCCGCGGCCCCGACCGGGAAGATCACCGTCTTCGCTGCGGCGTCGCTCCAGAAGACGTTCACGACCCTCGGCGAGCAGTACGAGGCCGCCCACCCGGGGACCACGATCACCTTCTCGTTCGCCGGGTCGAGCGACCTCGTCACCCAGATCCAGAACGGCGCCCCCGCCGACGTGTTCGCGTCCGCCGACGAGGCGAACATGGACAAGCTCGTGAAGACCGACATCGCCGCCGGTTCGCCGCGGGACTTCGCCACGAACGTCCTCGAGATCGCCGTGGCTCCCGGCAACCCGAAGGGAATCAAGGACCTCGACGACCTGACCGCCTCGGACGTGCAGCTCGTCACCTGCGCCACCCCGGTGCCGTGCGGTGCCGCGACCGCGAAGGTCGAGCAGGCCACCGGTGTCGACCTGCAGCCGGTCAGCGAGGAGCAGTCGGTGACCGACGTCCTCGGCAAGGTCGAGTCCGGCCAGGCGGACGCGGGACTCGTCTACGTGACCGACGTCGAGGGTGCCGGCGGCAAGGTCGACGGCGTCCGGTTCGACGCGGCGTCGAAGGCCGTCAACACCTACCCGATCGGTGTCCTGAAGGACGCGTCGAACCCCGACCTCGCGGCGGCGTTCACGGCGTACGTGCGTTCCGACGCCGGCCAGAAGGTGCTCGCCGACGCCGGCTTCGGAGCCCCCTGAGCCGTGCCCGACCACACTGACCGAACACCCCGGGCGAGCCCGTCCGTCCGCACCCCGGTGCCGTGGTGGCTGCCGGTCCCGGCGGTCCTCGGCGGCCTGTTCGTGGTGGTCCCGGTCCTGGCGATGGTCGGCCGCGTCGACTGGGGGTCGTTCGGCGCACTCGTCACGTCGCCCGCGTCGCTCACCGCCCTCGGACTGAGCCTCGGGACCGCTGCCGCCGCGACGGGCATCGCCTTCGTGCTCGGCTACCCGCTCGCCGTCCTGTTCGCCCGGTCCACGTCGCGGTGGATCGGGGCCGCACGCGCCCTGGTCCTGCTGCCGCTCGTGCTGCCGCCGGTCGTCGGGGGACTGGCCCTCCTCGCGGCGTTCGGTCGACTCGGCGTCGTCGGGGCGTGGCTCGACGACCACGGTCTCCGGATCGCCTTCACCACGGCCGCGGTCGTGATCGCGCAGACCTTCGTCGCGATGCCGTTCCTGGTGTCCTCGATCGAGGGTGCGCTGCGCGTCGGCGGCGACCGGTTCGAACGGGTCGCCGCGACGCTCGGCGCGTCCCCGACCCGGACGTTCCTGACCGTGACGACACCGCGGGTGCTCCCGGGCATCCTGGCCGGCCTCGTCCTCTGCTTCGCCCGTGCCCTCGGGGAGTTCGGCGCGACCCTCACGTTCGCCGGCAGCCTGCAGGGCGTCACCCGGACGCTGCCCCTCGAGATCTACCTGCAGCGCGAGATCGACCCGGACACCGCGGTCGCGCTGGCGCTCGTGCTGGTCGTCGTCGCGCTGGTGGTCATCGGTGCCTCCGCGCTCCGCACCCGGACGGCACTCGCATGAGCCGCGAGCGTCCGGCGCTCAGCGGCCTCCGCGCCCACGTCGTCGTCCCCGACCGCGGCGTCGACGTCCACCTCGACGTCGCACCGGACGAGTGCGTCGCGCTGGTCGGGCCGAACGGCGCGGGCAAGTCCACGGTCGTCGAGGCCCTCGCCGGACTGCTGCGCATCCGGTCCGGATCGGTCCTGCTCGGCGACCGCGACCTCACGGGCGTCCGAGCGCACCGCCGCGGGGTCGGGCTCGTCGCCCAGCGCGCGAACCTCTTCCCCCACCTGTCGGTCGCTCGCAACGTCGGCTACGGACCGCGCGCGGCCGGTTCCGGGGGCCAGGAGGCGCGGCTCCGCTCCGACGCGGCCCTCGCCGCCGTCGGCGTGGCCGGTCTGGCGGACCGCGCACCGGGGACGCTCTCGGGAGGGCAGGCCCAGCGCGTGGCGATCGCCCGGGCCCTCGCCACCGAGCCGGCGCTCCTGCTGCTCGACGAGCCCACCTCGGCGCTCGACGTCGACGCCCGGGCCGAGGTCCGCTCCGCACTCGGGACCGCCCGGACCGGTCGACCGACGGTCCTCGTCACGCACGACCCGCTCGAGGCCGTCACCCTCGCGGACCGCATCGTCGTGCTCGAGAGCGGCCGGGTCGCCGAGCAGGGGCCGACCGCCGTCGTCCTCGGGCGTCCGACCAGCGCGTTCGCGGCGTCCTTCTCGGGCCTGACGCTCCTGCGCGGCTCCGCCACCCGGGGTGGGATCGCCCTCGATGGCGGGGGTGCGCTCGCGTCGTCGACCGGCACCGCGCCTCCTGGCTCGTCCGCCCTCGCCGTCTACCACCCGACGGCCGCGGTCGTGACGCGCGACGGTGCCGGGCCGGAGCGCCGGGTGACCGGACTCGAACCGCGGGACGGGCTCGTCCGGGTGCGGGCCGGCGACCTCGTGGCGGACGTCACGGTCGCGGTGGCTGCGGCGCTGGGGCTCGCGCCGGGGGACGCCGTACGGATCGCGGTCCCGGCGGACGAACTGGCGGTCTACCGGCCGGGCGGACCCACGCCGGACTGAGCCGGACACGGTCGCGGTGCTCAGCTGCCGGACTCGGCTGCCGGGCTCAGCCGCCGGCGAAGGGCGGCATGACGTCGACGACCGCCACGCCGTCGAGCCCGGTCGCTCGATCGCGCGTGGTCACCCCGTCGACGAGGTACGAGCAGCGCTCCTGCAGTGCCCGCCACCGATCGGGGTCGTCCGCGGTCACCGACCGCAGGGCCTCGTCGAGCGTCGCTGCCCGCACGGCGACGTCGTCCACGCCCACCGCTGCCCGTGCCGCGGCGAAGAACCGGATCGTCGTCACCGTCATCCGCCGATCGCGCTCATGCCCCGCGTGGGGTGCACCAGGTCGTCGCTGTCGTCGCCGTGGTCGCGGGGCTTCGCCCACATCGCCAGGCGCCAGAGCTCGGCGACCTCGTCGTCGGAGGCGCCCTTGCGCATCGGGCCGAGCACGTCGGTCTCGTCGTCCGAGAAGAGGCAGCTGCGGACGTTGCCGTCGGCCGTCAGACGGGTGCGGGTGCAGTCGGCGCAGAACGACTCGGTGATGCTCGCGATGATGCCGATCGTGCCGAGCTCCGCACCGACGCCGCCGTCGGCCGTCCGTGCGAGCACCCGGAAACGCTCCGCCGGGGCGCCGTCGCGGGGCGCCTCGTCCGGCACCAGGGCGAACGACTCGGACAGCATCGCCCGGGTCTCGGCCGCGGTCACCATCGACGTGCGGTCCCAGGCGTGGTCGGGGTCGAGCGGCATCTGCTCGATGAACCGGAGCTCGTAGCCGCGGTCGAGGCACCACCGCATGAGGTCCGGCGCCAGGTGGTCGTTCACGCCGCGCAGCAGCACCGCGTTGACCTTGATCGCGAGCCCCGCTGCCCGTGCGGCCTCGAGCCCGGCGATGACCTTGTCGAGGAACGGGCGCCGGGTGACGGTGGTGAAGACGTCCGGGTCGACGGTGTCGAGCGACACGTTCACGCGTCGGAGGCCGGCGTCGTACAGGGCGGCTGCGCGGTGGGCGAGCCCGATCGCGTTCGTGGTGAGCGACAGCTCCGGGGCGTCGGGGAGCGCGGCGCACCGGGCGATCACGTCGACGAGGTCGTGGCGGAGCATCGGCTCACCGCCGGTGAAGCGGACCTTGCGCACGCCGAAGCGGTCGGTCGCGAGCCGGACGAGCCGCTCGATCTCGGCCGCGGTCATGAGTGCGTCGTCGGGGGCGAACGGCAGCCCGGCCGCCGGCATGCAGTAGGTGCAGCGGAGGTTGCAGCGCTCGGTGAGCGACACGCGCAGGTCGACCGCGCGCCGCCCGAACCGGTCGAGCAGGCCGCCGGTCGAGCCGAGCATGGTCGCGGGTGCCATGTGCGTCAGCGTACGGGGTCGGCGGGTCCTCCACCTGATGACATCGCGAGCGCTCGTTCCCGGAAGGCGAGCCGGCGCCCCCAGCGCTCCCAGTCGGACCGCCGGGTGCGCACCAGCGTGACCACGATGACGACGACGACCGCGGCGGCGAGCCACCAGCGGTACGCGTCCGCCGACGGCCAGACGCCGCGCAGGGCGATGGCGAGCCCGATCGACAGCCACTCCCAGCGCCCGGAGAGCACCACGAAGGGGATGAGGAGCAGCGCGTACCAGGGGTAGCGCGGGCTCACCGCGAGGAACGTCACGCCGATGAGGAGGACCTCGCCGGACCACGGCCGCGCGGGGTCGGACAGCCGCCACGCCACGAACGCCGCCAGCAGGACGAGCAGCCCGACCACGAGCGTCGCCGCGTCGCCGTGGAAGGCGAGCGAGACCAGGGCGAACCGGGAGCCGTCCTCGTAGCCCTCTTCCGACAGGTACCCGGGCAGGTACCCGAGGACGTCGAGGCCCGTCGTCAGCACGTACGGCACGTAGAGCAGCCCGAACACCGCGATGCCGACCGGGATCGCCCACCAGTTCCGCCACCGACCGAGCAGTGGCGGGTACACGAGCGCGGGGATGAGCTTCGTCGCGGTCGCGGCGCCGAGGGCGATCCCGCCCCAGATCGGGCGGCCGAAGGCGACGAGCACGGCGCCGGCGGTGGCCAGGGCCGCGCCGAGGGCGTCGACGTGCGAGTTGGTGACGGCCTCGGACGCGACGAGTGGGGACCAGGCCCACAGTGCGGCCCACCACGTCGGTCGTCCGAGCTTGCGGAGCACGACGACCAGGCCCACGGTGACGCCGAGTGACAGGAGCAGCCCCGCGACCTGGAACGGCATGTACTGCGCGGTGGCCGGCACGAACGCCCGCACCGCCGCGAACCAGAGCTGGGCCATCGGCGGGTAGATCGTCACGACGTCCGGGCGGTTGATCGCGACGCAGTGCCCGTCCGCGCCGTCGCCGAGCCCGCGGAACCGGGGTTCGAGCGGCTTGCACGTGCCGTCGACCTTGTCGGGGAAGAGCCAGTCGGGGCGCAGACCGGACAACGCGGTCGACTGCGGCGTGTGCGCGTACGGCGAGATCCCGGCGTGCTGCACGATGCCGTCCCAGGCGTAGCGAGCAGAGTCGGTACTGGTGTTCGGCGGCCCGGCGATGGCGGCGAGCCCGACCACCAGGCCACCGCCGACCACGAGCCACGTCATCCACTTCGCCGGGACGAACCGCAGCGCGAGCACCGCGAGCGCGAACACCGTCCAAGCGATCAGGGTCCACGCAACGAATGGGGAACGATGACCGGACCGGAGGAACCCCAGATGCGTGACGCCGAAGGCGATGACGCCCGACAGAGCGAGCACGCCGACCACGGCCAGCACGGTCGGCAGGAGTCGGCCGGGGCGAAGTCGTTCACTCATGGTGCGACGAGGCTATCCATGGTCCGCGGGCTGCTCCTGGATGCACGATCCGCGATGGCGTCGCCGAACCGGAACGCGCGGACGGCGGTCGTCCTGGGGCGGTTGCTCGGGGTGGCGTTCCTGGTCTGCTTCGCGACCGGCGTCTACAGCTACTTCCTGCAGCAGCCGCTGCCGTGGATGCGGTTCCCGACCCGTCCCGCGCAGCTCTACCAGTTCACGCAGGGCGTGCACATCACCGCGGGGATCGCGATCATCCCGCTGCTGCTCGCGAAGCTCAACACGGTCATGCCGGCACTCGTGCAGACCCCGCCGGTGCGTGGGCCGCTGCACCTGCTCGAGCGGCTGTCCATCGCGGTGTTCGTGGCGTCGGCGATCGTGCAGGTGACGACGGGCCTGCTCAACACGTACCAGTGGTACCCGTGGCCGTTCCCGTTCAAGCAGGTCCACAACGCGCTCGCGTACGTGCTCATCGGGTCGCTCGTGCTGCACATCGGCGTGAAGCTCCGGCTGATCAGCCGGTACTGGCGGAAGCGGGACTCGTACGACGAGCACGGCCGGTTCGTGGTCGACCCGGCCGCGGGGAGCGAGTTGCTCTCGCCGTCCCAGGAGGCACGGGTCGACCCCGCCACGTCGGCTCCGGCACCGCAGGCGGTCGCGTCCTACCCCCGCGGCATCACCGGCCGCGTGCTCCGCTGGGTCGATGGCGTCCCGGCCGTCCCGGCCGTCCCGGCGGACGCTGCCGAGACTCGTCCCGGCGGACCGGACTCGGCGTCCACGACCCGAGCGGCGTCCGCAGAGCCGAGTCTCGGCGTGCCGCAGGACGGTGCGGCGGAGGCGAGCCGCGCCTCCAGGGCCACGCCGGAGGCGACCGACGGCCGACGTGAGCGGATCGCCCGACGCGGGTTCTTCGCCGGTGTGACCGCCGCGACGGTCGGTGTCGTGGCGTTGACCGCCGGACAGTCGAGCACGCTCGCCGAGCCGTTCAACGTGTTCGGCGCCCGACAGCGGCACCGCGGGCCGAACGACCTGCCGGTAAACCGCACGGCTCGTGCCGCCGGTGTGCTCGCCACCGCCACCGCCGCCGACTGGTCCCTGACCGTCGTCGGGCACGACGTGGTCCGCACCTTCTCGCGTGCCGAGCTCGTGGCGCTCGGCACCGCCGAGGCCGAGCTCCCGATCTCCTGCGTCGAGGGCTGGAGCCAGATGGCGACCTGGAAGGGCGTGCGGATGCGCGACCTGCTCGGCGCCGTGCAGGCGGCGCCGGGGTCGCACGTGCGGGTGACGAGCCTCGAGCGGCACGGCGGCTACCGCATCATGGACATGGGCCCCGAGTACGCCGAGGACCCGACGACGCTCGTCGCGCTCGAGCTGAACGGCGCGACACTCGACCTCGACCACGGGTTCCCGGCGCGGATCATCGCTCCCGGACGACCCGGTGTGCTGCAGACCAAGTGGATCGAGAAGATCGAGGTGATCGCATGAGGGCCGCACGCATCGTGCTCGTCGTGGTCGGGGTGCTCGTCATCGCGTTCGGGGCGTACGTCCTCGTGACGACGGTCCGACCGAACCGGATCTGGGGGCTGGCGACCTGGCTCCTCGGGGCCGTGATCCTGCACGACGCGATCCTGTCGCCGTTCGTCGTCGGAGTGGGGCTCCTGCTCCGCCGGACCGGGCGGACGCTGCGGGCCTGGGCGCTCGTCGTCGTGCAGGCGGTCGTCGTGCTCGGGAGCGTCCTCGCGCTCGTGGTCCTGCCGGAGATCGCGGCGAAGGCGCACGGGCAGAAGAACCCGACGGTGCTGCCGTTCGACTACGGCGCGCGGCTGCTCCTCGTCGAGGGGGTCCTGCTGCTCGTCGTCGTGGCGGTGCTCGTGGTCGCCGCACGTCGTCCGGCACGCGTTCGCGCGAGTACTGGTTGAACCGACAACCTTTCGGTAGACTCGACGCATGACCGACGACACCCCGTGGCTCACCCGCGACCAGCTGCGCGCGTGGATGAAGCTCGTCGCGGTCATGGAGCTCCTGCCGGCCGCGCTCGACCAGCAGCTCCAGCGCGACGCCGACCTGACGCACTTCGACTACATGGTCATCGCGATGCTCTCCGAGACCGACTCCCGGACGCTCCGGATGTCGGCGCTCGCCTCGGCGACGAACGCCTCGCTGCCGCGGCTGTCCCACGTGGTGTCCCGGCTCGAGAAGCGCGGCCTCGTGGCGCGCTGTCCCTCGACCGACGACCGGCGCGCGACCGACGTCCGGCTGACCGACGCCGGCTACGCGACCATCGTCGACGCGGCGCCCGACCACGTCCGGACCGCCCGTCGCGTGGTGATCGACGCGCTGAGCGACGAGCAGGTCGGGCAGCTCGACGGCATCGCCGCGGCGCTCCTCAGCCGGCTCGACCCCGAGGGGCGGTTCGCCGCCCTGACCTACCCGCGCGACGACGACGAGCCCGCCATCTGCGAGGCCCGGCTGACCGGCACGGCGACCGACTGACGCCACCGTCACGCACGCCTGTGGGCCGTGGGCGTTGCAATAGGCTCGCCGCATGACCGAGTCCGCCGCGCCGTCCGACACGTACTCCTACCTCGGACCCGCAGGGACCTTCACCGAGGCCGCGCTCAAGCTCGTGGACGCGGCGGCCGGCAAGCCCTGGCGGAGCGTGAACAACGTCGGCGAGGCCCTCGACGACGTCGTCAGCGGCCGGTCCATCGGTGCCGTCATCGCGATCGAGAACAGCGTCGACGGCGGGGTCAGTGCGACGCAGGACGCCCTCGCCCGGATCCCCGGCGTGCGCATCGTGGGGGAGTACCTCGTCCCCGTCGACTTCGTGCTCGTCGCCCGCCCCGGCACCGCGCTCGCCGACGTCCGCACCGTGAACGCGCACCCCGTGGCCTACGCCCAGACCCACAACTGGCTCGAGGCGAACGTCCGCGGCCACGGGCACATCCCGGCGTCCTCGAACGTGGCGGCCGCAGCAGCCCTGCTCGACGAGCACCCCACCGCCGACGCCGCGGTCGCACCCCCGGGGATCACCGACCACTACGCGCTCGAGGTCCTGGCCTCGTCCATCGGGGACAACGCCTCGGCGGTCACCCGGTTCGTGCTCGTGTCGAAGACCCTGGCGCTGCCCGAGCCGACCGGGGCCGACAAGACCAGCGTCATCGTCGAACTGCCCGCCGACCACCCCGGCGCCCTGGTCGACATGCTCGAGCAGTTCGCGACGCGGGGCATCAACATGGGGTTGCTGTCCTCGCGGCCGATCGGCGACGAGCTCGGGCGCTACCGGTTCGTCATCGACCTCGACGGGCACGTGCGGGACGAGCGCGTGGCGGACGCACTGCTCGGCCTGCGGCGGTTCAGCCCGCGCGTGACGTTCCTCGGGTCGTACCCGCGGGCCGACGGGGTCCGGCCCGAGGTGCCCGCGCGCTACTCGGACGTCGCGTTCGTCGAGGCGCGCGACTGGCTGCGCGCGATCGTGTCGGGCGAGCCCGAGGCGCGCTGAGCGCTGCGCGCTGCGCTGCGCTGCGCGCTGCGCTGCGCGCGCGGCGCGCCCGCGCGCGCCCGCGGCTACCGCCGGCGGCCGCGGCCCGTCGCCGGCTCGACCGCGGGGATCCGCACGTCCAGCGAGCCCGGGTCGATCTTCGCGCGGAACGCCACGATCTCGCCCACCGGGTCGCCGTCGATCTCGAACTCGTCCGGCTTCGCCAGGCGTAGCGTGAACTCCTCGCCGCGCAGGTACCGCAGCGGGCGCTCCTGCTTCGCGGCCGTGGTGATCCGGCGGCCGATCACGGTGTCGGACAGGGCCGACCGGCGGAACCACCGCAGGATCCCGTTCTCCCAGAACACCCGGGCCGCGATGCGCACCCAGCCGAAGAACCCGCGAGGCCGCATCACGACGATGTCGAACACCCCGTCGTCGATCTCGGCATCGGGCAGGAGCATGGCGTTGGCCTGGAGCATGCCGCAGTTGCCGACGATGACCGAGTGCGCCCGGACCGAGCCGTTGCGCGCCGACTCGTCGAGCCGGTACTTGAACTCGAAGCCGTCGGTGTCACGGACGGAGCGGAACAGCGAGTCGAGGTAGGCGAGCCACCCGACGCGCTTCTTCAGCTCGGGGCGCGTGTTCGCGAGCATGCGGGCGTCGAGCCCGAGGCCGGCCATCACGACGAAGCCGAACCGGTCGCGGGAGCCGTCGGGGCGCTCGACACCGAGCAGTCCGAAGTCGATCGAACGGTCGTGCCCGGTGAAGATCGCCTTGGCCATCCCGCCGAGGTCGTCCAGCGGCAACTTCATGTTCCGCGCGAGCAGGTTTCCCGTGCCGCTCGGCAGCAGCGCCAGCGAGGCGTCGGACCCGTGCACCACCTCGGCCACGGCGCGGACGGTGCCGTCCCCACCCGCGGCGGCGACGACGTCGGCGCCGGCTTCGAGTGCGGCGCGGGCCATGCCGCCGCCCGGGTCCTCCTCCGTCGTCTCGAACCAGAGGGTCTCGGCCCAGCCGGCCTCCTGCTGGTGCTTCTCGACGGTGCGCTTGAGGGTCGGCAGGTGGACCTTGACCGGGTTGTAGACCACCGCGGCCGTCCGCTGCTCGGTCTGGAGGGCGTCCTGGTCCGCGGGCGCGGTCTCCGAAGGGGTCGACATGCACCAACGGTACCGATCGAAGCCTGGAGGCGCGGGTCGGGCCCGCACCGCGCCTCCAGTCCGTCCGCAACTGCGCCCCTTTAGGATGGTGCGGTGATCGATCCCCAGCTGCTGCGTGACAACCCGGACGTCATCAAGGCCTCGCAGGAGGCGCGCGGCGCCTCCGTCGCCGTCGTCGACGAGGCCGTCGCCGCGGACGCGGCACGGCGGAGCGCGATCACCTCGTTCGAGTCCCTCCGGGCCGAGCAGAACGCCTTCGGCAAGACCGTCGCGAAGGCCCCGAAGGACGAGAAGGCCGCGCTCGTGCAGCAGGCCCAGGCGCTCGCCGCGAAGGTGAAGGAAGCGCAGGCGACCGTCACCGCGGCCGAGGAGTCCTTCAACGCGGTGGTCCGGAGCATCCCGAACGTCGTCCTGCCCGACGTGCCGAAGGGCGGCGAGGACGACTTCGTCACGCTCCGCACCGTCGGCACGAAGCCGGAGTTCGACTTCGAGCCGAAGGACCACGCCGACCTCGGCGAGCACCTCGGCATCATCGACATCCCGCGCGGCGTGAAGGTCTCCGGCTCGCGGTTCTACTTCCTGCGCGGCCTCGGTGCACGGCTCGAGATCGCCCTGATGTCGCTCGGCCTCGACCGTGCGATCGCCGCCGGCTTCGAGCCGCTCATCACCCCGACGCTCGTGCGCCCCGAGACCATGGCCGGCACGGGCTTCCTCGGCGAGCACGCGGCCGAGGTCTACCGGCTCGAGGCGGACGACCTCTACCTGACCGGCACGAGCGAGGTCGCCCTCGCCGGGTTCCACGCCGACGAGATCCTCTCCTTCAACGGTGGCGACGGCCTGCGGTACGCCGGCTGGTCGACCTGCTACCGGCGCGAGGCGGGGTCGGCGGGCAAGGACAACCGCGGCATCCTGCGCGTGCACCAGTTCAACAAGCTCGAGATGTTCGCCTACGTCCACCCGGACCAGGCCGAGGCCGAGCACGCCAAGCTCGTCGGGTACCAGGAGCAGATGCTGCAGGACCTCGGGCTGCACTACCGCGTGATCGACGTGGCCGGTGGCGACCTCGGCACGAGTGCGGCGCGCAAGTACGACATCGAGGCGTGGGTCCCGACGCAGGGCACCTTCCGCGAGCTCACGTCGACGTCGAACTGCACGACGTTCCAGGCTCGGCGCCTCGACATCCGGTACCGCACCGAGAGCGGGAAGACCGCGCCGGTCGCGACCCTGAACGGCACCCTCGCGACCACCCGGTGGATCGTCGCGATCCTCGAGACGCACCAGCAGGCCGACGGCTCGGTCGTCGTGCCCGAGGTCCTCCGTCCCTACCTGGGCGGCATCGAGGTGATCGAACCCCGATGAGCACGCAGGGTCGGTTCGTCGACGGTTCGGCCGGTGCGGGTGCGCCGGCCCGGACGAAGCGCTGGTTGGTGGCGCTCGACATCGACGGCACCACCATGCGCGAGGACGGTGTCGTCACCGACACCGTGATCGCCGCGCTCCGCGATGCCGAGGCAGCCGGGCACGAGGTCATGCTCAGCACCGGTCGCAGCGAGGGCATGACCGTCCCGCTGCTCGACACGCTCGGCATCCAGCCGAAGTACCTCGTCTGCGCGAACGGCGCGCTGACCCTGGGACGCCGGTCGGACGGTTCCTACGAGCGGGTGCACGTCGAGCAGTTCGACCCGAGCGAGGTCCTCCGGACGATCCACGGCGCCCTCGAGAACGCCGCGTTCGGCGTCGAGGACCAGACCGGCCACTTCCTGCTCTCCGGCAACTTCCCCGACGACACGATGACCGTCGCCGGCGAGCACGTCCCGTTCGAACGGCTGCTCGGCGTCGAGGCGACCCGTGTCGTCGTCATCTCGCCCGGCCACGACACCGAGGACTTCCTGCAGATCGTCGAGCGGATGGGGCTGCACAAGGTCTCGTACTCGGTGGGCTGGACGTCGTGGCTCGACATCGCACCCGAGGGCGTGACGAAAGCGACCGCGATGGAACGGGTCCGTGAGTGGCTCGACATCCCGCGGTCCCGCGTGTTCGCGGCGGGGGACGGTCGGAACGACATCGACATGCTCCGGTGGGCCTCGACCTCGGGGCGCGGCGTCGTCATGGGGCAGGCACCCGAGGACGTCGTGGACGCGGGCAACGAGCTCACGGGCGGCGTCACCGACGACGGTCTGGCGGCTGCACTCGACTCCCTGCCGCGCTAGCCCGGTAGACTTCCCGGGACGCGATCACGTCTCGCCACGTGGTCGCGTCGCTGGAGGGTTGTCCGAGCGGCCGATGGAGCCTGTCTTGAAAACAGGTGGGCAGAGATGTCTCGTGGGTTCGAATCCCACACCCTCCGCCACAACCGAGGTCCGTTGATCCGCAGCAGCAGGCGGATCTAGCGGGCCTCGTCTTCGTCCCGGGAGGCGTCTGCCCACATCTTGCCCACAACTGTCTGCGCGAGCCCGTCATCGAGGCGGCCCGCAACGATGTCCAGGTCGTCTTCGAACAGGTCGGCGTACACGTCGAGAGTCATCGCCGCAGAGGCGTGACCGAGCATCCGCTGCACGGCCTTCACGTTCGCGCCGGCGCTCACCGCCAGGCTCGCAGCGGTATGCCGGAGTCCATGCGGGGTCGTCGACGGGATCCCGGCCTTTTTCACGGCCGCGGGGAACCAGCCGTGGTCGTTGTGCCAGCGCCGCTCGTGAGTGCCGTGCTTCGTCGCGAACACGAGTGCGTCGCCGTCTTTCCCCTCGCAGCGCTCGCGTAGGGCTGGTGCCAACAGTGCGGGGAACGGCACGGAGCGCCGCTTGTGCGTCTTAGGCGTCCCGACCGTGATGACGTTCGCCACCTCCACCGCGTTCACCGTTACGTTGAGCCGTCGTCGGGTGAAGTCGACGTCCTTGACTCGGAGGCCGACCGCTTCACCCCAGCGCAGCCCGGTGTAGGCGAGCACGAGGACAAGCGTCGACCGTTCGCCGGCCGCGAGCGCGAGGTCAGACACCTGCTCGTGCGTGAGGTAGACGTGCTCCTTCCGCTTCTTGCGCGGGAGGTTCACGTCACGCGCCGGGTTGCTCAGGATGCGGCGGTCCTTCACTGCGGTGTCGAGGATGCTGGCGAGCACCCCGTAGTTGCGGATCACGGTCGTCGCGCTCGCCGTGTTCATCGACGTCACCCAAGTCTGCACGGCGCTGTGCTTCACGTCGGACACTCTCGCCTTGCCCCATACCGGCTCGACGTGCAGACGCCATGCGATCTCGAGCGGACGGAAGGACGACGGCTTGAGGTGCGTCTGGTTGGCGAGCCAGACGGGGCCGAGCACGCCGATCGTCTCGCGTGCGTCCTCCGGGCGTACGAACTCGCCCCGAGCCTTCGACACCTCGACTGACGCCAGGAACAGCTCAGCGTCGCGCTTTGTCCGAAAGCCTCGCTTGTCGGTCTGCTTGCGCTCCGGCGTGCGGTAGCGAACCCGGTAGCGCTTGCCCTTCGCCGTCTCATACGGCGCGATACTCCCCATCAGGTCACTCGTCGATGCTGTACTCGGTGAGGTCGACCCCGAGATCCCGCAACTCGCGATACACACGATCGCGATCAGCGCGGGCATCCTCGACGGCAGCCTGACTTGCGTCACCCTGCTCAAACTGTGCCTGGCGTCGTCGCACGAGGTTCTCGACGATCCGGTACTCCTCAACAGTGCGCAACAGCGCCTGCGCATATCCCCGGCCCGGGCCAGCTGCATCGCCGAGAGGCGACGAGTTCGGCTTGGCGAGGAACCAGTTGACGAGTGAGCTGGAGCGAAGGGCCTCGGTCGTGCTCTCGCTCTTGACCACTGCGACCATCCGATTGGGCTGTTCGACAGGCAATGCGAGAGCGACTGGAGGCACATCCAAGGCCCAGGCAAGGGCCATCAGCTGATCGACCGTCACGTCCGTTTTGCGTCCGCTCTCGATGTTCGCGATCACCCCGCGGGACATCTCGCCACCAACTTTGTCGCTTAGCTCGCGTGCACTGAGGCCGGCCATCTTCCGGTAGCGGGCAACTCGAGCACCGATGTCGTGCGAGGGGCGTTGGGTCATAACGGCAACTCTAGCGTCTCTGGGACACGCGGTGTGTCTGTGGTGCACAGGTTGGGTTCTCCCGTGCTAGTGTTTTTCTAGACGCAAGTTGTGTCCCTCAGGAGCAGGAGGTGTCGCATGGGAGCGACGACGCAAGTGCCCGACCGTTACATGACCGCAGCGGAAGTCTGCGGACTGATCCCCGGGATGACGCCCGGCCGGCTGAAGCAGATGAGGTACATGGGTACGGGGCCGGAATACCTTGCACCCACCCCGCGAACGATCGTCTACTCCGAGCGCCGAGTTCGAGAGTGGATCGAAGCATCAGCGCGGATGAGCACTCGGGAGGCCGGATGACCCGAATGCGCGAAGAAGCTCTGCCGGACCAAGGTCGCGGGGTTCTCCCACATCGGGATCCGACGTTCGACGCTGTGGTGCGCGTCATCCACGACGGCGGACAGCCGGTCGATTGGAAGTTGACCGGTCCGCTCATGATCCGGCAGCAGGACCCCGACCCCCGATCACGCGGCGGCCTCGATCGCGACCATCAATGGCTGCGCACACCGGCCGTCTCTGACCGCCCGCTGCAGCTGAATCTGGAACCTGAGGTAGCTGCGGAGATCCTCCGCTACCTCAACACCATCGCCGAACGCCGTCCGTCCAGGTCCGGCAAGACCTCGACCTACGGCATGAAGAAAGCCCCGGCGGCAACCGGGGCTCAGTCCCACCAGTAACCGTTCAAGAAACCAGGAGACTCGTAATGTCTACCACCATCGTAATGCACCGCACTGACAACAGCGGGATCGCCAGTTCGAGGGTCATCCTCCGCTCCGATCAGGACTGGAAGACGCTCCCGTCGTCCCCAGACGTCTCCTACACGCAGGTGTGCGACGAGCCGGCGTGCCTGAAGCACGGGACGGTTCACGTCATTGAGTGGGGCGAGACGCCCAGCCACACGGCCTTCGAGTGGTCCCGGGACAAGGAATGCCTCGTCGAGGTGATGAAGTACCCAGGTAGCCACGACGAGCGTGACCGGAAGTGGTTCGTCACTGGATTCATCCTCGACGACTACGTGCGCCTCGGCCCCGAGCGGATTTCAGCGTTCATGGCGCACTACAACAGTGCCGCTTCCCTCGTCGCTGAGCTCAACGGTGAGGTGGCCTGATGGTCGACGTGACCAAGCTCGTCGATGTCGACATGATGCCTGCCGGCCGCGCCGAGGTGATCATCGACGCGCAGCCCAGCCAGTTCAGCGATGGGTACTCGATCATTCTGACGGCTTCTGAAGCGCTTCGACTCGCGCACGCTCTCATTTCGCGTGTCAGCGACCTGAGGACGCCAACCCTCGCGGTACCGCTGCTTGCTCCGACGCTGCAGGTGGCTGCCTGATGGCCGCGGGTAAGACGACGACAGACGGGTTCTCCGTGCTCGCGGTCAACGGCATCGTCGGCATCCGGGCGGACCGTCCGCTCACGGAACTGGCGATCAGCCTGCTCGAAGCAGCGCAGGACGCCGAACGGCCGGAGCCGACTGAGTGGCCGTAGGCCAGTCCGACCGAGCCGCCCCGACTTCCCCTGTGGAGGCCGGGGCGTTCTCGTACCCGGACCACATCACCCTCAGCCCGCACGCCGAGCGGTACATGCACCAACTCGCGATTGATCTCGCGGCAGGCGCGGTCGAGCTCCGGCAGCTTCCGCCGTCGCTGACGCAGTTCTACGTGTTCGCGTTCGAGCAAGGCAGCACCTCGCGGCAGGCCGAAGTCGACCGAGCGAATGACGACGCCGATCGGCTCTACGCCGAGGTGTGCCGGCGACCACCATCGCGCGATCACGAGACGACCGAGGCCTTCCTGCAGGCCCAGAAACATCGCGGCGCTGAAGCCGCAGCCAAACGAGCGGCAGAGCTGCGCGCCTACCTCGGCGGCGACTCCAGCAACCGCTACACAGAACCCGACTCCGAGACGGAGAACCCATGACCGTACCCACCAGCAGATTCGACGCACGCTGGCTCGAACACCAGAAGTTTCCGCCCGTGCAGTACGTGGTCCCCGAGCTGATCCCTGAAGGTCTGACACTGCTCGTCGCCGCTCCCAAGATCGGCAAGTCGTGGATGGTGCTTGGCCTCAGCATCGCAGTCAGCCTTGGGCAAGATGCGTTCGGCTCGATCCCGACTGGCTCACCCCGACCCGTGCTGTACCTCGCTCTCGAGGACGGTCAACGCCGCCTCCAGCAGCGGATGCGGTCGCTCGCACCCGATCTGTGGTCACCACTGCTCCAGTTCCAGGTCGACCTCGAGCAGGACGTCGTGGCAACTATCGCCAACTACTTCCGTGAGCATCAGGACGCCGTGGTGGTGCTCGACACACTTGGGAAGGTGCTGCCAAGCACCGGCAGCACGCAGACGCAGTACGCCGCCGACTACCAGTTCATGGGGTCACTAAAGAAGGCATGTGACGCGGTTCCGGGGTCGAGCCTCATCGTCGTGCACCACACAAGGAAGGCTGGGGGAGAAGACTTCCTCGACGCCGTAAGCGGCACGCAGGGAATCGCAGGAGCCGCTGACACCATCTGCGTGCTGCGCCGCGACCGGAAGGATCAAGGCGCAACGCTGCAAGTCACCTCTCGTGATGCGCGCGAGGGTGAGTACGGCATGACGCTTGCCAGCAACGGAGCCTGGTCGATCATCGGCCGCTCGCTGAAGGACGCCGCCGCTTCAGCGCAGCTGTCGCGCACCACGGGCGGGCTGAGTGACCGCATGGCAGAGGTGATCGAGCTCGCCTACGCGCGACCTGGCGGCATCCGTGCTGCCGACGTCGCCGCCGAGCTGTCCATCGACGAAAAGATGGCCGGCACGTACCTCGGTCGGGCGTTTGATCAGGGTCGCCTGAACAAGCCAGCGCGTGGGCTCTACACCCCTGTTGGAAGTGTGGAAAGTGTTGGAACGGACTCTGATTCCAACACTCTCAACACTTTCCACACGCCCTCAGAGGCGTTCGAAGCGGGCGCGGCATGAGCCCGATCACCGTTGCTTGCCCCGACTGCTCGGCAGCCGCCGTCATCGACATATCAGGCCCTGGCATCGCGCACGCCGTTCTCGAACACGACGCCACTTGCCCGCGCCTCAACCACCCAGCCTTCGGGCTGCACCACGACCGTCAGGAGCACCCATGACAGACACAAGCAGCAACTGGCTCAAGGCGTACCTCGACCAGCTCGAGACAGCCGGCAACAAGATGCTCACGCAGCTATACGAGGACAAGGACGGCGTTCCAAGCAGCGTCGTCGGAGCCGGATCGATCAGCATCGCTAGCTACTCGCTTGCCAGTGAGCTCGCCACACTCACCGCCAGCCCCGACCTGATGGTGAAAACCGTCGTCCGACATCACACGCTCGCGGCAGAAACGCTCGGGCCGGAAGCGTGGCCCGACGTCCTCTACGGCGCGCTCCTGCACCTCGCGATGCTCTACCTCGAACCCGCCTACAAGGTCACCGACACCAGCCAGTACGACGTCCGCGGCGCTGCACGGCAGTGGTGGCAGACGCTCTCCACCCACACCGAACCTACCTGCTGAACCACCCAACCAACAGAACAGGAACTGATCATGACCCTGCCCAAGACGAAGCAGCACGAACAGGCGCACGAGCTCAAGACCCGCTATCTCTCCCAAGTCGCGGCCGTGCAGAACGACAACCGCCTCACCCCAGAAGGCAAGCGCAGCAAGCTGGCCAAGCTGCACGCCAACACGGTGCAGCAGCTGTCGAAGCTCAAGCGTGAACGAGACGCCGCACTCACCACACGTCGAGCAGACCTCGAGCGCCAGCTGTTCGGGCTGCCCGCCACTGCGCCCACCAGCGACACCGTGTCCTACCGCGACGCTCTCGACCGCGTAACCCGTGCAGCCGAAGCGAAGGATGACAAGGCGATGCACCAGCTGTACGACAACGCCAAGCTCACCGGCGACAGCATCCTCACCAAGGCCATCCTCGGACACGCATACCGATCGGGCAGCGCGGACCTCGTGAACCGGTACCTCAACGAACCCGGCAACGAAGCGCTCGACCAGAAGGGCGTCGAGCTCTGGCAGCTCATGCGAGGTGACGACGGCGCTGGCGACCAGATGACGAACGCCACCAACGACTGGGTGTTCGAAGCTGACAAGCCGGCCGAGATCCGCGCCTACTCCGAAAGCATCATCCAGCAGATGGCCGCCACCGCTGAGTGACTACCGGTCCGGGTGGTAGCTGGGCCTCAGCCTGCCTCCACCCGGACCACCGGGGCGGGGCCACGCATATTCGCGACAAGATTTTCAGCCCCGACGTCACCTGGGGCCGCCCCTTCCCCCTGCCCGTGACCAGTACCTCCGGGGCGGGCACGCTTCTCTCCCCATGCCAAAACCGACTCTCAGGAAGGCCCAGCATGACCGACCACATCGACCTCGCTCGACGCGTCCTCGACGACATCAAGCGCGATGACGAGCAACGCCAAGACGGCGACAAGCCCGACCCCACCGCAGACCTCGACGACTTCGCACGTCGCGCCTTTGGCAACCACTGATCAGCAAGGAGACACTATGAGCATCGAATTGAACACCGAGGCGTCGCAGCGAGCTACCGAGCTCCAGGCACGACTTCGGGAACTCACCGACCGCAAGGAAGAGTACGAATTGCTCGCCCTGGAAGGGCATCTCAGCCCAGAAGCAGTGACTCAGCTTGAAGGGGAGAGACGCTTTGCGGAGATGCGTGCCGAAGCAGCCGCTCGGGCAGCGGAGCAGGAACGCGAAGCCCTAGCCAGCAACGAGCGGCTGACGAAGGCCTTCAACGACTTCCTGTCCGACGACACAATCTCAGTCGCCGCCATGCGTGACGCCCTCACGGCCATCAGCGATGCGGTAGCAGCCTTCAAGGAGCAGGCCCGCACCCGTGACGAAGCGGTCAAGGCGTGGAGTCGAAAGCTGCGGGCGCTCGGCGTTCCTACCGAAGGACTCACCGTCGACAACCTCGAAGCCACCATCACCAGCAACGGGCAGATCACCATCGACGGCCGCACGGTCAGCCCGGTGAGCGGGGTCAACGCCTACATCCTCGGCGCACTGCCCCCAGCGATCGGCACGAACCGAGCCAACGCCGACTCCCTGAACCTCCACGATCGACGTCAGAGAGTCGACCACCTCGAGGTTCGCGTCATCAAGGAAGTAGGCGGGAAGCGCATTGGTGATGTGCTCAGCACACGCAAGGGGATGTCCACGAGGCAGCTCGCCCGGATGGTGCACAGCGGGCTAGCCGAGGTCACTGCCGGCGATGTGCCAGAGCCTGACTTGACCGAACGGCATTTCATCGCCAGCCGCAACGCCGAGCACGAACGCCGCGCCGCGGTCGCAGCAACCCGCATGCCGTAGACCCCAGGCAGCAGTCATCCACACAGGACAGGTGTGCAGCCCGTAGGAGTCAGGCTGGCTGCTAGCCTCCGAGCGGAGGCGTCATGCGAGAGACATTCACTGGTTGGTACGAGCCGTCGGCAGATGAGCTAGAGGCGCTGTGGGCGAAGGCCATGATCGTGACCGACACCAACGTCTTGCTCGATCTATATCGCTTGACCCCAGCTCCCCGAACATCGCTACTCAAAGCGTTGGGTAGCGTTGCCGATCGTCTTTGGATCCCACACCAGGTTGGGCTTGAGTTTCACAAGATGCGGGACGTCGTCCGGTCCGACGCGCGGAGAAAGCAAACCGATCTGGCGGGAAGAATCACCGCCGACGCGCGCAAGCTCATGAATCAGGTTGGCGAGCTTCGGAAGTTCAACCCCACTATCGACAGTGATGATGCCCTCCGGTCCGGGCTGATCAGTGCCGCGGAACGTATTGCAACGGAATTGCGGGATCGATCGGACGTGTACGATGAAGCGGAAGAAGTCGTGCTCGAGCAGCTCGATATACTATTTCCGGAACAACGCATTGGCAAGCCATTTGATGCGGTCGATCTCGCAGCTATCCGCGCTGAAGCCGCCGTTCGTTTCGAGAACAAGATTCCGCCCGGTTTCGCAGATGATGGTAAGACCGGGGACCTCCGCTATGGAGACTTTTTTCTCTGGAAGCAGCTCATGGAACGCGCTCAGGTTATGCAGACGGGCGTCATTCTCATCACCCGCGATGAGAAAGAGGATTGGCGCAAAGCGGGTCAGGTGCTACCAGAGCTCGCGTACGAATTCGCTCAGGTAACCGGATCAAACATTGTGGTGCTTCATCCGGACACGTTCGTTAGGGAATCACTTGCCCGAAATCTTTGGCAGGCCGAGAGAGACAACGATGTGCAAGAGGTCGCTGAAGAATACAAGAGGGTGGAGCGAGCGGAAGCTGAGGACGCTCGCCATTCCACGGTCAATGGCGTTCGTTTCCTTGACGCTTTGCGAACTGCCGTCTCGAACTACTATGACGTAGCACCTCGTCCTGTCCTCGACGTCAATCGCCTCACGCTGCCGGAAGACTTCCTGCGACAGGTTTCGGCATCTACGTCCGGCATCAACTGGAATAAGCTGGCTGCATCCACCGCCTCTCTTCAAATCGCGCGCGATGCGATTGCTGCCCAGGAGCGGGATGCTGAGCGCGAGGTGGAAGGTGGCGACGACAGTGAGGATTCGCCAGGCGAATCGGACGAGTAGGTAGCCACCCTCAGGGGAGGTGCGGGGGCCTCCTTGTGTCAGTACAACCCCCACCGCCGGATAGCAACTCCCGTTCTGCGTGCGCCCTTGCTCTGTTTTTTCGGCGGGGAAACCCCCGATGAGAGGGTGTTCTCCTCGATTCTCGGCCCTTGCGGCTTGGCGGCTTCTCCCGCGATCAGGCCCGAAGATCCGCATGAGTGCGCGGGTTATCCGTAACAGACGGCCGTTCCGCCCCATTGACCGCCCGTCTAGGCCCCGCCATATCATCCCGAGATATGGCGGGGCTTTTTCGTGCCCAAACCACCTTCTATTGCACCCATTCGCGGTAGAATTGACCTAGAAATACGCCCGCCGGAACCCCCGGGCATGAACGAGACATGAGATCTCGGCATGCCAGTTCCGGCGGGCTTTTTGCGTGCCGATTTCTCCCGAGCCGAGGGAGAACGGCATGGCAGACAGAGTGGTGCAGGTCACCGTACGTGCGGCGATTGACAATTACGTCAAGGGCATGGAGAAGGTCCGCAAGGCGACTGCGGACACGGCTAAGGAGTCCGACAAGCTCGAGAAGGTCGGGCAGGCCGCTGAGCGCGTGGGTGGCGGGCTTCTGACGGTCGGTGCGGCTGCTACAGGCGCGGTCCTCGTCGTCACGAAGATGGCGGCGGATTTCGAAGCTCAGCTGTCGAAGGTGCAGGCGGCGACGAACGCCACCGCGTCGGAGATGGACAAGTTCCGGAACCAGGCACTTACGGCGGGTGCTGCCTTCGGGTACACCGCAACCCAGGTCACTGAGGCTCAGGTGGAGCTCGGTAAGGCTGGTCTGGCCACCGCGGACATCCTCAACGGCGGACTGAACGGCGTTCTCGCTCTCGCGGCGTCGGACAACGTTGATCTCGGCAAGGCGACGCAGATCGCCGCCGTGGCGATGAAGCAGTTCAACCTCGAGGGCAAGGACGTCCCGCACATTGCGGACGAGCTCGCCGCCGGCGCTGGTAAGGCGCTCGGTGGTGTCGAGCAGCTCGGTGACGCCCTCAACCAGTCAGGTCTGGTTGCGTCCAACTTCGGCTTCTCGCTCGAGGAAACGACGGGCGTGCTGTCGGCGTTCGCGGATGCCGGTCTGCTCGGCTCCGACTCCGGTACCTCGCTGAAGACGATGCTGCAGCAGCTCGCGAACCCGTCGAAGGAATCGGCGCAGCTGATGAAGTCCCTCGGCATCAACGTCGAGGACGCCAACGGCAAGTTCCTCGGCGCTGCGGACATCGCTCAGGTGCTGCACGACAAGCTCTCGACCCTCAGTGATGCTCAACGTCAGCAGGCTCTCGCGCAGATCTTCGGCTCCGACGCGGTTCGTGCCGCCACCGTCCTCTACAAGGAGGGCGCGGACGGCATCCAGGGGTATATCGACCAGAACAACGACGCCGGCTACGCGATGGAGCAGGCGCGGCTGAAGTCCGACAACCTCAACGGCGATCTGAAGAAGCTGCAGTCGGCCTTCCAGTCGGGGCTGATCGACACGGGGACGTCCGCGAGCAATGCGCTGCGGCCTTTCGTGCAGACCATGACGAACGTCATCCAGGCGGTGAATCTCCTGCCGGACCCGCTGAAGGCGACGGGTCTGGGCATCACGGGCGTAGTTGGGGCTACGTCCCTACTTGGCGGCGGGATGCTCTTCGCCATTCCAAAGATCGTCGAGTTCCGGAGTGCGCTTGCGACGCTCCGCGATGGCGGCATCACGGCGCGTTCCTCGCTGGCCAGTTTCGCCAAGTTCGCGACGGGTCCGTGGGGCGTTGCTCTCGGGACGGCGGCTGCGGTTGCTGCTGTGTTTGCCGCACAGCAGCTGCAGTCGGCTCAGTACACGCAGACGCTCCGCGACTCGCTGAACCAGACGACGGGAGCGCTGACCAAGAACACGTCCGAGCTCGTCTCGAACGCTCTCGCGGCTCGCAGCACGATCTTCGGGCAGGAGATCGAAGGGTCGTCGGCGTTCGACAAGGCGAAGCGTCTCGGCATCGGACTCGACACCGTGACGAAGGCGGCACAGGGCAACACGAAGGCCTACAAGGAGCTGCTGGCGGTTCGCAAGGAGATTCGCGGCACTGACGACAACGACTTCATCACCAAGAAGTACGGTGAGGGCCTGTCTGACGCGTCCGGCGACATCACCGAGCTGGTGCAGGCGGTCGAGAAGCAGCGCGCAGCAGTCAAGAACTCCAAGGAGCAGTTTGGGCAGCTCGCGGAAGCGCAGGCGGGTAGTGCGGACAGCTCCGATGAGGCTGCTGCTGGCCTCGACGGAGTGACGGACTCGGCTGAGGACGCCACCCAGGCAATCGCAGACGTCGCGAACGCCATCAAGGGGTTCAACTCCGCGCAGCTCGACGTGAACTCGACGCAGCGTGACCTCGAGGCTGCGATCGATGGCGTGACCGACTCGATCGAGCAGAACGGCCAGTCGCTCGATGTGACGACGGAGAAGGGGCGGGCGAACTCCGCTGCTCTTGATTCGATCGCGCAGTCCACGCTGAACTACGCGGGCGCTCTGTACCAGCAGACCGGCGACCAGGACAAGGCGACGGGTGCGTTGGAGTCTGGCCGCAAATCGCTGATCGCGGCGCTTGGCCAGTACAACATCACCGGGCAGGCTGCGGAGGACTACGCGGACAGGATCCTCGGGACGCCGACGCAGTGGTCGACCCTGTTCACGAACTCCGCAGACGCTGCCGGCGCTCTCGTGTCCGAGTACCAGCGGAAGCTCAACGCCCTGCCCGCCGAGAAGCGAACGAACGTCAACGCGGCAACCACTGCCGCCCAGGTGGCCATTCAGAGCGTTCTCGACACCCTCAATGCGATCCCGACGCAGAAGACGATCACCGTCACCACGAACCGAGTCACGACCGGCACACCGGACAACACGGTTGGGATCTTCAAGGCCGCTGGCGGGTACATCACAGGCCCCGGGACCGGGACGTCCGACTCGATCCCGGCGATGCTCTCCAACGGTGAATACGTCATCCGGGAACGGTCGGTGAAGAAGTACGGCACCGGCTTCCTCGACCGGGTGAACCGCGGCCACTACGCCTCCGGGGGCCTGGTGCAGCGGTACGCGGCAGGAGGCGCGGTGTCGAAGGCGCAGAAGGCTGCTGCTGCCGCGGAGAAGGAGCGTCAGAAGCGCCTTAAGGCTGCTCGTGCTGCTCAGTATCGTGCGGCGGCTGCTCGTCGGAAGAGCTGGTCTGACGTGTATGACTTCAACACGGCGATGCGTACCGGTCAGCTGACTGGTTCCAACGCGGTGCAGCGGGCGTTTTCGTTGGCGACGGATACGCGTTTCCCGGAGCAGTTCCGGAACGCGGTTGGTCGTGTTGCGGATCAGTCCGAGAAGAAGATGCTCGGTCTTGAGAAGCAGGCGACGTCTGCTGCGGCTGCTGTGGAGAAGGCGTCGTCGAAGCTCGGTGATTTGAAGTCGTCGGCTACGTCAATGGCGTCGGCTGTGCAGTCGAAGCTTTCGGATGTGTCGTACGGCAACTACCGGTCTGGTGCGTCGCTGCTGAGTGGGTTGACGTCGCGGGCTGGGAAGTTGAAGCAGTTCCAGGCGTTGCTGGTGACGTTGCAGAAGAACGGGCTCGCGCCGGCACTGTTGAACGAGATCGCATCGTTGGGTGTCGATGAGGGCATGCCGTTGGCGAAGTCGTTGGCGGCGATGTCGAAGGGGCAGCTGTCTGCTATCAACACGCAGTATGGGGCTGTTCAGTCGACGTCTGCGGCGATTGGGTCGCAGGTGGCGGATGCGAACTTTGGGAAGCTGATTGACACGGCGGAACGTCAGTTGAGGGATGCGAAGGCAAACGCGGCTGGGATCTCGAAGGCGATCACTACGGAGTCGCGGAAGTTGCAGCGGCTGATCGGTAAGGCGCTGGGTGTGCCTGGGTACTCGGTTGGTGGGTACACGGGCGATTACGGCACTGGGCAGGTTGCCGGCCTTGTTCATGGGCGTGAGTTCGTGGTGAACGCTGCTGCGACTGCTCAGAACCGTGGCTGGCTCGAGGCGATCAACTCGGGCGGTTCGGTCCGATACATGGACGCCACTCCGATGAGAGCGCAGACCGCTGCCCCGGCATCCCCGGTTCGCACTGGGGATCGCCATTACCACCTGACCACGCTCGATCCTGAACCGTTTGTGCAGGCAGTTGAACGTCGTGAACGATCGGAGTACGCCTAAACGTGCGTGTTCCTGGGTACGGTGCGTCATCGATGGTCTGCGGTCGTACACGGTATTCTGCGACCAGGCGTGTACTGAGATTCGCCGCGTCCAGTCAGGTTGCGTGCCTGCCCAAAAACGAACCGCCCGCCCACCGTGTAGGTGAGCGGGCGGTTCGTTTCATTTCGCAAAATACTAGTCAGCGCGACGACTCAACCAACTGCTGAGCACGCTGATGGGAAACACCTAGAACAGATCCAATCTCTCGAATGGTCATATTCTCGGCGCGGAGCACAGCAGCAGCAGCCGCCGACTCTCGTTGCGCCTTAGCCTGCGCATCGGCAGCAGCCTCACGAAGTTCGCGAGCCTGATCAAGATGTGCCTGAGCTGTCTCGGGCACCGTTATGACAATTGCTACACTTACGTCCTTTGCTGGAATGTTGGTGTCGTTGCTGAGCCAATCGCGGGTAACACGCTCAATGTCTTTGACCCGCGCGGCTTGAGTCCTGAGCTTGCCATCGATGTCGATGAGCCAGTAGTTACCGTCCCGATAAGCCTGAGCGGTATGAAGGGTTGTGGATTTGTTGGTCATGGTAGTTGGTTCTCCTCCGGCGAGTGTATGAAGCAGCCCCGAAGGGCTGGGGGCTTACGCCCCCAGCTGGTCCTTTGCCTCCTTGATCATGCCCCTGGCGAGCCGTTCGTTGATCTCCCGGTGTCGAGGGATCTGGTACTGCTTGCCGTCCAGCTTGTATATGTCGTGATCTCCTCCGTGCCTGTCGAAGATCCAGGGGACCTGGTGGGCCTTCGCCAGTTGTTTTATGGACTTGATCAGTTCGGACTGCTTCATGCGCTCTAGTCTAGCACATGCTAGACAGAAGTTGTCAACTAGTTGCTAGACTGCCGGATGCGGTACCGCACCGCATCCCGCCACAACCACGCACAGTCCGCACCCTGCCCGAAACCCCACTCGACCAGAACCGCTCGTTCCGTGTACGCGATCACTCGCGCCTCTACCTCGAGGATGCGGTCGGGGTACTGCAGCCATGCAAGCGCCGGATCGGGCTCGTGCAGGTCTACCTCGGGGCCGCCTCGGGCGAGCTCGGGGAGCGAGAAGGGCGGGCCGAGTGACCATCGGTCACGTCGCCGGCGAGCCATCAGTCTCGGCGCGGCGTGAGCTTGCGCGTGGTCACGGTGTCCCGCGGCACCCACGCGCGCTGCAGGCGACCCTGCCAGGCGATCTCGACGTACACCGCGACGTCGGAGCGTGCGACGGCGAACGCCTTCACGAAGGGAAGCATGCCGATCGCCTCGAAGCGGAGATCGCGGACGTTCACGCATTGGGGCGGATCGACCGGCTCCGGGATGCCGATGCTGTCTAGCGGCATTGACTCGGCCGCATGGATCAGCACCTCTTGTGCTCCGCTGGAGCCCACTTGTGCTCGGGCATGATCATGATGCTCGAGACAACCACCGACACTCACCCGACGCCTGCCGTAACCCCAGTTGGGGCATGTGAGGTTCTTGAGCACTCCTCTACGTTCTGCTTGTGACCGACAAGCTTCCGCCCAATCCCCCGCTGTCCCCTGGCAAGGCGGACCCCACGTTCACGTTCTTCGGTTGGGTGTGTTGCGGCGTCCCGGTCTTCGGAGGCCTCGTCATCGTGATTCTCCTCGCCATATCCGCCGCGTTTGGAGGCGGAACATCCTCGTCCGACAACAGCGTCGAAGCGCAGATCGCCTGCGAGAACAGGATCAAAGATGCCTTGAAGTCGCCTTCATCCGCTGACTTCAACGACGACGTCAGCGGTTCGGGACCGTACACAGTGACCGGGACGGTCGACTCTGAGAACAGCTTCGGTGCCATGTTGCGCTCCAACTTCCAGTGCACTGTGACCGTGACCGATGACAAGACGCTGACTTCTGTAGATTACTTGGAGTAGTGCTACGTCGGGACGGGTCGAGACCACTTCGTCTCTCATCGGGAAAGCCGTGGTCCCTCTGCGAGCGGTGGAAGGGAAGGGCACGGTCGATGGGTAGCTCCTAGCATCGATACGGACATCAGGCACTGTCCCGCTGGCGCGCTCGCGTGCATACTTGCGCAGTGTGCTCGATGACTTCTTGAACGATCCGCTCGCCCGTGCGTTCCTCGTCCCTGTAGTCGCCGCAATCCTCACGACTGCTGTCGTCGAGTACTTCGCGAAACCAGTGCTTGAGGCCCGAAAAGCGCGCCTGTTACGTGATCGTCAACAGTTCGACGAAGTGGTGTTTGGCTTCCAAAAGCTCGTGCTCCTGATGGCCGCAATGCTCGACGATGCGACATCGCGGGGATCGGCAGAACTGACGGCCGTCCAAAAGCAACAAGCGGCGGACGCGACTCAAGCGTCCCAAGAGCTGATCGCGGCCGTGAGTCGACTGCCGAGTGGATGGGTAGAGCGGCACAGTGCGCACGTTGCGCGCGCAATGCACTACGTAGGTTTTGTCCGCGGGCTCCTCGTCGTGGGTGCGTCCAAGCCGGAGCCTGCCATGGCCTACGCAAGATCTCTCGCAGCCGGTCTGAGCAGCTTCGATGCATATTTCGTGGCCTTCGCGACACTGCGCGACTCGCAGCCGGCCTGGTATCGACGTTCGTTCTCGCGGCGATTCATGCGATCCGACTACGAGCACGACGCGCTAGTCGCGCTTCGGGAAGCTGGCCTGACTGATCCGGTCACCCCCGCCGCGTAATACGTCGCGATGGCAGCTTCCAACGGGCGAAGTAGTGCCTGCCATCAGCGTTGGGGGAGTGACCGCAACCAGCGCAACCCTTCCTCCCGAGTGATGATCGGCTTCCTCCCGGCGCGCGTAGGAAGCGAAGGGATCAGATCACCGGAATCGATCGCCTTGCGGATCGTGTCGACGCTGAGGTCGACCGCTGTGGCGAAGTTGGGGATCGAGTAGGCAAGACGGTCCGTGCAGGACGGCTCGAGCTCGTGCATAGCTCAATGGTCCCCGGCGCTGCCCCATCTGTCCACGAGCAGATCTGACGCCGTAATCGCCACATCTGGAGGTAGGTGCGCTCTGTCACGACCTACGCCCTAGGCTCCCGACATGTACTCAACTGGCCCGAGCCCGTTCTTCGCGATCGTCGCGCTTGTCCTCGTCATCCTGAACATCTGGGCGACGATCATCGTCATTCGCGCCGGCTCACGGTATCTGGAGCGCACACGCCCGCCGCGTCGCCCACGGCCCGAACGGACGCCGCTCTTCCCGAAGGAGGATCCGCCGAAGCCGGAGTGAACGGCGGGCCTGTCAAAGACACTCGCGACGTCTGCGACGTCAACAGGCCCAGCTCAATGAGGGCCTAGCGTGCACACATGGATGAACGCGCGATCACGGTGGCCGAGCTCGCCCAGATGCTCCGCATCTCCGAGTGGAAGGCACGGGAACTCGGCAAGGATCCGTTGTTCCCGTCCTTCCGCAACGGCAACCAGCATCGCTTCTGGCCCTCCGAGGTCAAAGCCTGGACGCAGCAGCCACGCGATCCGTGGAAGCAGTCGGCCCGTTCCCTGGGCCGCAAGCGCAACCGGTAGAGGCTGTGCCCACATTCTGCCCACAACTGATCGGAACCGAGGGGTACCAGGATGACCCGGCATGACCGCAATAGACCGGAGATACGCCCCTCGGAGGTTCCGCCGCTGCCGCACCGCTCGCGCTGGGTGGGTTCGAATCCCACACCCTCCGCCATGGACACACGCCTGCGCCTGATCCGCGTCGACGACGCTGCGACGCTCGCGGCCGTCGTGACCGCGAGCGCCGACCACCTGCGGCCGTGGGAACCGACCCGTTCGCCCGCCTACTTCACCGAGGCGGGGCAGCACGACGTCATCGTCCAGGCCCTCGCGGCCGAGCGTGCCGGCACGTCCGTCCCGTTCGTGATCGAGTCGGTCGACGGCGAACTGCTCGGCCGGATCACGCTGAGCGGCATCACCCGTGGCGCGTTGCAGTCGTGTGCGATGGGGTACTGGATCCGCGCCGACCGGGTCCGGCAGGGGCATGCCTCCCGAGCGGTCCGGGCGGCTGCGGCGCACGCGTTCGAGGTGCTGCGGCTCCACCGTGTCCAGGCGGAGACCCTGCCCGAGAACGTGGGCTCGCAGCGTGCACTGCAGGCAGCGGGGTTCACGCGCTACGGCCTGGCGCCCGAGTACCTCAGGATCGCCGGGGCGTGGCGCGACCACGTCATGTTCCAGCTCCTCGCTCCGACCGACCGGTGAGCCCCCGGCTCAGCTGACGAGCCCCGTCACCACGTCGTGCACCACCCGGGCGGCACGCGCGGCCGCATCGTCGAGGTGCTCCTTGAACTCATCGCCGTCCGGCGCACACAGGTCGCTGATGCACCGGACGGAGACGAACGGCATGGCGTGGACGTGCGCGAACTGCGCGATCGCCGCCGACTCCATGTCGACCGCCGCGACCGCGGGGAAGGCCGTCCTGAGCAGACGCGCTCGACCCTCGGTGACGAAGATCTCGCTCGAGCCGATCGTGGCCGAGCGGAGGCGGTACCCGGCGTCCGAGGCGAGTGCCAGCTCCACGAGCCGGTCGTCGGGCTCGTACCCGGTGGGCATGCCCGGGACCTGGCCGAGCGCGTACCCGAACGCCGTCGCGTCGGCGTTGAGGTTGACGTAACGGTCCCCGACGACGACGTCGCCGATCTCGACGCCGTGCATCAGCCCACCGGCCGTCCCGACGCTGATCACCGGGATGCCGGAGCCGAAGTCGTGGAACGCGTGGGCGACCGCTGCCGTGGCGTTCGTGAACCCGATGCCGCTGCGGCGCACGGCGACCGTGGCGCCACCGACGTCGAGCAGGTGGTGTTCGTCGTGACCGCCGACCGGACCGTCGAGGATCGGGACACCGCCGAGGAGCCCGGCGAACGCGGACACCTCTTCGCTCATGGCGGCGATGACGACCGCGATCGGGGGAGGGAGTTGCACTGATCGATGATCGCACGGGCCGCCGACCGTCGGGACACCGGGACGCGTACCGTGCACCGTGCGCGAGGAGATCCAGGGGGCGGTGTGGTCGAGGTCGTCGAGTACCGAGCGGAGTGGCCGCGGCGCTTCGCGGTGCTGCGGACGGCGCGGCGCTCCTCGCCGCCGGCGTCCCGCACCGCATCGAGCACGTCGGGAGCACGGCGGTGCCCGGCCTCGCGGCGAAGCCCGTGATCGACGTCGACGTGGTCGTCGGGGCGCCGGACGTGCCCGCGGCCGTCGAGGCCCTCGCTGCGATCGGCTTCGTGCCGCGCGGCGATCTCGGCATCCCGGGGCGGCAGGCGTTCCGCACGCCCGAGCGCTTCGCCCCGAGCAACACCTACGTCGTGGCCGAGGGATCGCTCGCGCACCGCAACCACATCGGCGTGCGCGATGTCCTGCGTGGGGACGACGCACTCCGCGAGGAGTACGCCACCGTGAAGCGTCGGGCTGCCGCCGAGGCGCTGGACATCGACGACTACCTCGTGCGCAAGACCGCGGTGCTCGACCGGGTGTTGCGCGCGGCGGGTCTCACCGACTCCGAGCGCGCGTCGATCGCCGATGCCACCGCGGGCATCACCGGCCGAGGGGCCCACGGCTGACCCCTGACGCGCGGGTGTGACCTGACCGGCTGCGATCGGCCGGCTCGCGGCGGTCGTGCGCGCGTCGTCCTGCCGTCGTGACCGTTCCGGTTCGCGGATCGCGGGATTCGCGAACCGGAACGGTCACGCGGCCCGCGGAACCGGCCGTGCCGCCGCGTTCCGACGCTTCAGCGCGCCGCGGCGTGTCCCGACGCCTCGCCGCCGCGTGTCCCGACGCCTCGCCGTCGCGCGGAACGGCGGGCCGGGTCGCGAGCGCCGCCGAGGCCATCGACGGCGGAGGCGTCAGGCCGACGCCAGCGCCGGGTAGAGCGCGGTGAGCGGGGCGCTCAGTCCCGCGCGGACGTCGCGGCTGACCTGGTCGGCGAGGACCTCGTGCTCGCCGGCCTCGAGGGCGTCGTAGATCGCCGCCACGATGTCCGCCGGGTCGGCCTTCTCGACGTCGAGGTCGGCCGTCATGCCGGTGTCCGTGTAGCCGAGGTGCGCTCCGAGGACCTGGGTCCCCTGGGGTGCGAGCTCGAGGCGCAGGGAGTTCGTGATCGACCAGAACGCGGCCTTCGAGGCGGAGTAGCCCCCGGCCAGCGCGATCCAGCTGAGCACCGAGTGCACGTCGATGAGCGCGCCCCCGGCCAGCGACGGCGCGAAGGCCTTGGCGACCCGGAGCGCACCGAAGACGTTCGTGGCGAAGACGTGCTCGACCTCGTCGACCGAGGTCTCGAGGAGCGGCGCGGAGCCACCGATGCCGGCGTTGTTCACGACGACCGTGGCGTCGGCTGCTGCACGGGCGGCGGCGTCGACGCTCGCCTGGTCGGTGACGTCGAGGGCGAGCGGCACGATGCGCTCGTCGTCCCAGGTGCGCGGGGTCCGAGCCGTGGCGTAGACCTTGGCGGCGCCGCGGTCGAGGGCCTGCTGGACGAACGCGGCGCCGAGGCCGCCGTTCGCTCCGGTGACGAGGACGGTCGCGTCGGTGAGGGTGGTCATGGTGTGCTCCTGTCGAAGATGTTGAGTACGGAAAGTGAACCTAGCACGGTGTGTCTGGATTCCGAACTCAGGTAGGATGAACGCATGCTCGGCATCCTCGGCGGCGACGAGCGCTGCCCCATCGCGCGGTCCCTCGACGTCCTCGGCGAGAAGTGGACGCTCATGATCGTCCGCGACGCCCTCGCGGGGTCGACCCGCTTCAGCCAGTTCCAGCAGAGCCTCGGGGTCCCGCGGGAGGTCCTCACGGCACGCCTCGGCTCCCTCGTCGAGGGCGGCGTCCTCGAACGCCACGCCTACAAGCCGGACGGTGGACGCGTCCGGGACGAGTACGTCCTCACCGAGGCCGGCCGCGACCTCTCGCTCGTGCTGCTCGCACTGGGCGGGTGGGCGGACCGGCACCGGCCGTCCGAGCGCACGTCCGACCTCCGCTTCGTCGAGGCCACCACCGGCGAGCCGGTCGAGGCGGTCGCCGTGACGCGCAGCGGGCACCGCCGCGTCGCGCTCGACGCGCTCGAGGCGGTCATGGAGGGCTGATGGTGCGCAGCCGGACGACGACTGCGCACGGTGGACCCCGCGCACTCGTCGTCAGCGCGCGCACTCGTGCGAGCAGGCGGGCTGGCGTGACCACCGTCGGACGGGAGGCGCGGGTCGGCCCCGCACCGCGCCTCCCGGACCGCAGGCGGGTGCGTCAGCGACGCACGCCGCACCCGCAACTGGCGCCGAGCACCAACTCGGCGGGGACGAGGTCCCGGTGCCACTGGTTGTCCGCGTCGAGGCCGAGCACCCGGTCGACGGCGGCGGTCGCCATCGTCTCGATGGGCTGCCGGACCGTGGTGAGCTGCGGGTTCGTGTAGTCGGCCTCGACCGCGCCGTCGAAGGAGACGATCGCGACGTCGTCGGGCGCGGACAGCCCGAGCTCGAAGAGGGCGCGCAGGAGCCCGACCGCCTGCATGTCGGAGCTGACGAAGACCGCACGGGGGCCGGAGCCCTCGCCGAACATGCGGAGACCGGCCTCGTAGCCGCCCCGTCGGGTGAAGTCGCAGCGGACGATCGGGCCGTCGGGCAGCCCGGCGTCGCGGAGTGCGCGCATCCAGCCCTGCTCGCGGAGCTCCATCGAGCCGGCGTGCCCCATGACCAGGCCGATCGAGCGGTACCCGTGCTCGACGAGGTGCTGCGTGCCGTCGTACGCGCCACGGAGGGCGTCGACGCCGATGCTCGCGTAGTCGGGGACCTCGAAGAAGGTGTTGAGCAGGACCATCGGGATGCCGGGGTCCGTCACGGTGGACAGGTCCGGCCGCGTCATGATGCTCGTGACGATGATGCCGTCGACCTGCCGGGCGGAGAGGCTGCGGAGGCGCTCCCGTTCCTGCGCGGCGTCGCCGTCGCTGTTGGCGAGCAGGACGTCGTACCCGCGCGCGGCGGCGGCGTGCGTGACCGCGACGCCGAGCTCGGACCAGAACGGGTTGTCGAGCTCGGGGACGATGAGTCCGAGCATCTTCGAGGACCCGGTGCGGAGGGCCTGCGCGCTCGCGTTCGGGCGGTAGCCGAGGACGCGGATCGCCTCGCGGACGCGGGCCGCGGTGGCCGCTGCGACCGGACGGGGTCCGTCGTGCACGACGTAGCTCACGACGGAGGTGCTCACGCCGGCGTACCGGGCGACGTCGGCGCGGGTGACCGCCCTCGGGGTCGTCGGGACGGTCACGGGTGCCACCTTCGTCGGGTCGGAAGTCGCGTTCGGGTGCCGGCCCGTGCGGACCGACACCCGAACACCACTTGCTAGTCGCTGGCGATACTAGACGAGCCCACCGCCTCGACCGTCTCCGGGGCGTCGCCGAAGTCCGGCACCTCGAGGCGGACGCCGCCCTGCAGTGCGGACTGGTGGGCGATGATGCCGGGCAGCGTGAACCGGGCGGCGGTCCAGGCGTTCACCGGCGGCAGGGTCCGGTCGACGACGGCGCGGACGAAGTCGTCGGCGAGGAACTGGTGGCTGCCCTCGTGTCCGGTCGGGACCCCGGCGTACTCGGCGGGCAGGCGCTCGGTGTCGTGCACGGCCGCGTAGCCGGAGACGAACGCGTCACGGAGCGAGGGGTCGACGCCGGCGAGGCGGGGGTCGTCGAGCTCCATCGTCGCCTGGGTGTCGATCTGGTCGCTGATGTCGTGCGAGTCCTCCTTGTCCTGCCAGACGCTGACCTTGGCGAGCTGCTCGAAGCTCGCCTCGGTGCCGAAGTAGCGGAAGCGGGACTCGCGGATGTGCGACGGGTAGCCGACGCGGCGCATCTCGTTGATGCGCATGACCCCGCCGTTGTCGAGCTCGAACAGGGCGGTGGCGTTCGAGAAGTCGTTGTCGAACTGGCTGACGTCCTTGTCGAAGACCCCGTCGCCGCGGTCGTCCTTGACGCCGATGCAGCTGACGCTGACCGCGTGCCCCGGGATCGCGCCGAGGACCCCGCCGACCGAGTGCGTCGGGTAGAGCATGGGCGGGTAGCTGGCGGTGCGCTTCCAGTCCTCGCCGCCGCTGAACTGGTACGCGGCGTAGAAGCCGAGATCCATGTCGTGCACGTAGTCGCCCTCGGCGTAGAAGACACGGCCGAAGGCACCCTCGGCGACCTTCGAGCGGGCGAACACCGTCGCGGGGTTGTAGTAGCTCGTCTCGCCCATCATGTAGGTGAGCCCGGTCTCGCGGACGGCCTCGATGATGGCCTGGATCTCCTCGACCGAGATCGCCATCGGCACGGCCGAGTAGACGTGCTTGCCCGCGCGGAGGGCCTTCACGACGAGCGGCCCGTGCGTCCAGCGCTGCGTGAAGATCGCGACGGCGTCGACGTCCGAGGCGAGCACGGCGTCGAAGTCCGGGAACGTGCCGTCGAGGTGCTGTGACTCGACGAGCTCGGATGCCCGGTCGTCGACGAGGTCGGTGACGAAGACGCGGTCGACGTCCGGGTGCAGCTTGAACAGCTTGGCGAACTGGGGGGCGAACTGGCCCGCGCCGACCATTCCGACAGAGATCATCAGTGACCTTTCCAGGTGGGGGATGCGTCGCCGGGCAGGTCGCTCCGATGCGATCGAGGGCCATCCTGACACCGATGTCTACACGTGACAACCCCCGATTCAAACCAAGAAAAAGCCTCTTGCCACCCGCTGTCCCCACGTGTAGATTCCCGGCTCACGGACTGCTGCACGTCAGTCCACCGCAGACGAAGGAGTCGCGATGGCCACCGAGAGCCCTGTGTCGTCACCCTTGACGACGGCCAGCACGAGACGGAGGAGTCGGGCGACCGACCTCGCCCGTGCCGGCACCACCTCCCCGCGACGCCGGCCCAGGAACGACCTCTGGCTGGCGCTGATCTTCATCGCCCCGGCATCGGTCGGCTTCGCCGTGTTCCTCGCGTGGCCCACCGTCCGGGGCATCTACCTCAGCTTCACGTCGTTCAACCTGCTCACACCGCCGGTGTTCACCGGCCTGCAGAACTACGAGCGCCTGGTGCAGGACTCGATCTTCTGGCACTCGATGGCGGTGACGGTCGAGTACGTCCTGCTCAACATCGGGTTCCAGACGATCCTCGCGCTGTTCATCGCCGTGATGATGCACCGCCTCACCAAGTCGACCTTCGTCCGGGGCATCGTCCTCGCGCCGTACCTCGTGTCGAACGTCGTCGCGGCGCTCATCTGGCTGTGGATCCTCGACACGCAGCTCGGTATCGGCAACGAGATCCTGTCGGCGATCGGTGTGGGCCGCATCCCGTTCCTGCAGAGCGACTTCTGGGGCATCCCGACCATCGCGTTCATCAACGTGTGGCGGAACGTCGGCTACACGGCCCTGCTCATCTTCGCGGGCCTGCAGGCACTGCCGGAGCAGGTCTACGAAGCCGGCCGCATCGACGGCGCCAGCGAGTGGAAGATGTTCTGGCGCATCACCGTGCCGCTGCTCCGACCCATCCTGTCGCTCGTGCTCATCATCACGATCATCGGGTCGTTCCAGGTGTTCGACACCGTCGCCATCGCCACCCAGGGCGGACCCGCGAACGCCACGAACGTCGTGCAGAACTACATCTACAACCTGGCGTTCGGCCGGTTCCAGTTCGGCTACGCGTCCGCCGTCTCGGTGGCCCTCCTCATCGTCCTCAGCATCATCACGATCATCCAGTACCGACTCTCGCGTTCCGGCGAGAGCGACCTGGACTGACGGCCAGAGCACACGGAAGCGAGTCGAAGATGACCAGCACCCTGCCCCCGGTGGTCGAACCGCAGACCACCCGCGCGATCACCACCCGCGGCGGCCCCCGACCGCCTCGTCGGAAGCCCTCCGTCGGACGGGTCATCGCCTGGATCGCGATGATCGCCGTCATCGTCGTGACCCTGTTCCCGTTCTACTGGATCCTCCGCACCGCCCTGTCCTCGAACGGTGCGATCTCGGCCGACCCCACCTCGCTCCTCCCCACGGGCTTCAGCCTCGGTGGCTTCGAGCGCGTGTTCGGCCTGCAGTCCACGAAGGAGGCGCTCGCGCAGGGCGGGTCCGGCGCTGCCATCAACTTCTGGCAGTACCTGCTGAACTCGGTGCTCACCGCGACGATGATCACCGTCGGCCAGGTGTTCTTCTCCGCCGGGGCGGCCTACGCGTTCGCGCGGTTGCGGTGGCCCGGGCGGGACCGCGTCTTCGCGGTCTTCCTCGCCGGACTGATGGTTCCGACGATCTTCACGCTCCTGCCGAACTTCACGCTGATCAAGTCGCTCGGCCTCGTCGACACCCTGTTCGGGATCGCCCTGCCGTCGATGCTCATGACGCCGTTCGCGGTGTTCTTCCTCCGGCAGTTCTTCCTCGGGATCTCCCGCGAGGTCGAGGAGGCGGCACTCATCGACGGCGCCGGCAAGGTCCGGGTCTTCTTCCGGCTCATCCTCCCGATGGCCTCCGCCCCGATCGCGACGCTCGCCGTCCTGACGTACATCACGGCGTGGAACGACTACTTCTGGCCGCTGATGGTCTCGTACACCGACAGCTCCCGCGTGCTCACGGTGGCGCTCGGGGTCTTCAAGTCGCAGTCGCCGCAGTCCGGCACCGACTGGGCCGGGCTCATGGCCGCGACGCTCGTGGCGGCGCTCCCGATGATCGTGCTCTTCGGCGTCTTCGCCAAGCGGATCGTCAACTCCATCGGCTTCTCCGGCATCAAGTAGGGATCCGCACATGACGAACTCCATCACCCGCCGCGCCCTCTTCGCCGGCGGAGCGTCCGCCCTGGCGCTCGGTGCGCTCGCCGCCTGCTCCACCACGGGCACCCCGAACCCGCGGAGCGGTGCGACCGGCACGGTGTCCTACTGGCTCTGGGACTCGAACCAGCTGCCGGCGTACCAGGCCGTCGCCAAGGCCTTCGAGCGCGAGAACCCCGGCATCACGATCAGGATCACCCAGCTCGGGTGGGCCGACTACTGGACGAAGCTCACCGCCGGGTTCATCGCCGGCACCGCGCCGGACGTGTTCACGGACCACCTGTCGAAGTTCCCGCAGTTCGCCGACCTCGACGTGCTGTACAAGCTCGACGAGCTCGAGGCGACGTCGGGTATCCGTGACGACGACTACCAGTCCGGGCTCGCCCAGCTCTGGAAGGGGCGGGACGGCCACCGGTACGGCTCGCCGAAGGACTGGGACACGGTCGCGATGTTCTACGACCAGAAGGTCATCGCGAAGGCCGGGTACACCGCCGACGACCTGGCCGCCCTGTCCTGGAACCCCGATGACGGCGGCACCTTCGAGCGCGCCGTCGCGCACCTCACGATCGACGGCAAGGGGCGCCGCGGGGACGAGCCGGGTTTCGACAAGACGGACGTCGCCGTCTACGGGATGAGCGCCAACGGCAGCGGGGGCGACGGGTTCGGGCAGACCCAGTGGTCGCCGTTCACCGGGTCGATCGACTGGTTCTACACGAACAAGAACCCCTGGGGAAACCGGTTCCGCTACGACGACGCCGGGTTCCAGAAGACGATCTCGTGGTACTTCGGGCTCGCCGAGAAGGGCTACATGCCGAAGTACGGGGTCTTCTCCACGACGACCGGACCGGACGTCCAGCTCGGCTCGAAGAAGGTCGCGCTCTCGTTCAACGGCTCGTGGATGATCGGGACGTACGCGAACCTCCCGGGCATCGACGTCGGCATCGCGCCGACGCCGACCGGGCCGATCGGACACCGCGCGTCGATGTTCAACGGTCTCGGCGACTCGATCACGAAGCAGGCGCGGAACCCGGAGGCAGCGGCGAAGTGGGTCGCGTTCCTCGGCAGCGCTGCCGCCCAGGAGATCGTCGGCCGGGCGGGCATCGTCTTCCCGGCACGCCGATCGGGGACCGACGCAGCGGTGGCGGCGTACGCGAAGCGGGGCCTCGACGTGACGGCCTTCACCGAGCAGGTCGAGGACGGCACGACGTTCCTGTTCCCCGTGACCCGGAACCCGGCCGACGTGCAGGCCCTCGTGCAACCGGCGTTCGACGACATCTACGCGAACGGCAAGCCGATCAGCACGCTGACGGGCGTGAACGAGCAGGTCAACAACCTCCTCGCCCTCACCTGAGCCGCCGTCGGTCGACCGACTGGAGGCGCGGGTCGGGCCCGCACCGCGCCTCCGGTCCGCACGTGGGGGACTGGAGGCGCGGGTCCGGGCCGCACCGCGCCTCCGGTCCGCCCGTGGGGGACTGGAGGCGCGGGTCGGGGCCGCACCGCGCCTCCAGTCCGCCCGTGGGGACGCCGACGCGCGGATCTGCGCACCCTGACGACGACTGCGCGTGGTGGAACGCGCGCAGTCGTCGTCAGCGCGCGCACTCACGCCCGCGCCCGCCCGCGCGCCCCGCCGCCCGCGCGCCCCGTCGCGACCGCGCCCGCGCGCCTACCGCTCCGGCGCGCGCTGGAACCCGATCTCGAGCAGCAGGTTCGCGTGCGAGCGCTGGTCGCCAGTCGCGATGACCAACCCGGTCTCGGGCGCCCGGACCGCGTCGTAGAACGCGAACCGGTCGAGCGCACCGAGCGGCACGTCCGGCCCGAGGATGCGCCGGTAGCCCTCGTCCGCCGCGACGACGGTGTCCGCCGGAGCCTCCATGACCGTCGCCGCCTCGAACGGGACCGCGTCGAGCAGGGTCGTCAGGACCTCGTCGACGTCGAGCAGTCCGGGGCGGAAGTTGAGGTGCACGAGCGCGGCGCCTGGACGCATCGCCGTCGCGAACGGGTAGTTCCCGTCGGCGACCAGCACCTTGGAGCCGTGCCCGAGCGACGCGAGCGCGCTCAGCGTCGGCTGGTGGGTGAGGGTGTAGCGCAGCATCATGCCTCCGTGGGGGTGACGAGTCGGGCGACCGATCCACCGGCGACCAGACGGGGTGCGACGACGACGTCGACGGGGGCCGGGTCGGCGTCGGGGTCCGTCAGGCGCGCGTGGATCAGGTCGGCGGCGCGGACGGCGAGCTCGTGCGTGGGCTGCACGATGACGGTGAGCTTCGGGACGGTGGCCTGGGCGAGTTCGAGGCCGTCGAACCCGAGCACGGAGAGCTCCCGGCCGAGGGTCAGCCCGGACTCGTTCAGTGCGATGACGGCTCCGAGCGTGAGTTCGTAGTTCGCGCAGAAGACCGCGGTCGGGCGGTCTTGCTGCACGAGGAGCCGCTGCATCGCCGCCTGCCCGTGCTGCACCGTGAGGGGGCCCTCGACGACCGAGTTCGGTCCGAGGACACCGCCCTCCCGTTCGACCACCGCACGGAAGCCCGCGGTGCGCTCCCGCATGGTGGAGACCGCGGGGTCGCCCGCGACCACCCCGACCCGGCGGTGTCCGTGGTCGAGGAGGTGGCGGGCGGCGAGGGCGCCGGCGCCGCGGTTGTCGAGGAAGACGCCGTCGGTGTCGAGGGCGTCCGCACGCCAGTCGATCTGCACGACCGGCATCCGCTCGGCCGCACGCGCCAGGGCCTCGACGTCGTGGTCCGACGGCACCGCGATGATGCCGTCCACCATCCGGCTGAGGAGCAGGTCGACCGCGCCCGCGGCGGCGTCCGGGCTCGACGAGACGATGACGCTCGTCCCGTGCGCCCGGAGCGCGCTCTCGACCCCGGCGATCACGGTGAGGTGGAAGTCGTTGTCGAGCGCCGGCAGCAGGACGCCGATCGTGCCGGACCGCCGGGAGCGCAGGCTCCGGGCGAACCCGTTGGGACGGAACCCGAGCGTCGCCGCGGCCCGTTCGATCGCCTGCGCGTTCTCGTCGCGGACGGTGCCGCCGTTGTAGAACTTCGAGATCGTCGCGAGCGAGAGCCCCGTCGCCCGCTGCAGGTCCTTGTAGGTCGCCGTCACCCGACGCCCCCGGGGATCGTGCCGTCCTCGTCCCACAGGTCGTGCCAGCTGTCGGCGCCCGACCACAGGAACACCTGCCCCTTGATGAGCCGGACGCCGCGGTCGACGTCCTGGATCGCCCGGAGTTCCTCGTCGGTGAGCGGGTCCGTCAGCGCACCGTCGAGGTTCGCGCGGTACTGCTCGGGCTTCACCGAGAACGGGATCGGGACCTGCCCGCGCGCGACCGCCCACTTGAGGCAGACCACGGCGGGGTGCACGCCGTGCGCCTCGGCGATCCGCCGGACGACGGGGTGGTCGACGTCCACGGGGTCGTCGTCCTCGCGGTCGCGCTCCGGGCGGGACGGTGACCCGAGCGGCGAGTAACCCACGGGCTGGATGTCGTTCGCGCGGCAGAAGTCGAACAGCTCCGGTTGCTGGAACGTCGGGTGCAGCTCCATCTCGTTGAGCGCCGGGAGGACCCGGGCGTCGCGGAGCAGCAGCCGCAGCTTCGGGACCGTCGTGTTCGACGTGCCGAGGTGCCGGACCAGTCCAGCGTCGACGAGCCCCTCGAGCGACCGCCAGAGCGCCAGGTACGCGGCGTGGTCGTAGGGGCGGGCCGACCGGTCGCGGTCCTCGACCGAGGCGTGCGGCGCGTGGTGGTTCGGGAACGGCCAGTGCACGAACACCGCGTCGAGGTGGTCGACCCGCAGGTCCCGGAGCGATCGCTCGACCGACGCGACCGCATCGGCCGGGTCGTGCGCGTCGTTCCAGACCTTCGACATCACGAAGAGGTCCTCGCGCGGGACACCGCTCGCCGCGATCGCTGCGCCGACCTCGGGCTCGTTGCCGTAGACCGAGGCGCAGTCGACCAACCGGTAGCCGGCGTCGAGGCCGCCGCGGACCGCCGCCGCCACCTCGTCCGGGCCGTACCGGTCGGAGCCGAACGTGCCGAGCCCGATCGTCGGGATGCGTGCGCCGGTCCGCAGGGGTCGGCTCGTCGGGACGTCCACGGTGGCCTGCTTCCTGCGCGTCGTCGCGCATCACTCAACGTTTCATCCATGCGGGTGCAATGCACGCTACCGTAGAACCGTCTCCAGGACGAAACGTTTCGCTCGACTCGAGGAGGAGTCATGCCCGAACCCCACGACCTGCCACGGATCGACCCGGCAGCCCTGCCGGCGCCGGTCGACGTCAGCGACAACTCGGTGGCGCTCGCTGCCGTCGCCGAGGTCGTCGCTGCCGGCCCGTACGAGGCGACATGGGAGTCTCTCCGCGGGTACACGCCGCCGCGCTGGTACGAGGACGCCAAGTTCGGGGTCTTCCTGCACTGGGGCGTCTACTCGGTGCCGGCCTTCCGGAACGAGTGGTACTCGCGGGACATGTACCGCGCGGGCACCCCCGAGTTCGAGCACCACGTGGCCACCTACGGACCGCAGTCGGAGTTCGGCTACAAGGACTTCATCCCGTCGTTCACGATGGAGCACTTCGACCCGCAGGACTGGGCGACCCTGTTCCGTCGCGCGGGGGCGCAGTTCGTCGTCCCCGTCGCCGAGCACCACGACGGCTTCGCGATGTACGACACCGACCGCTCCCGGTGGAGCGCGGCGCGGATGGGGCCGGAGCGCGACGTGTTCGGGGACCTGCTCCAGGCGGTCGACGACGCGTTCATGGTCCGCGGCGCTTCCTCGCACCGGGCCGAGCACTGGTTCTTCATGAACGGGGGAGCACGGTTCGACTCGGACGTGCTCGACCCGCGGTTCATCGACTTCTACGGCCCGGCCCAGCGCGAGGAGACCGCGCCGAACGAGCGACACCTCGAGGACTGGCTGCTCCGGACCGTCGAGGTCATCGACAAGTACCGGCCGCAGGTGCTCTGGTTCGACTGGTGGATCGAGCAGCCAGCGTTCGAGCCGTGGCTGCGCACCCTCGCCGCGTACTACTACAACCGTGCCGCCGAGTGGGGGCGCGAGGTCGTCATCAACTACAAGTGGCAGGCGTTCGCGGACGGCTCCGCCGTCTACGACATCGAGCGCGGTGCGATGGGGGACATCCCGCCGGTCGTCTGGCAGAACGACACCTCGGTGTCCAAGTCCGCCTGGTGCTGGATCGAGGGGCACGACTACAAGACCGCGCGCGACCTCGTCGCCGAGCTCGTCGACGTCGTCGCGAAGAACGGCGTCCTCCTGCTCAACGTCGGCCCGAAGCCGGACGGCACGATCGCCGAGCCCGAGCAGCGGCTGCTGGAGGGCATCGGCCGGTGGTTGACCGCCAACGGCGAGGCGATCTACGGCACCCGTCCCTGGCGCGTCTTCGGCGAGGGTCCGACGCACGTCCAGGCGGGGTCGTTCGTCGACGGCGCCGCTCCGGCCCACACGTCCGAGGACGTCCGGTTCACCACCCGCCACGACGTCACCGGCGAGTACGTCTACGCGGTCCTGCTCGCCGACCCGACGGACGGCGTCGCGCGCATCCGCTCGTTCGGCAGCGGGACGAACCTGCTCGGACGGCCGATCCGCAGCGTCGAGGTGCTCGGCGCCGGCGGCGAGGTGCAGTGGACGCAGACCGCCACGGCGCTCGAGGTCGTGGTGCCGACCGGCACCGATCCCGATTCCGGCCCGGTCGTGAAGGTCTGGCTGCGTCCGGAGGAGCGGCAGGAACGAACCGACTCGCTGCACGGGTGAGCGAGCGGTCCGACGGTGACCACCCTCGGACTGGAGGCGCGGTGCGGGCCCGCACCGCGCCTCCAGTCCGTGACACTGGAAGCGTGGAACGACGTGCACTGATCCTGGAGGCCGCCGCCCGTGAGTTCGAGCGTGTCGGCTTCGCCGCCACGACGATCGCGGCCGTCGCCCGCGAGGCGGGCGTCTCGCAGGGCGCCCTGCACTTCCACTTCCCCACCAAGCTGTCCCTCGCGCTCGGGGTCATCGACGAGCAGAACGTGCGGACGTTCGACGTCGTGAGCCACCACGATGCGTCGCCCGCCGAGGCGCTCGTCCGGGCCTCCCGCGGCATCGCCGGCATGCTGCTGACCGACCCCGTCGTGAGCGCCGGCATCCGGCTCTCCCTCGAACGCGGCGAGTTCGGTGCCGCGACCGCCGCCTTCTACGACCAGTGGATCGGTGGGATCAGCGACCTGTTCCGACTCGCGATCGCGAGCGGCGAACTCCGGACGGACCTCACCCCCGAGCAGCTCGGCGCGACCGTCGTCCCGATGTTCACCGGAGTCCAGCTCGTCTCGGCGGTGCGGACCGGCCGGCAGGACCTCTTCCCCGCGGTCGCGACGATGTGGCGGATGGTGCTCACCGCCGTCGCGGACCCTCGGCACCGGCCCCGCTTGCTGGGGGTCGTGGCGGACGCGTTCGGCACGGCAGACTGACGCCGTGGACACCAGCGAGCACGACACTTCTCCTTACGGCGACCCGGCGCTCGCGACGCCCGGGGTCGAGCGGGTGGGGTGGTCTGCGAGCGTCGTCGCGCTGCACGTCGTCGCGACCGTGCTGCTCGCGGTCGGGTTCGTCGCCGTCGCGGTGACGCTCTGGTCCCTGTTCGTCACGGTCGACGACGGTGGCGGCGCGAACATCGGCGCCGGGATCCTCGGGGTGTTCGGCCTGGGCGTCGGTGCGCTCGGGCTGGTCGTGCTCGCCGCTGCGGGCAGTGCGGCCGCGGTCACCCGTGTCCGACGCCGACGAGCGCACTGACGCGGGACGGCCCGGGGGCCGGGTCGCTGCGGGTCAGCGGTCGTGGAGCTCGCGGTCGCGGAACCACTTCAGCAGCCAGGCCGCGCTCGTGCGGTCGAAGGACCGCGGGAAGTCGACGCCGTCGGTGAGGAACGGGCTGAAGCCCTCCTCGGCGGCGATGTCGGAGTCGTCGAGCGACCGGTAGGCCATCGACCAGCCGTCGAACCGACGGCGTTCGATGTCCTCGCGCACGAGGGACTTCACCTCGCCGTGGCGGGGGTCGCGCGCGATCGCGGCGAACCGGTCGTCCACGCTCCACGCCGGGCCCTCGAGCAGCTGCATGAAGCGGCCGTCCTTCGCCAGCAGGATGCCGGAGACCCCCAGCGCCTCGTTCCGGAGCCGCGACCCACGCAGGAGCTCGGTCAGGGCGGCGTCGTCGAAGGGGGTGGCCGCCCGGCTCATGTAGACGATGGAGACGAGCACGGCTCCATCTTGGCGCGGGCCGCCGTCGACACGAAATGGTGTCCGCTAGACGTAGTCCGTGGTCGGAACCGTCCCGTCAGTCCGCGGACGGGGCCGGTGCGCCGACCGGGGGCTCCCGCACGTCGAGCGTGGTGCGGTTCCGGGTCGCCGGGGCGGCGAGCAGCGCCACGACGAGGAGTCCGGCGGGGACGAGCATCGCCGCCTGCAGGCCGAGGTGCTCGCCGAGGAACCCGAGTGCCGGAGGACCCGCCAGGAACGCGATGTAGCCCGCGGTCGCGACGACGGACACCCGTCGGTCACCATCGGTCGGGTGGTCGCCGGCGGCCGAGATCGCGAGCGGGAAGCCGAGGGCGATGCCGAGACCCCACACCCCGGCGGCGGCCGCGGTCAGCACGGGGCTCGGCGACACCACGACGAGCAGCACGCCGACGGTGCCGACCGCCGCGCACACCCGGACGACCGGTGCGCGACCGAACCGGGCGACGAGGGGCGTGCCGGCCGTCCGCCCGACGAACATCGCGAGGGCGAAGCCGGTGAAGACGAGGGACCCGACGGCCTCGGGAGCGCCGTGGTCGGTCGTCATGAGCAGCGGGAGCCAGTCGCTCGCGGCACCCTCGGCGAACGCCATCGCCAGGGTGATCACGGCGATGAGCAGCACCTGCACCGTGAGCACGGCCCGGAGCCGCGGAGCCGGTGCGGCCGCGGACGACGCCTCGGGCGCAGCGCGGGGGACCGGACGGAGGTTCACGGCGGCGAACGCGGCGAGTGCGGCCATGACGACGGTGGCGCCGAGCAGGTGCGTGAGGACCGGCGTCCGGGCAGCGGTCACCGCGATGCCCGCCACCCCGCCGAGGACCGTGCCGAGACTGAAGCAGGCGTGGAGCAGCGGGACGACCGGCCGACCGATCCGCCGCTCGACCGCGGCCGCCTCGACGTTCAGGCCGATCTCGGCGACGCCGGACCCGAAGCCGATGAGGAACAGCCCGCCCCACACCCCGGCGGCGAGCTGCGCGGGGGCGGACAGGGCGACAAGGAGCATGCCGACGACGGGCAGGACCCCGCCGAGGACGATGAGCGGCCGGGTCCCGAGGCGCCGGACGAGCACACCGGCGCCGAGGATCCCGATCATCGAGCCGATCGAGAGCCCGAGGATGACGATGCCCATCGCCTCGATCGAGGCCCCGAGCGCGTCGCGGATCGCGGGCGTGCGCGTGATCCACGAGGCGATCCCGAACCCGGTCATCGTCGACGTGGCGAAGAGTGCCGCGCGGTGGCGCTCGATCATGGGTCCATCAGAACGTCCCACCGTGGTCGAGTCAAGGGAACGGCGCAGACCGCCGGTGCGAGGTCAGCGCAGCATGCCGAGCGAGCGCGCCGTGGACACCGCAGCCGTTCGCGAGGCGACCCCGAGCTTCGAGAACACGTGCACGAGGTGCGACTTGACCGTCGCCTCGCTGATGTGGAGACGCGCCGCGACCTCGCCGTTCGCAGCGCCGGCGGCGACGAGCTCGAGGACCTCGATCTCCCGCGCCGAGAGCGACACCTGCGGGGTCCGCATCCGGGCCATCAGCCGGCCGGCGATCGCGGGCGCGAGCGCGCTCTGGCCGGACGCCGCCGCCCGGACGGCCGCGATCAGGTCGTGCGGCGGCGCGTCCTTGAGGAGGTACCCGCTCGCACCGGCCTCCACCGCGCCGAGGATGTCGCCGTCGGAGTCGTAGTTCGTGAGCACGAGGACGTACGGCGCGGCGTCGAGCGCACGGATCCGCCGGGTGGCTTCGGCACCGGAGGTGTCCTGGCCGAACTGCAGGTCCATCAGGACGAGTTCCGGCGAGAGGTCGGCGGCGAGCTCGACCGCGGTCCCCGGCGTCGCGGCCTCGCCGACGACCTCGAGGTCGTCCTCCGCGTCGAGCAGCGCGCGCAGGCCGGCCCGCACGACCGGGTGGTCGTCGGCGATCAGGATCCGGATCACGGCACCTCCAGGACGGCGACGAGGGTGGTGCCGCGTCCGGGCGCCGAGTCGATCTCCAGCCGTCCGCCGAACTGGCCGACGCGGTCCCGGGCCGCGCGCAGGCCGAACGAGTCGGACGCGACCGCTCGCGACAGCGCGGTGACCGGGTCGAAACCGACGCCGTCGTCCGAGACCGTCAGTCGCGCCTCCTGGCCGTCGACCGCGAGTGACAGCGCGACGTTCGTGGCGTGCGCGTGCTGCACCACGTTCGCGACCGCGCCCTGGGCGATGCGCAGCAGCGCCGTCTGGACGTCCATCGGCAGCACCACGTCGGGCACGTCGACGGTCACGGACAGGCCGTCGCGGGACCACTGCTGCTCGGCGAGCCGTCCGAGCGCCGCCGGGAGCCCCTGGTCGAGCGACGGCGGCGTGAGCTCACGGATGAACCGCCGGGTGTCGGCGAGTCCGTCCGCCGCGGTGTCACGTGCGAGCCGGATGTGCTCCAGCCCGGGGCGGTCGCCGTCCGCGCGTTCCGCGGCGTGCAGGAGCATCTGGATGCTCGACAGGCCCTGCGCGACGGTGTCGTGGATCTCGCGGGCGAGGCGAGCCCGCTCGGCGAGGACGCCCTGTTCACGCTCGGTCGCGGCCAGGCGGTCACGGGTCGCGATGAGTTCGGCGACGAGCGCCTCGCGCTCCGTGGCCTCGCGCGCGAGGGCGCGGTACCCGAGCCCGATGAGCAACGCCACACCGGCGCCGACGAGCGGGCCGACGACCCCGCCGACCGTGAACCCGCCGTGCAGCCCGAGCGCGACGACCGCGACGAGGGTGGCGACCACCACGGCGACCGGACCGACCACGCGGGGGAGGACGTGCAGGTACAGGAAGAACAGCGGGAAGACGAGGTACGCGGCCTCGGGCACGAGCACCAGCAGGGCGATCCAGACGAGGCTCAGCGCGACGAGCCAGACCGCGCCGGCGATCGCACGACGGCGCTCGGCGGTGCGGGCGGCGACGGCTCCGAGCAGGTAGACGCCGGCGAAGACGACGCTCAGCCCGAGGGGCACCCATAGCCGCGGGCCGTCGCTGACCAGCACACGGATGACGACGAGGGCCAGGAGCGCGGCGGACAGCACGTGCAGGCCGGTCCGGAGACCGACGAAGACCGGGGTGAGCGTGCTGTGCGCCATGACGGTCCCAGCGTACGGAGCCGGGTGCGGGACCGGATCAACCGAAAGTTCGATCGGGGGACCAGTCCGGTCGACGATGTCCGCTGGGACCGGCGCGGCGAGGCTGGAGGCGTGGTCGCGGAGGGTCCGTGACCGTCGTGGTCGCGGAGGGTCCGTGACCCGGGAAGGGACCATCGTGTTCGTCGCCTGGCGCGACCTCCGGTTCGCTCGCGGACGCTTCGTGCTCATCGGCTCCGTCGTCGCGCTCATCACCCTGCTCGTGGGGTTCCTCGCGGGCCTCACCGGCGGACTCGCCGCCCAGAACGTCTCGGCCGTGCTCGACCTGCCGGGTGACCGACTGGTCCTGCAGCAACCGTCCGACGGGCAGCCGTCCTTCGGCGAGTCGACCATCGGCCAGGAGGCGCGGGTCGGCTGGCAGACGGCGGCCGGCGTCGACGAGGTGGTCCCGGTCGGGATCGTCCAGGGGCGGGCGACCTCGGGTCACGACGACGGGTCGGCGGTCGGGGTCGCCCTGTTCGGGCTGGCCGCCGACCACGGCGGCTCGGCCGACGCGCGTGGCTCGGTCGCCTCGCTCGCGCCGACGCGGGACGACGAGGTCGGCCTTTCCGCCGGCGCGGCCGCCGACCTCGGGGTCGACGTCGGCGACCACGTGACGATCACGGGCACCACCTACCGGGTCGCCTCCGTCGGCGGCGACGCCTGGTACAGCCACACGCCGGTCCTCGCGATGACCCCGGACGCCTGGTCCGCGGCCGATCGGCGGCTCGGCGGCGACGGCGACCCCACCGTCCTCGCCGTGAGCGGGTCGCCCGACTGGGACGCCGTCGCCACCGCGACCCACACGTCGGCCTCGTCGCACCTCGGCTCGCTCACCGCCCTCGAGACGTTCCGGTCGGAGGTCGGTTCGCTCGCCCTGATGATCGCGATGCTGTTCGGCGTCTCCGCCCTCGTCGTCGGCGCCTTCTTCACGGTGTGGACCATGCAGCGCGCGGGCGACGTCGCCGTCCTGAAGGCACTCGGTGCGAGTACCCGGTCGCTCGTCCGGGACGCCCTCGGCCAGGCGCTCGTCGTGCTCGTCGTCGGCATCGGCGTCGGGACCGCCGCGGTCGTGGGTCTCGGGGCGCTCGCCGGCGGTGCGCTGCCGTTCCTGCTCAGCCCGCTCACCACGCTGGTCCCGGCGATCGCGATGGCGGCCCTCGGGCTCGCCGGAGCCGCGGTCGCCCTCCGCACCGTCACCGCCGCCGACCCCCTCACCGCACTCGGGAGCAACCGATGATCACCCTCGACGACGTCACCCTCACCTTCCCCGACGGCGACCGCCGCGTCACCGCGGTCGACCACGTCTCGCTGACGGCACGCACCGGCGAGGTCACCGGGATCACCGGCCCCTCCGGCTCCGGCAAGTCCTCGATCCTGGCCGTCGCGGCGACGCTCATCCGGCCGGACTCCGGCCGCGTCGTCATCACCGGTGCGCGGGGCGACGCGGTCGACGCCGCCACGCTGTCGCGGGACGAGGCCACCGCGCTCCGACGGGAACGCATCGGCATCGTGTTCCAGCAGTCGAACCTGTTGCCGTCGCTGACCGCCCGCGAGCAGCTCCTCGTCATGGCGCACCTCGGGGGCCCGCGGGCCGGGCGGCGGGGTGCGGCGGTCCGCGATCGGGCCGACGACCTGATCGACGCGGTCGGGCTGTCCGGGCACGCCGACAAGCGACCGGCCCAGCTGTCCGGTGGGCAACGGCAGCGGATCGCGATCGCCCGCGCACTCGTGCACGAGCCGGAGGTCCTGCTCGTCGACGAACCCACGAGCGCACTCGACCAGGAGCGCGGCGCGGCGATCATGTCGCTCATCGCGCAGCTGACCCACGAGCGCGGCACCGCGACGATGCTCGTGACGCACGACCTCGTGCACCGGGGCGCGCTCGACTCGCTCGTGACCGTCGTCGACGGACGGGTGGTGTCCGACGCGGCGACGGGCGACGGGCGCATCGCGGCCTAGGATCGGGCACATGGCGACCGTCCTCCTCGTCCGGCACGGACGCACCACCGCGAACGCGACCGGCGTCCTCGCCGGACGGACGGCAGGGGTGGCGCTCGACGCCGTCGGCCGCGAACAGGCCGCACGGACGGCCGGACGACTCGCCGCGGTCCCGCTCGCCGTGGTCGTGTCCAGCCCGCTCGAACGGTGTCGGCAGACCGCCCGCGCGCTGCTCGGACGCCAGCCCGGCGAGCCGGAGACCCGCATCGAGCGGGCGATCACGGAGTGCGACTACGGCGACTGGCAGGGCCGGAAGCTCGCGGACCTCGCGAAGGAGCCGCTCTGGCGGACGGTCCAGGCGAACCCGAGCGCCGTCGTGTTCCCCGGCGGGGAGTCCATGCAGGGGATGCAGTCGCGCGCCGTCGCCGCCGTCCGCCGGATCGACGCCGAGGTCGAGGCCGCCCACGGTCCGGGCGCCGTCTGGGTCGCGGTGAGCCACGGCGACGTGATCAAGTCCGTGCTCGCCGACGCCCTCGGCATGCACCTCGACCTGTTCCAGCGCATCGCGGTCGGACCGGCGTCGGTGTCCATCGTGCGCTACGGCGAGCACCGTCCCGAGGTCGTCGCCTCGAACACCGAGTCGGGTGACCTGACGTGGCTCGCGGCCGCACCGGCGCCGAGCGCGGACGCCGCGGTCGGGGGCGGCGCCGGCCACGACGACCCCGCCACCGGGCCGGCTCCTGCCGGAGCCTGAACGACTGTCGCCCGGCGCTCCTACAATGCGGGGTATGCCCACCATCGTGCACGGCTTCGACTGGCCGGACCGTCTCGTCGTCGGGACCGTCGGCCGTCCGGGCGAGCGGTCCTTCTACATCCAGGCGCGTGACGGCCGCCGTGTCACGAGCGTCGCGCTCGAGAAGGAGCAGTCGGCCGTCCTCGCGGACAAGATCGACGAGCTCCTGGACGAGGTCGCGACCGTCGAGGACAACCGGTTCAGCGTCCCGCCGTCCGCGCCCGCAGAACTCCGTGACGGTGAACCGCTCGACCAGCCGGTCGAGGCCGAGTTCCGTGCCGGCGCCCTGAGCCTCGGGTTCGACCCCGCCACCGCCCAGGTGGTGATCGAGGCGTACCCCATCGACGACGAGCTCGAGATCGTCGCCGAGACGACCGAGGACGGCGAGGAGATCGAGGCCGTGGTCGAGATCCCTGAGCCCGCCGAGCTGTTCCAGGTGAAGATCCCGGTCGGCACCGCTCGCGCGTTCGTCGAGCGCACGCGGGAGATCGTGGCCGCCGGCCGTCCGCCAGGGGCCGCATGAGCGACGGGTCGCTGTCCATCCGGGCACGCATCCGGGAAGCCTCGAACGCCACCTTCCTCGCCGACCTCGACGGCGAGGCGGTCGTCTACAAGCCGATCGAGGGGGAGCGACCGCTCTGGGACTTCCCGGACGGCACCCTCGCCGATCGAGAGGTCGCGGCGTACCTCGTGTCCGAGGCGTTCGGCTGGGACGTCGTCCCCCCGACGTGGATGGGCGAGGGGCCGTTCGGCCGCGGCATGGTCCAGCGGTGGCAGGACGTCGATCCCGAGCAGGACGCGGTCGACCTCGTCCCCACCGAGGACGCCGAGGCCGAGCTGTCCGGCGACGGCGCACCCCGCTGGCGGCCGGTGCTCGAGGCGATCGACGAAGCGGACCGTCCGGTGACCCTCGTGCACGAGGACACGACCGCACTGCGGCGGATGGCGGTGTTCGACGTCGTGGTGAACAACGCCGACCGCAAGGGCGGGCACGTCCTCGCGATGCCGGACGGTCACCGCTTCGGTGTCGACCACGGGCTGACCTTCCACGTCGAGCACAAGCTGCGCTCGGTGCTGTGGGGGTGGATCGGCGAACCGCTCGACGCGGACGAGCTCGAGGGCATCGACCGGGTGACCGACGCGCTGCACGGCGATCTCGGTGCCGCACTCGACGAGCACCTCACGGTGGCGGAGGTCGACACCCTGCGCGCCCGGTGCGCGGCGCTGCGGGCGGTCGGGCTGTTCCCGCCGCCACCGGGACACGGTCCCGCCGTGCCCTGGCCGCTCTTCTAGCGAAGCGCTCGGCCGCCGGCGCGGAGATCGGGTCGGCAGGTTCCGTCGGGTGCGGAACCCACCGACCCGTACCGCGTCCCGCCTGCCGGGGCGCGGTGACCCGTGGCGGTCGGACGGAGTGCGCCGTTGCCCTCCGGGACCCCACGGGGGTCGACCGGCCGAGGACGGATCAGGTGCCATCGGTCGGTCATCACCACCTCACCGACGCTGTCGGTGTCCCGACGTCGTCGGTTCACCGACGTGGTCGGTACACCGACGAGGTCGGTCAGGTGGAGCGGTGATCGCGGCCGGGGTCTGGGGCAGCTGTGGCGTCAGCATACGACCGAGATCGCCGGAGGAACAGACCCTGCCGTCAGATTGTCCAGTCGTCCCGGAAGAGCGCTCCACCGCGGCGCGATCCCAGGTACGACCCGACCACCGCGACGCCGAGGTCGTCGTTCTCGGGCGCGACGACCTTGCCGTCCACCCGCTTCGCCATCGCGTCGATGAAGCGCGCCAGCCCCGGGTCGTCGCCGAGCCGGAAGAAGGTCGTCTGCGCGCCGAGCCGTCCGGCGTTCTCGAGCTCCCGGACGGACAGCGCGATCGTGATCGGGTCCGGCGGGTACCCGAACCACACCTGGCCGTTCGGTTCGAGGTGGGAGGTGGGCTCGCCGTCGGTGACGATGAGCAGCACGGGCTGGGCGGTCGGGTGCTTCCGGAAGTGCCGGTTCGCGAGCAGCAGGGCGTGGTGGAGGTTGGTGCCCTTGTCCCACATCGCGTCGAGGCCGACGAGTTGCTCGATCTCCATCACCTCGGCTTCGCGGCCGAAGGCGATGAGCTGCAGGTCGTCGCCGCGGAACCGTGTGGACACGAGGGTGTGGAGTGCGAGCGCGGTGCGCTTCATCGGCACCCACCGGTCCTCCATCGCCATCGAGAACGACGTGTCGACGAGCAGGGCGACACAGGCCTGCGTCCGCGCCTCGGTCTCCTGCACCTCGACGTCGTCGATCTCCAGGCGGACGCCGGGGCCCATCCGTCCCGAGGCAGCGGTGCGGGTGAGCGCGTTCGTGATCGACCGGGTGACGTCCCACGGCTCGGTGTCGCCGTACTGCCACTGCCGGGTCGCACCGGACGGCTCGCCGGACGCACCGGAGCGGCGGAGGTCTCGGGCGCCCTGGCGGCCGGACATGCGCTCGGCGACGTCCCGGAGCAGGCTCTTCCCGAGCTGCCGCATCGCCTTCGGGGTGAGCCGGAGCTGCCCGTCGGCACCGCGGCGCATCGCACCGGAGTTGCGCAGGGCCTTCTCGAGCTGCTGCAGGGTCCTCGCGTCGACGACGGCGTCGTTCCCGAGCTGGCGGCCGAGGGCATCGAGGTCGAGGTCGTCGAGGTCGGAGCCCGGTCCGGCCTGCGCGATCTGGTCGGCGAGGGCGTCGAGGTCGGCGATGTCCTGGAACACCCCGGTCCCGTCGCCGAGGCCGAGGCCCTGCTCGCCCTCCATCCGCTCGGAGCCGCCCCAGTCCTCGCCCGGCCGGAGCGAGCGGAGGGTGTCGTCGAGCTGGGCGAGCTGTCCCATCAGGTCGGGGGAGCCGAACGCCTGCTGGGCGAGGGCGTCGAGCTCGTCGCGCTGCTCCTGGGTCATCGAGTTGCGCATGCGCTGCGCCGCGGCCGCCCGGGCAGCGAGGTCGTCGAGCAGTTCCTCGACGTTCTGCGGGTCCGACGGGAAGTACTGCCCGTGCTCGGCCATGAACGCGTCGAACTGCTCCTGCGTGTCCGTGCCCGCACGGTGGTCCTCGAGCAGGGTGTTGAGGTCGCGCATCATCGCGGCGACGTCCTCGCGGTCCTGGTCGGTGGCGCCCTCGAGCGCCTGCTTCATGCCCGCGAACCGCTGGTCGAGCACCTCGCGGCCGAGCAGGTCCTTGATCTCCTCGTACTTCTGGCGCGCGGACGGGCTCGTCCAGTCGTAGCCGCTCAGTTCCTGCACCGCGGTGGCGGGCGACGGCGACAGGCTGTCGAGCTGCATCTCGGCGAGTGCTCGGTCGCCGTCGTCGATCTCGGTGTCGCGGGCGAGTTGTCCGCGTTCCGCGAGCACGGCCTCGTCGAGCAGCTGCTTGACCTGCTGCAGGGTGCCGTCGAGGTTGTTCTTCGCCGTCAGCTCGCGCCGTCGCTCGGCCACGCGGCGGGCCAGGTCGTCGAGGCCGCGCTGGTCCTGACCGCCGCGGCGCAGGTACTCCCGGATGGCACGCTCGGGCGAGGTGCCGCCCATGACGTCCTCGCCGATGGCGTCGAGCGCCTCGGCCAGGTCGACCGGGGGAGCGAGCGGGTCCGGGCCGTCCTCGTACTTCCCGTAGCGCGCGTCCCGCGCCAGGCGTCGGTTCGCCCTAGCCATAGACGGCTTCGCCCCCGCCGGACTCCTTGCTGATCCGCCGGGCGAGGAAGAGCCCCTCGAGCGCGAGTTCGATGGCGCCGGCACGCTCGCCGTCGTCGGTCGCTCCGAGCCGTTCGCAGATCTGGTCGTACAGGTCGGACTCGCCGATCGACGGCAGGCCCTCGAGGAAGGCGCGGGCGCTGACCTGCTCACCCGTGGTCACCATCGTGCCCCCGTCGAGCGCCTCGACGAGGACCGCGAAGTCGAGCCCGCGGAAGCGCGCCCGGACGGTCTCGGCGGTCGCGGTCCGGAGCAGGTGCTCCAGCACCTCGTCGGCGCGGTCCTCCTCGCCGTTCTCGAACTCGATCTTCCCGCCGAGGACGTCGATCGCGGTCTCCAGGTCGATCGGCCGCGCGACCGCGTGCTCCTCGCCCTGCCGCGCAGCGCGGTGCACCGCGGCGGCGGAGATCGTCTCCGCGCCGGCGATCGCGAAGCGGGCGCTGACGCCGCTGCGCTGGTCGACCGCACTCGATCCGCGCAGGGCACGCGTGAACCGGGCGAGGATCTCGACCAGCGCGTCCGGCACGTCGGCGGTGAGCCGCGCCTCCTGGCGGATCACGGCGATCTCGTCCTCGAGCTCGATCGGGTAGTGGGTGCGGATCTCGGCGCCGAAGCGGTCCTTCAACGGGGTGATGATCCGACCGCGGTTCGTGTAGTCCTCGGGGTTCGCGCTGGCGACCACGAGCACGTCGAGCGGCAGCCGCAGGACGTAGCCGCGGATCTGGACGTCGCGCTCCTCCATCACGTTGAGCATCGCGACCTGGATGCGCTCGGCGAGGTCGGGGAGCTCGTTGATGGCGACGATGCCGCGGTGGCCCCGGGGGACGAGGCCGAAGTGGATCGTCTCGGGGTCGCCCAGGCTGCGGCCCTCGGCGACCTTCATCGGGTCGACGTCGCCGATGAGGTCCGCGACGCTCGTGTCCGGCGTCGCGAGCTTCTCGACGTAGCGGTCGTCGCGGTGCCGCCAGCTGATCGGCAGAGCGTCGCCGAGGTCCGCGGCCCGGCGGATGCTCGCCGTCGTGATCGGTTCGTACGGGTGCTCGCCGAGTTCGGAGCCGGTGATGACCGGCGTCCACTCGTCGAGCAGGCCCTGCAGGGTGCGGAGGAGTCGGGTCTTGCCCTGTCCGCGTTCGCCGAGCAGGACGACGTCGTGCCCGGCGATCAGGGCGCGTTCGAGCTGCGGGACGACGGTGGTGGCGAAGCCGTGGAGGCCGGGCCAGGGGTCCCGGCCCTCGCGGAGGGCGCTGAGCAGGTTGTCGCGGATCTCGGCGCGGACCGTCTTCTGGAGGTGGCCAGAGGTGCGGAGCTCGCCGACCGTTCGGATGTCGGGTCGGGTCACCTCTTCGACGTTACGCCGTTCGGGCCTGGAGGCGCGGTGCGGGCTGGCACCGCGCCTCCAGGCCACCTGCTTGTGAGTTTTCATAGCAATTGCAATGATTGGTGTTCCGGCATCGGAGCCGGATTCGATTAGGGGGATCCGGCTCCGAGCCCGGAACCCGTTCGTTTCCGGATCTGAACCATCTCGTCGATCTGGGCGTACGTTCCCCTCTCGTGAGCAGCACGACGAACGGGGCGATCAAGAGCCTGGTCCCCGCCAGGATGGACAGACTGCCGTGGACACGGTTCCACTGGAGTGTCGTGGTGGGACTCGGCGTCTCGTGGGTCCTCGACGGCCTCGAGATCCAGATCGTGTCGAACGCCGGGTTCCAGGCCGACCTGGACCTGTCGACGCAGCAGGTGACCTCGCTCGGCACCATCTACCTCGTCGGGCAGGTCGTCGGCGCGATCGTCTTCGGTCGGATGTCCGACCGGCTGGGTCGTCGGAAGCTCTTCATCCTCACGCTGGCCATCTACCTGATCGGCTCCGGCATCGCGGGGCTCGCGCAGGACTTCTGGTTCCTCGCGGCCTTCCGGTTCGTCGCCGGGCTCGGCATCGGCGGTGAGTACGCCGCGATCAACTCGGCGATCGACGAGCTCATCCCCGCGAAGTACCGCGGGCACGTCGACATCGCGATCAACGGCACGTACTGGGGCGGCGCGGCACTCGGCGCGTTCGCGAACATCTACCTGCTCGACACGGCCAACTTCGCCGAGAACATCGGCTGGCGCATCGGCTTCTTCCTCGGCCCGGTGCTCGGCATCGCGATCATCTTCCTGCGGCGGCACATCCCGGAGAGTCCGCGGTGGCTCATGACGCACGGACGCGAGGAGGAAGCCGAGGCGACGGTCACGCAGATCGAGGAGTCGGTCGAGAAGTCCACCGGGCACCGGCTGCCGGAGGTCGACGAGTCCAAGGCGATGACCGTCACGCCGACGGAGAACGTGAAGTTCCGGACGATCGTGAAGGTGCTGTTCCGGCAGTACCCGACCCGGACCCTGGTCGGCGCGACCATGATGATCACGCAGGCGTTCCTCTACAATGCGATCTTCTTCACCTACGCCCTGGTGCTCACGAACTTCTTCGGCCTGAAGACCGCCGAGACGAGCGTGTACTTCTTCCCGTTCGCGATCGGCAACCTGCTCGGACCGATCATCCTCGGTCGGTTCTTCGACACCTGGGGTCGTCGGCAGATGATCTTCTCGACGTACCTGGTGTCCGGGCTCGTGCTCGCCACCTCGGCGTTCCTGTTCCAGGCGGACGCGATCAGCGCGGGCGTGCAGGTCGTCTTCTGGTGCATCTCGTTCTTCTTCGCCTCGGCGGGTGCGTCCAGCGCCTACCTGACCGTGAGCGAGATCTTCCCGCTGGAGCTCCGGTCGCAGGCGATCTCGTACTTCTTCGCGCTGGCGCAGATCTTCGGTGCCGTCGCTCCGCTCATCTACGGCGCGCTCATCGGCGACGGGTCGTCCCGCGAGCCGCTGTTCTGGGGGTACCTGCTCGGGTCCGCGGTGATGATCGCGGGCGGTGTCGTGGCGCTGATCTTCGGCGTCGACGCGGCCCGGAAGGGGCTCGAGGACGTCACGCAACCCCTGTCCGTCCTGACCAAGGAGGCGGACGCGGCGCGGAAGTAGTATTCCGTATGCGGAGTGTTTAGCGCCGCGCTCCGGGGTCTGTCATCGTCCTCGCATGGCAGTCCTCCACAGCACGACAGTGTCCTGCACGGTCCACGGGCCGACCACTCGCGAAGCCGGCGGCGTGGGCCGTGCGTGATCCTGGCGGCATGGAGCGAGCACAGCACCGACCGGGTCGCGACGACGACGACCCAAACGGCATCCGACGCAGTCTGCTGCGGGACGCGGTCTTCGCGCGGCTGCTCGACAACGTGCTGCGCGGGGTCTACCGCCGTGGCCAGCGGATCCGGCTCGACACGATCGCGGCGGACATGCGGGTGTCCCGGACGCCGGTGCGCGAAGCGCTCGTGCCGCTCGAGAACCTGCGGCTCGTCTCGGTGCAGCGGTACGTCGGGGTGGTCGTCGCGCACTGGACCGTCGACCACATGATCGAGCGGATCCGGATCGCGCGGACGATGATCACCGAGCCCTCGGCGGGCGCGGTGCGGTGTGCGGATCGCTTCGACGTCGCCTGGCTCCGCGAGTGCGTGACCGAAGGCGGGGTCTTCGTCGAGCTCGGTTCGTGGTGGCTCCGCCGGAGCGGTGCGGCCGTCAGTGCCGACTGGCTCCTGTCACAGCGCGCCGTGCTCGACGCGTTCTTCACGGACGACGTGGCGCTGGCGAACGGGATCGACGCCGTGGTCGCTCGTCGGGAACGCCGGAAGATCGCCGAACGCGCGACCACCGCGGCCGAGCGGGACGCGCTCGACGAGTGCGCGGTGGCTCTGGTCGAGCTCGCCGATGCCCTGATCGGCCTGCCGGAACGGTTCCGGGCGGCCGCCTGAGCACTCACCGCGGATTCCGGGGCTGCTCGCACTGAATCGACAGGCGGGCGCATGGCAGGGTGGTCCGGTTGCCGTCCCCGCGGCACCGGGACCGACCGGGCCAGCGCGGGACCCCACGGTGCCCGACAGGGAGGGCACTGCCCGCGTGCTCGTCCGCTCGAGCACGCACCGTGTCCGCACACGACAGGAGTGCCCGTGAACGACGTCCGCGACCGATCCCACCGGCTGAACCGAGCGACCGGGATCGCACGGCACGGACGTCTCCGACACCGCAACCCCGTCGGCACCGCGATGAAGGTACTTTCCGGCGTGGCCGCGGTCGCCCTCGTGAGCACGGCGTCGGTCGCCGCGATCGCCGCCAAGCAGGTCACCGACGACTTCGGCGACGGCGTCGCGATCCAGGGGCAGCCAGCGCAGCCGGCGAAGGGACCGGCAGCGCTGAGTTCGTACCAGGGCGGTTTCAACATGCTCGTCGTCGGCACGGACAACGACCCCGAGCAGGGCACGGCGTACGGCGAACGCGACGCCACGTTGAACGACGTCAACATCCTGCTGCACGTCTCGGCCGACCACACCAACGCCACCGCGGTGAGCATCCCGCGCGACCTCGTCACGCCGATCCCCGCGTGCCGCAAGCAGGACGGCTCCGGGACGACACCCGCCATGGCAGCGCAGCCGATCAACAGTGCGTGGGGCGAGGGCGGGCTGAACTGCGTCGTGCAGACCGTGCAGGGGCTGACCGGCCTCGACGTGCAGTACTCGGCGGCGGTGTCGTTCCAGGGCGTCATCGAGATGTCGAACGCGATCGGCGGTGTGCCGGTGTGCGTCGCGCAGCCGATCCACGACCGCTACACGGGGCTCGACCTGCCGCAGGGCACCTCGACGCTGCAGGGTGACCAGGCGCTGGCGTTCCTCCGCTCCCGGCACGGTGTGGGAGACGGCTCGGACCTCGGGCGGATCTCCAGCCAGCAGGCCTTCCTGTCCTCGCTGCTGCGCACGGTGAAGTCGAACGACACCCTCACCTCGCCGCCCACCCTGTACAAGCTGGCCCGGGCAGCGGCCTCGAACATGCAGCTGTCGCAGAGCCTGAACGACGCCGGCACGATGGTGGAGATGGGGCGGGCGCTCCAGGACCTCCCGCTCGCGCAGGTCAACTTCGTGCAGTACCCGGGGACGACCGGTGGCACGGGGGTGTACTCGGGGAAGGTGCAGCCGTCGGCAGAGCTCGCGGCGCAGTTGTTCGCGAAGATCCGGGCGGACCAGTCGTTCTCGCTCGGCGCGGACAGCACCGGGATCGGGGCGGAGCGCGCGGCGGGCGCGGAGTCCGCCGCCGGGACGTCGGCCGCGGGATCCGCTGCGGGGTCCGCTGCGGGAGCCTCTGCGGGCACGGCCGCGGGCGCGGGGTCGGCTTCGGGTGCCGGTGGCTCGGCTGTCGGCGCGGGATCGGGCACGGGTGCGAGCGGCGCGGGCGCGGCTGCCGGTTCGGGTGCGGACCTCGGTACGGATGGTGCGAGCGCAGGTGCAGCCGGTGCCGCTGCCGGCGGAGCCACCGCGCCCGCGAGCAGCCCCGCGGCGACGGCTCCGGCCGAGACCCTCGACGGCTTGCAGGGGCAGTCCGCCGACGAGCAGACCTGCTCGAAGGCGTTCGGCTCCTGACCCCCGTCCCCGAGGTTTCGCGCTCACCGACACTCCACGCGCTCCCCGGCCCGTGAGATGTCGCCCAGCGCGAAGAACCGCCCGCTCACTCGAACCACCGAGAGCGGGGGCGCGGTGGTGGGCCGCGCCCCCTGGTCACTCCTCGGTCTGAGCCTCGCGCGATCGGGCGCGCGTCGGGCTCGCCGCCCAGGAGCGACATCGGTGCTGTGTCGCGGCGACGGGGTGAGACCCCGGAATGTGATGGCCGCGCCTCGACGATGCTATTGACCGGGGTACGGGTGGACAACCCCCGACTGTCCCCACTTCGGGGGACCCTTCCGTGCGCCCGACGCAGGGTCGGTGTCGAGACAGTGCTCGACCTCCTGTATGGTGGTGGGAGCGCTCGCGAGAGTGCTTGGAGACGTCGCATAGTCCGGCCGAGTGCACCACCCTGCTAAGGTGGAGTCCCCTTTGAGGGGACCGAGGGTTCAAATCCCTCCGTCTCCGCGGCACACGAAACCCCGGTCCTCCAGGACCGGGGTTTCGTCGTTCCCGTGGAACACCGAGGCCGGGCGCATCGCGACCGCCGCCGGACGGGAGGCGCGGTGCCAGCCCGCACCGCACCTCCCGTCCGTGCGTGCGCGCCGTGACGTCCACGCACCTCGTGAGCAGAAATGGTCGGGTGCGCGCACATGACCCGACCATTTCTGCTCACGAAACCTCGCGGAGCGCCCCGCGCGCCCCGCGCCCCGCGCCCCCGCCCCGCGCGTCAGACCGTCGCGACGCTGCCCGTCGGCACCGCGCCGCGCGAGCGCGCGCGCCGCGCCGCGCCCGCTGCGACGGACGTCAGCACCACGGCCGCCGCCGTGATCCCGGCCCCCGCCCAGATCGGCGACGTGTACCCGAGCCCCGCCGCGATCGTGAGCCCACCGATCCAGGCGCCGAGCGCGTTCCCGAGGTTGAACGCCGCGATGTTCGCCCCGCTCGCCAGGGTCGGCGCGTGGTCCGCGTACTGCATCACCCGCGTCTGCAGCGCCGGCACGGTGGCGAACCCGAACGCCCCCATGAGCACGAGCGCGATCACGGTGAGCACGGGCGAGGCCGCCACTGCCGCGAACACGGCGAGCACCACCGTGAGGACGACGAGCACCACGAGCAGCGTGCCGTCGATCGACCGGGACGCGAGCTTGCCGCCCGCGAAGTTGCCGACGAACAGCCCGATGCCGAACACGATGAGCAGCCACGGCACGGCGCCCGACGAGAACCCGGACACCGAGGTCAGCGTGTACGCGATGTAGGTGAAGGCGCCGAACATCCCGCCGTAGCCGAGCACGGTGATGCCGAGCGAGAGCCACACCTGGCCGGAGCGGAAGGCGCCGAGCTCCCGGCGGAGGGAGGGGACCGTGGCGTCGGCCGAGCGGACGGTGGGGACGAGCAGGGCGACCCCGACGAGGGCGACGACACCGATCGCCGCGATGGTCCAGAACGTGGCGCGCCAGCCGAGAGCCTGACCGAGGAAGGTGCCGAACGGGACGCCGAGCACGTTCGAGGCGGTGAGCCCGGTGAACATCAGGGCGACCGCGGACGCCCGCTTCTCCTTCGCGACCATGTTCGACGCGACCACCGAGCCGATGCCGAAGAACGCCCCGTGGCAGAGGGCCGCGATGACCCGGCCGAGCATCATCACGCCGTACACCGGCGCGAGGGCGGACAGGGTGTTGCCGATCACGAACAGCACGAGCAACCCGATGAGCACCGGCTTGCGGGGGAGCCGGGTGGTCGCGGCGGTGAGTCCGAGCGCGCCGACGATGACCGCGAGGGCGTACCCGGTGACGAGCCACCCGGCGGTGGTCTCGGTCACGCCGTAGTCGGCGGCGACCTCGGGCAGGAGCCCGGTGATGACGAACTCGGTCAGGCCGATGCCGAATCCGCCGAGTGCGAGGGCGATGAGTCCCGCGGGCATGGATGTCCTTCCGTTGTGCGGTGCAGCTGGGCCGCGTACGCTGGTTGTTGCAGACGCGGGATATCGATAGTTGCACACGCGGGGTATCCGCGCAAGCAACCAATCCTGCCCGGAAGCACACCAGGAGGCCCCTCATGTCCGTCGACGACTCCTCCGTCGCCGTCCGCGCCCACGGCTGGCGCACGCTCGCGGCCCTGCACGGCCTCATCGAGACGCGGCTCGAGCGGGCGCTGCGCGCGGTCGACCTGTCGGTCGTCGAGTTCACGGTGCTCGACGCCCTCCGCCGCCAGGACGGCTTCCACATGCGCATGCAGCAGCTCGCTCGGGCGGCAGCGCTCAGCCCGAGTGCGACGACCCGGCTCGTGAACCGCCTGGAGGAGCGCGCCCTCCTCACCCGCGTGCTCTGCGCCGACGACCGCCGCGGGCTCTACACGGAGCTCACGCACGCGGGCCAACGGCTCCTCGACGAGGCCACGCCCGTGCACGCAGCCGCGCTCGAGGAAGCGCTCGCCGAGGCGCGCGAGGTCCCCGAGCTCGAGGAGCTCGCCGTCGCGGTCGACCGGCTCGAGGGTGCCACCGTCTGAGGTCCAGGAGGCGCGGCTCGGTCCCGCCCCGCACGCTACGGTGAGCGGGTGGTGCGGCGGACAGGACTCGTGGTCGGCGGCGCGGTCGTGGTCGCGCTGGCCCTCGGTGGCTGCGTCGGCACGCAGGGTCCCGACGCCGACCTCGCTGTCGAGGCGTACGTCGAACCAGGTGACGGATCGGCGGTGACGGTCTCGGACGCGTCCCGTCGTGCGACGACGATCGGGATCGACGGCGTCACGGTGGCGGACGACGGTGCCGGGCTGAACGACCTGCCGGCTGGCGTCGGTGCACTCGCCCGTACGGCAAATGACGGTGGAGCCGCACCCGAACTGCTCGTCAGCAACTTCTCCGAGTCGATCGGGGACTTCTCACCCGAGGTCGGCACCGCGCTGCTGTCGGACGCCGGGAACCGCTCGCGGGTCGCCGAGCGCCTGGCGGAACTCGCGTCCGATGCGCACATGCGCGGCGTGCAGATCGACCTCGAGTCGCTCCGGAGTCGCGACCGTGCCGGGCTCGTGGCGTTCGCCGCGACGCTCGAGGACGCCGTGCACGAGCGGCTCGGGTCGGACGCCGAGGTGTCGATCGCGGTCATGGCCTCGACGGACGAGCGGGGCTACCGCGACACCGGGTACGACCTCGGTGCGCTCGCGGACCACGTCGACCGGTTCGTCCTGATGACGTACGACCAGCACGGGCCCTGGAGCGGTGCCGGCACCATCGGGTCCCTGCCGTGGGCGGAGCGGGTGGTCGATGCGGCCGAACGCTCGGGCGTCCCGGCCGACCGGATCGACCTCGGCATCGCGGGGTACGGGTACGTGTGGAGTGGCTCGGGTGACGCGCAGGTGAGCCCGGCGCGGGCGCGGGAGCTCGCGGGCGACGATGCCCGGTGGTCGGCCCGGACCGGCGAGTGGTCGGCGACGCTGGACGACGGCCGCGAGCTGCACTGGTCCGACGCACGTTCCTACCGGGCGCGGGTCGCGCTCGCCGAGGACCTCGGGCTGCACGGCGTGGCACTGTGGTCCCTGAACACGCTGGAACTGCCTGGATCGGAGGCGACGTGAAGCTCTTGCTGACCTCGGGAGGCGTCACCAACCCGACGATCCACGCCGCGCTCGTGTCGATGCTCGGCAAACCGGTCGAGGAGGCCAACGCCCTCGTCGTCCCCACGGCGCAGTGGGGGCATCCGATGTGTGGACCGGCCTCGGTCCGGGACCTGGTGGCCGGCGGTCCCGACTCCCGCGCCTTCACCGGCCTCGGCTGGGCGTCGATCGGCGTGCTGGAGCTCACGGCGCTGCCGACGATCGACCCCGAGCGGTGGCGGCGGTGGGTCACGGGAGCCGACGTCCTGCTGGTCGACGGCGGGGACGCCACCTACCTCGCCCACTGGATGCGGACATCCGGGCTCGCGGACCTGCTGCCCTCGTTGCCCGACACGGTGTGGGTGGGCGTGAGCGCCGGCAGCATGGTCATGACGCCGCGCATCGGCGCGTCCTTCGTCGCGTGGCCGTCAGCGGTCGACGACGTGACGTTGGGAGTCGTCGACTTCTCGATCTTCCCGCACCTCGACGCGTTCCCGGAGAACACCCTCGAGAACGCCGAGCGGTGGGCGGCCGAGATCGGCGTTCCGACCGCCTACGCCATCGACGAGCAGACCGCCGTGGCGGTCGACGGTGGCTCGGTCCGGGTCGTCTCCGAGGGGCGCTGGGTGCAGCTCGCGCCGTGACGGGATCGGCACCGACCGGCGGACGCCCGTCAGGCGGCGACCGGCGGACGCCCGTCAGCCGGCGACCGGGGGATGCCCGCCGTCCGGACGGTCAGCGGGCGCGCGGGGGAGCGGTCGTCGATCGGACGACGAGCGACGGCGGCACGAGGACCCGGGTCGGCTCCGGCCGCTCGGCGGCACCGATCAGCTCGACGAGCCGGTCCGCCGCGAGCCGCCCGACCTCGTCGTTGTGCGGGTCCACCGTCGTCAGGCGCAGCAGGGGTGACGCGGCGAGCGGGGTCTCGTCGTTGCCCATGACCGACACGTCCTGCGGTACCCGGAGCCCGGCCTCGTGCACGGCGGCGATCGCGCCCATCGCCATGACGTCGTTCGCCGCGAACACCGCGGTCAGGTCCGGGTGGTCCTCCAGTGCGCGGACGGTGCCGCGGTAGCCGGTCTGCTCCGAGGTCGGTCCCTCGCCGTACACCAGCGGCTCGATGCCGGAGGCGACCATCCGGGCGACGGTGGCCTCGCGGCGGACGGCAGCCGGGCCTCCTGCGCCGGTGACGTGGGCGATGCGGCGGTGACCGAGTCCGACCAGGTGGTCCGCGGCCAGGCGTCCGCCGGCGGCTTCGTCGGAGGCGACGACGTCGAGTCCTCCCGGGACGTCTGCGCGTGCGCCGGCGATGACGACCGGCGTGTCCGCGGGGACGACGAGGTCGGGGAAGCCCTCGGCGGCGAGCACGACACCGTCGACCCGGAGCGAGACGAGGTCGTCGAACGGGGAGGAGTCGAGGTGGGCGTTCGCGCGGGTGTCCGCGAGCGTGAGACGCAGGCCGTGCGGGGCGAGCGCGTCGCGGATGCCGTCGAGCATCGGGACGTACCAGGGGTTCCGGAAGTCGTCGACGACGACGCCGATCGTGCGCGTCCGCGTGCCGGCGAGGATCGCGGCGGCACGGTTGGGGCGGTAGCCGAGCTCGGCGGCCGCGGCGAGGACGGCTGCCCGGCGGGTGTCCGAGACGCCGGGGTCGTCGCGCATCACCATCGAGACGAGCGACTTCGAGACCCCGGCACGGGTCGCGACGTCGATGATCGTCGGTGGTCGGGACACGCGGCTCCTTGACAGGACATGGGTGGATGCGTCTACAGTCTACCGACGCTCTCTGGAACGTTCCAGAGCCATCACCGACTTCTCGAGGGAGAGAACATGAGCGACAGCATCGGCGTCGCCGTCATCGGCGCCGGCATGGCCGGCAAGGCCCACATGGCCGCGTGGCGGAACGCACCGTCCCTGTTCGGTCACACGCTGCCGCCCGTCCGGCTCGTGTCGGTCGGCGACGTCTACGAACCGCTCGCGGCCGAGGCTGCGACGCGCTTCGGGTACGACCGGCACGACACCGACTGGCGAGCGATCGCCGAGGCCGACGACATCGACGTGGTGAGCGTCGTCGTCGCGAACACGCTGCACCGCGAGATCGTGGAGGGGCTCCTCGCGGCCGGCAAGCACGTGCTGTGCGAGAAGCCGCTCTCGGACTCGCTCGACGACGCCCGCGCGATGGCGTCCGCGGCCTCGCTCGCGGCCGGTCGTGGTCTCACCGCCCGCGTCGGTTTCACCTACCGACGCGCTCCCGGGCTCGCGGCGATCAAGCAGCTCGTCGAGGACGGCACCCTCGGTCGCGTCCTGCACGTCTCCGCGCGGTACTGGACCGACTACGGCTCCTCGCCCGAGGTCCCGTTCTCGTGGCGCTTCGCGGGGGCCCCGGGGACCGGTGCACTCGCCGACGTCGGGTCGCACCTCGCGTACGTCGCCGAGTTCCTGGCCGGCGAGGTGCAGAGCGTCAACGGCGGCATGTTCACCACGGCCATCACCAAGCGGCCGATCGCCGCCGGATTCGCCCTCCGTGGCCAGGCCGTGCCGTTGACCGGGGAGTTCGCCGACGTCGAGAACGACGACTACGCCACGTTCAACGCGCGCTTCGGCGACGGCTCGGTGGTCGGTTCGCTCGAGGTCTCCCGGGTCGCGACCTCGCACCCGAACGGCCTCGTCGTCGAGGTGTTCTGCGAGCGCGGCGCCGCACGCTGGGACCAGGAGCGCGCATCCGAGATCGGTCTCGCGCTGCAGTCCGACGGCTCCCGTCTCGGCGGCTACCGTCAGGTCGTCCTCGGCCCGGACCACCCGTACGTCGCCGGCGGCATGGCGATGGACGCTCCCGGTGTCGGCTGGGGGCAGAACCAGATGTTCGAGTACCAGGCGCGTGCCTTCCTCGACGAGGTCGTGGGCAACACGGCCGACCCGCTGCCGGCGAACGCCACGTTCGACGACGGCGTCCACAACATGGAGATCCTCGACGCGGTGGCCCGGTCCGCTGCCGACGGAGGAGCAACCGTCGACCTCACCGCAGCGTCCGTCACCGGAGGAGCACACGCATGAAGCTCGGTCTCTACAACGCGATCTTCCACGACCGCCCGCTCGCCGCGGCGCTCGAGGCCATCGCGGGCAACGGCCTCACCGGCATCGAGCTGAACACCGGCGGGTTCCTGCCGCCGGTGCACGTGCCGAACGTCGACGAGATCCTCGACGACGACGAGGCGCGCGACGCCTTCCTCGCGCAGTTCGACGGGACCGGCGTCTCGATCGCCGGCCTGAACTGCAACGGCAACCCGCTGCACCCGGACCCCGCGATCGGGCCGAAGCACGCGGAGGACGTCCGCCGCAGCATCCGGCTCGCGGCCCGTCTCGGCCAGGACCGGGTCGTGACGATGTCGGGCCTCCCCGCGGGGGAACCCGGCGGCACCCGGCCGAACTGGATCGTGAACGCCTGGAACTCCGCCGCGCTCGACGTGATCGAGTACCAGTGGAGCGTCGCGGTGCCGTTCTGGCAGGAGATCGACGCCCTCGCCCGCGAGCACGGGGTCAAGGTCGCGCTCGAGCTGCACCCGCAGAACGTCGTCTTCAACCCGGCCACGATCCGCGAGCTCGTCGAGCGCGGCGGGCTGACCAACGTGGGCGTCGAGCTCGACGCGTCGCACCTGTTCTGGCAGCAGATGGACCCGGTGGCGGTCGTCCGCGACCTCGGTCCGCTCGTGTTCCACGCCGCCGCGAAGGACGTCCGGATCAACCCGCAGGCGGCGATCAACGGCGTGCTCGACAACTCGTTCCGTCGGCTCTCGCCGGACGAGCCGCGCACGAACCTCGGCGGAGACGAGTGGGCGAACGAGTGGCCGAAGCCGTCTGCGTGGGACTTCGTCGCGCTCGGCAAGGGGCACGACGAGGCGTACTGGTCGGCGTTCCTCGAGGCCCTGCGCGAGGTGGACCCGGACATGTGGGTGAACATCGAGCACGAGGACACCGAGCTCGGGCGCGAGGAGGGCGTCGCCGTGGCGGCGCAGGTCCTGCTGGCCGCCGACGCGTCGCTGGCGGCTCGCGTCTGAGTTGCTGCGGGATCCGGACTGGAGGCGCGGATCACGTGCGCTGATCGGCGCACGTGACCCGCGCCTCCAGTCCGTCGCCGTGTGTCCGGCGGCCCGGTCGGTGACGCATCCCCCGGTCCCTGTCACCGGGCCGTTGTAGCATGCACGACACCTGTCCTGAGCCGAGGAGGCCTGCGTGCCGGAACCGACCGACCCCGCCTTCCCGATCGAGCGCATCCGGGACGTCGGTGACGACATCACCGCCGCCGTCTCCACCGTCGTCGACGGCAAGACCGAGGCCATCCGCACCGCCCTGACGGTGATGCTGGCCGAGGGGCACCTGCTCGTCGAGGACGTCCCCGGTGTCGGCAAGACGGTGCTGGCCAAGGCGCTCGGCGCATCGGTCGGCGGGTCCGTGAACCGCATCCAGTTCACCTCGGACATGCTGCCGTCGGACGTCACCGGCGTGAACATCTTCGACCAGTCGTCCGGCACGTTCCGGTTCTCGCCGGGGCCGGTGTTCGCGAACGTCGTCATCGGCGACGAGATCAACCGCACGAGCCCGAAGACCCAGTCGGCGCTGCTCGAGGCGATGGCCGAGGCGCAGGTGACCGTCGACGGCGTGACGCGCAAGCTGGACAGCCCGTTCATGATCGTCGCGACGCAGAACCCGATCGACATGGAGGGCACGTACCCGCTGCCCGAGGCCCAGCGCGACCGCTTCATGGCCCGCCTGACGATGGGGTACCCGAGCGCCGACGCCGAACGGCAGATGCTGACCAACCGCGGTGGTGGCGACCCGCTGGCGCACCTCCGTCCGATCGTCGACGTGGACACCCTCCGCGACCTCATCCAGTCGGTGCGCACGGTCCACGTCGCGCCCGACGTCGAGGCGTACATCGTCGCGATCGTCCGGGCCACCCGCAGCCACCCCGACATCGTGCTCGGTGCCAGCCCGCGTGCCACGTTGCACCTCGCCTCGGCCGCCCGTGCCCACGCCGCGCTGCTCGGCCGTCCCTTCGTCACGCCGGACGACGTCGCCACGCTGGCGCCGGTCATCCTCGCGCACCGGCTCGTGCCGGTCGCCCGCGGCCTCGGTGGGACGGGCGACGACACCGTCCGCGACATCGTCGTGCGCATCGTGTCCGACACGGCCGTGCCGTTCACGGCGACCCCCGTCCGCTCCTGATGTCCGGGTCCCCGGCGCCGACGTCGCTCGCGCTGCGTGCCGGCGCCCTGCGCTCCGGGGCGCTCCGGTACGGGCGGCGGGGCCTCGCGCTGCTGCGCCGTACGCCGTTCCCCCGACCGACCGTGCGCGGCTGGACCGTGATCGCGGTCGGCATCGGGCTGATCGGCGGCGGGCTCGTGGGGACGACGAGCGTCGCGGTGTCCGCGGGGCTGCTGCTCCTCGTGCTCGTGGTGCTCGGCATCGTCATGGCGTTCGTCGTCGCCGCACCGCTGCGCGGCAGCCGGAGCACGGCGCGCGCGATCGTCCAGGTCGGCGAGGTGTACCGCGAACGGATCACCCTCGGCGGGACGAGCCTGCCGATCGGCCCGCGATCGATGCTCCTCGTGCGCGAACAGCTCGACGACGCCCTCGTCAGCATGTCCACCGCCGAGACGTACGCCGCGGTCGGGCCGAACCTCCCGCCGGCGGTGCTCGACGTCGAGGCCCTGGCGATGCACCGCGGGCGCAGCGTGGTCGGCCCCGTGACGATCCGCGTCGAGGACCCGTTCGGCCTGCTCCGCATCGACCGACCGGTGGTCGCCGCGGAAGAGGTCGTGGTCGTCCCGGCATCGACCCCGCTCGCGTCGCTCGACGCGGGTGCGCTCGCCGGAGCCGTCTCCGCCGACGAAGGCCGGGTGGGGCAGGGCGGGTCGGCCGACGACAGCGAACTGCGTCCCTACCGCCCGGGTGACCCGATCCGCCGTGTGCACTGGGCCCAGAGCGCCCGCCGCGGGGAACTCCACGTCCGCCAGACCACACAGGCGCAGCCGCCGGAGGCCGTCATCGCGCTCGACGTCCGACGCGAGTCCTACCAGCGCCTCGGCCGCGACGACCTGGCCGAGCTCTCGGACCTCGGCGGCGACGCCGCGTTCGAGCACGCGGTCGTCGTCGCGGCGAGCGTCGCACGGGCACTGGCCGCACGGACCTCGCGCGTCGTGCTCGTCAGCGACGGACCGTCCGGCAGCACCCGGCACGCGGGGGACGCCGGCGGACTGACCGACGTGCTCGTGGGGCTGGCCGACGTCCGGGTCCGCTCCGACGCCCGCGAGGTCACCGAGGTCCTCCCGGACGTCCGCGGCCGCGACGTGCACGGCATGACCGCCGTCGTCACCGGCAACTGCACCGCCGAGCAGGCCGCCGAACTCGTCTCCGCGACGACCGGGTCGAGCCGGGGGATCCTGGCGACCATCGTCCCGCCGGACCCGGTGGTGCGCGGCATCCTCGACCGCGGCGGGTGGCGGACCCTGGTGGTCCCGGTCGCCGGTGCCCACGCGCCCGGGAGCATCCGGTGAGCGGCGTCGCCACCCGTCCGGCCCCGCCCCGGGGCGAGGCGCGGCGCGAACCCGACCGACGGGTCGACCGACCGGACTCGCCGAGCCCCTGGGTCGTCGCACTCGCACCGGTGCCCGTCCTCATCGCCGCCCTCGCCATGCGTCCCCTCGTGCAGGGCGTCGCGTGGTGGGTGTCCGGCGTCCTCGTCGCCGCCGTCCTCGTCGGCACGATGCTCGCCGTCCGTCGTCGGGCGCCCGGGGTGCGGTTCGTGGCACTCGTCGCGGCGCTCGTGGTCTGCTCGTGCGCCGCTGCGGTCGTGAACGACGTCCAGCCACTCGGGTGGCTCGACCGGAACGGCGCGCTCGGCGAGACGCTCGCGGCGATCCGGCTGAACCCCGCACCGCTGCCGCAGTCCGACGCGATCCGGCTCATCGTCACGGTCGCGATCGGCTGGGTCGCCGGCGTCTCGCTGTTCCTCGCGGCCGTCGCCCCGACCGCCGCACTCGCCGCCGTCCCCGCGCTCGTGATCCTCATCGTGCCGGGCGTCGTCACCGGAGCCCCCGCCGCACCCGGGCTCGTGATCGCCACCGGCATCGCCTTCCTCGTCCTGCTCTGGCTCTCGGTGCGGCCGGTCCAACGGGCGTTCCCCGCCGCCGTCGTCGGGGCGATCGGACTCGTCGTCGCGGTGGGACTGCCCGCGATCGTGCCGCTCAACGCCAGCTGGTTGTCCGGCGTCACCGGGGCGATCCAGTCGCCCGTGCAGCCCGGGCGCCCCGGCACGCTGCTCAACCTCGGGCAGGACCTCCGGCAGCCGAACGAGCTCGAGGTGTTCCGCTACCGCTCGTCCGACGGTCGGCCGGAGTACCTGAAGCTCGCGAACCTCGACGAATTCGGCACCGGCGACTGGGTGCCGACCACCACCGACGCCGCGAAGTCCGAGACCGCCGACCAGCAGCAGTGGGCGGTCGGCATCAACCCGCGGCTCTCCAGCCGCGGCGACGTCACGATCCGGGTCACGGGGCTGTCGAGCAACTACCTGCCCGTCCCCGCCGGCGCGGTCTCGATCGAGTCGCGCTCGACGAACCTCGACCTGTCGCAGTGGCGCTGGATGGGGGAGTCGAGCACGGTGCGTTCCACCGGCCCGGCCACCCCGCGCGGTGCCACCTACGAGGTGTACGGCGCCTCGACGTGGTCCGGCGAGTACCTCGACGCGATCGCGAGCTCCGGCCTGCTCGGGCGAGCCGACGGCCGGGGGTTCGCGACCCCCTCGGCGAACCAGCTCCGCACGGACCGCGAGCTCCCCGACAAGCTGCCGGTCAGCATCGCGCGGACGGCGCAGCGCGTCGCGGGCAGCGCGGCCACCGACTACGAGAAGGGCCGCGCGCTCGAGCAGTGGTTCCGCAGCGACCTGTTCACCTACTCCGAGACCGCGCCGGTCGAACAGGGCTACGACGGCGACAGCATGGACGTCGTCGCGAAGTTCCTGCAGGTCCGCGAGGGCTACTGCGTCCACTTCTCCTCGGCGATGGCGGTGATGGCCCGCACGCTCGGCATCCCGTCGCGCATCGCGGTCGGCTACCGGGCGGGCTCCACGCAGGCCGACGGCGAGTACACGGTGTCGAACCGGCAGCTGCACTCGTGGCCGGAGCTCTACATCAAGGGCGCCGGCTGGGTCGCGTTCGAGCCGACGCCCGACTCCGACGCCGCCGCGACGCCCTCGACCGAGGCCACCTCCACCCCCTCGGCCGCCGCGCCGGAGACACCGCTGCCCGCCCCGGGCGAATCCGCTCCCGCCACGTCCGAGACGCCGACGCCGAGCGCGTCCGCCGTACCGGGTGCCGCCGGGTCGACCGGTGGTGGGGGCAACGGACCGCTCGGGCTCGCGGTGGGACTGGTGATCGCCGTGGCGCTCCTGGTGTCCCCGGCGCTCGTCCGGGCACTCCGCCGTCGGACACGACTCGGCGCGGTGCGATCGGGCAGGTCACCGGCGGTGAACGCCTGGCGTGAGGCGCTCGACGACGTCGCCGACCACGGCTACGCGCCGGGCCTCGCGCCGCCGGGTGACGCCGCCGCCGCAGCGCGGACGGCACGTGCGGTGCTCGGGCGGCTCCGGCCGTCGGTGCCGGCGACGGTGCTGCCGCACCTCGAGACGATCGTCGACGCGGTCGACCGGGAGCGGTTCGCCGCGGGCGGTGCGGCCTCGGTGGACGCTGCGTCGTTGCTCGTGGCGGTCCAGGAGGCGCGGGTCGCCCTGGACGCCTCGGCCTCCGGTGCGCGGGTGCTCCGGTCGCGCCTGCTGCCGCCGAGCCTGCTGCCCTCGTCCGCGTGGTCGCACGAGGGGCGGCGCGCACGCCGCAGCGCGGCGTAGCGGCGCGCGTAGCGTGCCGCGCGCCGCGCGCCGCGCGCTCGTAGCGTGCGAGGTTCCGCGCGTGGTGCGGGGCCCGCAGGGTCCCACCGCGCGCGGAACCTCGCACACTGCGTCACCCGCCGCGCCGCGGCACGGCGCGGCGTCAGCGCCGGCGGATGACCGCCTCGACGAGGGCCGCGACGACCTCGCCCGGGTTCACCCCGGGCAGCGCCGCCGCATCGAACACGATCCCCACGTTCGCCCCGATGAGCACCCGGGAGAAGTCCTCGAGCGACATCCCCGCATCGATCTCCGGGTGCGCCCCGAACCACAGCTCCACGAGCTCGAACACGCCGTCCTGCAGCTCCCGCCGCTGCCGCACGAACTCGGGCAGGAACTCGGGGTGGCGCGTGGCGTACCCCCGGAACTCCGACAGCAGGGCGAACTGGCCGCTCTGGTCGTGCCGCCCGAACGCTGCCCGGACGACGTCGCCGATGTCCACCGCGGCGATGTCGGCGCGGACGAGTTCCCGCAGCGACCCGAGCACCAGGTTCGTCGCGCGCTGCATGACCTGCGCGACGAGGTCTTCTTTCGACGAGAAGTTCGAGTAGACGGCGCCCTTGCTGAACCCGGCGCGGGCGGCGACCTCGTCGAGCCGAGCTTCGTGCACGCCCTGCTCGGCGAAGACCTGGGCCCCGGCGGTGAGGAGTCGTTCCCGCACCTCGGCCCGCGGGGTCCGGGGCGTGGGCGAGCCGGTGACGGAGGGGCTGGGGTCGGAGGCGTCGTCGCTCATTGTTCCTGATTCGACGGGCCCGCCGTGATCCGTCGGGTCCGGCTTCGTCGGGCTGGCGTGGTGGTGGGTCACGACCATTGTGCTGGAGGCAGGGTGCGTCGGGAGACCTGCCGCGCCGCGCGTCTGATCCCGCGCGGCATCAGCGAAGCCCCCAACCACAGGTCCGTACGGAACCGGCGCGTTCGGGTCGCGTCGGTGCACCAGCGGACCATGGATGCCGGGTCGATACCCGGCGGTACTGATTGTACGACCGAGCACCGACAGATGACAGCCCCTTCGCGGATTCAGCCGTCCGACGCGTCCGCGGGCCCCGACTCGTTCTCGTGGTGCACGCTTCCCGCGCCGGACCGTCGCCCCGGCCGTCGCAGCAACCGGATCGCGTCCGGTCGGAGCTTCCGGCCGCGCTGGAGCAGGGATCCGAGCGTAGACTTCGGCTGCCACTCACGACCGTTCGGCAGCCCCCAGCCGCGCCGGACCGCGCCCCACCGTAGCCCGAGGGAGAGCACGATCGCGGCGACGATGCCGATCGAGGGTGACCCGAGGTGCGACGCGACGACCATCACGGCGGACGCGGCGACGGCGACCGTGGCGTAGAGCGCGTTGCCGCCGAACACCGCGGGGACCCGGCGGAGCAGCAGGTCCCGCATCGCACCACCGCCGACCGCCGTGATCGTGCCCATGATGATCGCGGCCGGCCAGTCGAGACCGGCGTCGAACGTCCGCTGCACCCCGACCACCGACCAGAAGCCGATGACCGCGGCGTCGAGCACGGTGAACAACCGGTCCCAGGTCAGCTCGGAGAACGACACGAAGAAGGCGATGAGCGCACCGGCGATCGCGACCGGCACGTACAGCGGGTCGACGAGCGCGACGGGCGGCCCGTTCTGCAACAGGGTGTCGCGGAGCATGCCGCCGCCGAGGCCGGACACGAACCCGACGACGAGGAACCCGAAGAGGTCGAAGTCCATCGTCCGCGCGAGCGATCCGCCGAGGAGCGCCGACGCGAACACCCCGGCCAGGTCGAGCACGTTCGTGACCGACGCCAGGCCATCGACGGACAGCAGGTTCATGAGAACCATCAAACATCACCGGCGGGAGGTGGCGGGTCGCGCGCTGGTTAGGTTAGCCTCACCTTTGCCATGCTCGCCACCCTCGTCATCGGCCTCCGTGAAGGCCTCGAAGCGACGCTCATCGTCGGCATCATCGCCGCGTTCCTCCGTCGCAACCGCGTCCCCCTCGCCCCCATGTGGTTCGGCGTCGGGGTCGCCGTGGTGCTCAGCATCGCCGTGGGCTTCGGCCTGCAGGTCGTCGAGCAGGCGCTCCCGCAGGCCCAGCAGGAGGGCATGGAGGCGATCATCGGCATCGTCGCCGTCGTCTTCGTGACGGGCATGATCGTCTGGATGCGCACCCACGCGCGGACGCTCACGACCGAGCTCGAGGCGAGCGCGACCGAGGCCCTCGGCCGTGGCACCGCCTGGGCCCTCGCCGGCATGGCCTTCCTCGCCGTCCTCAAGGAGGGCTTCGAGACCGCGGTCTTCCTGCTCGCCACGTTCCAGGCGTCGTCGGACACCGGGCTCGCGGCGCTCGGTGCGGTCATCGGCATCGCGGGCGCCGTGGTCGTCGGGTACGGCATCTACACCGGCGGCGTCCGGCTGAACCTGTCGAAGTTCTTCACCGGCACGGGGATCTTCCTCGTGTTCGTCGCCGGCGGCCTCGTGCTGACCGTGCTCCGCCGCGCGCACGAGGCCGGGTGGATCGTGATCGGGCAGCAGCGCACGGTCGACCTCAGCTGGCTCGCGCCGAACGGGTCCGTGCAGGGCGCCCTCGTCACCGGCGTCCTCGGCATCCCGCCGGACCCCCGGGTCATCGAGGTGCTCGGCTGGGTGCTCTACGTCGTCCCCGTCCTCGCGATCTCCCTCTGGCCGCGTGCCTGGCGTCCGTCGCGCGAACGGGTCCCCGCCCTGCGACTCGGCATCGCCGGTGTCCTCGCCGTCGCCGCTGCGACCCTGGCGATCGCGGTCCCGACCGGCGGCGTCGACCTCCCGTCCACGACCGCCGTGACCGGCGGCGGTTCCGTCACCGCGTCCGTCGACGGGACGGCCGCGAGCATGCGCACGAGCGGCACGGGCCAGGAGGCGCGGGTCGCCTTCCCGGCGTCGACCCACCGGAGCGTCACCCGCGCGGGCGTGACCGCCGACCGCTGGCGGCGGACCGAGGACGGGTCGGCCGCGCAGCGGCCGTCGAGCCTGACGCTCGACGACCTCGTCGACCTGTTCGGCCGCGTCCCCGTCGGCATCTCACCGAGCACGAACCCCGGGCCGTTCTCGGCGCGCTGGGCCGTCCGCGACACCGTGAGCCTCTGGACCGTCCGGGGTGGGGTCCTGGACGCGAGCCGCGCGGAACGCACCGTGCTCACGCTGAGCGGTGGGGGCCTCCCGTCCGCTCGGACCACGACCCTGGACCGCACCGTCTGGTCCGTGCCGGACGCCCGCGTCCAGCAGGCCGCCACCGCGGTGGCGGCCGCGGACACCCGCTCCGCCGAGCTGCTGCTCTGGAAGGCCTGGCTGCCGATCGCCCTGGGCGTCGCCGCCGCTGCCCAGGCGTTGCTCGCCCTCCGCGACCGCCGTCGGCGGCCGGAGCCCACGACCACCACCCCCGAAACCGACCCGTCACGCGGCCCACCCGCGGACGACCCCACGAGGAGCCCTGAGTATGCCGTTCGGTAGGACTGCCCGCCCCCTGACCACCCTCGGCGCCCTCGGCGTCGTCACCGCCCTCGCCCTGACCGGGTGCGCGAACTCGTCCACGTCGGCGGGTGACACCGCGAGCAGCTCCGGCAAGGTCTCCCGCGTCTCGGTCACGCTGACGAACGACGGCTCCGACAAGTGCGCCGTGTCGACCACGAAGGTCCCCGCCGGCCCGGTCACGTTCACCGTCAAGAACGAGTCGTCGACCGCGATCACCGAGGTCGAGCTGCTGCAGGACCAGCGCATCCTCGGCGAGAAGGAGAACCTCGCGCCCGGGCTCGCCGCCGTCACGTTCACCGCCACGCTCACCGGCGGCAAGTACCAGGTGTACTGCCCCGGGGCCGACCAGGAACTCACCGACTTCACCGTCACCGGCAAGGTGACCTCGACGGCGAACAGCAGCGCCGCGACCCTCCTCGACGAGGGCACGAAGGGCTACGCCGAGTACGTCGACGGCCAGGTCACCGACATGGTCGCCGCGGTCGAGCAGCTGCAGAAGGACGTCGACGCGGGTGACCTCGCCGCCGCGAAGACCGACTACGCGAACGCCCGCCCGTTCTACGAGCACGTCGAGAGCGACGTCGACGGCTTCGTGAAGAAGGGCTTCAAGGCCACCGACAACGCCGGCAACCTCGACTACCTCATCGACATGCGCGCCTCGAACCTCGACCCGGCCGTCGGCTGGAGCGGGTTCCACGCGGTCGAGAAGGACCTGTTCGAGGCCGGGGCGATCACCGCGTCGACCAAGCAGACCGCCGCGGACCTGACCGAGAACGTGCAGCTGCTCGCGAAGCTCGTGCCGACCCTCGACTACAAGCCCGAGGACCTCGCCAACGGTGCCGCCGGCCTGCTCGAGGAGGTCCAGTCGAACAAGATCACCGGCGAGGAGGAGGCGTACAGCCACATCGACCTCGTCGACCTCGCCGCGAACGTGGAGGGCGCCCGCCAGGCCTTCGCGTACCTCAAGCCGGGCCTGACGAAGCTCGACCCGACGCTGACGAAGCAGATCGCGACGCAGTTCGACCGCACGAACACGCTCATGGACGGCTACCGCAACGCCGACGACCTCGGCGGCTTCGACACGTGGGACGCCGCGACCAAGGCCTCGGACGCGAACACGATCTCGCAGCAGGTCCAGGCGCTGCAGGACCCGCTGTCCCGCCTCGCCGAGAAGGTCGCCACCGCGTGACGACCCCGCACGACGAGCCGGCCCGCGACGGGACGGGCCCCGCGCCCCTCTCCCGCCGCGGGCTCCTCGGCGCCGGCGTGACCGCCGGTGTCGCTGCGGCCGGAGCCGGCCTCGGCGCCGCCGCCGGGGTCGCCGGTGCCACGGCCGCGACCGGGGTGAACCCGTTCACCGCGGCGACGAACGGCGACGAGTCGATCGACCTCTCGCGGAGCCACCCGTTCTACGCGACCGCCGCGCGGCAGCCGCAGGGCGGGGTGCAGACCGCTCCGCAGCGCTACTGCGTGTTCATGACGTTCGACATGTCCTCGACGGTCCGGACCGACCTGCAGGTGCTCCTCGCCCGCTGGTCGGCGTCGATCGCGCAGCTGCAGGCCGGGAAGACCGTCGGCAGCGTCGAACCCGCCCACGGCGACGGCGTCGGTGCGGACACGGGGGAGGCGCTCGACCTCGGTCCTGCGTCCCTGACGGTCACCGTCGGCCTCGGCCCGGGGCTCTTCGACGAGCGCTTCGGTCTCGCGTCGAAGAAGCCGGCGCACCTCGCCGCGATCCCGACGCTGCCGAGCGACAACCTCGACCGTGCCCTCACCGGGGGAGACCTGTCCCTGCAAGCGTGTGCGGACGACCCGCAGGTGGCGTACCACGCGGTCCGCGACCTCGCCCGGATGGCCCGCGGCACCGCGACCGTGCGGTGGACTGTGCTCGGCTTCGGTCGCGCCTCGGCCGGGCCCGACCAGTCCACGCCCCGCAACCTCATGGGGTTCAAGGACGGCACCCGGAACATCACCACCGACGAGGACTACGACCGCTTCGTCTGGGTCGACGAACCGGGGTCCGGGGCCGGCTGGATGCGCGGCGGCACGTACCAGGTGGTGCGGAAGATCCGGATGAACATCGAGATCTGGGACGCGGACGTCGTCAGCGACCAGCAGCGGGTGTTCGGTCGCACGAAGATCGAGGGCGCACCGCTCTCCGGCGGCTCGGAGCACACCACGCCCGACTTCCACGCGACGGCGTCCGACGGCACGACGAAGATCGACCCGACGTCGCACATCGCGCTCGCGGCCCACGAGGCGAACGGCGGCGTGAAGATCCTGCGGCGGCCGTACAACTACACCGACGGGCTCAACCAGTACGGTCAGCTCGACGCGGGGCTGCTCTTCGCGGCGTACATGAACGACCCGGAGCACTTCACGACGCTGCAGCGGAAGCTCGGTGCCTCCGACCGGCTCAACGAGTACGTCTCGCACATCGGGAGCGGCGTGTTCGCCGTCCCGCCGGCGCCGCGCAAGGGCTCGTACATCGGCGAGCAGCTCTTCCGCTGAGGAAGTGAGATGGGTGCCCTCCGTCGTTTCCCTGGAGACGGAGAGCACCCGCGTCGCGGAGTCCCCCGGGCGGAACCACCGTCCGGGATGAGAGGCGACCCAGCGCGACGCGTCGCGATGCGACAGGGCTGAGCGTACCCCGCCGATCGCCGGTACAGCAGGGAAGTACCGTGATGGGACAAGCGTCGCGGGCCACCCGCGGACGGGCGCCGACGCTGCGGACCGGCACCGCGCCTCCTGGACCCACGAGAACGGGCCGTCCCACCTGGGTGGGGCGGCCCGTTCTCCTGCCTGGAGGCGCGGCGTCAGTCCGTCAGGTCCGTCGCCTCGCGCTCGGCGCGCTTCCGACGCGTGAGCACCAGCGCCACGAGGCCCGCGAGGAGCAGGAGGCCGGCTGCGACGGCCGGGCCCGCGATGTCGGCACCGGTGTACGCGAGCGCTCCGCCGGCGTTCGCCGGGACCGTGCCGTCGACGACGCCGTCACCGTCGGTGTCGACACCGACCGCACCGTCGTCACCGCCGCCGGGGGTGCCCGGCGTGCCGGGGTCGGCCGGGTCCGTGGGGTCAGCGGGGTCGGTCGGGTCCACGGCCGCGGCGACGGGGATCGTCACCGCGAGCGTGATCGTCTGCCCGTTCGGCAGCGTGACGACGAGGGGCTCGTCGGTCGTGGCGGCCGGGGCCACGGCTGCCGCGAGGGTCGTCGTGCCGGCTGCCCGGCCGAGTGCGGTCGCGGGGTCCGTGGTCGCGCCGGGGACGAGGAACGACAGCGTCGCCTGTCCCTGCTCGTCCGTCGTGTCGACGATCGTCGTGTCGATCGTCGCGCGGTCGAGTTCCTTCCCACCGGCGCTGACGGTGACCGTGCCGCCCTGGTCGGGTTCGTTGCTGAACGTCAGCGAGGAGAGCTCGATGGTGACCCGGTCACCGGGCTGGAAGCCGCCGTCCGGGGTCGCCGTCGTGCGGATGCCGGTGGAGCGCTGGTCGTGGGCGACCGTCACCGTGGGGTCCGCGCGGAAGTACTCGACCTGCGCCTCGAGGTCGACCTTGCCGCTGTCCTGCTTCGCCGCCGCCTGCTTGAACGCGGCGAAGTTGTCGCCGCCGCCCGCGAGGAACGAGTTGACGGTGACCTTGTAGGTCGTGTCCGCGTCGATCGCCGTTCCGTCGAGGGTCATCGTGGTGATGCGCGAGCCGGCCGGAGCACCCGGGTCGTAGGTGTACCCGAAGCCGTCCGAGGCGCCGAGCTTGAGGAACGGCCGGCTCGACCCGGAGGGCTGCCACTGCTGTTCGAGCGCCTGCCGGATCTGCGCGCCGGTCAGGTCGAGGACGACGAGCGTGTTGGCGAAGGGCTGGACGACCGCGGCCTCCTTGTAGGTGACCGTGCCCGACGCGATGTCGGCCCGGAGCCCGCCGGGGTTCATGAACGCGATCTGCGAGCCCTGGCGGGTCGTCGCGGCGCGCTGCACCTCGGCGACGAAGTTCCCCAGCGTGGACTCGCCGCCGCGGTTCTCGGAACCGTTGCGCTGCTTCGCACGGCCCAGGTCGCGGTCGACCGTGCCGAGCTCGACCGCACCGAGGACCTCGGCCTCGGCAACCGCGTCGTCGACGGTGGCCTGCACGTCGGCGTCGGGCGTGAAGGTCCCGTCGACGAGCCGGATGTTCTCCGCGACGGTCGACGTGACGGTGCCGTCCGCCGCGACGGTGAGCTGCACGTGTCCGAGGTTGAAGCCGTACGAGCCGGTCTGGATCACCGGGCGGGTGGCCGGACCGTCGCCGATCTTCGCCTGGTGCACGTACGTCTGGTGGGTGTGCGCGGAGAGGATCGCCGAGACACGGGGGTCCACGTCGCGGACGGCACGGGCGAAGTCGGAGTCGCCGTCGAGGTCCGTCGCAGCAGCGGACTCGGCACCGTCGTGCACGAGCAGGACGAGGACGTCGGCCTCGCCGTTGCCCTCGACGCCGTCGGTGAGGTCCGCTGCGACCTTGTTCACCTCGGTCGTGATGTCGCCCATCTCGAGGCCCTCGATGCCGGCCGGGCTCACGAGGCCCTGTCCGACGAGGTCGACCGTGGCGCCGATGAACCCGACGCGCTTGCCGCTGATCTCCTCGATCGCGTACGGGTCGAACGCGGGCTCACCCGTCGCGGTGTCGAGGATGTTCGCCGAGACGTAGTCCCACTGCGCGTTCCGGTCGCCCTGGGGTCCGATGACGCGGTCGCGCAGGTCGTCCTGGCCCTTGTCGAGCTCGTGGTTCCCGATGGCGCTGACGGAGAGGTCCATCTGGTTCAGGACGTCGATCGTCGGCTGGTCGTCCTGGATGAAGGACTCGAACGTCGATCCGCCGATGTTGTCGCCGGAGCTGACGAACGCGGACGTCGTCGGGTCCGGCCCGCGGAGCTGCTCGAGCGCACCCGCCAGGGTCGCGGCACCGGCGGCGTCGCCGTCGCGCGGGGTCGGCTTGCCGTCGGTCTGCGAGATCGACTGTGCGATGCGGCCGTGGAAGTCGTTGACGTCGTAGAGGTCGATCGTGGTGTCCCCGTCGGCGGCGATCGCAGCGGACGGGACGGACAGGGCGACGAGCACGCCGGCGGTGGCGAGTGCTGCGCCGCCGACGAGGCGCCCTCGTCGGCGCGGGGAGGTGTGAGCGTTCATCGCCCAAGAACCTATGAAGTCGTACAGCCGACGCGCCAGGGTGTGCCGCAACACGTCACGTGTTGTTCACACACGCAACACGGGCACGCACGCCCCGCGCCGCCCCGGGCCACCCCGGGCTCAGTCGACGGCGATGAGGGGCCGCAGCGTGCGGTGGGCGATCCGGAGCCCTTCGAGGACCTTGTCGTCGGTCCCGCCCCACAGCGGGTCCTCGTGCTCGACGCTCAGGGTGCCGTCGAAGCCGGCCTCGTACAGCCGGTCGACCACGTGCGGCCAGTCCACGACCCCGCGACCGGGGACCCGGAAGCGCCACCAGCCCATGTCCCACGGGTCGTCGCCCTTGTCGACCTTGCCGAAGAACCCGTACTCGTCGCGCTTGCGCGGGAAGAGCTCGACGTCCTTCGCCTGCGCGTGCACGATGTGCTCGGCGAACGGCAGGATCGTCTCGACCGGGTCGATGCCGATCCAGGTCAGGTGCGAGGGGTCCCAGTTCAAGCCGAAGCCGAGCCCGGTGACCCAGTCCCAGAGCTCGGGGGAGTACGCGAGGTTGCCCGGGTACCCGTCCGGGTGCCAGCCCTCCATCACGCAGTTCTCGATGATCAACCGCACACCGCGTTCGCCGGCGTGGTCGACGAGCTCCGGCAGCACCTGGTCACCCAGGCGCATGTTCTCGCGCACCGACTTGCTGTTGTCGCGGCCGATGAACGTGCCGACGTACGGCACCCCGAGCACCTGGGCGGCGTCGATCGCGTGGAACAGGTGCTCCTTGATCTCGGCCCGGCGGTCGAGGTCCTGGTGCAGGTTGTTCTCGTAGTAGGCGAAGGCCGAGATCTCGAGCCCGGTGCGGTCCAGCAGCTCCCGCGTGGCCTGGGCGTCGTCGTCCGTGAAGGTGGCCACGGGCAGGTGCGCCGCCTCGAAGTCACGCCCGCCGGTGCCGGGCCAGACGCCGACCTCGAGGCGCTCGTACCCCTGCTGCTGGGCGAACGCGGCGATGCGGTCGAGCGACCACCCGGGCAGGCAGGCCGTCAGCATCCCGAGCTTCACCGGATCTCCCCCCACGTGCCGTCGGCTGCGCTCCCGACCACGGCGTCGATGATGTGGGCCGACCGGGCCCCGTCCGCGAACGTCGGCAGACCCTCGGGCCACCCGTCCGGGTCGGGGCCGCTCCGGACCGCTTCGTAGGTGTCGGCGACGAACGCGGCGAACGCGTCGAGGTAGCCCTGCGGGTGCCCCGACGGCACCACGGCCAGGCGCCGCTGGTCCGGCACGCCGAGCGACGGGTCGCGGACGACGATCTGCGCGCCGCGTTCGTTCCCGAACCACGCCGACTCGGGCTGCTCCTGGTCGAAGGCGGCAGATCCGCGGGTGCCGTCGACCTCGAACCACAGCCGGTTCTTCCGCCCGGAGGCCACCTGCGAGATGACCACGTTGCCGATGCGACCGGTGCCGGTCCGGAAGGTCGCGACCGCGGTGTCCTCGGTGGTGACCTCGGCGCGCTGCGAGGCGTCGGCCACCGGGTCCGGGTCGGGGGAGCCGGAGAACGACGGGCCGGACGCCGCCGGACGCGTCGGGTAGACGATGTCGGTCGCGGCCGAGACCGAGGCGAAGCGCTCGCCCGTGACGAACTCGACCAGGTCGCACCAGTGCGAGCCGATGTCGGCGAACGCCCGCGAGAGGCCCCCAGAGCCCGCGTCGACCCGCCACGACGAGGCGTCCTCGTCGAGCATCCAGTCCTGCAGGTAGTGGCCGTGGACGGCGAGCACGCGCCCCAGGTCGCCGTCGGCGATGCGTCCGCGGATCTCCCGGATGATCGGGTGGTACCGGTACACGAACGGCACGGTGGCCACGACGCCGGCCAGCCGTGCGGCCGCGACCAGCTCGTCGGCCTCGGTGGCGTCGATGGCGAGTGGCTTCTCGCACACGACGTTGATCCCGGCACGGATGACCGCGAGGGCCTGCGGGTGGTGCTGGTCGTTCGGCGTGCAGACGTGCACGACGTCGGGAGCGTCCGCGATCACCTCGTCGAGCGAGGCGTACCCGCGGGGGAGGTCGAGCTGGGCGGCGACCTGCTCGGAACGGGACGGACTCCGGCCGAGCACCCCGAGGACCTCGGCGCCGGCCGCGCGGGCGGCCCGCGCGTGCACGCCGGCGATCATGCCGGTCCCGACCACGGCGACGCGCAGGCGTCGCCCTCCGTACCCACTGCTCATGGTGCTCCCTCGCGCCGGACTGGACCCCACCGTACCGACGTCTCCCGGCCACACGCCGGAACGCATGAGTACGTTCTGGGGCATGTCGAGCCTCCAGACCTCCCTGCTCATCCTCGGTGCCAGCGGCGACCTGTCCAAGCGGCTCCTGCTGCCAGGGCTGGCCACCCTCCTCGAGGTGAAGGACGACTGGGACGTCCAGCTCGTCGGAGCCGGCGTGGAGGACATCTCGGACGCCGACTGGAAGGCGCAGGTCCGCGAGTCCTTCGAGAACGCGCAGGCGTCGAAGAACGAGGAGGACGAGGGGGCTGCCGACGGCGGTGAGCGCCTCAGCGAGCGGCTCCTCGGTGTCATCGACGCCTCGACCTACCGCAAGGCGGACGTCACCGACGCCGACGACCTCCGGACCCTGCTCGGCGACTGCCGGTACGACCCCGCGATCTACTTCGCCCTGCCGCCCGCCGTCACCGAGAAGAGCTGCGAGGTGCTCAAGGACCTGGACCTGCCGTCCGGGACGCGCCTGGCGCTGGAGAAGCCGTTCGGCACCGACGCCGAGAGTGCCGAGCACCTCAACGACGTGCTGCACTCGTTCCTCCCCGAGGAGCGCATCCACCGGGTCGACCACTTCCTCGGCCGGTCCACCGTGCTGAACCTGCTCGGCCTCCGCTTCGCGAACCGCATCATCGAGCCGCTGCTGTCGTCCGCGCACGTCGCCCGCGTCGACATCGTCTACGACGAGACGCTCGGACTCGAGGGGCGTGCGCGCTACTACGACAAGGCGGGCGCGCTCGTCGACATGATCCAGAGCCACCTGCTCCAGGTGATGGCCGTGGTCGCGATGGAGGCGCCGGCGTCGATCGACGCGGACGACCTGCGCACCCAGAAGGAGCTCGTGCTCCGTGCCGTCCGACCGTGGGGCGGCGACGTCGTCGCGGCGGGCAAGCGCGCCCGGTACACCGCGGGCACGATCGGCGACCGGTCGCTGCCGTCGTACGCCGACGAGGAGGGCGTGGACCCGTCCCTCGAGACCGAGACGCTCGCGCAGCTCACCCTCGAGATCGCGAACTGGCGCTGGGCCGGGGTGCCCTTCACGCTGCGGTCCGGCAAGGCCCTCGCCGAGCAGCGCCGCGAGATCGTGATCACCTTCAAGGACTCTCCGCACGTGCCGGTCGGCCTGCACGGTGCGGAACTGCCCGATCGGCTCCGGATCTGGATCGCACCCGACGAGATGCAGCTCGAGCTCAACGTCAACGGCGCCGGCGACCCGTACACGATCGACCACACGAGCCTCGACGTGACGTTCAACCCCGGACGCCTCAGTGCCTACGGCGAGGTGCTCGCCGGGGTGCTCGAGGGCGACGCCACCCTGTCCGTCCGCGGGGACAGCGCCGTGCAGGGCTGGAAGGTCGTCGAGCCGTTCCTGCAGGCCTGGCGCAGCGGGAAGGCCCCGCTCGACGAGTACCCGGCAGGCTCCTCGGGACCCGGTTCCTGGGACAACATCGACTGCTGACGGACCGCGCGGCGTAGGTTCCGACGCGTGACCACGATCGACGACGTCCTGCAGACCGTTCCCGAACCCGCCGGAGCCGACGTGCGCGTCGATCCCGTCCGCTACGACCACGAGGGCACCCCGCTGCTCGGCGTGCTGGCGAAGGACGCGGCGATCGCCGGTCGTCGCCCGGCCGTGCTCGTCGTCCACGACTGGCACGGCGTCAACGAGCACGTCGAGGCGCGCGTCACGATGCTCGCCCGCCTCGGGTACGTGGCCTTCGGCGCCGACGTCTACGGCGAGGGCGTCCGGCCGGGCGACGACACCGCCGCCCAGGTCGCCGGGTCGTTCTACCAAGACCTCCCGCTCATGCGGGCCCGCGTCCGCGCCGGCCTCGACCGCCTGCTCGAGGACCCCGACGTCGACCCCTCCCGGGTCGTCGTGATGGGCTACTGCTTCGGCGGATCCGCTGCGCTCGAACTCGCGCGCACCGGGGCCGACCTCGTCGGCGCGGTCTCGTTCCACGGCGGGCTGCTCACGCACGACCCCTCCGACGCGGCCGACGTCCGGGCGAAGCTCCTCGTCCTGACCGGCGCCGCGGACCCGGTCGTGCCGGACGAGAAGGTCCACGCGTGGCAGGACGAGATGCGGGCGGTGCCGACCGTCGACTGGCAGGTCGTGACCTACGCGGGCGCGATGCACGCCTTCGCAGTGCCCGGGACGGACGCACCGGACCACGGTGCGCAGTACCAGGAGCGCGCCGACCGTCGGTCGTGGCGGGCACTCGAGGTGTTCCTCGCCGAGGTCTTCGACGAGGAGCTCGCCGCGCTCTGAGGGCCGACACGCCGAGGGCGGGCTCGGGGCGGCCTCGATTGGCGTTCGGGGCCGCAGCTGTTGTAGAGTCTTCCACGGCCGCAAGGCCACGCGCTCGTAGCTCAATGGATAGAGCATCTGACTACGGATCAGAAGGTTGGGGGTTCGAGTCCCTTCGAGCGCACTGCACCACCGAACCGATCGAAGGCCCCGTCGCACCGCGACGGGGCCTTCGTCGTTCCTGGCCTGGCCTGGCCCGGGGCGGAGCCCCTGGCCTGGCCCGGGGCGGGCGCGTCAGCGCAGGCGCGCCGCCTGCTGCCGGTCCTTCTCGTGCTCCCGCACCACCGCGCTCACCGCGAGCCACAGGAGCAGCGACACGAACCACCAGAAGCTCACCACGGCAGCAGCGCCGGCGAGCGACGCCGCGAGCGGCACGAGCTCGACCGAGTCCGGTCCCTTGCCGAAGATGACGATCGCCGAGACCCAGAGCCCGATCGCCGCCAGCAGGGAGATGATCCACACGACCAAGAGACCGTCGCGCCACCCGTTGTTCACGGGACCACCGTACCGGAGCGTTCGCACAGGAACGCCGCGGACGCCGGACGCCGGACGCCAGCCACCGAGCAGCCCGATCAGGGCAGGTTGATCGCCACGATCAGCGCGACGAACCCGAGCGTCACCGTCCCGACGATGAGCACCGTCCCGGCACCCCAGGTCGTCCGGAGCCGCCGCCCGGGCTTCGCGACCTCCCGCACCCGCACGACCGGGCCGTCGTCGGCGGAGACAGCCACCTCGGAGCGCTCGTCCCGCCACCGCGCCCAGCGCTCGACCCGGTCGTCGAGGGCGTCGACCGCCGCCGCGAGGGCCTCCCACCGCTCGGGCCGGTCCGTGATCAGGTCGCGGGCGCTGATCAGGTACATCCAGTCGTCCACGATCTCGACGTCGAGCCCCCGCAGGTGGTCGACCAGCCGCGCCATCACGTCCGGCGTGAACAGGTACAGCGCGTCGCGTTCGTACCCGGCGGGGCAGTACAGACGGAAGTACCGGTCGAAGTCGCCCTCCAACGACAGCACCTGCGAGCCACGAACGACCGACGAGGTGTGCAGCGGGCGTCGAGGGCCCTCCTCGGACCGCAGCAGGATGTTCGGCAACGCCACGGGCAGACGCATCGCGCAGTACCCGCCGAACGCCGGCGAGGTGTTCGTCATGGTCGACCGGACGAGCTCGTGGTTCGCGAACTCCAGGCCTCGGGGCCCGGGGGTCCGGAGCACCCGGTAGCAGTTCAGCGCGCCGCGTCGACGGAGCGGGGCGTCACGACGTGTCCCGGTCGGCCCCGGGCTGTAGGTCATGCCGTTGGCCGCCGCGAACCGGGCGAGGCGGTGGTGGACCCGCTTCCGCGGGCGTCGGCGCCGCACCCGGATCCACGCCCAGGTGCAGAGGACCCCGGCCAGGCCGAGGAAGGCGCCGATCACGCTCTGCACGAGGACGGCGGTCGCCACGTCCTCGCCGCCCTCGGCGACGGTGGCGGTGATGACGAGGGTGAACGCGAGCAGGCCGATCGGCAGGCAGAGTGCTCCGGCGCCGAGGACGATCCGTCGGACGAGTCCGACCAGGTCGCGCGCCTCGGGGTGTTCGGCGACGAGGGCCTTCCAGGTCCGTCGCGCGTCGCGGCGTCGGACCGGCTCGGTGAGGGCGGTGGTGTCGATCGGTGTGCGCAGTGCCTGCACGGTTCCCCCCGGTTCGTGACCTCACGACCCTACCGGGTGGGCAGACGGACGGGAGGCGCGGGGGGCCCGGGGCCCCCCCCCCCCCGCCCGGGCCGGGGGGGGGGGGGGGGGCCCCGCCGCCCCCCCCCCCCACTCGGCGTCGGGCCGCGCGGCCCGCGCGCCCCGCC
>NZ_JBIVBW010000001.1:263491-391896 GCF_044746255.1 Curtobacterium sp. NPDC086286
CCCCGGCGGGGGGGTGGCCCCCACCCCCCCCCCCCACACCCCCCGCCCCCCCGGGGGGGTGTGGGCCCGGGTGTCCCCCCCTCGGGGGGGGGCGGCGGGCGGGGGGGGGGGGGCCCGGGGGCCCCCGCGCCTCCCGTCCGTGACCCGGTCGCGTCGACTACGCGACCTGCGCGCGCACCTCGGCCAGCGTCGGGTAGTCGGTGTAGCCCTCGGCGCCGTTGCCGTAGAACAGCTCCGGGCGCGGCTCGTTCAGCTCGGTGTCCTGCTCCCAGCGGTACGCGAGGTCCGGGTTCGCGATCGCCGCGCGACCGACGCCCACGGCGTCCGCGTGGCCCTGCGTGACGAGGGCGATGGCCTCGTCACGGGTGGTCAGCGCGCTGAAGCCGGAGTTGGCGATGAACGGGGCGCCCGCGGTCCAGCGGATGTGCTGCACGAGGTCGCCGGTCGGCTCGGCGTGCAGGATGTCGACGAAGGCGAGTCCGAGCGGCGCGAGGCCCTCGGCGACGGCGGTGTAGACCGCGTGGACGTCCGCCGGGTCGCTCTCGAGGACACCCTGGATGCCGTGCTCGGGGGAGAGGCGGATGCCGGTGCGGTCGGCGCCGATGGCCTCGGCGACGGCCGTGGTGACCTCGATCGCGAAGCGGGCGCGGTTCTCGGGCGACCCGCCGTACTCGTCGGTGCGCGTGTTCGACGCTGCCGACATGAACTCGTGCACGAGGTAGCCGTTCGCGCCGTGCACCTCGACGCCGTCGAGTCCGGCGGCGATCGCGTTGCGGGCGGCGCGGACGAAGCCCTGGACGGCCTCGTGCACCTCGTCGGTGGTCAGCGCGTGGGGGACGGGCATGTCCGCCTTCGAGCCGTCGGGGAGGTGTGTCTGCCCGGGAGCAGCGATCGCGGACGGGGCGACGATGCGCGGCGTGCCCGAGATGGCTGTGTGGGACACCCGGCCACCGTGCATGAGCTGCATCACGATGCGACCGCCCTCGGCGTGCACGGCGTCGGCGACGCGGCGCCACCCGGCGATCTGCTCGTCGGTCTCGATGCCGGGCTGCCCGGGGTAGGAGCGGCCTTCCTGCACGGGCCAGGTGCCCTCGGTGACGATGAGCCCGAGGCCGGCGCGCTGGGCGTAGTGCTCGACGAGCAGATCGTTCGGGATGCCGTGCTCACCGGCGCGCGTGCGGGTGAGGGGCGCCATCACGATGCGGTTCGACAGGGGGAGTGCGCCGAAGTCGGCGGGTTCGAAGAGCTTCACGCCCGGGTGGAACGACGTGTTGCCGGGTGCAATTCCCGCTCGGGGCGGATCGTCAGGCTCGGGGGCACACGAGCGTCGAGGAGCGCACCTGCCCCTCGGGGCGGATCACCTGGTGCTGGGAGAGGGGCTGGCCGCAGATCGGGCAGCCGCGGTCGATCGTGCGGTCGTCGATGCCCTCGGGGTGGCCGGCGCCGATCTGCGACGGGCCCATCTTGGCGATGAGCGTGCTGTTCCACCGTTCGTACCACTGTCCGAAGCGACCCACGGTCCGTCCTTTCGTTCGTACACGAACCATTGTGCCACGAACGGCTTCGCAGCACACGGTCGATCACACGGTGTCGACGCGTTCGAGCAGTTCGGTGAGCTCGTCCTTCAGTGCTTCGAGGCGTTCGAGCGGCCAGCCGAGGCGGTCGGCGACGGCGAGGGGGACCGCCCGGGCCTGTTCCCGCAGGGAGCGCCCGGCGACGGTGAGGGAGACCTCGAGCTGGCGTTCGTCTGTGGCGCTCCGGGTGCGGCGGACGTAGCCGGAGGCCTCGAGGCGCTTGAGCAGCGGGCTGAGGGTGGCCGAGTCGAGCCGGAGTTCGCGGGCGATCTCGCGGACGGAGCGCGGGTCCTGCTCCCAGAGGGCCAGCATGACCAGGTACTGCGGGTGCGTCAGGCCCATGGGTTCGAGCAGGTCGCGGTAGAGCCCGATGACGCTGCGGCTCGTCGCCGCGAGCGCGAAGCAGAGCTGTCGGTCGAGGGCGAGCGGGTCGACGTCGGTCTCGGTCATCCGCCCACCCTACCGTTCGTGTACGAACGAGCGGGCGGGGTCTGCGCGCGCGGTGCTCGGTCGAGTGGTTGCGGGCGCGGGGTTGCGACAACCCGCGAGTCGATCGACGGGCGGAGTGTCGGAACATGCGCACGCAGAGGATGCGCGGGCACAATGCGACAACACGCGTGTCGATCGACCGGCGGAGTGTCGAATCCACGGTGCGAGACGTACGCACTGGAGGCGCGGGCCGACCCGTGTGGGTCGACCCGTGCCTCCTGGGTGGTCGCGTCGTGCCTACGCGCGGTGCGCCGGCGGGTGCCCCGACTCGTGCGCGTTCGCGTCCGGCTCCACGGGGAGCGCGTGCGACCCGGTGTGGGTGTTCTCGTGCCCACCGGCCGGGTGCGACCGCTCGAGCTTGGCGCCCTCGACGTCGACGTCCGGCACGATCCGGTCGAGCCACTTCGGGAACCACCACGCGCTCTCGCCGAGCAGGTGCATCGCGGCCGGGATGAGCAGCATCCGGACGACGAACGCGTCGACCAGCACACCGAACGCCAGGCCGAAGCCGATCGGCTTGATGGTGGAGGAATCCGAGAAGATGAAGCCCGCGAACACCGAGATCATGATGATCGCGGCCGCCGTGACCACTGCGCGACCGGCGTGCAGGCCTCGCTGGACCGCGACCTTCGCCGTGGCTCCGTGGGCGTACGCCTCGCGCATGCCCGACACCAGGAAGAGCTGGTAGTCCATCGCGAGCCCGAACAGGATGCCGATCTCGATGATGGGCAGGAAGCTCAGGATCGGTGCGGGGTCGTGCACCCCGAAGACGCTGCCGAGCCAGCCCCACTGGTAGATCGCGGTCAGGCCACCGAACGACGCGAGGACGGACAGGATGAAGCCGGCCGTCGCGGTGATCGGCACGAGGAACGACCGGAACACGATGATGAGGATGATCAGCGACAGGCCGACGACCACCACGAGGTAGAGCGGCAGCACGTTCGAGAGCTTCTCGGACACGTCGATGTTGGCGGACGCGTTGCCGGCGACCCCGAGCGTGACCTTCCCGTCGTCGGTGGAGACGGTCTGCTCGCGGAGGTCCTTCACGAGGGTCTCGGTCGAGACGCTGTCCGGGCCACCGGCGGGCTTCACCTGAAACGCGATGATGTCGCGGTCCTTCGAGGCGCCGATCGGCAGGACGGCCTTGACGTCGTCGTTCTTCGCGATCGCTTCACCGATGGTGACCTCGGTCGCGGTGACGTCGTCCTCGCTGACCGAGTCCGGCAGGGTGGCGACCACGAGGAGCGGACCGTTCTGGCCGGCACCGAACTCGTCGTCGAGGGCCTTGTACGCCTTGTACTGGCTGGACTCCACGGACTCGGACGCACCCGTCGGCAGGCCGAGGCGCATCTGCGTGGCGGGCAGGGCGATGGTGCCGAGCACCGCGACGCCGGCGACGAGCGTGATGACCGCGCGCCAGGTCGACATCGGCTTGTTCGGGACGCGCGTCGAGTCGGTGTTGCCGATCTTCGCGCGCTCCTTCTTCCGGAGGATCCGCATGCCGATGAGCGACAGCAGCGCCGGGGTGAAGGACGTCGCGATGAGGATCGCGAAGAACACGGCGACGGCACCGACCGTGCCCATCAGGCCGAGGAACGGGATGCCCGTGATGTTCAGGGCGAGCAGCGCGACGATGACGGTCGCGCCGGCGAAGACCACGGCGTTGCCGGAGGTGCCGTTCGCGAGCCCGATGGACTCGTGCACGCCCATGCCCTGCTTCAGCTGGGTCCGGTGTCGGTTGAGGATGAAGAGCGAGTAGTCGATGCCGACCGCCAGGCCCAGCATCACCCCCAGCACCGGCGTGACCGAGATGAACTCGACGAGGCTCGAGAACGACAGGGCCGCGAGGGATGCGACGCCGACGCCGAGCACGGCGGAGACGAGCGGGACGGCGGCGCCGATGATCGTGCGGAGCATGAGGAACAGCACGATCGCGGCGATGATCACGCCGCCGATCTCACCGGGGCCGAGGATCGACGGGACGCCCTGGGCGATGTCGTTCGAGACGTACACGTCGACGCCGCTGATGTCGGCCGCCTCGGCGTCGTCCGCGATCTGGGTCTTCGTGTCGGCCGGGACCTCGTAGGTCGACTTCGTGAACTGCACGGTGCCGATGACGGCGCTGCCGTTCGACGACACGAAGCGGATGTCCTTCGACAGGTCGAGGAGCTTGGAGCCCTGCTCGAGCTCCTTTTCGCTGTCGTCGAGCTTCTTCGTGTTGTCGTCGATCTTCTGCTGTGCGGCCTCGATCTGCTGCTCGCCCGAGGTGATCTGCTGCTGCTGCGCGTCGATCTGTGCCTGTGCCTGGGCGAGCTGGGTCTGGGCGGCCGCCGCCGCGGCACCTCCCGCTGCCTCGGCCTGGGTCTTCTGCGCGTCCAGCTGGGCCTGCGCGCTGGCGATCTGCTCCTTGCCGGACGCCAATTGCGACTTCTGCGCGTCGAGCTCCTTCTGACCGCTCTCGATCTGCGCACGGCCGTCGGTGATCTGCTCGCGGCCGTCGACGATCTTCTGCCGCTGGTCGTCGAGCTGCTGCTGGGTGTCGAACCCGCTCGTGGCGCCCTTGACGCCGTCGAGCTTCTCGACCTTCTGCAGGAAGTCGGCGACGTCGGACTTCTGGGCGTCGCTGAAGGCCTTGCCGTTCGTCGTCTCGAAGACGATCGTGCCGGTGCCGCCGTTCGCGGACGGGAACTTGTCGGCGAGCTCGTCCTGCACCTGGCTCGTCTTGGTGTTCGGGATCGTGATCGACGACGAGATGGTGCCGGCGAAGAGCGAGTACGTGACACCCGCGATGCCCATGATCACCACCCACGCGATGATCACGAGCCAGTGGCGTCGTGCGGAGAACCGTCCGAGACGGTAGAGGAGACCGGCCATGCGGTTGCCCCGATCCTTTCGTTGTCAGCTGCTGTGGAGCGGGGTGCGCCGGTGGACCCCTGGGAGGGAAGTGTCAGTCGTCGGCCATGTAGCCGCTGCGGACGCTGTGCACGAGTCGTGCGAGCAGGGCGTCCCAGTCGTCGAGCGCGTCCTGGTCGAGGCGGGGTCCGGTCGTCGTGAGCCAGTGCTCGGCGATCACGACGATCCCGCTCATCAGGGACTCGACGAGGAGTGCGGCGTCGAGGGCGTCGGCGGCCGGGTGGCGTCGGGCGACCTCGTCGCGGAGCCGTTCGGTGACCCGTGCGAAGGCGGTCTGGGTGAGCACCGCGGCCTTGGGGTCGTCCTTGCCGGGGTCGCCGAGGATCCGGTACATCCCGGCGATCGCGGGCGCCAGGTCGGCACCGCGGGCGGCGGACTCGAGCTCGTCGAACATCGACGAGCGGCTGCCGTCGCCGACCGGGGTCTTCGCCATGTCGGCGAGGAAGCGGTCGATGATGACCGAGAGCTCCTGCTCGCAGACGGCCAGTAGGACCTCGTCGAGGGACCCGAAGTGGTTGAACACGGTCCGTCGGGCGATGTCGGCCCGTGAGGCGAGGTCCTCGACGCTGAACCCGCGGCCCCCGCGCTCCTCGACGAGGTCGCGGGCGGCCTGCAGGATCGCCGCACGGTGCTTCGCCTTGAGGGCAGCACGGCGGTCGATCGACAGGGTCACGGCCACGACACTAGGTGCATCGATGCACTCGGTGCAACGACGTGGAGAGCATCTTCAGGTACGTACCCCGTCGGGAACCGTGGTTCTGAACAGATGTGCACGTGGTTGACTGGGCGAGCACGTCCGCCGTACGAAGGAGTACCCGATGCCCGTCCGTCTGTCCCCGCAGCACCTCGACGAGATCGCCGCGAGCGGTGTCGCCGTCCCGACCTACGACCGCGACGGGATCACCGCCGGCATCGTGCACTTCGGCGTCGGCGGCTTCCACCGGGCGCACCAGGCGATGGTGATCGACCGGCTGCTCCAGCAGGGCGAGGCCCGCGAGTACGGCATCTGCGGCGTCGGCGTGCTCGAGCAGGACCGTCGGATGGCCACGGCGATGGCCGAGCAGGGCGGGCTGTACACGCTCGTCCTCAAGCACCCCGACGGCACCCGCGAGTCCCGCGTGATCGGCAGCATCGTCGACTACCTGCTCGCCGTCGACGACCCCGACGCCGTCGTCGAGAAGATGGCGCACCCGGACACCCGGATCGTCAGCCTGACCATCACCGAGGGCGGCTACAACTTCGACCACGTCACCGGCGAGTTCGTCGCCGACGAGCCGGGCGTCGCGGCCGATCTGCGCGGCGACGGCCCGCCGCACACCGTGTTCGGACTCGTCGTCGAGGCCCTGCGGCGCCGGCGGAACCGTGGGCTGGAGCCCTTCACCGTGATGTCCTGCGACAACATCCAGGGGAACGGGCACGTCGCCCGCGAGATGTTCACCGCCTACGCCCGGCTGCAGGACCCGGCGTTCGCCGACTGGATGGACGAGCACGTCTCGTTCCCGAACTCGATGGTCGACCGGATCACCCCGGTCACCGCCGACGAGGACCGCGCCTGGGTCCGTGACGAGCTCGGCATCGAGGACGCCTGGCCCGTCGTCGCCGAACCGTTCTTCCAGTGGGTGCTCGAGGACGACCACCCCGCGGGCCGCCCGCCGTACGAGCAGGCCGACGTCCAGATCGTCGACGACGTCGAGCCGTACGAGCTCATGAAGTTGCGGCTGTTGAACGCGAGCCACCAGGGCCTGTGCTACTTCGGGTACCTGTCCGGGTACCGCTACGCGCACGAGGCCACGCAGGACCCGGCGATCGCGACCTTCCTGCGCCGGTACATGGACGAAGAGGGCACGCCGACCCTGCACCCGGTGCCCGGCATCGACCTCGAGGACTACAAGTCCACCCTCATCGAGCGCTTCCAGAACCCCGAGGTCCGCGACACCCTCGCCCGGCTCTGCGCCGAGTCGAGCGACCGCATCCCGAAGTGGCTGCTGCCGGTGGTGCGCGAGAACCTCGCCGCCGACCGACCCGTCACCCTGTCCGCGGGCATCGTGGCCTCGTGGGCACGCTACGACGAGGGCACCGACGAGTCCGGCGAGCCGATCCAGATCGTCGACCGGCTGGCCGAGCCGTTGCACCGCATCGCGCTCACGCAGCGGGACGACCGGCTCGCCTTCATCCGGAACCGCCAGGTCTTCGGGGACCTCGTGGACGACGACCGGTTCGTCACGGCCTACCGCGACGCCCTCGACGGGCTGATCGCGGACGGCGCCCACGCGACGGTGACGCGCCTGTCGCGTTCCTGAGACGCGACCGTCCACGGGCCAGGAGGCGCGGTGCCAGTCCGCACCGCGCCTCCTGGCCCGTCCCGTGGTGCGTCCAGGGCGCTATGGTCGCGTCGTGAACCGGACCGACCGCCTGTACGAGCTCGTCGAGGAGCTGCGCGCGGCGGCACCCGGCCGACGGAGCGCTCGTCGCCTGGCCGAGCACTTCGGGGTGAGCGTCCGCACCGTCGAACGGGACCTGCGCGCGCTGCAGGAGGCCGGCCTCCCGATCTGGTCCGAGCCCGGACGCACCGGCGGGTACACCATCGACGCCCGTGCGACGCTCCCGCCCCTCGGGCTCACGGTGGACGAGGCGCTCGCCGTGGCGATCGGCCTCGGGACCCTCGGTGCGAGCCCCTTCCGCGACGCCGCCAGGAGCGCGGCGCGCAAGGTCACCGCGGTCCTCGCCGAGGACGACGCCCGACGGACGGCCCGACTCGCGGCACGGGTGCTCCTGCTCGAGGCGGGGGACCGGGCCCCGGCACCCGTCGCTCTCGCGGGGGCGCTCACGGGCGGACGCGTGGTGCGGATGCGGTACCGGGACGCGAACGGCACCGAGACCGACCGCACGGTCGAGCCGCTCGGGTACGTCGGCAAGGGCGAGGACTGGTACCTCATCGCCTGGTGCCGACTGCGCGACGGGGTCCGGGCGTTCCGCGGCGACCGGGTGCTGGCCGTCGAGGAGACCGACGAGGTCGCGCCGCCGCGGGTCGTCCGGACCGAGGAGCTCGACATCCCGCACGGGGTGCTCCGACCCGTCCTCGGGGACTGACGGACCGATCCGCGGAAACCCCGACAGGACGGTGTCGCGGACGGCGAGGATGCTCGACCCCGGGTGGCCACGGTGGTCACCCGGGAAGGCACACCGTGGAGTTCGCATCGATCCGCATCATCACCGACGACCTGGACGGGATGGTGGCGTTCTACGAGCGCGTCACCGGCACCACCGCCCGACGTCCGGCTCCGGTCTTCGCGGAGATCGTGACCGGCGGCCTCGTGCTCGCGCTCGGGACGCCGGCGACGGTCGCGGTGCTCGGCGTCGACGCGCCCCGGGCGGGTGCGGCGGGCAGCGCGATCGTCGAGTTCCTCGTGGCGGACGTGGACGCGACGGTCGACCGCCTGCAGGGGGGTCCCGCCGACGTGGTGCTGCCGCCGACGACGATGCCGTGGGGCAACCGGTCCGCGATCCTCCGGGACCCGGACGGCACGCTGGTGAACCTGTTCAGCCGTCCCGCGTGACCGTTCCGGTTCGTCGATCCCGGGGATCGCGAACCGCGACGGTCAGCGCTCGTCGTCGTCCCACGCCACCGGCGTGGTCGTGCCCGTCTCCCAGTCGCGGCGGAGCACGCCGTACCCGACCGAGGCGACGGGGCATCCGCCCTCGACGGGCCAGCCCTCGCGGTAGTGCGCCTCCTTCACCCAGCCGGCGCGGACGAACACGCGGCGCATCGCGACGTTGTCCTCGCGCGTCTGTCCCTCGAAGCGCGTGACCTCGGGCAGGGTGCGGAACACGTGGTCGGTCGTCGCGCGGAGTGCCGGGACGCCGAGGCCCTGCCCGCGGAACCGGCCGGCGATCCGGAGGTCGAAGAGCGGGACGGGGTCGGCCAGGTCCTCGAGCCGGACGATCCCCACGCGGCCGAGCTCGTCGTGCTCCAACCAGGAGGTGTCGTGCTCGTCGTCGCGGTACGCACCGGAGTCGACGGCGGCCTCGGCGTCGGCGCGGGGGATGGTGCGCCGGACGTGGAACGGGAACTCCTCGCCGGTGAGGAACGCGATCAGGTCGGCGCGGTCGGCGCCGGTCGGGTCGAGCCGGACGAGTGAGACGGAGGACATGGCGATCAGGGTAGCGGCGTCGTGCTCAGCGGCGTCGTGTTCAGCGGCGTCGTGTTAGCGGGGGAGCGAGGCGGCCCAGCGGCCGATCGCGTCGTAGGCGCGCTCGCGGACCTCGGGGGCGGAGAGCACGACGTCGTGCACGGCGCCGTGCAGGCGTCGGACCGTGACCTCGCTGCCGAGGGACAGGGCACGGTGCGCGACGACGTCCACGTTGAGCGCGACGTCCGCCCGCGCCATCCCGTCGTCCCACCGGGGTTGCAGCATGCTCTTGTCGCTGAGGAGGACGAGCACGGGCACCTCGAGGTCGAGTCCGGCCTCGACCGTGGCCTGGCCGTCGAACACCGCGGCGAGCCAGTTCGGGTGCAGGGGGAAGCCCCGGTCGGGTCGCCACTGCTGGTCGTACGTCCACGAGCCCTCGCCCGCGGCGGACACCGTGCGGGTGTAGAAGCCGGGGTCGACGGCGGGCATCGGCGCGAGCGGGTTCCGACGGGCGCCGAGCTTGATGACCGGCGCCACGATCGCACGGCCGACCGCGCTCGCCTGGAACTCGAGCCACGGGCTGTTCAGGATGAGACCGTCGACCCGGTCGGCGTGCCGGGCCGCCCACAGCGACAGGGTCAGACCGCCGGTCGAGTGGCCCATCGGCACGAGCCGACGACCGGTCTCGCCGTGGTGCTCCGCGGCGATGGCGTCGAGCGCGGCGGCGATGTCCTCGTCGTAGGTGGCGAGGTCGTCGACGTTCCCCGGGGTCTGCCGCGGTCGCAGGCTCCGCCCGTATTTGCGCAGGTCGAGGGCGTGGAACCGGGCGCCGAGCCGCTCGACGCGTTCCGCGAGCTCGACCTGGAAGAAGTAGTCCGACCAGCCGTGCACGTACAGCACGTCGACGCCGTGCAGCGGACCGCGTGCGTGCAGCAGGAGGTCCGCGGCGGATCGGCGTCGTCGGACGAGCGTCGCCACCACCGGTCCCTCGTGGTCCTCGCCGAGCGGGAGCTCGAGGCGCTCGAACGGCGCTCCGAGGACGTCCTCGCGCCACCCGTGGTCCGCCATCCGTCGAGCGTATCCGGAGCCCCTCCGCGTGGTACCGGGGTACCACGCAGCGCGCCCGGAGATCGGTTCCGGTGCCGATGTGCGGGCGGGTGCGGTCTCCGTACGGTTGCCGCATGATCGAGATCCAGAACCTGACGAAGCGCTACGGCGAGAAGGTCGCCGTCGACGACGTGTCGTTCACCGTCCGCCCCGGGGTGGTCACCGGCTTCCTCGGCCCGAACGGCGCCGGCAAGTCCACGACCATGCGGGCCGTGATGGGCCTCGACAGCCCGACCTCGGGCAGCGCCGTGGTCGACGGGCGCCCGTACCGCGAGCTCCGCGACCCGCTCCGCCGCGTCGGGGCGCTGCTCGAGGCGAAGGCCGTGCACAAGGGCCGCAGCGCGTACGACCACCTGCGCGCCCTCGCCGCGACGCACCGGATCCCGAAGGCCCGGGTCGAGGAGGTCATCGGCATGACCGGTCTCGAGCGGGTCGCGAAGCAGCGCGTCGGTGGGTTCTCCCTCGGCATGGGGCAGCGGTTCGGCATCGCCGCGGCGCTCCTCGGCGACCCGCAGACGCTCATCCTCGACGAGCCGGTCAACGGCCTCGACCCCGAGGGCGTCGTGTGGGTGCGGCAGCTCGCCCGGAGCCTCGCCGCCGAGGGCCGTGCGGTCTTCATCTCGAGCCACCTGATGAGCGAGATGGCGCTGACCGCGGACCGCATCGTCGTGATGGGCCGTGGCCGGGTCCTCGCCGACACGGACCTCGCCGACCTCGTCGCGTCCTCGACCGAGCGCTCCGTCTCCGTCCGGACGCCGGAGCCCGACCGGCTCATGACCGCCATCGCCGGTCCGGACGTCACGGTGACGTACGAGGACGACGGCGCACTGCACGTGCGCGGACTCGGCGCGGAACAGATCGGCGAGGCGGCCGCTGCGTCCGGGATCGTCCTGCACCGGCTGGCCTCCACCGAGGCGAGCCTCGAGCAGGCGTACCTCGAACTCACGCACGACGAGGTCGAGTACCGGTCGGAGGTCGCACGATGAGCGCCACGATGACGACGGACCGGCCCCGCACGCTGCACCAGCACGACGCCGCACGCATCCGGTTCTCGGGCGTGCTGCACTCCGAGTGGATCAAGCTGCGGTCCCTCCGCTCCACGATCTGGAGCCTGCTCGTCCTCGTCCTCGTGCCGATCGGCATCGGCGTCCTGCTCGCCTCGCTGGCGGACGACGGGGGCCGGACCGTCACCGGGGACGCCGCCCGGAACGCGCTCGTGCAGTACAGCACCAGCGGTGCGACGATCGCCGTCCTGGTCGTGGCCGTCATCGGCGCCCTCGTCGTGACCGGCGAGTACGGCACCGGCATGATCCGGTCGACGTTCTCGGCGGTGCCCCGGCGGTGGGAGGCGCTCGCCGCGAAGGGCATCGTGCTCGCCGCGACCGTGTTCGTGACGAGCGCCGTCAGCGTGTGGGCGACGGCGTTCACGACGCTGCCGATCGCCGACGCGAACGGGGTCGAGGCCTCGCTCGACGCCAGCGTCGCGATGCCGCTGCTCGGTGCGTCGGTGTACCTGACCCTCATCGCGCTGCTCGCCTTCGCCGTGGGCATCGTGCTGCGCTCCACCGCGGGGGCGATCGCCACCGTGCTCGGGCTCATGCTGGTGGCCCCGGTGGTGGTCCAGCTCGTGCAGGGGTTCACGCACGCGACGTGGCTCGGCACGCTGAACAACCTGCTCCCGCAGAACGCCGGGCAGCCGCTCATGCAGTTCGGCACCGAGGACACCTCGGGCTGGCACGACGGCGTCCTAGCCTTGGGAGGGTGGAGCGGATTCGCGGTGCTGGCGGCCTGGGTGGTCGCGGCGTCGGCGACGGCACTCGTCCTGGCGCAGAAGCGGGACGCGTGACGATGACCGAGCCCGTCCCCGGCGCCGTGCACGACGGCGCCGGGGACCTCACGCTGCCCGTCGCACCCGGGCGGATCCGGCGCTGGTGGGCCGGACACCCGCGTGCGGCGGACGTCCTGCTCATCCTGTTCTGGGGCGGCCCCGAGGTCGCCTTCGCGATCGGCGGTGTCTGGCGCGCGGACTCCTCGGTCACGAACACGGTCGTGGTGCTGGTCCTCGTCGGCATCGCGGTCGCGGGCATCCCGTTCCGTCGGACCCGGCCGCAGGTCACGGTCGTGGCCGGGCTCGTGTCCGTCGTCGCGATGGCGTGGACCGAGGCGGGGTACTCGCCGATGCTGTTCGCCGCCTTCGCCGCGTGCGTGTGGTGGTCGCGCGCAGCGGGGTGGTGGAGCATCGCCGTCGCATCCGTGCTCGGTGCGGCGGCAACCGCGGTCCGGGTGTGGGTCGTGGCCCCGGGATCGGGTGGACTCGGCGAGGTCTTCGCACCCGCGCTGCCGGCCTTCCTGGTCATCGCGGTGCTGATCGGCACGACGACCGGGGACCGCCGCCGCTACACCGAGGCGCTCATCGACCGGGCACGCCAGCTCGCCCGCGAGCGCGATCAGCAGGCCCGGCTCGCTGCGGCATCCGAACGCGCACGGATCGCCCGCGAGATGCACGACATCGTGTCGCACTCGGTCACGGTCATGGTCCGACTGGCCGAGGGCGCCGCGGCGGGGCTGCCGGACGACGACCCGTCCGCGACGGCGATGCGCGGCGTCGCGGACGTCGGCCGGAGCGCGATGACCGACATGCGGCGCATGCTCGGCGTGCTGTCCGAGCCGGGTGCCGGCAGCGGCGGCGCCGACGCTGCGGACTCCCTCGCCCCGCAGCCGGCCGTCCGTGACCTCCCGCAACTCGTCGACGGCTTCCGCGCGCTCGGCACCCCCGTCGCGCTCGAGGTCGCCGGTGGTCCGCCGGACGACGACGCCCTGCAGCTGGCGGTCTACCGCATCGTCCAGGAGGCCCTCACGAACGTCGTGCGGTACGCCCCCCGTGCCCGCGCGGTGACCGCCACCGTGACCACCTCGTCCGACGAGGTCGTCGTCACCGTGACGGACGACGCTCGACGGACCGCCCCCGCACCGCAGATCGGTGCCGGGCGTGGGCTCGTGGGCATCCGCGAGCGCGTGCACGCCCTCGGCGGCAGCGTCCACGCCGGTCCGCGCCCCGCGGACGGCTGGGAGGTCCGGGCGACGATCCCGGTCCGGAAGGAGGCCTGAGTGATCCGCGTCGCGATCGTCGACGACCAGCAGCTCATCCGCACGGGGTTCCGGCTCCTGCTCGACGCCCAGCCCGACATCGAGGTGGTGGGAGAGGCCGAGGACGGTGCTGCCGGCGTCCAGCTGGCTCGCGCCCACCACCCGGACGTCGTGCTCATGGACGTCCGCATGCCCCGCGTCGACGGGGTCACCGCGACCGCCGCGATCGTCGAGCAGCTCCCCGACACCCGCGTGCTCGTGCTCACGACGTTCGACCTCGACGAGTACGCGTTCGGCGGGTTGCGAGCGGGGGCGAGCGGGTTCCTCCTCAAGGACATCAGCTCCGCGCAGCTGCTCGACGCGATCCGTGCCGTGGCCTCGGGTGAGGCGGTCGTCTCACCCCGCGTCACCCAGCGGATGCTCGACCTGTTCGGCACCCGGCTGCCGGATCCGGGGGACGGCGGCCCGGACCCCGCGGCCGCGCTCACACCCCGGGAAAGGGACGTGCTGCTCGCGATGGCGCGGGGACTGTCGAACCAGGAGATCGCGTCGTCGCTGCACACGAGCGAGTCGACGGTGAAGACGCACGTCGGCCGGGTCCTCGCGAAGCTCGGCCTGCGGGACCGCGTGCACGCGGTCATCTTCGCGTACGAGCACGGCCTCCTGTAACGATCCGTACCGCCTCGGGACCTTCCCAGCCGCCGTGACGGACTTCCCCGGGGAAGTCCCGGCTGTCGTCCGACCTCGGCTGGGACGCTCCGGGAACCGCAGCAGCGGTGATCCACACGAGGGGGAGGCCCAGGGGATGACGTTCAGACGTGCAGGAGGAGCCGCGCTCGGCTTCGTCGGCGGGAGTGTGCTCGCCGGGTTGCTGGTCGGGGTCGGCGTGACGCCGGTGCTGGCGGTGGCCGGGGTGGGGACGACCTCGGCGATCGGGGTCTTCGACTCGATGCCGGAGTACATCGAGATCGGTGAGCTGCCGCAGCGCAACGAGGTCTGGGCGTACCGCGGCGGGAAGCCGGTGCACCTGGCGAACGTCTGGGCGCAGAACCGGCAGGAGCTCAGCCTCGACCAGATCAGCGACACCCTCGAGCACGCGGCCGTCGACGGCGAGGACAAGCGCTTCTACGAGACCGGCGGCGTCGACGCGACGAGCATGGTCCGGTCCCTCGTGAGCGTGGTCGCCGCGGGCGGCAAGGGTGGCTCCGGTGGGTCGACCATCACGATGCAGCTGGTGCGGAACATCAAGATCCAGCAGGCGAGCGAGCTCCCGACGGCCGAGGAGCGGGACGCCGCGTACAAGGAGGCGACGAAGCGTTCCGCGCAGCGCAAGCTCGCCGAGATGAAGCTGGCGATCGGCCTCGCGAAGGAGTACTCGAAGCAGGAGATCCTGTCGGCGTACCTCAACATCGCGTACTTCGGCGACCAGACGTACGGGGTGCAGGCCGCCGCGCAGCGCTACTACGGCAAGGACGCCACCGACCTGTCCCCGGCAGAGGCCGCGTCGCTCATCGCGATCGTGCAGTGGCCGGAGCGGCGGGACCTGTCGCGCCCGAGCCACTACGCCGACAACGTCGCCCGTCGCGACGTCATCCTCCGGTCGATGCACGACCAGGGGCACCTGAGCCGTGCGGAGCTCACCGAGGCACTGGCGTCGAAGCCGGCCGAGTACGTCCGCCTGACGCCCCCGCAGCAGGGGTGCGAGGCCGTCGCCCGCGGCGCGGAGTTCTTCTGCCAGTACGCGGTCGAGGCCGCTCGGGGACTGCCGCAGCTCGGCCCGACGCAGGACCGCCGCGACGACGCCTGGCGGAAGGGCGGCTACCGCGTGCAGACGACCCTCGACCTCGACCTGAACGGGCAGCAGAAGGCGCTGCTCGACCGCTACGACCCGGCCACCGAGTCCCGGTTCGCACTCGGCGCCACGCTGGACACGGTCGAGGCCGGCACCGGTCGGGTCCTGACGATGGCGCAGAACAAGGACTACGACCGCTCGTCGAACGCGCCCGCGAGCGCGACCTCGCTGAACTACGCGACCGACGAGGCGAACGGCGACTCGACCGGGTTCCAGGTCGGCTCGACCTACAAGATGTTCACGCTCCTGCAGTGGCTCGCCGCCGGCAAGAGCCCCGACGCGGTCGTCGACGGCACCCGGCACGGTCGGAGCTCGTGGACGCAGTGCGGGCAGACGATCGACTCGTACTGGAACCCGAAGAACGACTCGCCGGGGCAGACCGGTCGCTTCACGGTCCGCGCGGCGACGGCGCAGTCGGTGAACGCCGCCTACGCATCGATGGCCGAGCAGCTCGACCTGTGCGACATCCGCGACACCGCGGCGGCGCTCGGCGTGCACCCGGCGACCGGGGGAGCCCTGCCGGCGAACCCCGCGGCCGTGCTCGGCACGACGAGCATCGCGCCGCTCACCATGGCGGCCGCGTACGCCGGCGTGGCGAACGGCGGCGTGTACTGCGCGCCGGTCGTCATCGACCAGGTAACCTCGCGGGACGGCGAGCAACTCGGCGGCCAGCAGCGCTCGTGCCGGCAGGCCGTCCCGACCGCCGTCGCGACCACCGCGTTCGAGGTCATGCAGGGCGCGTTCCGCGGCGGTACCGCGAACGGCGGGCAGACCCCGGACGGTGCGACCCTGTTCGGCAAGACCGGCACCACCGACGACGCCGACCAGATCTGGCTCATCGGCGGGACGACCCGCGCGGTGACGGCCTACTGGCAGGGGAACATCGACGGTGGGAAGGCGAACCTGCGCCACTTCGACAACGTCGAGGGGACGTACGCGAGCACCCGTGCCGCCGTGTGGCGGCAGGCGCAGACGGCGGTCAACGCGGCGGTGTCCGTGGGGTGAGCTGCAGCGGACGAACGACGGGAGGCGCGGTGCCAGCCGGCACCGCGCCTCCCGTCCGTCGTCCGGTGGCGACTAGGACAGCTTCTTGCTGTCCTCGAGCCAGCCCGCGAGCTTCGTCATGTAGCCGGCCTGCGAGGCGTAGTCGAGCGCCGGGAAGGTCCAGCTGTGCACCTGGCCGGCCTCGAGCGCCGCGTTGTCGGCGAACGTCGGCTGCTTCTCGAGGTCGGCGACCTGGTAGCCCTGCTGCGACAGCAGGATCACGTCACCGGAGATCTGCCCGGCGTTCTCCCACGAGTAGATGCCCCAGTAGAAGCCCTTGGGCTTCGGGTTCACGAAGTCGACGCCGAAGGACGTGTACATCTGCAGGGTCGGCTCGTCGCTCGGGCGGGTGACGTAGGCGCCGTCGCCGTCGGCGTACATCGAGACGACCGAGAGGTCGGACTCCTTCGCGGCCTTCTCGAGGTCGTCCGCTGCGGTCTCGAAGCGGTCCTCGGCCGCGTCGACCGTGGACTCCTTCGCACCGAGGGACTCGGCGAGGTCGGCGATCGTCTTGATGACGTCCTCGCCCTTGCCGCCCCACTTGACCTGGGCGACCGGAGCGATCGCCTGGACCTGCTTCTGCTGTTCCTTGTCCTTGAAGCCGTAGCCCGGCTGGGTGGTGTCGAGCGTGCCCTTCTCGTCCGTCGGGTAGACCGAGGTGACGACGAGGTCGGGCTTCAGCGCGGCGAGCTGCTCGAGGTCGATGTCGCCGTAGGCCTCGCCGAGCTGCGTGATGCCGTCGGTGTCGAGGTCGTCGAAGCGGGCGTCCTTCGCCATGGTGAGCTGCCCGAAGGTGCCGACCGGCTTGAGCCCGTACTCGATGAACGAGATCGCGATGTCGTTGAGCACGACGACGCGCTTCGGGGTGTGGTCGACCTTGACGGTCGTGCCGGTGGCGTCCTTGTACGACCAGGCGCCGTCGGCTGCGGCGCTGCTGCCGCTGCCGGCGCTGTCGTCGGAGCTGTTCGTGCTGGAGCAGCCGGCGAGGAGGAGGGCCGAGACGGCCACGGAGGTCACGAGGGCGGCGCGGAAGGAGCCGCGGCGGAAGGTCTTCACGTTAGGAGAGGCTAACCTAAGTTGAGCGCGCCCGCCAGTTCGTCGTGGCGGACCACGTCGTGCTCGTCGGCCTCGGGGACGATCATCGGGGCCCCGGTCACCGGGTCGGCGACGACGCGGGCGTGCAACCCGAACGCGCGTTCCAGCAGCTCCGGCGTGAGGACGTCCGCCGGGGTGCCGTCCGCTGCGACACCGCCCTCGTGCAGGACCACGAGCCGGTCCGAGTACCGGGCCGCCAGCGTCAGGTCGTGCAGGACCATGACCACGGTCGATCCCTGTTCGCGGTTGAGGCGCCGGACGAGCCGGAGGACCTCGAGCTGGTGCGCCAGGTCGAGGTAGGTCGTCGGTTCGTCGAGCAGGAGCGTCTCGGCCTGCTGCGCGACCACGAGCGCGATCCAGGCGCGCTGCCGCTGCCCGCCCGACAGGCTCGCGACGTCCCGGTGGGCGACCTCGGTCAGACCGGTCGCCGCGATGGCCTGCTCGGCGACGTCGGCGTCGTCGGCGGTCCACGGCTTCGCCCACGACTGGTGCGGGTTCCGGCCGCGCATCACCAGGTCGAGGACGCTCGTGCCGGCCGGGGCCACGGGGGACTGCGGCAGGATCGCGAGCTTCTTCGCGACCGCTCGGTTCGACTCCCGGCGGATCGGGGTCCCGTCGAGGTGGACCTCGCCGGCCTGGGGCTTGAGCACCCGGCCGAAGGCCTTGAGGAGCGTGGACTTCCCGCAGCCGTTCGCGCCGAGGAACGTCGTGACGGTGCCCCGCTCGATCCGCAGGTCGAGGTCGGAGAGGACGGGGTGCCGGTCGTAGCCGACCGCGAGCCCGCGGGCCTCGAGCACGGGGACGGTGGCGTCGGTCGTGGTGTCCGGGGTGGGGGTCATCGGGACATCTCCTTGCGGTGACGGATGAGGAGCCAGATCAGGTACGGGGCGCCGATCACGGTCGTGATGATGCCGACCGGCACCTGCCACGGGAACGCCGACCGGGCGAGCAGGTCCGCGGCGAGGACGAGGGCGGCACCGAGCGCTCCGGCGAGCAGCAGGGGTGGACGGTTCGTGCCGGCGAGCCGGAGCCCGACCTGCGGGACGACGAACGCGACGAAGCCGACCGGGCCGGCCGCGGCGACGGCGGCGGCGGTCAGGACGACCGCGAGCGCGATCACGACGAGTCGGTGTCGCTGCACGGCCAGGCCGACCCCGGTCGCGACCTCGTCGCCGAGCTGCCCGATGCCGAGTGCGGCGCTCGTGGCCAGGGCCAGGGGGACGGCGATCGCGGCGACCACGAGCAGCGGCCACACGCTCGACCACGAGGTGCTCGACAGGCTGCCGACGAGCCACTGCGAGGCCGCCGCTGCCGCCGTGATCTTCGCGCGGACGAGCAGGTAGCTCGTGACGGCGTCGAGCGTGGCGCTCACCCCGATGCCGACGAGGATCAGCCGGTAGCTCTGCACGCCGCCGCGCCACCCGAACCCGTACACCGCCGCGGCCGCGAGGAGCGCACCGATCGTCGCGGCCATCGGGATGCCCCCGCCGAGGACGATCGCCGAGACCGAGTACGACCCGCCGCCGAGCACGATCGCGGCCACCGCTCCGACGCTCGCGCCGGACGTCACCCCGATGATGTCGGGCGTCCCGAGGGGGTTCCGCGTGAAGGTCTGGGTGAGGGCGCCGGCGACGCCGAGGGTCAGGCCGACGAGTGCGCCGGTGAGGACACGGGGGAGGCGCAGGGTGGAGACGATGAAGGCGTCCGGCCCCGTCTCGAGACCGAACAGCGAGCGGAGGACCGTGACCGGGGCGATCCAGGTCGAGCCGATCGCGACACCGAGGACGATCAGGACGCCGACGGTACCGAGTGCTGCGACCGTGTACCAGAAGACGCGGGGGCGCCAGGCGAGCCCGACGGGACCCACCACGACGCCGCGACGACCGGCGGCGGCCTGCGCGCGGGGGTGTGCTCCCGTGCCCGTGCCCGTGCGCGTGCGCGCCTGCTCCGCCGCGCTCACAGCGACACCAGCGATCGGCGACGTGCGACGGCGACGAACACGGGCCCGCCGATGACGGCCAGGACGATGCCGACCTCCACCTCGGCGAAGCCGCCGATCAGGCGACCGACCACGTCCGCGAGCACGACGAGCGCCGCACCCACCAGCGCGGACACCGGCAGGGTCCAGCGGTGCCCCGTGCCGACGAGTGCCCGGGCGACGTGCGGCACCGTGAGGCCGACGAACCCGATCGGGCCCGCGGCGGCGGTCGCCCCGGCGGCGAGGAGCGTGATGCCGCCGAGTCCGACGAGCCGCGCGACGAGCACGTTCTCGCCGAGGCCCTTCGCCAGGTCCGTCCCGAGCCCGAGTGCGTCGAGCGCCCGCACGTTCAGCACGGCGAGCACGAGTCCGGCGACGAGGAACGGCCAGACGGCTCCGAGGACGTCGAGCTGCCGTGCCGCGAGCGACCCGACGACCCACAGCCGGTACGCGTCGAGCGAGTCCTGGTCGGTGAGCACCACGAACGACGTCAGGGCACCGAGCAGCGCCGAGACCGCGGCTCCGGCGAGGGCGAGGGGCACCGGGCTCGCGGTCCCGCTGCCCGCGATCGTCACCGAGAACACGACCACGCTCGCCACGAGGGCCCCGACGAGCGCGAACCACACCGTGGCGCCCGTGCTCGTGATGCCGAACACGTAGACGCCGATCACGACCGCGAGGCCGGCACCGGACGAGACGCCGAACAGGCCCGGGTCGGCGAGGGGGTTCCGGGTGTGCCCCTGCATGAGCAGGCCCGCGATCCCGAGCGCCGCTCCGACCGCGGCACCGATGAGGGTCCGGGGGATGCGGGAGCCCCAGACGATCGCCTCGTCCGTGCTGCTGCCGGTGCGCATGAGCCCGTCGAGGACCCGGTCGGCACCGATCCGGTTGCTGCCGAGGAGCAGGCTCGCGACCGCCACCAGGGCGAGCACCACGACGAGCGCGACGATCACCAGGGCCCGGCGTCGGACGGCGGTTCGGTGCACGCCGAGCGCGTCGGTCGGACGCGTGGCAGGGGCCTCCCGGACGGGAGCCAGGGTGGGGATGGGGGCTGGCACGGAGATCATCTTAGGTTAGCCTTGCCTCATGGCGAAGATCCCGCGGCTCCTGCCCGAGAACCCCCGGCTCTTCCGCGCGCGGGTCGTCCGCACCGAACGGGCCAGCCCGTCGATGCACCGCGTCACGGTCACCGGCGACGACCTGCACGAGTTCCGGTACCTCGGGTTCGACCACTGGTTCCGCCTGTTCGTGCAGCGCCCGGACCAGGACGCCTTCCGGATGCCCGACCTCGACGGCACCAAGTGGTGGCCGACCTACCTCGCCATCCCCGAGGACGTCCGCCCGCACTGCGCGAACTACACCGTCGCGGCCTTCCGCCGGCTCGCCGACGGCACACCCGAACTCGACGTCGACTTCGTCGTGCACACCGACGCGGACGGCACCCCCGAGGGTCGTGCAGCCATCTGGGCCTGCGACGCCCGCCCCGGTGACGAGCTCGCGATGCTCGACCAGGGCTGCATCTTCGACTGCCCGCCCGACACGAGCGAGGTGCTGGTCGCCGCCGAGGAGACCGGCCTCCCCGGGGTCGTCGGCATCGCCGCCTCGCTCCCGCGCGACGCGGTCGGCCGCATCATCCAGGAGGTCCCGTCCAGAGGCGACGTCCGCCCCCTCGACGCACCCGCGGGTGTCTCCGTCACCTGGATCGTCCGCGACGAGGTCGCCCCGCACGCGGTCCCGGGTCGGGCGGCGCTCGCCGAGCTCCAGCGGCACGTCCCGGCCGACGACCGCGGGTACGCCTTCGTGGTGGGCGAGTCGACGCTCGCGACCGAGGGGCGTCGACACCTGCACCGTGCCGGGCTGCCGAAGTCCCGGATCACGTTCTCCGGCTTCTGGAAGCACCAGGCCCGCGAGTCCGTCTCCGCCTGATCCGCACCCCGTCGCGTCAGGGCGTCCAGCCCCGCGGCACGATGGCCGCGTCCCAGAGCGCCCGTCCCGACCGATCGGCGGTGCGGACGTCGAGCATGATGCCGTCGGCGTCGGCGGGCACCGTGATGGACAGGCGGGTGGTGGCGCCGCACACGATGTCGCCCTCGTCGAGGACCGTGCGGGGATCCGTCGACTCGCCGTCGTGCTCCTTCCGCGCGGTGAAGTCGCGGATCGTCAGGTGCACGGTCGCCGTCGAGCGGCACACCGCGAGGACGTCGTACGGGCCGGAGAGATCGTACTGGAGCGCGGCTGACCCGGTGACCGGTCCGTGGTCGTCGTCGTCCGCGAGGAGCTGCCCACCCGCTCCGCCCTCCCCCTCCTCGCCGCCGCCGAGGAGGGTCGTCATGCGGTCGAGCCACGCGTGCCCGTAGTCCTTCGGGAACGCGTCGTGGTGCGCGCACCCGGTCAGGGACAGGACGACGCCCGTGGCGGCGATGGCGGCGAGCAGCCGCCGGTGGGTCTTCGGCACCCCGCGATCATGCCGGACGACGCGGCGGGCCGGCGACCCCGCGTCCGGGGTCCTCACATGCGGGACGGGAGGTGGGCCCCAGCCGCCGGTTCCGGCGCACCGCGCCAGCGGGGTGACGGCCGAGACGGGAGGGACGGTGCCAGCTGGCACCGTCCCTCCCGTCCGTCCTGTGGTCGCGTCAGCCCTTGAGGCCGGAACCCGTCACGCCCTCGACGATCTGCCGCTGGAAGATCAGGTACAGGATGATCAGCGGCAGCGCCGCCAGGATCGCCCCGGCCTGGATGTCCGCGTAGCGCTGACCGAAGCTGCCCTGGACCGTGGCGAGCCCGACCGGGATCGTCATGAGGTCCGGGTTCGACAGCACGAACAACGGCAGCAGCAGGTTGTTCCAGACCCCGACGAACGTCAGGATCGCCACCGCGGCGATGACCGGACGCGAGAGCGGCAGGATCACCGACCAGTAGATCTTCCACATGCCGGCGCCGTCGATGCGCGCCGCTTCCTCGAGCTCCCGGGGGATGCCGTCGAAGAACTGCTTGAAGATGAACACCGCGATCACGGCGGGCACCTGCGGGAAGATGACCGACCAGTAGGTGTTCAGCAGGCCGACCGAGTTGAGTTCCTGGAAGATCGGGATGATCAGGACCTGCGTCGGGATCATGATGCCCAGGATGATGAGCAGGAACGCGACGTTCCGCCCGCGGAACGCGAGCCGGGACAGCGCGAACGCCGCCATCGACGCGAACAGCACCGTCAGGGCGGTCGTCACGAGGCTCGTGATGCCGCTCGCCAGGTACCAGTTCCAGATGTCGCCGGCCTGGAACAGTGCCGCGTAGGAGTGCAGCGTCGGGTTCCAGTTCGACAGGATCGAGTTGGCGCCGAGGGCCGCGACGCCGTTGTCGGACAAGGACGTCTTCAGGGCGAACAGGCTCGGGATGAGCCAGATCACCGCGAAGACGCCGAGGATGATGCCGGCGACGAGGTTGAAGCCCTTGCCGGAGACGCCGATCTTGGCGGCGTTCGCCGGTGCCGCGGCGGAGACCCCGGTGCGGAGCTTCGGGCGGTCGGTCGTGATGCTCTCGGTGGTGGTCACGTCAGGCACCCATCTCTCGCTTGGCGGCAGCGCGCTCGACGATCTGCCGGATGATCGCGATCGCGACGATCACGATGAACAGGAGCACCGATGCGGCCGATGCTGCGCCGAGTCGGTTGTCGGTGAAGCCGACGCCGGTGATGAGCTGCAGCGAGACCTGGGTCGAGATGCCCGGTCCGCCGTTCGTCATCAGGTACACCTGGTCGAAGATCTTCAGGCTGGCGATGATCTGCAGCAGGATGACCAGCGTCGTGGTGCGGCCGAGCAGCGGGAGCGTGATCGACTTGATCTGCTGCCAGTTCGACGCGCCGTCGACGGCCGCCGCCTCGTACAGTTCGCGCGGGATCTCCTGCAGGCCGGCCAGGTAGAGCACGAAGTTGAAGCCGAGGGTCCACCAGACCGTGGCGATCGCGACACCGATCATCGCGGTGTTCGGGCTCGCCAGGACGCCGGCGCCGGGGGTCAGCCCGAGCGCCGACTGGATCGACGCGAACAGGCCGGTCGCAGGGGTGAAGATGAACACCCAGATCAGCGAGATCGTCGCCGACGGCAGGATGAACGGCAGGAAGAACGCCAGTCGGAAGAACCACTGGCCGCGGTTCATCCGGTTCGTCAGCACGGCGAAGAGGAACGCCAGGATGACGAGCGGCGGCGTCGTGTAGAGCGTGAACTGCAGGGTGTGCCAGAGCGACGACCAGAAGTCGTCACGGCCGAGCATCTCGGCGTAGTTCGCGAACCCGGCGAAGCTGCCGAGCCCGGTGCGGACCGTCGAGGTGTTGAAGAAGCTCGACACGATCATCCACACCGTGGGGCCGAGCAGGAAGGCCAGGTAGAACAGGCCGAAGGGGGCGAGGAAGAGCCACCCCGTGCGGCCCTGGCCGCGCGTGAGGCTGGTCCGGAAGGAGCCGGCCCGGCGTGCACGCGGCGCCGTGGTGGCGTCGGTGGGCCGGTCGAGGACAGGTGCTGTGGTCACGTCATCGTGCCTTTCGCGCGGGCTTACAGCGGGCTCGGGGTGTTGAGGTAGGTGGACAGCTGGGACTTGATCGCGGACATGGCCTGCGCGGGGGAGCTGCTGCCCTGCTGGACGAGGGCGAGCTGGGCACCGACCGTGTTCTCGAAGGTCGACCCCGATCCGCCGTACCAGGCCGGGTCGTCGAACACGGCGCTCTCGGCGGCCGAGGCGTAGTTCGACTGCGGCGTGAGCTTCTTGTACGCGGTGCTGTCGTACGTCGGCATGTAGGCCGGGACGTGACCGCCCTGCGCCCACGTGAGGCTCTGCTCGAGCATCTGCTTGATGAAGAGCATGTGCGCCTTGCGCTGCTCGGGCGTGCGGTCCTTCCTCGGGAGGATGAACGTGTGCGAGTCGGCCTGCGTCGCCGGCTTGTCGAAGAGCTGCGGGATCGGCGCCATGCCGAACTTCAGGCCCTTGATGGACTGCGCCGTGCTGATCTCCCACTCGCCCTGCATGAAGAAGCCCGCCTTGCCGGTGAACATCAGCGTCTGCGCGGTGGCGTAGTCGAGGCCCTTGTTGAGCCAGCCGTTCTTCACCCACTTCTGGGTCATGTCGGTGACCTTCGTGTACGCGTCCTCGTTGACGGTGAGCTTCGCGCCACCGTCGCTGATGAACGGCGTCGCACCGTCGATCTGGTTGTACATCGTCCAGAAGAACCGCCACGGGGTCGCGATCTCGCTGACGTTGGCGACGTTGAGGGCCGTGCCGCCGGTGACCTTCGCGACCGCGGCGAGCGCGCTCTCGAAGGCGTCGATCCCGGTCAGGTCCTTGAGGTTGCCGTCGCTGTCGATGAGGCCGGCCTTCTGGCAGACATCAACGTTGTAGAAGAGCACGAACGGGTGGGTGTCGAGCGGGATGCAGATGTTCTTGCCGTCGGTCTTCTGCGCCGTCCACGCCTTCTGGTTGAAGTCGCTGGCACTCAGGCCGACGCTCGCCAGGTCGTCGTTCGTGATCGGGTCGAGCAGGTCGCCGTCCCAGAGCGGCTTCGCACGGGTGAGGTGGGCGATCGCGACGTCCGGCGGCTTGTTCCCGACGGTGGCCAGTGTGACCTTGGAGTAGTACGGGTTGCCCCACGCGAACGTGGTCGCCTGCAGCGAGGACGAGCCACCGTGCTGCTTGGCGTAGCCGGCCTCCATCTCCTGCATGCGGAGGCCGTCACCGCCACCGAACAGGTTCCAGAAGACGAGCGTCTCCGGGTTGAGCGGTGCACCGGCGATGCCGGCGGCGAGGGGGCTGGAGCAGGCGGCGAGCGGCAGGACCGTCGCGGCGGCTGCGCCCGCGGCGAGGAGGCTCCGCCGTGTGAAGGCGCCGCCTCGTGGGTGCGGGGTGGGTACGGGGATTCGGTTCGGCATGGCATCACTCCATCGGGACGGGCCGAGTCGGAGCAGGGTCGGTGCTCCGTGAGCGCTCACATTAGCGCGCGTCCCGGCGTGCCGCCACCCTTTCGGCGCGGGTGACGACCGATCCGTGATGTTCGTGGCCGCCCCCTTTCGTGTCGCGCGGAAAGCCGCTAGCGTTTCGGGAACGTGAGCGCTCACTTTCGCCGAGCGCAGGCAGCCCCACGATCGAAGGAGATCCATGCCCCGCACACACCTCGTCCTCGACGCCGCGTTCACCGTGGGGCCGGTGCGACGTCGCCTGTTCGGCGGGTTCGTCGAACACCTCGGACGCCACGTCTACGACGGCATCCACGAGCCGTCGCACGAGACCGCCGACGAGCACGGCTTCCGCAAGGACGTCGTCGAGCTCGTCAAGGAACTCAACGTGTCCGCGATCCGCTACCCCGGCGGCAACTTCGTCTCCGGCTACAAGTGGGAGGACGGCGTCGGCCCCGTCGAGCAGCGCCCCCGCCGCCTCGACCTCGCCTGGCACTCGACCGAGACGAACGAGGTCGGCCTGCACGAGTTCCAGCACTGGCTCGACCAGGTCGGTTCGGAGCTCATGCTCGCCGTCAACCTCGGCACGCGCGGCACGCAGGAGGCCATCGAGCTCCTCGAGTACGCGAACATCGACGCCGGCACCGCCCTCAGCGAGTACCGCAAGTCGAACGGTCGCCAGGAGCCCTTCGCCATCAAGATGTGGTGCCTCGGCAACGAGATGGACGGCCCGTGGCAGCTCGGTCACAAGAACGCCGAGGACTACGGCAAACTCGCCGCCATGACCGCCAAGGCCATGCGGCAGATCCAGCCCGACCTCGAGCTCGTGGCCTGCGGATCCTCCGGGGCGTCGATGCCGACGTTCGGTGAGTGGGAGCGCACCGTCCTCGAGCACACCTACGACGACGTCGACTACATCTCCGCCCACGCCTACTACGAGGAGGGTGACGACCTCGCCTCCTTCCTCGCCTCCGGCGTGAACATGGACCACTTCATCAAGACGGTCACGACCGCCGCCGACCACGTGCAGGCGCAGAAGAAGTCCGACAAGCGGATCGACATCTCCTTCGACGAGTGGAACGTCTGGTCCATCTCGAAGTGGAACGAACAGCAGAAGACCTTCGAGCTGCAGGACTGGCCGGTCGCCCCGCGCCTGCTCGAGGACGTCTACACGGTCGCCGACGCCGTCGTCGTCGGTGGCCTGCTCATCTCGCTGCTGCGGCACGCCGACCGCGTCGCCTCGGCCTCGCTCGCGCAGCTCGTCAACGTCATCGGCCCGATCATGACCGAGCCCGGTGGTCCGGCCTGGCGCCAGACGACGTTCTTCCCGTTCTCGCTGACGTCGAAGCTCGCCAACGGCACGTCGCTGCAGGTCAAGGCCTCGGGTGACACGGTCGACGGCGGCAAGTACGGCGAGGTCCCGGTCGTCGACTCGGCCGCCACGGTCTCGGACGACGGCGCCGCGGTGTTCCTCGTGAACCGGCACCCGTCGGAGTCGACCACTGTCACGATCGACCTCGCCGGCCTGTCGGTCGACGGTGACGTCCGTGCCGAGGGCGTCTGGGACGACGACCTGCACGCCGTGAACGACCTGGCGAACACCGAGCGCGTCGGGCTCCGCACGAACGAGTCCGTCCGCCGCGAGGGTGACACCATCACGATCGAGCTCCCGCCGGTCTCCTGGACCGCCGTGTCGATCGGCTGAGACGCCTCGGCGCACGCTGCGGCGGGCGTCGAGTGAGCACAGAGGGCGTCGGACCGCTTCGCGGTGCCGGCGCCTTCTGCCGTGCGGAGCGGCCGCGGCGCGGGGCGGGCGGTCGCGACTTCACGGGGTGGGCGACAGTTCACGGGGCTGCTGGCGCGTGAGGTGTCGGTGGGCGCGTGCGGTGCGCGACGGCGGACGGGAGGCGCGGTGCGGGCTGGCGCCGCGCCTCCCGTCCGTCGGGCGGTTGCGTCCGCACGCGCGCAGCGACAGTTCACGGAGTGCCGCGCGCGTGAGGTGTCGCCGCGCGCGTGCGCTCGTCAGGCGTGCGGCGGCGGCGTGCAGCGCACGGCGCGCGCCCGCCACGAGATCTCCTCGACGAAGGCGGTCGTGTCGGGGCCGAGCGGATCGTCGGCGGCGTCCTCGATGAGGAGCCCGAGCGCTGGGGCGAGCAGGAACGACGTCGTCGTGGTGCTCCCGAACGCGTCGACGGTGGGGACGGCGACGGTGTCCGCGAGTCCGGCGTGCGCGAGTGCTGCGGCGTAGTCCAGCACGGCGTCCGCGGCCTCGTCGGAGGTCAGGACGGCGGTCAGGCCGTACACGATGTTCTTCATGATCCGAACGCGCCGAGGTGGGGAGATGAGGACCGCAGCGGTGGCTCGTCCTCCGGACACACGGAAGTGGCGCACACCCGGGGCCGGGACAGCAGACCGGCTCCGTGTGCACGGTACGCCCCGCGCGCTGACCGTGTGACGGACGCCGTGGCCGCGGGGTCGGTCAGGCCGGCGGCGGCGCCGTGCTCGCCCGGACCACCAGGCGGACCGGCACGAGGTCGGCCTCGGCGCGGACCGGCTGCCCGTCGATCTGGGCGAGGAGGTTCCGGACCGCCCGGCGCCCGACCTCGTCGAAGGACTGGTGCACGGTTGTCAGCGGCGGCCAGAAGGAGTCGGACTCGGGGGAGTCGTCGAAGCCCACCACGCTGAGGGTCTCCGGCACGGGACGCCCGAGTTCGTGGGCGGCGCGGAGCACCCCGAGGGCAGTCTGGTCGTTCGCGGCGAACACGGCGGTGATCTCGGGGCGTCGAGCGATCTCCTGCCCGGCGCGGTACCCGGACTCGGCGCCCCAGCCGCCGCGGAACACCGGCGGGACGGTGCGCCCCGCGGCCTCGAGCGTGGCCTGCCAGGCGGCGAGACGTCGGGCGGCCGAGTACGACGACTCGGGGCCGGCGACGTGCCAGACGGTGTCGTGCCCGAGGTCGAGCAGGTGCTGCGTGGCCCGGCGGGCGCCGTCGGCCTGGTCGGTGTCGATCGCCGGGTGCTGCGTGGTGCCGGTCGAGTCGACGACGACCATCGGGACGCCGTCGGGCAGGACGACCTCGGCCGTGTCGATGATGTGCGACTCGATGATGATGACGACCCCGTCGACGGCCTGTTCGTGCAGGCGGGAGAAGGCCGAGCGGACGCCTTCCTCGGTGCGGGAGGCCATCGGCAGCAGCGTGATCGTGAAGTCGGCGACACCGGCCGCGTCGGCGATCGCCTCGAGCGTCCGCATGTTGCCGTACGACGCGAGGGTGAACATGATCACGCCGATCGTCCGGAAGCGCCCGGAGCGGAGGGCCCGGGCAGCGCGGTTCGGGCGGTAGCCGAGGTCGTCCATGACGCGTTGGACCCGGTCGCGGGTGTCCGGCGAGACGTTGTCGAAGCCACGGGCGACGCGGGACACGGTCTGCATCGAGACCCCGGCAGCCTCGGCCACGGCGGCCATCGAGGGGGACCGGCGCGTGGCGGACAGGTCGGTCGTCACGGGGTCTCCCATCGGTGCGAGTGGACGTCGAGCGCGACGGCCTGCACCGGACGCTAGCGCATGTTGACGTTGCCATGCTATCGTCGCGCCGTTCGATGTTGACGTCAACATCGACGGACCCGAACACAGCACGACAAGGGAGTCACATGAGCACGCTGGAAGCGCGCGCAGCCGGAGCCACCGCCCCGGCCGTGCCACCGCGGCGCCGCGCCAGACCGCGCGGCCGGTACACGGGATGGCTCTTCGTCGGCCCGTTCGTCGTCGTCCTCGTCGCGATGCTCATCGTCCCGATCGGCTACGCGCTCTGGCTCAGCCTCTTCCGCGACCAGCTCATCGGCGGCAACCAGTTCGTCTGGTTCGCCAACTACGTGCAGCTCTTCCAGGACGCGAAGTTCTGGTCGGGCCTCGGCCGGGTCGCGGTGTTCCTCGTCGTGCAGGTCCCGATCATGCTCGGCCTCGCGCTCGTCGCCGCCCTCGCGCTCGACAGCGCCCGGCTCTGGGGAACGAGCTTCTTCCGCATCGCGGTGTTCCTGCCCTACGCGGTCCCCGGTGTCGTCGCCGCGCTGATCTGGGGCTTCATCTACGGCAACCAGTTCGGCCTCACCGGTACCGCGAACCACGCGCTCGGCATCGACCTGCTGCAGCCGTTCAGCCCGGACTGGGTCCTCACGTCGATCGGCAACGTGGTCACGTGGGAGTTCCTCGGCTACAACATGCTGATCTTCTACGCCGCGCTCCGCACCGTGCCCGGCGAGCTGTACGAGGCGGCCGAGCTCGACGGCGCCGGCCCGATGCGCACGGTCTTCTCGATCAAGCTCCCGGCCCTGCGCGGCCCGATGGTCATCGCCACGATCTTCTCGATCATCGGCAGCTTCCAGCTCTTCAACGAGCCGAACCTGCTCAAGACGCTCGCCCCGAACGTCATCGGCAGTGCCTTCACGCCGAACATGTACGCCTACTCGCTGTCCTTCAGCGGCCAGCAGTTCAACTACTCCGCCACCGTCGCGATCGTCATGGGCGTGATCACCGCGGTGATCGCCTACGTCGTCCAGGTCCGCGGCACCCGCGAGGAGAACCGATGAGCACCCTGCAGCACCCGGCGACCGGCGCGTCCGGCCCGGCCACCGTCACCGAGGCGACCACGACGCTGCGCGACCCGCAGGCCCGGTCGACCCGCGCCTCCAGGCGTGCCGAGCGGAAGGCCGAGCAGCACGTCGACGGACGCAAGCCGAAGCGTTCCGGCCTCCTCACGGGCGTGATGATCGTCTTCGTCGTCTACTCGTTCGCGCCGCTGTTCTACCTGCTCGTGAACAGCACGAAGACGCAGGCCTCGCTCCTGTCGACCTTCGGCCTGTGGTTCGGCGGGAAGTTCAACCTCTGGCAGAACATCGTCGACACGCTGACGTACAACGACGGCATCTTCGTGCAGTGGCTCGGCAACACGCTGCTCTACGTGGTCGTCGGTGCCGGTGGCGCGACCCTCCTCGCCACGATCGCCGGCTACGGCATGGCGAAGTTCCAGTTCCCCGGCCGCCGTGCGGTCTTCGCCGTCGTCCTCGGAGCGATCGCCGTCCCCGGCACCGCCCTCGCCGTCCCGACCTTCCTGCTCTTCTCGCAGTTCGGCCTGACGAACACCCCGTGGGCGATCATCCTGCCGTCGCTCATCAGCCCGTTCGGCATGTACCTGATCTGGACCTACGCGGTGGACGCGATCCCCGCCGAGCTCCTCGAGGCCGCCCGCATGGACGGCGCCGGCGAGTTCCGGATCTTCTTCACCATCGCGCTCCGCCTGCTCGCACCCGGTGTCGTCACGGTCCTGCTCTTCGCGGTCGTGGCCACCTGGAACAACTACTTCCTGCCGCTCATCATGCTGAGCGACCCGAAGTGGTACCCGCTGACGGTCGGCCTCAACCAGTGGAACGCGCAGGCCACCGGGTCCGGTGCCGAGCCGATCTACAACCTCGTCGTCACGGGATCGCTCCTCACGATCATCCCGATCGTGGTCGCGTTCCTCTTCCTCCAGCGCTTCTGGCAGTCCGGCCTCGCGGCCGGTTCCGTCAAGGCCTGATCCGTCGGACGGGAGGCACGCAGCGGCCCCGCCACGCGCCTCCTGCCCGACACACAGCAGCTCCACCCCCTCTCCACGAAGAAGTGAAAGGCACCTCCATGAACAAGCGTCTCCGGCGCGGCCTCAGCGCCGTCGCCATCGGCGTCACCGCAGCCGTCGCCCTCGCCGCCTGCGCCTCCGGCGGCTCCTCGTCCGGCGGTTCGTCCGACGACATCTCGAAGGCCCTCAAGGACGGCGGCACGCTGACCTACTGGTCGTGGACCCCGTCCGCGAAGGACCAGGTCGCCGCGTTCGAGAAGGCCTACCCCAAGGTGAAGGTCAAGCTCGTCAACGCCGGCACCGGCGCCGACCAGTACACGAAGCTCCAGAACACGATCAAGGCCGGCTCGGGTGCCCCCGATGTCGCCCAGGTCGAGTACTACGCACTCCCGCAGTTCGCGCTGTCCGACTCGCTGCTCGACCTGTCCTCGTACGGGTTCGGCGACCTCAAGGACAAGTTCGCGACGAGCACGTGGAACTCGGTCGACATGGACGGCAAGATCTACGGTCTGCCCCAGGACTCCGGCCCCATGGCGCTGTTCTACAACAAGAAGGTCTTCGACGAGTACGGCATCGCCGTGCCGAAGACGTGGGACGAGTACGTCGCAGCGGCCAAGAAGCTGCACGAGGCCGACCCGGACGCGTACATCGCAGCGGACTCCGGCGACGCGGGGTTCACCACGAGCATGATCGCCCAGGCCGGCGGCACGCCCTTCACCACGAAGGGCGACAAGGTCACGATCAACCTCGAGGACGCCGGCACGAAGAAGTGGACCAAGACCTGGGACCAGCTCGTCGAGCAGGGTCTGCTGTCGAAGACCGTCGGCTGGAGCGACGACTGGTACAAGCAGCTCGGCAACGGCCAGATCGCCACGCTCATCACCGGCGCCTGGATGCCCGGCAACCTCGAGGCGAGCGTCGCCGACGCCAGCGGTGACTGGCGCGTCGCGCCGATGCCGACCTACGACGGCGGCACCGCGCAGACCGCGAACAACGGCGGCAGTGCCGAGGCGGTCATGAAGCAGTCGAAGAACCCGGCGCTCGCGGCGGGCTTCCTCAAGTGGCTGAACTCCTCGAAGGAGTCGACCGGGATCTTCATGAAGTCCGGTGGGTTCCCGTCGACCACCGCCGACCTCGAGTCCTCGGCGTTCCTCGACGAGAAGCCGGAGTACTTCGGCGGCCAGCAGATCAACAAGGTGCTCGTCGACGCGTCGAAGTCGTCCGACAACGACTTCACCTACCTGCCCTACCAGGTGTACGCGAACAGCGTGTACGCGGACACCGTCGGCCAGTCGTACGAGAACGGCACCTCGCTCGAGAGCGGTCTCGCCGCCTGGCAGAAGGCCCTCGCGAAGTACGGCGAGGACCAGGGCTTCACGGTCTCGTCCAAGTAGTCACCACACCAGTTCGACCCGGGGCCGTGCGGAACCTTCCGCACGGCCCCGTCTCCTGAAAGAGTTCCCCCATGCGCTTCGCCATCGGCGACACCGACTTCCTGCTCGACGGCGAGCCGCACCGGATCCTGTCCGGCGCGATCCACTACTTCCGTGTCCACCCCGACCTGTGGGCAGACCGGATCCGCAAGGCGAAGCTGATGGGGCTCAACACCATCGAGACGTACGTCGCCTGGAACGCGCACGCGCCGTCGCCTTCTTCGTTCGGTTTCGAGGACGGTCTCGACCTCGGCCGCTTCCTGGACCTCGTCGCCGCCGAGGGCATGCACGCCATCGTCCGTCCCGGCCCCTACATCTGCGCGGAGTGGACGAACGGCGGCCTGCCGTACTGGCTCTTCGCCGACGGCACCGTCGGGGTCCGCCGCGACGAGCCGGGGTTCCTCGCCGCCGTGCAGGGGTACTTGGAGCATCTCGCGCCGGTGCTGGTCCCGAGGCAGATCGACCACGGCGGGCCGATCGTGCTCGTGCAGGTCGAGAACGAGTACGGCGCCTACGGCTCCGACCCCGTCTACCTGTCGAAGCTCGAGGCGATGCACCGCGCGATCGGGCTCACCGTCCCCTTCACGAGCGTCGACCAGCCGATGGGCACGATGCTCGAGGACGGTTCGCTGCCCTCGCTGCACAAGACCGGGTCGTTCGGCTCGCGTTCCGTCGAACGGCTCGCGCGACTCCGACAGGCCCAGCCGACCGGCCCCCTGATGTGCTCCGAGTTCTGGGACGGCTGGTTCGACAGCTGGGGCGAGCACCACCACACCACGCCGGCCGCTGCTTCGGCATCGGACCTCGACGACCTGCTGGCCGCGGGTGGCTCGGTCAACATCTACATGTTCCACGGGGGCACGAACTTCGGCTTCACGAACGGCGCGAACGACAAGGGTGTGTACCGCCCGATCGCGACGTCGTACGACTACGACGCACCGCTCGACGAGGCCGGCCGTCCGACGGAGAAGTTCCACGCCTTCCGCTCGGTCATCGAGCGCTACGCGCCTGTGCCGCCGCTGCCCGCTGCGATGCAGCCCGGTGGGTCGGGTCGGCTCGGGTCCGTCGGTCCCGTCGGACCCGTCGGTCCCGTCGGGTCGGCTCCGGGCCAGGAGGCGCGGCTCGCCCCCGCCTCGGACGTCGCCGTCCGCCTCGACCGCGTCACACCCCTGCGCGCCCTGCTGCCGTCCCTCACGTCGTGGTCCGCGCACGACACCCCGCCGACGTTCGACGCCCTCGGCGCTGCGAGCGGCTTCGTGCTGTACCGGACCGAGGTGGACCTGCCGTCCGGCGGCGTGCTCACCGTCGGCGAGGAGGTCCGCGACCGCGCCGTCGTCTCCGTGGACGGGATCGTCGTCGGTGTGCTCGAACGGGAGCACCACGACCGCGCCATCGTCCTGCCCCCGGTCACCGGCACGCTCGAGCTCCTCGTCGAGGACCAGGGCCGCGTCGACTACGGCCCGCGCATCGGCGAGCCGAAGGGCCTGATCGGCGGGATCGCCGTCGACGGAGTCCCGCTCGCCCGCTGGACCGCGTCGCCCCTGGCCCTCGACCCGATGCCCGAGGCCGCGCTGACGATCCTCGCCGACGCCCTGCCGACCGACGGCGACGTGCTGGCCGGACCGGTGTTCGCCACGGGGTCGTTCGACCTCGCCGAAGCAGGGGACCGCTACCTCGCCCTCGACGGGTTCCGGAAGGGCGTCGCCTGGGTGAACGGGTTCTGCCTCGGCCGGTACTGGTCCCGCGGACCGCAGCGCACCCTGGCCGTCCCCGGACCGGTGCTCCGCGCCGGGAGGAACGACGTCATCGTCCTCGAACTGCACGCCGCCGCGTCCCGGTCGGTGTGCCTGCGGGTCGAGCCGGACCTCGGGCACACGGAGGGCTGAGGGAGTTAGGATTCGCTGGAGTCCGAGCAGCCGAGGGGGATGCGATGGTGCGGGTGTTGCAGTGGGTCGGGCGCGTGGTCGTCTCCGTGCTCCACGTCCTGGCGGGGGTGCTCACCTCGTTCGGTTCCGGCGGGATCGTCGGTGCGGGAGCGCCGCCGACCCCGACCCCGAACAAGCCCGACGACTACCGCTCCTGACCGTTCCGGGAGTCAGACTGCTCGAGCCCCGGCCCACTCCCGCACCTCGAGCAGCGCCGCACGTCGCCAGCGCCACAGTGGGGCGAACTTGGTGCCGTCGTCCTCCCACGCCTGCGTGAGCATCCAGATCTGCCGCCGGTGTTCCGTGCCGCCGTCATCGCGCCACTCGACGAACGCGTCGTCGAGCACCGTGGTGATCGCCTCACGGGGCACGGTCCACCAGACGACCCAGCCTCGGTAGCGAAGACGATCCGCGTCGAGTCCGACGCCCACGCGGGGTGCTCGGAAAGCAGCCCAGGTGCTGGGGACAGCGCCGATGGAGCCGATGACGGTGATCAGCACGGTGCCCTCGACGATGCCGGCGAGCGCCATCCCCGTGCAGGTCGCTGCGAGCAACCAGAGCGAGCACGTCGTCGCGACGGCTTCCCACCGCGGCGGACGAATGGTGGTCATCCGGCGTCCTCGTCGAGGGCGTCGAGGTCGTGGAGCGCTCGCCGGGCGTCGGCGATCCGGTCGGCTTCGGGGCGGGTCCACCACTCGGGCCCGCGTTCGCCGAGCCCGTGCTTCGCCAGGCCGTTGCGGTGCCGTGCTGCGGCGAGGGCGTCCTCGTCGCCGGAGCGCTTGGCCTGCTTGACGGCGTTGCGGCCCCGACCGAGGTGCGACCGGAGGGCTGCGGCGACGTCCTCGGGGAGCGCCGGGTCGGTCCGTCGCCACCGCCGACCGTCGACCACGAAGAAGTGGTCGTCGGGCGTCGCGGTCATGCACCCGAGTCTTGCAGCGGACGCCGGGTTCGTCCGGAGGGATGACCGTTCTGGTTCGTGGAGTCCGGGGATCGCGAACCAGAACGGTCACCGCGCGGATCCGGTGCACGGTGTCAGGGGTGGGCGGTAGAACGGCGGTGATGCTCGAACCCCGCGCCCGCGCCCTGCTCGACGTCCGCCGGATCTACGCCGAGCCGGCAGCCCTCGAGCTCCAGCGCGGGCAGGAGGTCGTCGGGCAGTGGCCCGACGCCGAGATCGTCCCCGTCGAGTCGCACTGGAACATCCCCGAGGTGCACGGCGACGAACGGAACGTCCAGCGGTGGGTGCGTATCAAGACCGAGGCGCTCGTCCTCGGCGTGAAGAAGTCGCTCGTGACCCGGCCGAACGGACGCTCCGCGGACTTCATCGCCCCGTCGACGGCGAACGGCTGTGCCATGGCGTGCGCCTACTGCTACGTCCCACGGCGCAAGGGCTACAGCAACCCCGTGACGGTCTTCGCGAACATCGACCAGATCACGAAGCACGTCGCCCGCAACATCGCGAAGCAGGGGCCCAAGACCGAGCCGAACCAGTGCGACCCGCACGCGTGGGTCTACGACATCGGCGAGAACAGCGACTGCTCGGTGGACGCGATGCTCAGCGACAACGTGCGGGACCTCTGCGACCTGTTCCGGATGTCACCGACCGCCAAGGCCTCCTTCGCGACGAAGTACGTCAACCGCGACCTGCTCGACTGGGACCCGATGGGCCGCACGCGCATCCGGTTCTCGCTCATGCCGCACGAGACCGCGAAGGTCACCGACATCCGCACCAGCCCGATCGCCGAGCGGATCGCCGCGGTGAACGACTTCGTCGACGCCGGGTACGAGGTCCATCTCAACTTCTCGCCCGTCATCCTGACCCCGACGTGGGAGTCCGACTGGGCCGACCTCCTGCGTCAGGTGGACGACGTCCTGTCCCCGGCCGCGAAGGCGCAGCTCGCGGCCGAGGTCATCTTCCTCACCCACAACGAGCCCCTGCACGAGGTCAACCTCGGCTGGCACCCGAAGGCCGAGGACCTGTTGTGGCGCCCGGACCTGCAGGAGCAGAAGGTGTCGCAGAACGGCGCGGTCAACGTCCGCTACCGCTCCGGGATGAAGGGGCAGCTGATCGAGCGGTTCCGGGAACTCGTCGCGGAGCACCTGCCGAGCTGCCGCATCCGCTACGCCTTCTGAGACGACGAACGCCCGCGCCGTCGGGCGCGGGCGTTGCGTGGTGCGACGGGCTCAGTGACCGTCGAGGTGGTCCTTCGCCTTCTCGGTCTCGAGACGGCCCTCGCCCATGACCTGGTCCTTCTGGCCCTGGTGCTTGAGCTCGTCGTCGTCGGTGTGCTTGCCGACCGCTTCCTCGACCTTGCCGACGACCTTCTGGGTGACGTCCTTCGCCTTGTCTCCGAGCGACATGCTGTCTTCCTTCCTCCGGGGACCGCCGAGGGTCCTCGGGGCCTGTGCCACGAAGACAACCAGGGGCAGCAGCGCGGCTCGCGGCCGGGCCGCAGGTTCGTGTCCCCCGATTGCTTCCACCGGGGTACGGATCAGGGGATCAGCCGGTCAGCGCGGTAGCGGTCGAAGAGCTCGGCGAAGGCACGTTCGGTGCGACGGAAGGCGGTGAACCCGGCGTCGCGGCTCTTGCCCATGTCGGTGACGACCTCCATCGCACGACCGAGGTCGGCGTCGGTGTGCCACCACGAGGCGAGCCGGGTGATGTCGGGTTCGACGAGGCCGTGGCGCTCAGCGATGTCGGCCCACGCAGCCTCGTGCGGCGCCATCTGCTCCTCGAGCGGACGCGGCGCATCCTCGTACCCCACGACCCGCGCCGGGTCGACACCGAGGTGGGCCGCGAGCCGGAGCCACATCCAGCGCCAGCGGAACACGTCGCCGTTCACGATGTTGAACGCCTCGTCGGCACCCTCGGGCGTGGTCGACGCCCAGACCATGTGCTCGGCCAGGATGCCGGCGTCGGTCATGTCGGTGAGGCCGTTCCACTGCGCCTCGCTGCCCGGGAACACGAAGTCCAGACCGAGCTCCTTCGCCAGGGTCGCCTGCACCGCGATCGTCAGCCCCATGTTCATCGCGTTGCCGACCGCGTGGCCGATCACCGTGTGCGAGCGGTGCACCGACCAGGTGAAGCCCTGGCGGTCGGCGGCGGCGAAGAGCTCGTCCTCCTGGGCGTAGTAGAAGTTCGGGGTGTCGAGGCGCGGTTCTTCCTCGTGGAACGGGGTGTCGGGCATCTCGCCGGCGGCGTACGCCTCGAACGGGCCGAGGTAGTGCTTCAGCCCGGTGACGAGGGCGACGTGCTCGAGCGGCGCGTGGGCGAGGGCAGCGAGGAGGTCGCGCACCATGCCGCCGTTCACGCGGATGTTCTCGGCCTCGGTGTCCTGCCGCTGCCAGGCGGTGAAGAAGACGTGGGTCGGGCGCTCGTCGGCGAGGGCGGTGCCCAGCGAGTCCGGGTCCCGCAGGTCCGCGGCCACGGTGCGGACACCGTCGCGGGCGAGGGGCCGGCGGGAGAGCGCGGTCACCTCCGACCCGAGGTCGAGCAGGTGCGATACGAGCGCCGATCCGGTGATGCCGCTGGCACCCACCACGAGGGCTCGGAGACGGTCGGGGGACTGTGCGGCGGTGTCGATCGAGGTCATCACCTCCGTGCAACGCAGCTGTGCGACAGGTGTTCCCTCAGCGCGGTCGGCGGATACGGATCGGGCCCTTGGCGGTGGACGGGTCGACGACGCTGCCGTGCTGGGTGATCTCGACCTCGCCTCTGGACATCATCCGCCGCGCCGCACGCCGGGCGGGTTCCATCAGGTCACGCCAGCCGTCGGGGTCGAGGGCCCGGGCGGCGTCGGACGGGCAGATGCTGGACGTGCGGGCCCGCGCGGCGAGGAGTTCGTCGATGCGCTGTTCGAGCGCGAGGTCGGTCTCGTCGACGCCGTGCTTCCGGCACGCGGCCGAGCAGTACTTCGCATCCGGGGCGGCGGAACCGGGCATCCGGCGGCCGCACGAGGCACACGTCCGATCGGCGTGCTCCGCCTCGTTCGCGGCGGCGTCCGCCTCGGTCCTGATCGCTCGTCCCATGCGACCATCCTGTCCCCGCTGTCCGGTCTCGCGCCCAGCCCAGGCACGGCTGGCAGCATCGGGTCGGTGAACACCGACACTGCACCCGAGCGTCCCGCCGAGCCCGCCTGGGTCGAGCACGTCATGTGGTGGCACGTCTACCCGCTCGGGTTCGTCGGTGCCGACGTCCGGCCGGGCACCCCCGTGGACGAACGCCCCGTCGACCACCGGCTCGGCCGCATCGAGCCCTGGCTCGACCACGTCGTGGACCTCGGGCTGAACGGGCTGCTGCTGGGCCCCGTCTTCACGAGCTCGACGCACGGCTACGACACGGTCGACCACTTCCGGATCGACCCGCGGCTCGGTGACGACGACGACTTCGACCGGCTCGTCACGGCCGCGCACGACCGGGGGATCCGGGTCCTGCTCGACGGGGTGTTCAACCACGTCGGACGGGAGCACCCGGCCTTCCGCGCCGTCGAGGAGCAGGGCCCGGACGCGCCGACGGCGGATCTGTTCGCGATCGACTGGGCAGGCTGGTCGCCCGGCGACGACGTGCCGGTCGGACTCTTCGAGGGGCACGACATCCTGGTCGCGCTCGACCACGGCAGCCGGGCCACCGAGGACCTCGTCGTCGAGGTGATGACGCACTGGCTCGCACGGGGCGTCGACGGCTGGCGACTCGACGCGGCCTACGCGGTGCCGACGGCGTTCTGGGCACGGGTGCTGCCGCGCGTCCGGGAGCGCTTCCCGGACGCCTGGTTCACGGGCGAGGTCATCCACGGCGACACGGCTGCGTTCGTCCGCGCCTCGACGGTCGACTCCACCACGCAGTACGCGCTCTGGCAGGGCATCTGGCACGGCATCGCCGACCGGAACTGCTTCGAGCTCGCCCACGCCGTCGAACGGCACGACGAACTGCTGGCCGCACAGGCACCGAGCACGTTCGTCGGCAACCACGACGTGACGCGCATCGCGAGCGCCGTGGGGGAGCGGTTCGCCGGGCACGCCGCCGCCGTCCTCCTCACGGTCGCCGGGACCCCGAGCGTCTGGGCCGGTGACGAGTACGGCTGGACGGGGGTGAAGGAGGAGCGCGTCGGCGGGGACGATGCCGTCCGCCCGGAGTTCCCGGCCGCTCCGCCCGAGTCCGTGGCGCTCACGCACGCGTACGAGGCGCTCATCGCCCTCCGTCGCCGCGAGCCCTGGCTGCACCGCGCCCACACCGACGTTGTCCACCTGACGAACACCGCGATCGTGCTGCGGACCGCGACCGCGGAGCGCGCGGTGGTGACCGCCCTGAACCTGTCGCCCGATCCCGTCGACCTGCCCACAGCGGGTGCGACGCGCGTCGAGGCGGGCGGAGCCGACGTCGGGGACGGGACCCTGCGCCTCCAGGCCGCCGCCTGGGCCGTGCTCTCCGGATCGTGAGCAGAAATGGTCGGGTCCCCGGACAGGACCCGACCATTTCTGCACACGAAACGAACGCCCCCGCGCGCCCGCGCGCCCGCGCGCCCGCGCTACTTGCGCGCGGACGCCGCCCGGCGCTTGTTGAACACGTCGAACGCGACGGCGGCGAGCAGCACCAGGCCCTTGATGAGCGACTGGTACTCGGTCCCGATGCCGAGGATCGACATGCCGTTGTTCAGGATGCCGATGATGAGACCACCGACGATCGCTCCCGGCACCGTCCCGATGCCACCGGTGACGGCCGCGCCGCCGATGAACACCGCGGCGATGGCGTCGAGCTCGAAGCCGTTGCCGGCACCCGGAGCCGCGAGGTTGAGCTGCCCGGTGAACACCACGCCGGCCAGGGCCGAGATGACGCCCATGTTGACGAAGAGCAGGAACGTGACCCGCTTCGTCTTCACACCGGAGAGCTGGGCGGCGAGGGCGTTCCCGCCGATCGCGTAGATGTGGCGGCCGAACACCGCGCTCCGCATGACGACCGAGTAGATCACCACGAGGGCACCGAGCACGACGAGCACGATCGGGGTGCCGTTGTAGCTCGCGAGCAGGAGCGCCACGTAGATGACGAGCGCGACCGTGAAGGCGAGCTTCGTGATGAACCAGGCGAACGGCTCGCTCTCGAGCTGGTACTTGCGCCGTGTGGCACGACCGCGGAACGCCGTGACCACGAGGACGATCGCGGCCGCGAAGCCGAGGATCATCGTGAGCGGTTCGTACCCGGTGGTGCCGAACGACGGCAGGAAGCCGGAGCCGAGGGAGCGGAAGCCCTCCGGGAACGGCGAGATCTGCTGGTTGTGCAGGACGATCTGCGCGGCGCCACGGAACGCGAGCATGCCCGCGAGCGTGACGATGAACGCGGGGATCCCGAAGTAGGCGATCCAGAACCCCTGCCAGGCACCGACGAGGGCGCCGACCACCAGGCAGAGCACGACCGCGATCGGCCAGGGCAGGCCCCACTGCGTGATCATGACACCGGCCATGGCGCCGGTGAAGGCCACGACCGAGCCGACCGAGAGGTCGATGTGCCCGGCGATGATGACCATCACCATGCCGATGGCGAGGATGAGGATGTAGCTGTTCTGGACGATCAGGTTCGAGACGTTGATCGGGGCGAGGGTGATGCCGTTCGTCGTCACCTGGAAGAAGATGACGATGACGATCAGCGCGATGAACAGGCCGATCTGTCGGAGCTGCCCGGTGAGGTAGCCGGCGGCGGACTTAAGCGCGTTCATTGACAGGGGTCTCCCGTTCCTGGGTCATGTACTGCATGAGGGCCTCGGGCGTGGCCTCGGAGCGGGGCACGTCGGCGGTGATCGTGCCCTCGGAGAGCGTGTAGATGCGGTCGCAGATGCCGAGGAGCTCGGGGAGCTCGGAGGAGATCACGATGATCCCCTTCCCCTGGTCCGCGAGCTGGTTGATGATCGTGTAGATCTCGTACTTCGCGCCGACGTCGATGCCCCGCGTGGGCTCGTCGAGGATGAGCACGTCGGGGTCGGCGTACATCCACTTCGACAGGACGACCTTCTGCTGGTTGCCGCCGGAGAGCTTCCCGGTGACGACGTCGACGTTCGGTGCCTTGATGTTGAGGCTGCGGAGGAACTGCCCGGCGACGGTGGTCTCCTCGGACGCGTTGACGAAGCCCCAGTTCGCGAGCTTCCCGAGCGCCGACCCGGAGATGTTCCGCTTGATGTCGTCGATGAGGTTGAGCCCGTAGCGCTTCCGGTCCTCGGTGACGTAGGCGATGCCGTTGTCGATCGCCTGCGACACCGTGTGGGTCTTGATCGGGACGCCGCGCTTGTACACGGTGCCGCTGATCCCGGTGCCGTAGGACTGGCCGAACACGCTCATCGCGAGCTCGGTCCGACCGGCGCCCATGAGCCCGGCGATGCCGACGACCTCGCCCGCGCGGACGGAGAGGTTCGCCTGGTGGATGATCTCGCGCGAGGCGTCGAGCTGGTGGTGGACGGTCCAGTCCTCGATGCGGAGGAGTTCCTCGCCGATCTGCGGGTCCTCGCGCTCGGGGTACCGGTTCGACAGGTCACGACCGACCATGCCGCGGATGATCCGGTCCTCGGAGACGTCGTCGGCGTGCATGTCGAGCGTCTCGATGGTCTTGCCGTCGCGGATGATCGTGACCTTGTCCGCGATCGCCTTGATCTCGTTGAGCTTGTGGCTGATGATGATCGCCGTCATCCCCTCGGCCTGCAGCGACCGGATGAGGTCGAGCAGGTGCGCCGAGTCGTCGTCGTTCAGCGCTGCCGTCGGCTCGTCGAGGATGAGGAGCTTCACCCGCTTCGACAGGGCCTTCGCGATCTCGACGAGCTGCTGCTTGCCGACGCCGATGTCGACGATCTTCGTGACCGGGTTGTCCTTGAGGCCGACGCGCTGCAGGAGCTCGGCGGCCGCGAGGTTCGTCTTGTTCCAGTCGATGAACCCGGCCTTCGACTGTTCGTTGCCGAGGAAGATGTTCTCGGCGATCGACAGGAACGGGCTGAGCGCGAGCTCCTGGTGGATGATCACGACCCCGGCCGCTTCCGAGCCGTTGATGTCGCCGAACTCCACGGGGGATCCGTCGATGAGGATCTCGCCGTCGAAGGAGCCGTGCGGGTAGACCCCGGACAGCACCTTCATCAGGGTGGACTTGCCGGCGCCGTTCTCGCCGCAGATCGCGTGGACCTGGCCGCGCTCGACCTCGATCGAGACCCCCTGCAGCGCCTTGACCCCGGGGAACGTCTTGGTGATGTCACGCATCTCGAGGATGGTGTCCGCCATGTGGGACCGCCTTTTCGTCGTCCGCGCGTGGGCGCGCGGGTGGTGACGGACTGGAGGCGCGGGGCGGGGTCGACCCGCGCCTCCAGTCCGACAGATGGGTTGCGTCCTACTTGAGGTCGGCCTCGGTGTAGTAGCCCGAGTCGACGAGGACTTCCTTGTAGTTGTCCTTCGTCACGACGGTCGGCTGGAACAGGTAGGTCGGGACGACCTTGACCTTGTTGTCGTAGCTCTTCGTGTCGTTGACCTCGGGCTTCTTGCCGGTGAGCAGGTCCTCGGCCATGGTGACCGACTGCTTGGCGAGCTTGCGCGTGTCCTTGTAGATGGTCGAGTACTGCTGCCCGGCGATGATCGACTTCACGCTGGCCTGCTCGGCGTCCTGCCCCGTGATGGTCGGGAGCGGGCGGTCGCTCGAGCCGTACCCGGCGCCCTGCAGTGCCGAGATGATGCCGATCGACATGCCGTCGTAGGGCGAGAGCACGCCGTTCAGTGTGGTGCCGCCGGAGTACGACTTCGCGATGAGGTTCTGCATGCGCGCCTTGGCGGTCGCCGGGTCCCACTGCTGCGTCGCGGCCTGCGAGAGCTGGTCCTGGCCGGACTGGATCTTCAGGGTGCCGTCTTTGAGGTACGGCTTGAGGGTCTTCATCGCACCGTCGAAGAAGAAGCCCGCGTTGTTGTCGTCGAGCGAGCCGGCGAAGACCTCGATGTTGAAGGGGCCCTTCTCGCCGGTCTTCTTGCCGTCCGCGTCGAGCACGCCGAGGCCGGTGAGCAGGCTCGTCGCCTGGTCGACGCCGACCTTCTCGTTGTCGAACGACACGTAGTAGTCGACGTTCTTGTTGCCCGTGAGCAGGCGGTCGTAGGAGATCACCTTGATGCCGGCCTTGGCGGCGGCGTCGAGCTGGTCGGAGAGCGCTCCGCCGTCGATCGACGCGATGATGAGGACCTTCGCGCCCTTCGTGATCATGTTGCTGACCTGCTGCGCCTGCTGCTGGACCTTGTTGTCGCCGTACTCGAGGTCGACCTTGTAGCCGGCCTTCTCGAGGTCGCTCTTGACGGCGTTGCCGTCCTTGATCCAGCGTTCCGAGACCTTGGTCGGCATCGCGACGCCCACCAGGGCGCCCTTGTTGTCGCCGCTGCTGCTCCCACCGTCGGTGGACGCGCGTCCGCCGGCGGAGCAGCCGGCGAGTGCGATGGCGATGCCGAGGGCGGCGACGCCCGCGACGATCTTGCGCTTCATCATCGAAGTACCTCTGTTCCTGCGCGTCCACGTCGACGCGCTCGGTGCCGGGGCTGCTGTGCCCCGAGGGATTTGCTCGTGTGAGCGCTCACATACTGGGGGTTCCGTGACGGGGTGTCAACTCACCGTGACCGTTTCGCGATCTTGTCGCGTCGGCCGGACTGCGCGGTACGGTTGGCGACGTGACGACCACGACCGCGCTCGGGGACGCCGGCGGCAAACGTCGCAAGGCACCCACGATCTTCGACGTCGCCGAGCGCGCGGGCGTCTCCCACCAGACCGTCTCGCGGGTGATCAACGGCGACCCGACGGTCCGCGAGCAGTTCCGCGCCCAGGTGTCCGATGCGGTCACCGAGCTCGGGTACCGGCCCCGTGCCGCTGCCCGGGCGCTCGCCGGGGGACGCAGTCGGGCGCTCGGCATCATCACCGCCGGGGACGCGCTGTACGGACCGTCGAGCACCGCCATCGGATTCGAGCGGGCAGCCCGGTCCGCCGGCTACCACGTCCTGCTCTCCACGCTGCCCGACGACCCGCGCCCCGTCGACCTGTCGAACGCCCTCGTGACGCTGCTCGCCCAGGACGTCGCCGCCATCGTGCTCGTCGCCGCCGACAACCGGGTGCTCGACGCCCTCGCCTCGCTGACCGTCCCGGTCTCGGTGCCCGTCGTCGTCGCGAACGCCGTGCAGCGGGACGCGGCCAGGGCCCCGGTGGCACCGAGCGTCGCGGCGGTCGCGATCGACCAGGCGGCGGGGACCTCGCTCGTGATGGAGCACCTGTTCGCCCGCGGGCACCGCCGGATCGTGCACATCGCCGGCCCTGCGGTCTCGCAGGAGTCCGAGGTCCGCCGGGTGACCTACGAGCGGATCATGCGCGACGCGGGGCTCGAGCCCGTGGTGCTCGACGGCGACTGGACCCCGGCGAGCGGGTTCGCGGCTGCCCGGACGATCGACGTGCACACGGTCGACGCGGTCTTCGCCGGGAACGACCAGATGGCGCTCGGGGTCCTGCACGCCTTCGCCGACGAGGGGCTGCGGGTGCCGGACGACATCGCCGTGGTGGGCTTCGACGACGTGCCAGAGGCGGCGCACTTCACGCCGCCGCTCACCACCGTGCGGCAGGACTTCCGGGCGATGGGGGAGCGGGTGCTCGACACCGTGCGGGCCCTCGTCGAGGGGGAGCCGCGGGACGAGACGTTGCTCGTGCCCGAGCTGGTGGTGCGCCGGAGCGCGTAGGGCGCGGGGCGCGCGGGCCGCAGTGTGCGAGGTTCCGCGCGCGGTGCGAGGCTCGCGCCGTCCCACGGAGCGCGGAACCTCGCACACAGCAGAGCGCAGCGCCGCCCCCGCACGGTGCGAGGACGGCGCCGCCCGGCTGACCCGACCGTCAGCCCTTCAGCGCGCCGGACGACAGCCCGGCGACGTAGAACCGCTGCAGCCCGACGTACAGCGCGATGCACGGGATCATCGCCACGACCGACCCGGCCACGAGGTTCCCGTACGACACCTGCCCGTACGCCCCGGTCTGCAGGTTGAGCAGGGCGACGGGCAGCGTGTAGAGCGAGTCCTTCGTGAGGAAGGTCAGCGCCCCGAGGAACTCCGTCCACGACGCCAGGAACGCGTAGAGCGCAGCGGTCGCGGCACCCGGCAGGAGCAGCGGCCGCAGCACCGACACGACGACCCGGAAGCGCGAGGCACCGTCGACGAACGCCGAGTCCTCGAGCTCCGTCGGGATCGACTCGAACGCGTTCCGCATCACGAAGACCCCGAACGGCAGGTTCACCGTCGTGTAGAAGAGCACGAGCCCGAGCAGCGAGTTCGTGAGCTTCATCGCGTTCATCTCGAGGTACAGCGGCGTGAGGATCGCCTGGAACGGCACCATCATCGTCAGCAGCACCAGCCCGAAGACGACGCCGGAACCGCGGAACCGGAACCGGGCGAACCCGTACCCGGCCATCGTCGCGATCGCGGCGGTCAGGACGGCCGTGGCGATGGACACGACGAGCGAGTTCACCACGCCGGTGAGCAGGTGCGACGAGGGGCTGAAGACCGCGGCGAAGTTCTGCCAGCCGAGCTGGAAGAACGTCGCCGGGTCGGCCGCCTGCGTGATGACGGCCTCGGACTGGAAGGCCCGCAGGATCGACCAGATGAGCGGGACGCCGAACACCAGCGTCGCGCCGACCCCGGCGATGACGTACAGCGTGCGCTTCACCGCGGTGTCGCGCGGGTGGCGCACGCTGCCCTGGTGGCGGCGACGGCGGCCTCCGTCGCCGGAGGTGGTCAGCGTGCGGGTGGACAGGTCCGGGGCCGCGAGGCCTGCACGGGAAGCGGTGGTGCTCATGGCTCAGTCCTTCTCTCGCAGTGCCCAGAACTGGAACACGGTGACGGCGGCGATGACGACGACGAGGGCGATCGACTCGGCGGTCGCCGCGCCGAGCTGCAGGTTCACGAAGCCGCGGTTGTAGATCGCGTTGACGATCGTCGTGGTCTCCGTGCCCGGCCCGCCCTGGGTCAGGATGTAGAACTGGTTGAACGCGAGCAGTGACCCGATGACCGAGATGATCGCGCTGAGGGCGAGCGTGGAGCGGATCATCGGCATCGTGATGAGGCGTTCGGTCTGCCACCACGAGGCCCCTTCGAGCTGGGCGGACTCGTACACCTCGTCGGGGATGCCCTGCATGGCGGACATCACGAGCACCATCGTCAGCCCGGACACCGCCCAGACGACGAGCACGCAGATGAGCAGCGTCGCGAGCGGGCCGTTCACGAGCCACGCCGTGCTGCCGTCGGTGATCCCGAGCCAGCGCAGCACCATGTTCACCGCGCCGGAGTTCGGCTGCGCCTCGAGCACGAGCATGAACGACAGCGTGGTCAGCCCGACGACGTACGGCAGGAAGAACACCGTGCGCAGGAACGTCGACCCGCGCCGTCGGGCCCGGATGAGCACGGCGAGGAAGTACCCGAGCGCCAGGATCGGCACCGTCACGATCGCCGTGTAGAGCAGCGTGTACCCGATGGCGTGCACGAACGTCGGGTCCTGGAACAACGTCAGGTAGTTCTGCAGCCCGATGAACCGGTACGGGCCGATCAGGGGCCAGTTCGTGAACGAGATGTAGAGCGCGAACACCAGCGGCGCGAGGACGAACACCGCGACGAACACGATCGCCGGGGTGACGAGCACGGCGCCGGTGCGCGGCGGGTGCGTGAGCGAGTTCCGGGACGCACCCGGGCGGCTGACGCCACGGCCGACGGTCGGACGGCCGGCGCCGGTCCGTCGGTTGGAGACGGTGGTCATGTCTGCACCTCTCTGTGCAACGAGCGAACGAGCGAACGAGCGAACGGTCGCTCAGGCCTGGACCTGGTCGAGGATGCGGGTGTAGTCCGACTGCGCCGTCTTCATGGCCGCAGCGGCCCCCGAGCCGAACACCGCCTCGCGGAACATCGCGAAGTACGGCGACGAGGGCTGATTGACGAGCAGGTTGTACGCGAGCGTCTGCGGCGCGTACCCCTTCTCGATCGCGTCGAGCGGGCCGAACGCGAGCGGGTACTTCTTCCGGTACGCGGGCGTCGCGGCGTCGGACCGGGTCGGGAAGTACCCGCCGTCCGGCAGCGCCTGCTGTTGCTGCAGCCCGTTCGCGTACTGCATGAACGCCCAGCCCCCGGACGGGTTCGCCGCCCCGTTCGGGATGCACATGTTGTCGCCCCCGTCGAAGAACGAGCGCTTGCCGTCCCACGACGGGATCAGCACCGTCTGCATCTTCGCGCGCATCGCCTTCGTCGCGGCGGGCACGGTCGCACCGAACGAGGTCGGGAAGATGCCGACCTTGCCGGCCCGGAAGTCGGCGCCCCACGTGGTCCCGGCGTCCGCGTAGGTCGCCTTCGACAGCACGCCGTCCTTCCACAGCTGCCGGTAGAACTCGAGCATGCGTTCGAGCGCCTCGTTGCCGGTGATGTTCGCCGTCTGCTTGCCGACCTCGCCGGACATCATGTCGACGCCGGTGGCCCAGACGTGCGGCTGCGTGACGAACCCGATGATGCCGGCGGCGTTGCCCGAGATCGACCACCCGTACACGTCGTCGCCGGTCTTCCGGATCGCCTTCGCGGCGGCGAGCAGCGACTCGAGGTCCTTCGTCGCGTCCTCGACGTCGAGGCCGGCCCGGTCGAACAGCTCGGTGTTGACGAACAACTGCGAGTTGTCCGCCAGGTACGGCAGCCCGTAGTACCGGTCGCGGTACTCGAGCAGCCGGAGGTGGCCGGGCGAGATCGCGTCGAAGTAGTCGAGCCCCTTCACGACGTCGGTGAGGTCGGCGAACGCCTCGCGGAAGATGAACAGCTGCGAGTTGATGTCGTCGATGTCCACGACGTCCGGCGGCTCGCCACCACGGATCGCGGTCGCGAGCTTCGTCACGTACTGCCCGTCCGGCACCGGCGTCAGCTCGACCTGCAGCTTCGGGTTCGCCTTGTTGAACCCGGCGACGGCCGCCGTCAGTCCGGCCTGCGTCGCCGAGCGGCACCAGACGTGCACGGTGCCGGTCGCGTTCCGGCCGAAGCTCGCGACGCGCGCGTCGACCTTCGGCAGGGTGCCGGAGCACCCCGCCAGGGCGAGGGCCGCCCCGCCGGCGAGACCGCCGGCGAGGAACGCTCTGCGGTCCATCGTGTCACCGCGCCAGCGGGAGCCAGACGCGCATCGGCGCGGCTCCGCGGTTCGCCCAGGCGTAGTACGGGACCGCGGTGGCGGTGACGTCCTGGAGGCGCGTGGCGGCCGCCGTGGACCCGGCCACGTCATCGACGCTGGTCGCCGCACCTGCGTGATCCGTTCCTCCTGGACCGTCCAGTCGACGGTACGGCCACGCTGCCTGCGCGTGCTCGGCCGGGGCGTGTCCGGCGACGCGCAGCGTGACGACGCCGTCGAGGAGCCCGTCCTGGCGCTCCTCGGTGATCGGCGCGTCGGCGTCGACCGTCAGGTCGTCGACCGTGAAGCCCTGCTGGTCCGCCTGCTCGACCGCGTACACGAGCGGTCCGCGCTCGATGGCGACCTGCCCGCGTGCGGCGTCGATCCGGGCGTCGGCGACGTACCGGTGCGGCGTCGTGTCGAAGACGAGCTCGACGGTGTCGCCGGCCGCCCACTCGCGGTCGATGACGTGCAGCGTGCCCGCGGTGGGGCTGGCCGTGCCGTCCGGACCCTGCACCGTCGTGGTGTCCGACCAGGACGGGATCCGCAGGCCGAGGGCGAGCGGGCCGTCCTCGGTGACGGTGACGACCACGCGGCCGTCGTGCGGGTACCCGGTCTCGACGTCGACCGGGCCGAGCGAGGCCGTGGCGTATTGGTGCAGCTGGAGGCCGCCGTCGGTCGCGGTGGCGAGGTAGCCGTCGAGGCTCGCGAACGTCCGCATGATGTTCGGCGGGCAGCAGGCGCAGTCGAACCAGCCGCGGCGGCCGTGCGCGGGGGAGCGGTTCTCGTCCTGGTGCGCGTGGTCACGCTGCTGCAGCGGGTTGACGTAGAAGTACTCGGTGCCGGCGAGGCTCACGCCCGCGAGGAACGCGTTGTACAGCAGGCGCTCGATCGCGTCGGCGTACACGGGCTTCCCGGTCGCGAGGAGCAGGCGCCAGGCCCACTGGATCCCGCCGATGGCCGCGCAGGTCTCGGCGTACCCGCGGTCGGTCGGGAGCTCGTACGGGTCGCCGAACGCCTCCCAGTCCCAGCGCGCGCCGAGGCCGCCGGTGATGAACGCCTTCGTGGCCATCATGTCCGCGAACTGCGTCTCGCTCGCGGTCAGGAGCTCGGTGTCGCCGGTCTCGATCGCGACGTCCACGGCGCCGGCTGCGAGGTACACGGCGCGGACCGCGTGGCCCTCGACGGTCGTCGCCTGCCGGCTCGGGACCCGGTCGGAGAAGTACGTCGGCTCGCCGCCGGCGCGCTCGATGATGCCGGTGCCCCGGGCGTCGACGAACCAGTGCGCGAGGTCGAGGTACTCGCGGTTGCCGGTCTCGCGGTAGAGCTCCACGAGGCCCATCTCGACCACCGGGTGGCCGTCGACGTCGCGGACCTTGCCGGAGCCGTCCCCGAACGTGCGGACGAGGTGGTCGGCGTTCTTGATCGCGACGTCGAGCAGCCCGGTGTCGCCCGTCGCCCGGTGCTGCGCCACGGCTGCCTGGTACAGGTGCCCGGCGCAGTACATCTCGTGGCTCCACTTGAGGTCCGTGTACCGCTCGCCCTTCCCGCGGATCTGCTGCACGGAGTCGAGGTAGCCGTCGTCGGCCTGCGCCTGGGCGTACAGGGCGGTGACCTCGCGCTGGAGTTCCAGCAGGTCCTCGGCGGGGGCTCGGCCGTACTCCCACGCCACGGCCTCGAGCCACTTCGTGACGTCGGAGTCCATGAAGATCGGGCCGGTCGCGTCGCCCTCCTCGAGGCCGGCGGCGATGCGGAGGTTCCGGAAGTTCCCGGCCGCCTCGAGCAGGGCGTACCCGCCGCGGACCGCGTCGCGGCCGTTCCGCTCCTGTCGGAGGGCCCAGAAGCCGCCGGTGATCCGGGCGTCACCCGTGGGCAGCGGACGGAGCGTCAGGTGCGCGTCCGCGGTCGGGAGGACCGGGGTCGCGGTGTGCGCGCGGCTGTCGGTCGCGAGCGTGGTGGTCATGTCGCCTCCTTGCGATGTGACTCAGGCCGGGTCCGGTTCCGTGCTGGTTCCGGAAAACGGTTTCTGCGGAGGACGTTACGACACGACCTGGAGGCGCGCAAGGGCGTCTTCTCACATCGTGCGTATAGTCATGGTCAGTTTCCCGCATCCGGAAAGGGGTTTGCCGTGACACTGGAGCGCGCTGGGCGGACCGTCCGGATCACCGACGTCGCGGCGCTCGCCGGCGTGTCGATCGGCACCGCCTCGAAGGCCCTGAACGGCACCGGGCAGCTCCGGGAGTCGACGCGCGCCCGGGTGAAGGACGCCGCCGAGAAGCTCGGGTTCGTCGGCGACGCCCGGGCCCGCGCGCTCTCCTCGGGGCGGACCTACACGGTGGGCATGATCACGACGGACTCGTTCGGCCGGTTCTCGATCCCGGTGCTCCTCGGCGCTGAGGACGCCCTCTCCGCCGGGCAGATGGCCGTGCTGCTGTGCGACACCCGCGACGACCACGTCCGCGAGGCCCACTACCTCCGCTCGCTCGCCGCCCGCGGGGTCGACGGCATCATCGTGACCGGCCGTTCCGCCGACGCCCGGCCGCCGATCGACGTGCCGATCCCGGTCGTGTACGCGTTCACGCCCTCGACCGACCCGGACGACGTGTCGGTCACGCTCGACGACGCCGCCGGGTCGGCGGCCGTCGCCGCGCACGTGCTGTCGACCGGGCGTCGGCGGGTGGCGATCGTGACGGGGCCCGAGCGGCACCGGTCGGCGGTCCGGCGTGTGTCCGGCGCCACCGAGGTGCTCGGCGCGAGCCTCGTGGCCGAACCGCTGTACGGCGAGTGGTCGGAGCGGTGGGGGCGGCAGGCGGTGGACGTGCTGGCGCGGGGCGTGGGGCTCGCGTCGGCAGGGACCGGGGCCGGGGCAGCGTCCGGGTCGGGTGCGCTCGGCGTGGACGCGATCGTCTGCGGCAGCGACCAGATCGCGCGGGGCGTGTGCGACCGGCTGCGGGAGCTCGGGCTGTCCGTGCCGGACGACGTCGCGGTCGCCGGGTTCGACGACTGGGACGTGATGGCGCTCGCGAGCCGGCCGCCGCTGACGACGGTGGACCTGCGCCTCGAGGAGCTCGGGCGCGTGGCTGGTCGGGCGCTGCTCGACCTCATCGACGGGGGCGCTGCGGCGTCCGCGACCGTGACCCCGTCCCTGGTCGTCCGCGAGAGCACCGTCGGCGCGTAGGGCCCCGCGCGGCGCGCCAGCCGGCGGGTGGGCGGGCCGAGGTTGCACGACTCGCCGTGGTCCGCTCGGTCAGGTCGCACGTCCTGCCGTTCGGGGCGGCGGCGGGCGGCAGTTCGTGCGACCTCGCCGAACGCGGGCCGGCGCCCGGGTCCGCGTGCTGAGGTCGCACGACTCGCCGTGGTCGAGCTGTCCAGGTCGCACGAAGTGCCGGGCGGGGCGGCGGCGAGCGGCGGTTCGTGCGACCTGGGCGGGCGCGGGCGTGGCGGCGTTGCGGGAGTGAGCGCTCACGTGCCAGGATGTGAGCGCTCACGGAGGACGACGAGGTTCTGGAGGAACGCATGGGCGACGACCGCAGGCAGCAGGTCGTGGACGGCCGCACCACGCTCGGGATCGAGCTCGGCTCCACCCGCATCAAGGCGTGCCTCGTGAACGAGGACCTCGTCCCCATCGCCGCGGGCGCCCACGAGTGGGAGAACGAGTTCGTCGACGGGCGCTGGACGTACTCGCTCGAGGCCGTCGAGACCGGACTCCGCGCGGCCTACGCCGCCCTCGTGGCCGACGTCGAGGCTCAGTACGGCGTCACCCCGACGACCTTCCGCGCCGCCGGCGTGAGCGCGATGATGCACGGCTACCTCGCGTTCGACGCCGCGGGCGAGCTGCTCGTGCCGTTCCGCACCTGGCGCAACACCTCGACCGGCCCCGCCGCCGAACGACTCAGCGATGCCCTCGGGTTCAACATCCCGCTGCGCTGGTCCATCGCGCACCTGTACCAGGCCGTCCTCGACGACGAGCCGCACGTCGCCGACCTCGCGAGCGTCACGACCCTCGCCGGGTACGTGCACCGACGGCTCACGGGGCGGGACGTGCTCGGCGTCGGCGATGCGAGCGGTGTCTTCCCGATCGACAGCACCCCGGCGGACAGCGGTCCGGGCGACCCCGGCACGCGCGACTACGACGACGCGATGCTCCGGACGGCCGAGGACCTGATCGGGGTCGGGGACCTCCGGGCGCTCCTGCCCGAGGTGCTCGTCGCCGGGGACGACGCGGGAGCCCTCACCCCCGAGGGAGCCGCATGGCTCGACCCGTCCGGCACCCTGCTCCCTGGTGTTCCCCTCTGCCCGCCCGAGGGCGACGCCGGCACGGGCATGGTCGCGACGAACGCCGTCGCGCCGCGCACGGGCAACGTCAGCGTCGGCACGAGCATCTTCGCGATGGTCGTGCTGGAGCACCCGCTCTCGACCCCGCACGAGGAGCTCGACGTCGTCACCACGCCCTCCGGGGACGCAGTCGCGATGGTGCACTGCAACAACGGTGCGAGCGAGATCGCGAGCTGGGCGCGCGTGTTCGGCCGGTTCGCCGAGGCCGCGAGCGAGCGCACCGGCAGCGCGGCACCGGACATCGACACCGTCTACGCGACACTGTTGGCCGAAGCCGAGCACGCGGATCCCGACGCCGGCGGCCTGCTCTCCTTCAACTACCTCGCCGGGGAGCCCGTCACGCACGTCGAGGACGGCCGGCCCCTGCTGCTCCGGACCCCGGACGCACGCTTCACGCTCGGCAACCTCGTGCGCTCCGAGGTGCACGGTGCCTTCGCCACCCTCGCGATCGGCATGGACGTCCTGCACGGCGAGGAGGTCCAGGTCGACCGGATGACTGCCCACGGCGGGCTCTTCCGGACGCCCGGCGCACCGCAACGCCTGCTCGCAGCCGCCCTCCGCGTGCCCGTCGCGCTCGAGGAGACCGCGGGCGAGGGCGGTGCGTGGGGGATCGCGGTGCTCGCCGCCTACCTCGAGCACACCGACCAGCACCTGGCGGACTTCCTCGCCGAGACGGTGTTCGGGGGTGATGCCGTGCACGTGGCCGAGCCCGAGCCGGCCGACGTCGACGGGTTCCAGACGTACCTCGGGCGCTACCGGCGGGCACTGCCCGTCCAGGACGTCGCCGCCGCCGCGACCCGCCCCGAAGCGACCCCCGCAAGCACCGACACCAGCGCCAGCGCGACCACCCCCGGAGCCGAGCCGACGACGGCAGGCGAGCCGCGCCTCCAGGCCGAGAAGGAGCCGACCCGATGACCACCGACACCCAGCAGGCCGTCGCCGCCACCCGCGAACGCGTCGCCCGCCTGCACGGCGAACTCGTCCGCTACGGCCTCGTGATCTGGACCGGTGGCAACGTCTCCGAGCGGGTGCCGGGCACGGACCTCTTCGTCATCAAGCCGAGCGGCGTGTCCAGCGACGACCTGACCCCCGGGAACCAGGTCGTCTGCACGCTCGACGGGGTGCCGGCCGACGGCTGGGACAACAGCCACGGGCCGAGCTCCGACACCGCCGCGCACGCCTACGTCTACCGGAACATGCCGGAGGTCGGCGGCGTCGTGCACACCCACTCGACGTACGCGACGGCGTGGGCGGCACGGGCGGAGCCCATCCCGTGCGTCATCACCGCGATGGCGGACGAGTTCGGCGGACCGATCCCGGTCGGGCCGTTCGCGATCATCGGCGACGACTCGATCGGACACGGCATCGTCGAGACCCTCGCCGGCCACCGCTCGCGTGCGGTGCTCATGCAGAACCACGGCGTCTTCACGATCGGCCGCGACGCGAAGGACGCCGTGAAGGCCGCCGTGATGTGCGAGGACGTCGCCCGGACCGTGCACATCGCGAAGCAGGGCGGGGACGTCGTCCCGATCGCCGAAGCAGACATCGACCGACTCTTCGATCGCTACCAGAACGTCTACGGACAGACCCCCGAAGGAGCACTCCAGTGACCCACGAGACAGCGACGCACGTCGTCGACCCCGCCGAGACGTTGGCGGGCTACGAGGTCTGGTTCCTCACCGGCTCCCAGGGGCTGTACGGCGAGGAGACCCTGCGCCAGGTGGAGTCGCAGAGCAAGCACGTGCACGAGACGCTGGCACCGCACGTGCCGGTGAAGCTCGTCTGGAAGCCCGTGCTGAAGGACGCCGACGGCATCCGGCGCGCCCTCATCGAGGCCAGCGCGGACGACAAGGTCATCGGTGTGACGACGTGGATGCACACGTTCAGCCCCGCGAAGATGTGGATCGGCGGCCTGCAGGCGCTCACGAAGCCGCTGCTGCACCTGCACACGCAGGCGAACGTCACGCTGCCGTGGGCGGACATCGACTTCGACTTCATGAACCTCAACCAGGCGGCGCACGGTGACCGGGAGTTCGGGTACGCCCTGGCGCGCCTCGGCGTCCGGCACGCCACCGCCGTCGGGCACGTCTCGGACCCCCGCGTCCAGCAGCGGGTCGCGAACTGGACCCGCGCCGCCGCCGGTGCCGCGGCCGTCCGGGAGCTCAAGCTCACCCGGTTCGGCGACAACATGCGGTACGTCGCAGTCACCGAGGGCGACAAGACCGAGGCGGAGATCGAGCTCGGCGTGCAGGTGAACACCTGGGCCGTCAACGAGCTGGCCGAGGCGGTCGCCTCGGCGGAAGCCGACACGGCAGCGGTCGATGCGCTCGTCGCGACCTACCAGCAGGACTACGACGTCGACCCGTCGCTCCGTGACGGTGGTGACCGCCACCAGTCCCTCCGCGACGGCGCCGCGATCGAGATCGGCCTCCGCGCCCTGCTCGCGCAGAACGGGTCCGCCGCCTTCACCACGAACTTCGAGGACCTCGGCACGCTCAAGCAGCTGCCCGGCCTCGCCGTGCAGCGCCTGATGGCCGACGGGTACGGCTTCGGTGCCGAGGGCGACTGGAAGACCGCCGTCCTCGTCCGTGCGATGAACGTCGCCGGCGCCGGCCTCCCCGGTGGCGCGTCGCTCATGGAGGACTACACGTACGACCTCACGCCGGGTGCCGAGAAGATCCTCGGCGCGCACATGCTCGAGGTCTCGCCGACCCTCACCACCACGAAGCCGACGCTCGAGATCCACCCGCTCGGCATCGGCGGCAAGGACGACCCGGTGCGCCTGGTCTTCACGGCCGACGCCGGCGAGGCCGTCGTGGTCGCGCTCTCCGACACCCGCGACGGCTTCCGCCTCACGGCGAACGTCGTGGACGTCGTCCCGCCGACCGCCGCGTTGCCGAAGCTGCCCGTCGGTCGCGCCGTCTGGGAGCCGCGCCCGTCGTTCCCCGTCGCCGCCGAAGCCTGGCTCACCGCCGGCGCCGCCCACCACACCGTCATGACGACGGCCGTCGGACTGCAGGTGGTCGAGGACTTCGCGACCATGGTCGGCACGGAGTTCCTCGTCATCGACGAGCACACCACCGAGCGCGGGTTCCGCGACGAGCTGCGCCTCCAGCAGACGTGGCACCGTCTCGACCGGGGGTTCTAGGCTCGTGACCGTGAGCGCGACGACGCGGACGAACTGGGCGGGCAACGTCACCTACCGGGCGTCCGGCCTGGCGCGCCCGACGTCGGTCGACGAGCTGCAGCAGCTCGTCGCGTCGACGCCGCGCCTGACGGCGCTCGGGTCTCGGCACTCGTTCAACACGATCGCCGACACGGACGCGCTCCAGGTGTCGCTGGCGGACCTGCCGCCGGTGCTCGACATCGACGAGGACCGGCGGGTCGTGCGCGTCGCCGCCGGCATGATCCACAGCCAGGTGGCCGCGGGCCTGGAGGCGCGGGGCTGGGCACTCGCGAACCTCGCCTCCCTGCCGCACATCTCCACCGCCGGAGCGGTCGCCACCGGCACGCACGGCTCCGGCGTGCGCAACCCGTCGCTCGCGCAGGCGGTCGTCGGCCTCGAGGTCGTCCGCGCTTCCGGAGACCTGGCGTTCGTCGATGCGTCGACACCGGACGGTTCCCTCGACGCGCACCGGGTGGCGCTCGGCGCGCTCGGTGTCGTCACCGCGGTCGAGCTCGCGATCGAGCCCACCTTCCAGGTCGCCACGACCGTGCACCTCGATCTGCCGTGGGACGCCGTCGCGGAGCACTTCGACGAGGTCGTGTCGGACGCGTACTCGGTGTCGCTGTTCACCTCGTTCGACGACCGCGGGGCCCGGCAGGTCTGGGTCAAGCACCGCGTGGGCGAACCGGCCCCGGCCGTCGACCTCGTCGCGCTCGGCGCTCGCCCCGCCGACGGTCCGGTGCACCCGGGGGAGAACGACCCCGCCGGCGTCACCGAGCAGGGCGGCGTGCCGGGGCCCTGGTCCGAGCGACTCCCGCACTTCCGGTCCTCGTTCACGCCGTCGACCGGGGCGGAGATCCAGGCGGAGTACCTGCTGCCGGCCGGTTCCGCGGTCGACGCTCTGCAGGCACTCCGACCCCTGGAGTCGCTGTTCGCGCCGATCCTCATCGCGGCCGAGGTCCGGACGATCGCCGCCGACACCGCGTGGCTCGCGCCGTCCTCGGAGCGGCAGTCGGTCGGCATCCACTTCACGTTCCGGCGGGACGCGAGCGCGGTGGCAGCCGCGGTGGAGCGGATCGAGGACGTCCTCGCGCCGTTCGACGCCCGCCCGCACTGGGGGAAGGTGTCGGCGGCGAGTGCCGAGCGGCTGCACGAGGTGTACCCGCGGCTGTCCGACTTCGCCGCGCTCGCCCGTGACCTCGACCCGACCGGACGGTTCCGGAACGCGTTCCTCGCGCGCATCCTGACCTGACCGGGGTCGGCGCTCCCAGGGGCTTCGGATGACATCTCCGGCCGATCCACCGGGGCGTTCCTGAGCGCTCACATGTGCGATCACAAAGGTTGGGGCATGGCGAACCTCAACCGCATCATCGGCATGGCCGGCAAGGTCATCGACAAGCAGCTCCAGAAGCGCGGGCAGGCGGGACCCGCGGCCGGCGCCGGGCAGCAGCAGGGCGGGACGGACTGGCGCGACATCGTCCGGAGCGCGGCGGACAAGCTGACCGGGGACGACCGGAACCAGCAGGCGCAGCACGGGCAGCAGCAGCCGTACGGGCAGCAGCAGCAGCCGTACGGCCAGGCGCCGGGCCAGCAGCAGCACGGGTCGGCCGACTCCGACCAGGTCGCGATCGCCAAGTACGACTACCTGCTGCGAACCGCCCCGCCGGAGCAGCTCGAGCAGGTCCACCACGACGCCTTCGCCCGGCTCACCCCCGCGCAGCGCCAGCAGATCCGCAACCGCCTGAACTCCGAGCTGCCGCCGCACGAGCACCTCCGCGACGACTCCGCCGGTGGGATGGCCCGCGCGATGACCCGTGGCGAGGTCGCTCGGCCCGGACTCGTCCGACGCGTCCTGGGCGGCGGCGGATCGGCGGGGCGCGGCCGCGGTGGAGCGTTCGCCGGCGGGGCAGCGGTCGGCGCCGGTGCGATGGCGCTCGGTGGTCTGGGCGCAGCGGTCGCCGGTGGCGCGGTGCTCAGCGCGGCCGCGGGGCCGGTGCTGGCCGAGGCCGCGAACCTCGGCGTCGACTTCGAGGGCATGGCCGCCGGGATCGGCGACCTCGGACTCGGGGACCTCGGCGGTGGTGTCGAGGGACTCGCGGGCGAGGGCGAGCAGCTGCTCGGTGGGCTCGGTGAGCAGGCGTCGAACCTCGGCAACGACTTCCTCGGCGGGCTGTTCGACCGCTGACCCGGTGCCGCCGGTCAGGTCCGGGTCAGGGCATCTCCCACGGCACTCCGGTAGTAGAGCACGGCCCGCCCGTACCGCGACCGGTTCAGCAGGCCGCCCCGCTCCATCACGCGCAGGTGCTGGTTGACCGCCGAGGTCGACACCCCGAACCGCAGCGCGAGGTCGGTCGACGACGCCGGTTCCCCGAGCGCGTCGAGCAGCGCCGCGCGGGTCGCCCCCAGGAGGTCCCGGACGGAACCCGCGTCCGGGTGGTCCGACGTCGACCACATCGCACCCTGTCCGCGGGCGGGGTACATCACGGTCGGCGGCAGCTCGTCGTCGATCGGGAGCGAGGCGCGGACGACGAACATCGACGGCACGAGGGTCAGTCCCTCACCGTCGATCGGTCGATCGCGGGCGACCGAGCTCGTCAGCCGCACGTCGAGGTGCGTGCCGTCGTGCGTGACCGCTTCCGACAGCCCACCGAGGACCGTGCCGATCCCTTCGTGCGACGCGATCCGCGCCCGGTGGCTGACGTCCGCCTGCAGCACCGCACGCATCCGTGCCCAGTGCGGTGCGAAGCAGAGCTCCCACGCGGTCGAGAGCGCGTGCTGGAGCCGCTCGACGACGCTCTCGTACCGGCCGGTGAACACCCGCGGGACCGTACCGTGCACGCGTTCCAGGTCGGCGAGCATCCGCGCGCGGGGGAGCCGACCGAGCGCCCGGAGCTCCTCGTCGATCGACGTCAGCGGCGATGCGGGTCGCGGGTTGACGAAGTCGGCCACCCACCGGCGCTCGTCCACGAGTCCGAGCAGGACCTCGTCGTCGAGCAGGGGACGGACGGCGGCGATCCGGTCGAGCCAGGGCTGCTGCAGCGGGTACCGCTCGGGCGCCCGGAACGCCCGGAGCCCGAGACCGAGCTCGGAGAGGGGCGAGATGCCGAAGCGGATCGCCGAGACGTCGCTCGGCTCAAGTCGGTACCGGATCATGAAGCTCCACGCTACATCCGTTGTCCCGGCCGCCGCGTCGGTGCGAGAACTGGGACATGCACGGCACCACCGCACCACGCGTCCCGCTCAGCACGCTCGTCCGGGACGACCGGGCCCTCCGACGGCTGCTCGTCGTCACGTTCGTGGACACGCTCGGCCGCGGTGCGTTCTTCACGCTGACGACGCTGTACCTCACCACCATCGTCGGGATCGCCCCGGTCGTCGTCGGGCTCGGACTGACGATCGCGGGAGCCGTCGGCGTCGCGAGCTCCCTGGTGTTCGGGCACCTCGCGGACCGGTTCAGCTCGCGCCGGATGCTCGCCTGGCTGCACGTCGTGCAGGGACTCGCGCTCGTCGGGTACGTGCTCGTCCACGACCTCCCGACGCTCGTCCTGACGGCGTCCGTGGTGACGCTGGCACAGCAGGGCGGCAGCTCGGTCCGCTCGGCCGCGGTCGGTCGGGCGTTCCCGGGGGAGGAGCGGGTCCGGGTCCGGGCGACGATGCGGACCGTCACGAACGTCGGCATCGGGCTCGGCACGGCGGTCGCGGCGATCCCGCTGGCCGTCGGCACGGGCGAGGCGTACCGGGTGACGATGGTCGCCGCGGGCGTCCTCTTCCTGGCGTCGGCCGTCCTCGTGCTCGGCCTGCCCGCCGCGCGGGTCGACGCCGCGCCCGCCGAGCGCACCGACACGGGCACCGTCGTCGTGCGGAACCCCGAGGGCCGCAGCCCCTACCGTGACGTGCAGTTCCTGATGATCACCGTCCTCACCGGGGTCTTCGGCATCCAGTTCGGGTTGTTCGAGGTCGCGGTGCCGCTGTGGGTCGTGCAGCACACCGTGGCACCGGACGTCCTCGTGTCCCCCCTGCTCCTCGTGAACACGCTCGCGGTCGTGCTCCTGCAGGTCCGGATGAGTCGCGGGACGGACACGGTCGGAGGCGCTGCGCGGGTGATGCGGTACGCGGGGTGGCTGATGGCGCTCGCGTGCGGGCTGTGGGCAGCGGCCGGGTGGGTGCGCGGCGATGACTGGGTGCCGATCGCGTTCGCCGCCGGGATCCTCGTCGTCGCGGCAATCGCGCACTCGCTCGCCGAGATCACCTCGAGCGCCGCGGGTTGGGCGCTGAGCTTCGAGCTGGCGCCGGCCGACCGGGTCGGGGCGTACCAGGGCGTGTACGGCACCGGGTTCGCGATCGGCGCGATGGTCGCCCCGACGGTGGTCACCGTCACCGCCATCGACCTCGGCACCCCGGGGTGGGCGGTCCTCGCGGTCGTGTTCCTCAGCGCGGCGCTCGGCACCGCACACGTCGCCCGACGGGCCGCGACACCCGTCGTCCGGGCGCATCGGGAATAGACCGGGGCCACACGGCGATTGGACCGTTACGCCGTGCGACGTCGGCCGTGCCCGGGATTCGGACACGGTCCGATCGCGGTGTCAGGATGGACGACGCCCCGACAGCCCGACGCCCCGACACACGGAGCCTGCACCGGCTCCGGAGCACGGCGACACGTCACGGCCACCCCACGGCTGCGCACCACCACTTCCCCACGAGGAGCACCACCGTCATGAGACGCCCGAACCGCCTGACCATCACCGCTGCGGTCGCCGCAGCTGCAGCCCTGGTCCTCACCGGCTGCTCGGGCGGGGGTGCCTCGGACGACGCCTCGGGCGGAACCTCCAAGGGCGGCACGCTCAACATCCTGACGACGGCCACCGCGGTGCACCTCGACCCGGCGACCAGCCAGAACCTCAACATCACGACGCTCGGCCTCGTGCTCCGTCGTCTCACCGCGTGGGACGTCGAGCCCGGCAAGACGGCCAAGGTCGTCCCGGACCTCGCGACGAACACCGGCGACTCGAGCGACGGCGGCAAGACCTGGACCTACCACCTCAAGAAGGGGCTGAAGTTCCAGGACGGCACCGAGATCACCACGAAGGACATCAAGTGGGGCATCGAGCGCTCGTTCGCGCCGACGCTCACCGGTGGCCTGAGCTACCACAAGTCGCTCCTCGTCGGCGGTGACAGCTACAAGGGTCCGTTCGACGGCAAGACCCTCGACAGCATCGAGACCCCGGACGACTCGACGATCGTCTTCAAGCTCAACGCGGCGTACGGCGACTGGCCGTGGATCGTGTCGATGCCCGCGTTCGCCCCGGTCCCCGAGGGCGACGGCACCGACACCGGTGCGTACGACGCCAAGCCCGTCGCCTCCGGCCCCTACGAGGTGCAGTCGAACACGCAGGGCTCGCAGATCACCCTCGTGCGGAACGAGGAGTGGAGCGCGAAGACCGACGACGTCCGCACCGCCGGCCCGTCGAAGGTCGTGTTCAAGGAGAGCCAGGACCCGTCGACCGTCACCCAGACGCTCATCGCCGACAACGGTGACGCGAAGGACTCGTTCGGCGCGACGTACCTCGGTGCTGCCGAGCTGAACCAGGTCCGCTCGAACCCGGCCGCCCAGGACCGCCTCGCCACCTCGAAGGCCGGCCCGATCAACTACCTCGCGATCAACACCCAGAAGGGCTCACTCAAGGAGCTCAAGGTCCGGCAGGCGCTGCAGTACGCCGTCGACAAGAAGTCGTACCGGATCGCCGCCGGTGGTGCCCTCGCCGGTTCCTACGCGACGACGCTCATCACGCCCGGCATCGCGGGGCGCCAGCAGTACGACCTGTACGAGCCCGGCGCCACCGGTGACGTGGCCAAGGCGAAGAAGCTCCTGCAGGAAGCCGGCGTCTCGGACCTCAAGCTGACCCTGGTCACGCAGAACGACTCGGCGAACCTGGCTGAGGCGCAGGCGATCCAGGCCGGCCTCAAGCGCGCGGGCATCACCGTGACGCTCAAGCCGCTCGACATCGACTCGTTCTACACGGCGACGACGGACGGCGACGACTTCGACCTCGCGATGTTCAGCTGGCAGCCGGACTTCCCGAGCGCGAACGCCAACATCCAGCCGCTGTACGACTCGTCGCAGATCGGTGGGGGCGGCTACAACGTCTCGAAGTACAGCAACCCCGAGGTCGACGCCCTGATCAAGCAGGCGACGGGCACCATCGACCAGCAGGACGCGCAGAAGCTCTGGGCCGAGGCGGACAAGAAGATCATGGCCGACGCCCCGATCGTCCCGCTCACCTACGCGAAGCAGTCCTTCCTCGCCGGTTCGAACGTGCAGAACTTCCAGATCGCGGACTTCCCGGCGTACCCGAACTACCTCAAGGTCTCGCTCGCCAAGTGAGTGCACCGCTGCTCGAGGTCGAGGGGCTCCGCGTCGCGTTCGGCGACGCGGAGCCCGTCGTCCGTGACGTCTCCTTCACCCTGACGCCCGGCCGCGTGCTCGCCCTCGTCGGCGAGTCCGGCTCGGGCAAGTCCGTCAGCGCGATGAGCGTGCTCGGCCTGCTCCCGCCGGAGGCCCGCGTCACCGGCAGCATCCGCTTCCGCGGCACCGAGCTCGTCGGGGCGTCGGACGACGAGCTCCGAGCGGTCCGCGGGGCCGGCATCGGCGTCGTGTTCCAGGAGCCGATGAACTCCTTCACCCCCGTGCTCTCGATCGGCACCCAGATCGCCGAGGCGATCACGGCCCACCCGACGGACCTCGACCGACGCGGTGTGTCCGCGCGGGCCGACGAGCTCCTCCGCGCGGCCGGGCTCCCAGACCCGCAGCGGATCCGGAAGGCCTACCCGCACGAGCTCTCCGGCGGCCAGCTCCAGCGCGCGATGATCGCGATGGCCCTCGCCGGTGACCCGGTCGCCCTCATCGCGGACGAGCCGACCACCGCGCTCGACGTCACGGTGCAGGCGGGCATCCTCGACCTGCTCCGCACGCTGGGTCGCGAGCGCGACCTCGCCGTGCTGCTCATCACGCACGACATGGGCGTGGTGGCGGACGTCGCCGACGAGGTGCTCGTGATGCGGCGCGGCGACCCGGTCGAGCACGGGACCGTCGCCGAGGTGTTCGCGCACCCGGACGCCGAGTACACGCGGGCACTCCTCGCGGCGGTACCGGCCCTGGAGGCGCGACCCACCTCCGCACCGCACGCTGCGGACGGTGAGACGGTCGCGTCCACCGCGCCGGCCGACGAGACGGAGACGAGCCGCGCCTCCCGGCCCCTCGTCGCGCAGCTGCGCGACGTCGCCGTGCGCTACGCGCGCCGCGGTGACCCGACCGTCTCCGGCATCGACCTGACGCTCCGCGCGGGCGAGACGCTCGGACTCGTGGGGGAGTCGGGGTCCGGGAAGTCCACCATCGGGCGTGCGCTCGCCGGTCTCGTGCCGGTCGTCGCGGGGTCCGTCGAGGTGGACGGCAGCGACCTCCGCACCGCTCGTGGTGCACGCCTGCGCGAGCTCCGCAGCCGGGTGGGCATCGTCTTCCAGGACCCCGCGTCCTCGCTCAACCCGCGACAGACCATCGGGTGGAGCATCGCCGAGCCGCTCCTCGTGCACGGCACGGCCTCGGCGGCGGACCGTGCCGAACGGGTCCGCGAGCTGCTCGTGGCGGTCCAGCTCGACCCGTCGTGGGCCGAGCGCTTCCCGCACCAGCTCTCCGGCGGGCAGCGGCAGCGCGTGGCGGTCGCCCGGGCCCTCGCGCTCCGGCCCGCGCTCGTGATCGCCGACGAACCGACCTCGGCGCTGGACGTCACCGTGCAGGCTGCCGTGCTCGACCTCCTCGCGGCGCTGCAGCAGGACTTCGGCTTCGGCATGCTCCTCATCAGCCACGACCTCGCCGTGGTGCGGCAGCTCGCCGACGAGGTGGTCGTCCTGCACGACGGCCGCGTGGTCGAGCGCGGCACGACCGACGCCGTGCTCGACGATCCGCAGCAGGACTACACGCGCATGCTCCTCGCGGCAGCGCCCGTCGCCGACCCGGCGCGACAGGCCGCCCGCCGCGAGGCCTGGCGCGCGTGGGAAGGGGTGGCCTCGTGACCGCCAACGTCGTCGACCGTCCGGTCGCGGCATCCGCGAACCGGAGCACCGGCTTCCGCGCCGTCGTCCGCCGCGTGCGTCAGGACCGCTGGGCGGTCGCGTCCGCGGTCGTCATCGTGGTGTTCGTCGTCGTCGCGCTCGCGGCGCCGCTCATCGCCGCCGTCACCGGCCAGGACCCGTACGGGTACCACATCGACGCGCTCAACTCGTTCGGCGCCCCGCGCGGGGTCGGCGGCGGGATCAGCGGCGAGCACTGGTTCGGGGTCGAGCCCCTGACCGGGCGCGACCTGTTCGCGATCGTCACCTACGGTGCCCGCACCTCGCTCGGCATCGGGATCGCCGCGACGATCGTCTCGATCGTCATCGGCGTGCTCGTCGGCGTGACGACCGGGTTCTTCGGCGGCTGGTACGACCGCGTCCTCTCCCGCGTCGTCGACGTCATCTTCGGCTTCCCGTCGCTCGTCTTCATGATCGCCCTGACCGCGATCGTCCCGACGTCGTTCCCGAAGCCCGTGCTCGTCGTCCTCGTCATCGGGTTCTTCGGGTGGCCCTCGGTCGCCCGTGTCGTGCGCGGGCAGACGCTGTCGCTCGTCACCCGGAACTACGTCGTCGCCTCCACCGCGATGGGCGCCGGGCGTTGGCACGTCATACGGACACAGCTGCTGCCGAACCTCGCCGCGACGATCACCGTCTACGCGACGATCTCGATCCCGTCGATGATCGGCGCCGAGGCCGCGCTGTCGTTCCTCGCCGTCGGCGTCACCCCGCCGACGCCGTCGTGGGGCCGCAGCATCGGCGACGCGATCGGTTGGGTGCAGACCGACCCGATGTACCTCGTGTTCCCGGGCCTTGCGCTGTTCCTCATCACCCTGGCGTTCAACGTGCTCGGCGACGCCCTGCGCGACGCCCTCGACCCGCGGAGGAGCAACCGGTGACCACCTTCCGCTTCATCGCGATCCGCGTGCTCGGCGCAGCAGTCGTCCTGCTCGTCGTGGCCGCGATCACCTACGCCCTGTTCATGCTGCTGCCGACGAACCCGGCGCGCGCGATCTGCGACAAGCCCTGCACGCCCGACCGGCTGCGCGAGGTGCAGGCGTTCCTCGGGACGGACAAGCCGTGGATCGCCCAGTTCGGGGCCTACCTCGCGGGCATCTTCACCGGGCGGACGTTCGGGTCCGGCGCCTCCGTCATCCACTGCGCGGCGCCCTGCTTCGGGTACTCGTTCCAGCTCCACGACAGCGTCACGAACCTCATCCTCACGCGCCTGCCCGTCACGGCGTCGATCGCCGTCGGGGCAGCCGTGCTCTGGCTCGTCGCCGGGGTGGCCGGTGGCGCGCTGTCGGCCCTGCGCCGAGGCACGTACGTCGACCGCACGGTCATGACGATCGCCGTCGCCGGGGTGTCCGCGCCGTCGTACCTCGTCGGGCTGCTGGCGATCCTGCTGTTCGGGTTCGTGCTCGGCGTCCTGCCCACCAGCGGCTACGTCGCGTTCGGGGACGATCCCGTCGGGTGGTTCACGCACCTCGTCCTGCCGTGGTGCGTGCTCGCCTTCATCAGTGCGGCGATCTACGCCCGGCTGACCCGGGGTGAGATGCTCGAGTCGATGTCGCAGGACTTCGTCCGGACCGCCCGCGCGAAGGGCCTCCGCGAACGCCAGGTCGTCGTGCGCCACGGGCTGCGGACGGCGATCCTTCCCGTGGTGACGCTGTTCGGGCTCGACCTCGGGTCGCTGCTCGGCGGTGCCGTCATCACCGAGAAGGTGTTCTCGATGCAGGGGCTCGGCGCGCTGCTCATCGACGCGGTGCACACGCTCGACCTGCAGGTCGTCGTGGGGTTCACGCTGTTCTCAGCGCTGCTGATCGTCACGGCGAACGTCATCGTCGACGTCGTGTACGCGTTCGTCGACCCGCGGGTGCGCCGCCGGGCCTAGCGCTCCGCGTCGTCTCCGGCGCGCAGCAGCGTCGGCACGAACAGGCCGATCGCGAGCGCCAGGAGCGCGGCCGTCCCGGCGATCGCCAGCCACACGCCGCCGACCGGGCCGGAGCCACCGAGGAGGGCGACGACCACGAACGCGACCGCCTGGCTTCCGACCTGCACGGCGACGAACCGCAGTGCCGACGGCAGGAGTGCGCGGAGCTGCACCCTGGCGGTGCGCGGCGTCCAGGCCCAGAGCAGGCTCGTGGCGAGGACGAGGTGCGTCGTCAGGAGGAGGACCGGGAGGTCCGTCCCGCCGATCCCGGCCAGGGCGAGCTGTCCCACGAGCAGCGCCGCGAACGGGCCGCGGGGCAGGACCGCTGCCGCCGCCGCGAGGACGACCGCGACGACGAGCCAGCCGCTCGCCCCGATCACGACGACCGACCCGACGACACCCGCGACCAGGCCGAGCGCACCGATCGTCCACGCCGGGACCGCCGGACCGATCGACGGTGCTCCGCTGCGCTCCGCGCGCGACCCGGCGGTCATCCGGTCCGCCGAGCGCGGCTGAGCAGACGGAGTTGCACGGCAGGGGCGTCCTCGTCACCGGTGCGCCAGTGGATCAGCTCGACGCCGGTTGCCGTCATCTCCGAGAGCCGGTCGGATCGTTCGAGGGCGATGAGCCGGGACGCAGCGCGTTCGTGACGGGTCGCTCGCCGGACGTCGGGCGACGGGAGCACGTCGACGGCCACGACCCGGTGGCCGGTCGCGGCCCAGGTCACCGCCATCGTCGATGCCTGGTCGTCGAGGAACGTCGACAGCACCACCACGAGGGACGCCGCCGGCACGAGCGGCATGCGTGCCGTGGTCGTCGCGTCCTGGTGCGGCGTCGCCGCGGCGATGGTCGTCCGGAGCCGCTCGAGGTGCCGGATCCCGCCGCCGGGTTCGACGGACCGTGCGGTGCCGGCGAGGTCTCGGAAGCCGACCCGGTCTCCGGCGCTGATGTACGCGGTGGCGAGGGAGACGGCGGCTTCGCGTGCGAGGTCGAGCGACGTCGCCTGCTGTCTGCCGTGCCGGGCGCCGCTCCACTCCGTGACGTCGGCGCCGAGGTCGTCCCGGCTGTCGAGGACGAGCACGACGAGGGCGTCCGCCGTGGCGAAGGTCCGGCGCACGTAGAGCTCTCCCGGGCGCTCGGCTCGCCGTGCGGTGCGCCGCCAGTCGATCCGCCGGAGCCGGTCGCCCGGGGCGAAGAGCGCGACGTCGCGGAACTCGCCGCCGTCACCGGGGCGGGCGGAGTCGTGCGGACCGGTGATGCCCGTCACCCGGCTCGGCATCGGCAGGTGCTGCACGCGCAGGTGCGGTGGCGGGACGACCGCGGATCGCACCGGGCCCGCCGCCGGCACGGAGACGGCGGTGCCGCCCCGGCCGAGGAGCGACAGGTGCGTCCGCAGGATCTCCTGGGGGCCGGAGTGCGTGACCGGGACGGTACCGGTGAGCCGCCTCGCGCGGCGAGGGTCGACCACGACGACGTGCCGTCGGTCGCCGGCGACACGGAACTCGACGGCGACGGCCTCCGCGGCGGACGGCAGGGCGACCTCCGTCCGGAACGCCACGCCCTCACCGGAGTCGGACGGCGCGAGCGTGGTCGTGGTGCGGACGGGCGTCGTGTCGAGTCGGGGGCGGACGCCGAAGGCGGCGGTCACGAGCGCCGGCAGCGCCACCACCGCGAGCTCGGGACGTCCGGTGAGGAGAGCGAGCCCTGCGAGCAGCACGCCGACGGCGAGCCCCGAGACCAGCGCCGGGTTCCGGACCCAGAGCGGCGCGGTCCCTGACCCGGAGGCGGGTCGGACCGACGGCTCGTCGGGAACGCTCACCGTGCCTCCAGGCCGGACACTGGCCGCCCTCCGGACGCTCCCGACCCGACCACCGGCGGCCCCGGCACCTGCGCGACGATGCCCCGCACGATCGCCGCGGGGTCCACCCCGTTCGCCCACGCCTGCGGCGTCAGCGAGATCCGGTGCGCGAGCACCGCGACGGCCGCGGTCTTGACGTCCTCCGGGGTGACGAAGTCGCGCCCGTCCATGACGGCTCGCGCACGGCCGACGAGCATGAGCGCCTGTGCGCCGCGCGGCGACGACCCGACCTGCACGTCGCGGTGGGTGCGCGTCGCGGCCGCGAGGTCGACGCAGTACAACGCGATGTCCTCGTCGACGTGCACCCCCTCGACCGTCGCCTGCATGCGCAGCACGTCGGTCGCGTCGACCACGGCGGAGACCGTCGCGACCTCCTGCCGTCGGCCGATCCGGTTGAGGAGCACCTGCTGTTCCCCCTCGCGCGTCGGGTACCCGACCGAGAGGCGCACCATGAAGCGGTCGAGCTGGGCCTCCGGGAGGGCGTACGTGCCCTCGTACTCGATCGGGTTCGACGTCGCGATGACGTGGAACGGCCGGGGGAGCGGGAAGCCCTCGCCCTCGACCGTGACCTGTCCCTCGGCCATCGCCTCGAGGAGCGCCGACTGGGTCTTCGGCGACGTCCGGTTGATCTCGTCGGCGAGGAACATCCCGGTGAAGACGGGGCCCGGGCGGAAGACGAAGTCCGCGGTCGCCGGGGCGTAGACGAACGATCCGGTGATGTCGGCGGGCAGGAGGTCCGGGGTGCACTGCAGACGGCGGAAGTCGAGACCACACGCGGCCGCGAGGCTCCGCGCCGCGAGCGTCTTGCCGAGGCCGGGGACGTCCTCGAACAGGACGTGGCCGCCCGCGAGGATGCTCGCGAACGCCAGCTCGAGCGGCTCCCGCATCCCGACGACGACCGCGCTGACCGTGTCGAGGACGTCGCGGGCGCGCGCGGCGACGTCGGCGATGGGCAGGGACGGTGCGCTCGGCGTCTGGGGGTCGGTCACGGGTGCCTCTCGATCGTGGTGTGGTCGGTGGTGCGCTGCTCGGCGGCACGCCCGGTGCCGTGTTGCTCGGTCGCGGGTCCCAGCGTCTCGAGCGCGGTGAGGACGTTCCCGAACGCGACGAGGTCGATCTCGGACCGCCGCTCGCGCACGAGGACGGCGACCACGCCCGACGGCAGGACGGCATCGATCGCCGTCTGGTCGCGCGGGTCGTCGAGGTCGAGTCGGTGGCGCGTCCACAGGCGGTGTCGGGCCACCGCACGCGCTCGGGCGAGCGTCCGCTCCGGCACGCCGCCACGGGCGCGCAGCGCCCACGCCGTCTCGGACAGGTCGCGTCGGGCACCGGGTTCGGACCGGACGGGAGGCACGGGCCAGGTCAACGGGACGTCCTCACGGACCGCGCTCCACGTCAGACCCACCGCGGCCACGACGCCGCCCACGGCGAGCGACTGCACCACGCCGACGCCGAAGAACCACGTGATCGCCGCAGCCACGACGGCGAGCACGAGCACCCCAGCGGTGCGGCGGCGTGTCACGGGCGGCCCGTCGCCGTGTCGGCGTCCGCCGGGGTGGTGGCCGGCGTGTCCGCCCGGGTGTCGGCCGGTGCCTCGGCCCACTGCCCGTCGAGCGTTCGCAGCGCGGCACGGACGTCGGCGACGTCGGCATCGGTCGCCGGGGTCCCGCCGAAACGCACCGCGAGGTAACAGCGACGAAGGGTGCCGAGGGCGGTCTCGTCGACGTCGAGCCGTCGCAGGATCCGCGTCGTGAACTCGGTCGGCGTCTCCGCGGCCTCCCGACGGAACCCGGCGTCCTCTGCCGACTCCTGCAGGCCGAGCCACGCCGCGGTGACGGCGTCGGACGGGTCGCGGGGTCCGGACAGCACCTCGAGGGCACGACCGATCCCGCGACGCAGGTGCTGGCGCCCGACCTCCGTCGAGGGATCGGCCGGCACCTCGACCGCGAGGCCGGCCACCTCGATCGCACCCGGGCGAGTACGACGGCGTCGCTTCCTCACGAGGTGCAGGACCACGAGCACGAGGAGGGCAGTGCCGATCACCCCCAGGACGACGAGGACCCACGATGCGTCGACGTGCTGGGCGGCCGGCGCTCCGAGCGTCTGCGGCTCGTCGGTGGTGGGCGGCGAGGCGGTCGGCTCGACGACCGGTGCGCGGGCCGGGGCGACCGCGGGGGACCAGCGGGCGCCGGTCAGGACGGGGCGCGCTCCGAGTCCGGCGGCGATGACGACCAGCGCGCCGAGGGTGAAGGCAGCGACGGGGACGAACGGGAAGCCGCCGCGGTGCGGACCGTCGTCGTTCGCCATGCCGTCACGCTACCCCGGGTCGAGCGGGCTCAGCCGTCGACCGGCTCGGCGGACCGTGCAGCCCGGACGACCTGCCAGACCGCGACGGCGACGACGGCGGCCCCAGCCGCCCCGGCGATCCACGATCCGGCGACCCCGAGCACGGGTTCGGTCTCGCAGGAGCTCGTGCCCTGGCCGGGTGCGGCATCGGAGCAGCTGGTCACCTGGACCAGGACCAACCACAGCACCGTCACGGCCACGATGACGGCGACCGTGCTCCACCCCACCACTCGCTCCACGACCCGCTCCGTCCCCGACGTCATCAGTGACGACCAGGCTCGCACGGTCCGGGCGGCCCGTCGGTCTCGATCGTGCAACAGGACGCGGCCGTCGAGCCGTCAGTCGCCGTCCCACCACCGCAGCACGCGCGTGCCCACGAGCGTGAGCCAGCGGGACGGCTCGCCGGCCGGCACGTCCACCTCGAACCACTGCCGGCCCGGCGGGCGGACGCCCTGGAGCCACCGTCCGTCAGCACCACGGGCAGCGCGGACCACCTCGATCGCCTCAGCGGTGCGGGGGTCCGGCGCCGCCTCGTCCCGGAGCGCCGCGGCCCGGAGGTGGTCGGTCGCGCGGAGCACGCTGTACCGCCAGCGGAACGGGTACGCGAACTCCGTGGCCCAGGGGCCGACGAGCGCGCCGTCGGACTTCCGGTGGAGCAGTCGTCGGTCGAGGAGGTAGTCGGCGGCTCGGTGGCGGGCGTCCCGGAGCTCGGCCGCGCGGGGATGCCGTCCGTCGGTCAGGACCTCGTGCTGCAGGAGCCCCTCGAGCACGTTGAGGGTCGAGTGGAACGACGAGACCGTGGAGCCCTCGACCCACTCGCAGTTCCACCCGCCGTCGGGCTGCTGGTGTTCGAGCACCCAGTCGGCGATGCCGTCGACGTCGGCGCCGAGCCACGCGCCGTTCGCGAGGGTGAAGGCGTTGATGCAGCAGTCGACCTCGCCGCCCCAGTACGGCAGGTCGTCGTACTCCCATCGGCTGTTCGCGTCGAGTCGTGCGGCGGTGTCGCCGAGGACCGCGGCGTCCAGGCCCCACTCGCGCAGGGCGTTGAGCGACCAGGTCGTCGCGGTGTACGGCTGCCCGGGTCCCTCGGGCTCGGGTTCGGCGGGGAAGTACGCGCCGCCTGCCCACTGTCCGTCGGGGTCCTGGTGGGCGAGGAGTGCGGCGCCGAGGCCCTCGGTCGCGACCCGGGCACGCGTGGCCTGCCAGGTCGGTGCCGGCGCGCCGACGAGGTCCCGTTCCACCTGCCACCGCAGGGCCGGGTCCGAGTCGAGGAGCCAGTCGACCACCGTGTCGTCCATGGCGCGGACACTACGCCGACCACGGCGCGCGGGCGCCTGCGCGCGGCCGGGTCCGCACAACGGGAGTCGATCGGAGCCGTGCGTTCCCGTGGTTCGCGCGCACTTCGGTTGTGCGCCACCGCGCCGAACCGCGCCAGCGCCGCGCCGGGCGCCAGGCCCGCCGCGCCCCCGCGTCAGCCGACGGAGCGGTACGACGCCCCGTCGTCCGTCCGCACGAGCACGCCGAGGTCCACCGCGTCCCGCCGCACGATCGCGACGTCCTCGGCGAACATGGCGATCGCGGCGTTGAGCACCGGCTCGGGGACCGGCCTGCCCGTGCCGAGCCGCTCGAACACGAGCTCCACGATGCGCACGGAGAGCGGATGGCGCTGGTCGTCCGGCACCGGCATCCGGGCGATCCGGTCGAACTCGAGCAGCGCCGCCGGCCCCTGCAGCCGCTGCAGCTCCTGCGCCGTCCGCCCGAGGAGCGCCGTGTCGGGTCCGTCGTCGCCGACCCAGTCGAAGGCCGCGACGGCAGCAGTCGTCCGCTCGTCGAGGGCTGCGCCGCCGACGATCGCGGACCGGAGCGACGGGCTCGCCAGCACCGCGACGGCCTGGCGAGCCCGTGCGACCGACTCGCGGAGGGGCATCAGAAGTACGTGATGCCGTGCGGCGTCCGCGGCGGGGTCAGCATCGCCCGCAGGAGTGCCGGCGCCGCCGGGTCCGCCGCGCGGAGGAGCCCGGCCGCCGCGAGCGTCGTCGGCGACACCGACCCGATGAGCAACGCACCGAGGTCCGCGACGTCGAGCTGGAGGTCGGACCCGGCCGCGTCGGCGTCGTCGGCGGTCTTCGTCACGGTGCCCCGCGCCTCCTGGACGTCCAGCCGGTACGTGCCGGAGGCGAACCCGAGCGCATCCGTCACGGCGAGCGTCAGCGAACCGTCGACGGCGTACGGACGCGACGCGAGCACCCGCTCGACGTCGAGGACGCGCAGCCAGACGTGGTCCTCCTCGTGGTCGACGTCGTACGCGCGGTTGTCGCCGAGCGCGGCGACGATCGGGTCGTCGAGCCGCGACCGGTTGTACGTGACGACGTCGTTGAGGTCGATCGAGAGCAGGAACTCCCAGAGCGACAGGTAGGCGTCGTCGGTCGCGTAGACCAGGTCGACGACCTCGAGCGTGGTGTCGCCGTCGCGGCTCTCCTTGACGCGCCAGGTCACGTAGCCGTCGAGCTCGTCGGAGCCGTCCGGGCGGTGCACGGCTGCGCGGACGTCCTTCGCCTTCTCACCGTCACCGTTGCGCAGCCCGAACACGACGGGCCAGGTGCCGGCGTTGCGCACCATGGAGCCCGGCGTCCGCGCGTTGAACCGGTCGAAGACGGCACGGCCGGGGCCGCCGGCGAGCCACTCGGGCGTGACGACGCTGACGACACCGGTGGTCGGTGCGAGGAGCGGGAGCGCACGCTCGCGGCGGACCCGGACGGCCCGCTCGCGGATCGCGCTGCCGAAGCCGAAGCGGCGGTAGATGGTGCCCTCGGACGCGGTCAGCGAGGCCATGGCGTAGCCCTCGGCGACACCGCGCGCGAGGGCGTGCGTCATCATCGCGCGGAGGATCCCGCGGCGGCGCTCGGTCGGTCGGACGGTCACGGCGGAGATCGCCTGGGTGTCGATCGACGAACCGTCGCCCCAGCTCAGCTCCTTGCCGAACCAGGCGAAGGTACCGGCCGGCCAGGTCTCGTCGACGGAGCCCGGTGCGGGTCGGCGGACGTACGCGCCGAGCCAGGTCTCGTCGTCCTCGATGAAGTGCGCGACCATGCGCGCGGCCGCCTCGTCGCCGGGGTGCGGTTCGTGGAACCCGAGTCCGACGGCCTGCATCCAGGCCTCGGTCTCGGCGTTCGGTGCCCCCTGCTCGTCCGTCCCGGGCGCGAAGGCGCGCAGCTCGTAGCGGTCGTCGAATGCCTCGTTGCTCACGTTCCCGACCCTATCGGGGTCCGGTGACGGAACGACAGGCGCGACGAGCGGGCCAGGAGGCGCGGGTCGTCCCCGGCACGCGCCGCCCGCGGGCGTCGGTCACGCCGTCGCGCGTCGGCTCACCTCGCGGTGCGGCGGGACGCCGATCGGGGCGGGTTCTTCCGGAGGTGCTCGCTGATCCGCCCGAGGATCCGGTCGAGCTCCGCGGCGTCCTCGTCCGTGATCGGTGCGAACAGCAGCCCGTGCACCGTGCCGATGTGCCCGGGGAACACCGCCGCGAGGACGGCTCGCCCGTCGTCGGTCAGCGACACCACGGTGCTGCGCTCGTCGTCCGGCGAGGGGCCGCGCGTGACGAGTCCGCGCTGCTCGAGCAACTGCGCCTGGTAGGTCAGCCCACTGCGGCTGTAGACCACCCCGTCGGCGAGGTCCGTCATCCGCAGGTGCCCGTCGGGGGAGTCCCCGAGTCGTGCCAGCAGCTGGAACTGCACGTACGACAACCCGCCCACGTCCTTGAGCTGCTGCTCGACCGAGGGGCGCAGGAGCGCACTGACCTCGGTGAACGACAGGTAGGCGCGCAGCTGCGTCGGCGTCAGGGACGAGGGGGTTTCGGACATGATCCGATCCTACCTGTTGCTTCGAGTTCGAAGCAGTGCTACGGTTCCATCAATCGCTTCGATTTCGAAGCAAATGACGGAGGAGTCATCATGAAGGCAGTGCAGTTCCACGAGGTCGGCGGTCCCGAGGTCCTCACCTACGGCGACGTCGACCAGCCCACCCCCGGCCCGGGCGAGGTCCTCGTCCGGGTCACGGCATCGGCGTACAACGCGGCGGACAACGGCATGCGCGCCGGCTTCCTGCCCATCCCGGTCGCCCTGCCCCACGTCCCCGGGTACGACGTCTCCGGCACGGTCGCGTCCCTCGGGGACGACGTCACGGACCTGGCGGTCGGCGACGCGGTGATCGGCTTCCTGCCGATGGAACGCGACGGCGGAGCGGCCGAGTACGTCGTCGCTCCGGCGGACGCGCTCGTCGCCGCCCCGACGAGCATCCCGCTGGCGGACGCGGCTGCGCTGCCGTCGGTGGCGCTCACGGCGTGGCAGGCGCTCTTCGACGACGGTCGGCTCGAGGCCGGGCAGCGCGTGCTCGTCGTCGGCGCGGGCGGTGTGGTCGGGAAGTACGCGATCCAGCTCGCGAAGCGCGCCGGTGTCGAGGTCGTCGCCACGGCCAGCCCGCGCAGCGCCGATGCTGTCCGTGCCGCCGGTGCCGACCAGGTCGTCGACCACACCACGACCGACGTGCTGCAGGCGGTCGACGGGCAGGTCGACCTCCTGCTCAACCTCGCCCCGATCGAGCCGGAGCAGTTCGCCTCGTTCGTGGCCGCCGTCCGCGACGGGGGCGCGGTCGTGAGCACGACGGCGTTCATGGCGACCCCGGGGGACGAGTCCCGCGGGGTCCGTGCTGCGACGGTGTTCGTGCTCCGGAACCGCGAACGGCTGGCCGAACTCGTCCGGCTCGTCGACGCCGGGGAGCTCACGGTCGAGGTGACGCGGCGCATCCCGCTGACCGAGCTGCAGGCGCTGCACACCGAGGGCGCCGCCGGACGGATCGCCGGCAAGGTCGTCGTCCTCGTCTGAGCGACCAGCGACCCGGTGGGGGGATCGTGACCCACCACCGGGCCGGGCGCGTCAGGGGGAGCCGCGCCGCGCCTCCTGGGCCACCACCTCGTCGAGGTCCGCCAGCTTCCGCATCTGCTGGAGCGGACGGGCCATCCGGTTGTTGTCCCGCAGGGCGGGCTCCGTCCGCGCGAGGAAGGCCCAGTAGCCGGCGGTGAACGGGCAGGCGTCCTCGCCGAGCCGCTTCGTCGGGTCGTAGCGGCACCCGCCGCAGTGGTCCGACATCCGATCGATGTACCGACCACCGGACGCGTACGGCTTCGTCGCGACCATCCCGCCGTCAGCGTGCTGGGACATCCCGATGATGTTCGCGGGCATCACCCAGTCGGTCCCGTCGACGAACACGTCCGTGAACCACTCGGTGAGGTGCACGGGGTCGTACCCGCGCTGCAGCGCCCAGTTGCCGAGCACCATGAGCCGCTGGATGTGGTGCAGCCAGCCGTGGTCGTGCAGGCCCTCGATCGCGGTGCCGAGGCAGGCGGCCTCGACCCGGGACGCGTCGAGCTCCCGCCACCACCGGGGGAGCCGCTCGTGCGCTCCGAGGGCGTTCTCCGACGCCCCGTAGTCGTCGCCGAACCACCAGTAGAGGTGCCAGACGTAGTCGCGCCACCCGGCGATCTGCCGGACGAACCCCTCGACGCTCGCGAGCGGGGCGTCGTCGTCGCGGTGGGCCACGAGTGCCGCCTCGATCGCATCGCGCGGGTCGAGGACACCGAGGTTCATCGGGACGCTGAGCAGCGAGTGCGCCATGGTCCAGTCGTTCGTGAGCGTGGCGTCCTCGAACGGGCCGAAGTCGTTCAGCCGGGTGCGCACGAAGTCGTCGAGGGCGATCTGGGCCTCGTCGGGCGTGACCGCGAAGCGCCGGCGGTCGTCCGCACCGACGAAGCGGGCGATGCCGTCCCGCTCCCAGCGGTCCAGGTCACGTCGGACCTCCTCGTCGACCTCGTCCTCCTCGGGCCACCACGGCTCCGGGAGTCCGAGCGTGGTCGCACCCTTCGGCGGCGACTCCCGGTTCTGCTCGTCGAGGCTGAACTTCCCGCCGACGGGCGCGTCCGAGCGCATCAGCCAGCCCTCGCGACGGCGGACCCGCTCGTAGAACGTCTCCATCCGGAAGCGGCCGGTGCCCTGCGCGGCCCACTCGGCGAACTCGTCCTCGTCGGTCACGAAGCCGCGGCTCGGCAGCACCTCGGTGCCCCTGCCCCAGTGCCGCACCTGTGCGCGGAGCGTCCGCGACGGCGGGTCGACGACCTCGAGGTCGTCCCGGCCGACCAGCGCCTGCCGGAGCGTGTCGACCTGCACGTGCTCGACGCGGTCGCCCTCGCCCCGGTCGCGGAGGTCGCGGACCAGGTGCCGGAGCGCACTCAGCCACAGGTGCGCCTTCGCACGGTGCACGGGACGCGCGGTGAAGAACTCGCGGGCCTCGACCACGAGGAGCGGGCCGCCGTCGTCGAAGTCCGGGCCGTACTGTCCCGGCAGGATGAGGCGCCGGCGCCGCTCGGAGCGTCGGTCGGCCGGGGCGGTGCGCGCGTCCGTCATGCGGCGGACGGTACGCGAGCACGCGGGTGCGGGCCCGGGACGTCCCCCGACTCCACGGCGGTTCCGCGGGCGCGCCCTCCTGTGTAGGGTGGCGGACATGCAGTGCCGCTGAACCCGCTTCCGACTCCCTCCAGTGCCCCGTCGGGGCCGTCGAAAGGTTCAGCATGCCCGCATCCACCCTGCCCCTCGCCGGCAAGACCGCCCTCGTCACCGGTGTCTCACGACGCCGTGGCATCGGGTTCGCCGTCGCGTCGAAGCTCGCCGACCTCGGCGCGAGCATCGTCGTGCACCACCACCGCCCGCACGACCTCGACCTGCCGTGGGGCGGCGACGACCTCGACGCCGTCCGCGACGGACTGCGCGCACACCTCACCGAGGGCGCCCGGTTCGCGGACGTCCCCGGCGACCTGTCCGATCCCTCCGTGATCCCGGAGCTGATCGACACCGCGACGGCGCTCACCGGCCGCCTCGACGTCCTCGTGTGCAACCACGCCAAGAGCGGGGACGACGGCAGCATCCTCGACATGACGCCGGAGCGGCTCACCGCCTTCTGGGAGGTCAACACCCGCGCGACGATGCTGCTGACCGCCGAGTTCGCCCGGCGCCGCGCACCACGGACGGACGAGCCACGACGGCCGGGCGACCGGATCGTGGGGACCGGCCCGTACGCCGAGGCAGAGGGGCACGTGTTCTGGATGACCTCGGGGCAGATCCACGGGGCGATGATCGGCGAGGTCGCGTACGCCGCGAGCAAGGCCGCGCTCGCCGGGGTGACCGCCACGGTCGCGAAGGAGCTGCTCGAGCTCGGCATCGTGCTGAACACCGTCAACCCCGGGCCGGTGAACACGGGCTACATGGACCCGGAGACCACGGACCGGTCGCTCGACGGCCTCGACGAGTACCTGGCGAGCACGCCGTTCGGTCGTGTCGGGACGCCGCAGGACCCGGCCGAGCTCATCGGGTGGCTCGCGACGGCCTCGGGCAGTTGGGTCGTCGGGCAGGTCCTCACGTCGGACGGCGGCTTCAGTCTGTGACGTGGCCACGGTCCTGACCCGGCCACGGTCCTGACGTGGCCACGGTCGGACGGGAGGCGCGGTGCGGGCCGGCACCGCGCCTCCCGTCCGACGGCGGGTCCTGTCCACCGCGACGGGTCGCTGTCCACCGCGACTGGTCGCATCCACCGCGACGGCGCGGGCGGACGCGTGGTGACGCCGCGTGGTCGTGCTGTGGTCAGTCGGTCGCGCCGCGCGGGGGATCGACCAGCAGCCCGACGCGGTCCGCCAGGTACGCCTCGAGCGGGACGGCAGCACCCGCGGTGGGGGACCAGCGGACGAAGGAGCTCCCGTCCTCGACGAACAGCACGCCGTCCGAGCCGACGAGCGACCCGTCGACCGGGATCGGCGTCGCGCCGTGGTTCACGGTGTCCCCGGGCTCGAAGTGCCCCTTCTGCGCGGCTGCCCGGTAGGCCCGACGGACCTCGGCGGAGACGGACACGAACTGCGACCGCCCGGGTTCGGTGACGCGCGTGATCCGTCCGGTCGCCCAGACCCGGCCGTCGGTCTCGGGGGAGGACCCGAGCAGCAGCGCGCCGACCCGCCACACCCGGCCGAGCGATCGGATGGTGGGCTCGCGCCGGATGCCGAGCACGGCCTTCGGCTCGACGTACTCGCCGAGGGCCTCGTCCGGGACGTCGGCGTCGCGGAGCCGTCGCGCGGCGCCGTCGAGCAGCGCCCTCGCCCGTTCCACGCCGTCCGTCACGTCACCCGAGCGTAGCCCGGTGGGCGCCGCGACCGCGTGGCCCCCGTCCGTCGGCGTCGCCCGCGGCGCGTCGGCGACGCACGGCCGACACGGTGCCGATCGTGACCATCACCGCGCCGTACGCCAGCAGGACCCCGGCGATCGCGGGCACGAGCCACGAGCGCGACCCGTTGACGAGCTGGTTCACCAGGCCGATGTCCGGCAGGCTGTACCAGACGACGCCGCGCACCTGGGCGGCCGTCACCGGTGCGGGATCGGCGAGCGCGTTGTTGTCGCCCTTGAGCGTGAACGTCCGGGACCCGTCCGACGACGACGCGACCGAGACCACCCGGTGGCTGATGACCGCCGGCTGCCCGGAGGTGATCTGGTAGGTCACGACGTCGCCGATGCGGATGTCCTCGACGGGCGTCGGCCGGACGACGAGGAGCGTGCCGGGCGGCAGCGTCGGGTCCATCGACTGCGTGAGCACGGTGAGCGGCGTGGACCCGGTCGCCTTCGGCACGACGATGAGCACGACGGCGAGCCCGGCGACGATGACGAGCAGCCCCGTGCTCAGCCCGAGCGCGAGGGCGTGGACGACCGCACGCCAGCCGGTGCGCGGCGGGCGCCGGGCGCGCCGGGCAGCGCCGTCGGTGGCCGCGCTCATGCGCCGCACCGGACGGCCGCCCCGTCGTTCTGGGTGAAGAGGGTGATCTGCCCGGTCCCGACCACGGTGCTCGTGGGGTTGCCCGCGCTGTCGAGGATCTTCACGGTGATCAGCACCGGGCCGCTCGTGGCGACGCTCGCGGGGATCTGGCTCGGCGCGATGGTGAAGCGGCCGTAGTAGTCCTGCTGCTTCGGGGCGACCATCGTGGACGCGTCGCGCCCGGCGTAGGCGCCGTACCAGGTGTCCTTCGGACGGGACGAGGTGGCCCAGGCGACCTCGACGTAGTTGCCGCTGTGGTCCGTGCACGTGAGGGCGGGCGTGGCGGCGGAGGTGTTCAGGTAGAAGCCGCCGGACACGACGCCCGAGCTCCACGTGCCGGCCGTCACCGTGAGGTTCACGTTCACGTTCGCGGTGCTCGACGCCGGCGCGGACGAGGACGGCGTGCTGCGGGTGCACCAGACGGCGCTCGCCCCGGCGGCGAGCTTCGTGGTCAGGCTCGGCAGCGACGCCCAGGTGCCGGAGACGGAGCCGGTGCCGACCGAGGTCGACGCCGTGCAGGCCGCGGTCCCGGTCACGGGCCACGCGACGACGCTCACGGCCTGTGCGAGGGCGGTCGAGCTGCCGGACACGACGGAGACGGTGGTGGTGGCGGTGCCGGCGAGCGACCCCGCGTTGGTCAGGGTGAGCGGCTTCGTCGTGCTCGTCACGCTCGAGGAGAACGTGGTCGTCATGTCGCTCGTGCCGGTCAGGGACGCCCCGGTCTTCCCGATGGTCACGCTCGACGCGGTCGTCCCGGTCGCGCTCCAGAGCGCCCACGCGGCGGACGACCCGCCGACGACGAACGCCAGCGCGAGCAGCCCGGCGAGCACGGTGCGGAGTCGGCGGCTCATGCGCTGACCTGCGTCCCGGTCACGGTCAGGGTGAAGTCGGTGACGGCCCCGGCGACGGTCTGCGGTGCGTCGGCGTCGAGGTCCATCTCGACGCACCCGACCGCGCTCGCGCCGGCCGCGAGGGTGAACGAGCCGCTGCCGGTGTCGAAGGCGGCGAGCCGTCCGCTCGCGCCGGACAGGCCGGTGCGGCAGTCGGCGGTGCTGCCGACCACCGCGAGGCGCAGGGTCAGCTCACCGAGCACCGCAGTCGGGGTCGCGTTCGTGGCGTAGGCGACGTTCGTCGAGGTGGTGGCGACCCGCATGGTGAGCGGGATCGAGCCGGTGTTGCGGACCGTGAACGTGCCGGTGACGCCGCCGCCAGGACCGAGGACGGACGTGTTCATCGCGGAGAGCGGGCCGGTGGTGATGGTGGCGGTCGCGGACCGCACCGTCGAGGCAGAGGTGCTGGCGGTGCCGTTCCAGAGCGCGTAGGTGCCGCCCGTGCCGAGCAGCGCCGTCACGACCGCGACGACCAGGGCGAGGGCAGTGGGCCAGATCCACCGGTGACGACGCGGCGCCGCGTGGCGTCCGCTCGTCCTCGGTGTGCTGGTCATGTCCGTCCCCTGGTCGTCGTGGTGGTGTGCACCGCCGTCCGGCGGTGCGGGTGGGCCAGGAGGCGCGTGGTCGCGATCGGCGGATCAGGGACCCATCGAGACCACGGGCTCCACGGCCCGGGTTGCTTCCGCGGGTCAGGAACCGATCGCGGTCTGGGTCAGCGTGAACGCGAGCGCGCCGACGTTGAGCGTGCCGCCCTGGCCCGTGGTGGCCGACGACGGCAGGGTGATCGTGAAGACGACCTTGACGGTCGAGGTCGCGGCGGAGGGGGAGACCACGAAGGTGTTCGCGTTCGCGGTCGACTGCACGACCGAGGCGCTCGACGAGGTCACCGCGAGGGTCTTCGTCGTCGCGGCGAGCAGGGCGCTGTCACCGGTGATGCTCTGGCTCGCGTAGGTCAGGTTCGCCTTGAGGTCCTGGCCGGTGGCACCGATCGTCAGGGTCTGCGTGAACTGGTACGAGTTGCCCGGCACCATGAGGGCGCTCGCCGGGTTGATCGTCGCGGAGCGGCCGTTCGTGATGTCCGTCCAGACGCCGTCGTTGTTCGCGCTGAGGGTCAGCGATCCCGAGCTCACCGAGGAGGCCGCGGTGCTGGCGCTGGCGTTCCACAGGGCGAAGGTGCCCGCGCCGCCGAGGAGGAGGGCGACACCGGCGGCGCCGGCGATGGCACCGGTCACGATCTTGTGCATGGGGGGTCCGTTCTGCGCGTTCGGGCGCGCTGCGACCATCGGCAGTGCCGACGGGACGATGTCATCGACCCGTGGTTCGTGCGGGTCGCGGCTGACCTGTGCCGGAGAGCTGTCGCCGGGCTCCGCGACGTGATACGTCTCGGGCGGGCTGGACTCGCTCTGGTGTCGACGCTACCGGTCCCCCAAAGTGCGGACAAGTGGGAACATGCGTCTGAATGGACCCAGTACAGGGGTCATTTTCGTCCCCGAGAGTGCCGACACGGTTTGTACCCCGATCGGTCTCGGTCGTGCAAGGAATGCCGACCGCCCCCGTACCGTTGCACCGTCCGGAAACGAGGAGGGCCCATGGGCATCGTGCGGTGGCTGTTCGACGCGCAGCTCGTCATCGGCGACCAGACCGTGCTCTGGCGCGAGGTGATCGGCAACGTGTTCGGCCTGCTCAGCGCCCTCGGTGGGATGCGCCGCAAGGTGTGGGCCTGGCCGGTCGGCATCGTCGGCAACGCCCTGCTCTTCACGGTCTTCATGGGAGCGCTCTTCGACACCCCCAACCCGGTGAACCTGCTCGGTCAGGCCGGACGCCAGGTGATGTTCATCATCGTGAGCGTCTACGGCTGGTACCGCTGGACGCACCGTCCCGACGACGCGACGACCGTGATCGAGCCGCGCTGGGCCTCCTGGAAGGCTCGTGGACTGATGGTCCTCGTCATGGTGGGCGGCACCGCCGTCCTGACCCCGGTGTTCCGCGCCCTCGGCTCGTACGAGCCGGTGTGGAGCGACGCCTGGATCTTCGTCGGCTCGCTGCTCGCGACCTACGGCATGGCCAAGGGCTGGGTGGAGTTCTGGCTGATCTGGGTCGCGGTCGACCTCGTCGGTGTGCCGCTCCTGTTCTCGGCCGGGTACTACGCCTCCGGGCTCATGTACGTGTTCTACGGCGTCTTCACCCTGACCGGGTTCTTCGTCTGGATGCGCCAGCGCACGAAGCCCTCGGCGGCCCCGGTCACGGTCGGCTGACCGAGGCCCCCGCTCTGGGACGAGACAAACCCTCGGGAACAGTGTGTGATGGTCGGATGGCACACCACCACGACGCGGCCTTCGAGGACGAACAGTCCCTGGCCGAACGGATCGTCCGCGCCGCGATCCGCGCCTACCGACTGCACCCGTTCGACAGCGTCGACGCCGAGGTGGTCGCCGAGGTCGCCGGCATCGAGGTGACCACGGTGGAGCGGCTCTTCCCGACGTGGGACGCGCTGCTGCTCGTGACCTACGACCGGTGGACGCAGCTGCGCGGGACGCGTCGGAGGAACCCGCCGACGTGCACGATCGAGCACGTCCGGATGACCCTCGCCGAGGACGTCGCCGACCCCGGCCTCGTGCGGGTGCTCGCCGGCGCCATCACGATCGCGGCGGCCGACACCGGCTTCGCCGAGCTCTTCCGCAAGCGCTTCGAGGAGTACGCCGAGCAGCTCTCGTCCGGGCTCGAGCGCGACGTCGAGTCCGGGTCCGAGCGCCTGGCGATCCCCGCGTACCAGGCCGCGACGCAGCTGCTCGCGGTGTACGAGGGGCTGCAGATCCAGATGCTCGTGCGCCCGCACATCGACGTGCTCGTGGAGTTCGACCGTGCCGTCCGCACCCTCCGTCAGGGGTGGCGCGAACGCGAGGTGCGGGCGTGGGACCTCGACGAGGTCGTCCTCACCAGCTAGCCCGTCGGGCCGGTCAGGCCGGTCAGGCCCGCGACCGACGCCGCCACGACACGATCTGCCGGAGCGTCACCTTCGAGCCGTACTGCGCGACGGAGTGCCGGAACAGGTACTCGGCGAACCACAGCAGCACGGCCGCGACCACGAACACCTCGACGATGCAGACCACCGACTCGGTGACGGTGAGCGACCCGACCGCGTTCCGGACCATCGCGGTGATCGGTGTGAACGTCGGGAAGTACGTGAAGAACGACGCCACCGGTGAGGTCGGCGTCGTCATCACGAAGAACGCCGCGTAGAGCGGGATGATCAGCGAGAAGATCGCCACCGACTGCAGCGCCGAGGCGTCCTTGATCGAGGGCACAGCGGCCCCGACCGCGACGAACAGCGCCGACGCCAGCAGGACCCCGCCGACGAGGAGCAGCGCACCGACCACCATCCGCCAGGGGTCGATGGTCAGCCCGCCCAGCCGTGACGCCACGAGGGGGAGCGCGGCGAGCAGCCCGATCAGCCCCGGGACGACGAACACCCCGACCTGGACGAACCCGACGAGCAGCATCGCGATGACCTTGCCGCGGATGAGGTCGCCGGCCGTGACGGTCGTGAGGATCATCTCGGAGATGCGGTTCTCCTTCTCCTCGACCACCACCGTGACCATGCGGGTGGCGAGCAGGATGACGAGCCCGAAGAACGCGGCGACGTAGAGGAACGGCGGCACGATCGACAACCAGCCCGGCGCCACCCGGCCGTCCGCGTAGGTCGTCAGGTCGGTGTCCGGCGGGTTCCGGAGGAGTTCGACGGACTCCGGGTCGTCGACGGTCGCGGCGACGCTCTGCTCGAGGACCCGCTCCGCCAGCGAGGAGTACCCGCCGTTCCCGAAGAGCCCGCGGTCGGCCGCCTCGACCCGGATCGGCGACGTCGACGGCGACTCGGGGAAGGTGATGAACGCGTCGAGGGTCCCGGAGCGCACCGCGGCCCGGTCGGCGGCGGGGTCGGTCGACGGCGACCCGCCCCACTTCGCGGCGATGCTCTCGGACACCAGGCCGGAGTCGTCCACGTACCGGAAGGGCGTCTTCGTCGCGGACGAGCTCGACACCACCGAGTCGGTCCCGGCGGACTGCCCGACCCCGACGAGGAGCGACACCACGACGATGACGACCGGCAGCGCCAGCGTGCCGATCCAGAACGCGGGCTTCTTCACCGCACGCACGAACTCGAACCGGATGACGGTCCCGAGGCGGCTCACGCGGCGGCTCCGGCCCGTGCGGTGTCGGCGGCCGCGTCGGCTCCGGCGTCGTGGCCGTACACCTGGACGAAGATCTCGTCGAGCGGGATGCGCCGCATCTCGAACCCGGTGACGTGCACGCCGGCCGAGACGAGCGACGCGAGGATGTCCGACCCGTCGGCCGCGGCCGCGGGCATCGGCACGAGGTAGGCGACGTGCCCCTCGTGCCGGGCGAGGCGGTACAGCGGCGACGGCGGCACCGGCCCGTCGAGGCCGACCCGGGCGACCGCGCCGCCGAAGGCGTCCTGCACGTCCGGGATGGTGCCGTACGCGGCCGCGGTGCCGTCCTTCAGGAGCAGGATGCGGTCGCAGAGGCGCTCGACCTCGTCCATGTGGTGGGTGACGAGGACGACCGTGGCACCGTCGGCCTTCCGCTCGTCGACGAGGTCGAGCAGCAACCGACGGTTGACCGGGTCGAGGCCCTTCGTCGGCTCGTCGAGGATGAGCAGGCGGGGCCGGTCCATGATCGTGATGCCGAGCTGGACCTTCTGCTGCTGGCCGCCGGAGAGCTTGTCCACCCGGAGCTTCGCCCGGTCCGCCAGGCCGACGCGGGCGAGGTAGTCCATGCTCCACGCCGTCGCCTCGGGCCCGCGCAGGCCGCGGAGCCGCCCGAAGTACGTCATCACGTCGATGACCGACTCCTTGCGGTACAGGCCGCGTTCCTCGGGCAGGTAGCCGATCCCGCCGGTGGCCGGTCGGTAGGGCTGCCCGTCGATCGTGAGGGTGCCGGCGGTCGGGGTGGTGATGCCGAGCAGCGCACGGATGGTCGTGGTCTTGCCCGAGCCGTTGCTGCCGAGCAGGCCGAAGGTCTCGCCGGGGGCGATGTCGAACGACAGCCCGTCGACCACGTTCCGGTCCCCGAACCGCATCACGAAGTCCTGCACGCTGATGGTCGCCCCGCTCATGCCGCGACCCTACCGGCAGCGCCTGACGGCGCTCGGGCGTGACCGCCTGACGGACTGGAGGCGCGGTGCCTGCCCGCACCGCGCCTCTCGTCCGTCACCTGGTCGCGTCCACGACGCGCACCTTCCGTCAGGAACGCAACCAGGCCGTCCCCACACCCGACAGTGCGCCGTCTGCCACCGGCGCGGAGGCGAGCAGCAGCTCGCCTGCGGGGAGGTCGTACGGCTCGTCGCCGAACACCGTCACGCTCGTCCAGCCGTTCGGCCGACGGAACGCGAGCACGTCGTCGCGGCCGGTCTCGAGCCACTCGAGGTGTTCCTCGGACTGCAGCTGGCCGCGCAGGCCGAGCGCCTTCCGGTACAGGTTCAGCGTCGAGTCGGGGTCGGCGTCCTCGGCCTCGACCGACACATCGGCGAACCATGCCGGCTGCGGCAGGTGCGCACCGCCGTCGCCGAACCCGAAGCTCCTGCCGTTCCGGGTCCAGGGGAGCGGCACGCGGCAGCCGTCACGGCCGACGTCGACGCCCGGGTTCCGGAAGAACGCCGGGTCCTGGCGGTCGGCTTCGGGGATGTCGCCGACCTCCTGCAGGCCGAGCTCCTCGCCCTGGTAGAGGTAGGCCGAGCCGGGCAGCGCGAGTTCGAGCAGCGTCGCCGCGGTGGCACGGCGGAGCCCGAGCGAGCGGTCGAGCGCGTCCTGCGAGCCGCCGGCGAGCAGCCAGGCGCTGCCCTGCTTCTCCTCGGCGCCGTTGCGTGCCGGCAGGGCGTAGCGGGTGGCGTGCCGGACGACGTCGTGGTTCGAGAAGACCCACGTGGTCGACGAGCCGGACTCCTCGGCGAGCCCGAGGTTGAACTCGATGATGCTCCGGAACTGCCCGGCGTCGAAGTCGGCCTCGAGCAGGTCGAAGTTGAACGCCTGCCCGAGCCCCTCGGCGCTGGCGTACCGGGCGCGGCGATCGGCGGCGACCCACGCCTCGGCGACGGCCGTGCGTGCGGGCGTGTACTCGTCGAAGACCTTCCGCCACTCGGCGTAGATCTCGTGGACGTCGTCGCGGTCCCAGAGGATGTGCGAGCCGTCCTTCGGCGACGCGAGGACCTCGGCCCACGTCGGGAGCGGTCCCGACGGCAGGTCCTTCGCCAGGCCGTGCGCGACGTCGATGCGGAACCCGTCCACACCGCGGTCGGACCAGAAGCGGAGGGTGTGCAGGAAGTCGTCGCGGACCTCGCGGTTCGCCCAGTTGAGGTCGGGCTGTTCCTTCGCGAAGTTGTGCAGGTACCACTGGCCGTCACCGACCGCGGTCCAGGCCGGGCCGCCGAAGATCGACACCCAGTCGGCGGGCGCTTCCGCCCCGTCGGGACCGGACCCGTCACGGAAGACGTACCGGTCGCGGGCGGGGGAGCCCTTCTCCGCTGCGAGCGCCTCGCGGAACCACTCGTGCCGGTCGCTCGTGTGGTTCGGGACGACGTCGACGATCACGCGGATCCCGGCACCGTGCAGCGCCGCGACCATCTCGTCGAAGTCCTCGAGCGTGCCGAGGCGCGGGTCGACGTCACGGTAGTCGTCCACGTCGTAGCCGCCGTCGGCGAGGGCGGACGGGTAGAACGGGCTGAGCCAGACGGCCTCGATCCCGAGGGACGCCAGGTACGGCACCTTCGCGGTGACACCGGGCAGGTCGCCGATGCCGTCGCCGTTCGCGTCGGCGAAGGACCGCGGGTAGATCTGGTAGACGCTGGCCTGGCGCCACCAGGTGCTGCTCCCGTCCTCGGTCGCGGGTGCGGCGGCGGTCTCGACGACGTCGGTCATGGTGGGGGGTCCTCTCGGTTGCGGAGTCGGTGGTCGTCACTTGATCGCGCCCTGCGTGACCCCGGCCATCACCCAGCGCTGCGTGAACAGGTAGACGATGATCGCCGGCGCCATCGCCATCAGGTACGAGGCGAACGACACGTTGTAGTTGTTGCTGAACTGCGTCTGGAACATCTGCTGCAGCACCGGCAGGGTCTGCAGCGCCGGGTTCGAGGTGATCAGCGACGGCATCACGAAGTCGTTCCAGGACGCGAGGAACGCGAAGATGCCGACGGTGGCGCTCATCGGTGCCAGCAGCGGGAACACGAGTCGCCAGAACACCTGCCCCGTGCTCGCACCGTCGATGCGGGCACTCTCCTCCAGTTCGGCCGGGATCGACCGCAGGAACGCGGTGAAGAGCAGCACGCTGAACGACAGCTGGAACATGACGTGCAGGATCGCGACGCCGAACGGGTTGTCGAGGTGCGCCAGGCCGGTGAGCTTCACCTGCGACAGGGCGAGCACCGGGAACGGCAGGAACATCGCGGCGAGCAGGTAGAAGAACGACCAGCGGAAGAGCCTGCGGTCCCAGTTCCGGGCGATCGCGTACGCCGTGAACGAGGCGAGCAGGATCGTGCCGACGACGGTGATCGCGGCGACGAGCACCGAGACGCCGAACGCGCGCGGGAAGTCCGTCAGCTGCCAGGCCTGCACGAAGCCGTCGACGCTGAACGGCGCCGGGAGGGAGAACGCGTTGCCGTCGACCGCCTGGCTCGTCGTCTTGAACGCCATCGTGATCGTCACGTACAGCGGGACGAGGACGGACAGGGTGCAGAGGACGAGGACGACCGTGACCGGCCAGTTGAAGCGCTCGCCACGACGGCCGGCGTTCCGATCGGCGTCGACGGAGCGGATGGTGCCGGTCGCGGTGGTCCCCGGCTGGAGGGGTGCCTGGATGGTCATCAGAGCGCTGCCTTCCCGCGGGTCGCCCGCAGCTGGATCACGGCGATGACGACCGCGATGACGAAGAAGATCGTGGCGTTCGCCATCTGGTAGGCGTAGTCGCCGCCGTTGAAGCCCTTGAAGATCGACATCGCCACGCTGGTGGTCGAGGTGCCGGGGCCGCCGTCGGTGAGACCGACGATGATGTCGTACGAGTTCAGGAAGTTCTTGAACCCGATCACGAGGTTGATGAGGATGTAGCCCGCCGTGAGCGGTGCCGTGATCGACACGAGCTGCCGCCAGGCGCTCGCGCCGTCGAGCGCCGACGCCTCGTACACCTCGGCCGGGATCGAGAGCACGCCGGCGATGTAGATGAGCAGTGTCGACGGGATCGCCTGCCACGCGGTGACGACCACGATCGCGACCCAGGCCAGGTCCGGGTTCGCGAGGATGCTCTGCTCGAGCGGCGCGAAGCCGAGCGTGGTCGCGAGCGCCGGCAGGCTGTTCGCGAACAGGAACGAGAACACGTAGGCGATGACGATGCCCGAGATCACCATCGGCAGCACGAACACGGCTCGGAGGGTGATCTTGCCGCGGATCTTCGAGGTCAGGGCGATGGCGAGCAGGAACGCGACCGCGTTCACGACGAGGACCGTGACGAGCGAGAACCCGATCGTGAACAGGTACGCCTGCAGGATCGCCGGGTCGCTGAACACGGCGACGTAGTTCGTCAGGCCGATGAACCGGAAGTCGCCGAAGCCGACGGAGTCGGTGAAGCTCAGCACGATGCCCATCACGGCGGGGAGCGTGATCGCCAGGGTGAAGAGCAGGAGGGTGGGGATCAGGAAGACCAGGAAGAGCGGGTCGGTCCGGCTGCGCTTCGTGCGCAGTCCGGCTCCGCCCCGTCGTCCGGACTGGAGGCGCGGTGCGGCTCCGCCCCGTCGGCGGCTGCCCGCCGTCGTGACGGATTCTGTGGTCGTGGTGGCCAAGGTCGTCTCCTTACGCGGCCGTACGGAGCGCGAGACGCGCCCAGTCGCCGTCGAGGGTGCGGAGTTGGGGAGCGGGGGCACCGCCGAAGGCGATGGACTGCAGGTAGTTCGCCACCGGGATCTCGGCGGGGATGAGCTGCGAGGCGCCCAGGGAGAACTTCGCCTGGTCGTACGAGTCCTGCATGCCGCGGAGCGCGGGGTTCGATGCGGGTGGCGAGTCCTTCCGGACGCCGAAACCGTTGTTGTCGGCGTTGTACTTGTCGTTCACGGCGGGGCTCATCAGGAACGATAGGAACTCGCGCGCCGCCTCCTTCTTGCGGGACGCCTCCGGGATCCAGAGGCCGAGGTCGACGTTCACGCGCACCTTGTTGTCGGCGGCGTCGTCGGTCGCCGGGAACGGGAACGTGCCGAGGTCGATGTCCTTGTTCGACTTCGCGATCTCACCGAGCGCCCACGGCCCCTGCAGGTACATCGCGGCCTTCCCCTGCGCGAACGCGAGGTTGCCGTCGCCGTACCCGCGGCTCGCCGCGCCCTTCTGGTGCCACTGCAGGAGGTCCACCATGCGGTCGACGGGGGCGGCGAAGTCCTTCTCGAACGAGACGCTCGAGCTCTTGCCCACCTTCGTGCCCTCGCGGTCGAGTGCCGCAAAGGTCTGCTGCAGGTCGAGCATCCCGCCCACCGAGTAGTCGAACATGCCCTGGGCGATCGTCCAGTTGTCCTTGTAGGTGCCGTACATCGGCGTGATGCCGGCCTTGGTGAGTCGTTCGCAGACGTCGCGGAACTCGCTCCACGTGGTCGGCACGTCGATGCCCTGGTCGGCGAAGATCTGCTTGTTGTAGATCACCGACGCCGCGGTCACCGAGTACGGCAGCACGCTCGTCCGACCCGGGTAGTCCGCGGTCTGCTTCATGAGCGGCCACAGGTCGGGGTTGATCGTGTCCTTCTCCGGCAGGTCCGACAGGTCGGAGAGGGCGCCGTGCTCGACGAACGAGACCATCGCGTAGTTGTAGTTCAGGCAGCCGAGGTCCGGCGGTCGGTTCCGGACGAAGTTGGCGGACATGTTGGACGTCGAGTCGCGGATGACGCGGATCCTCGACTGGCTGTCGTGGAACTTCGCGATGACCTCGTCGAAGTAGCCGATGACCTCGGGCTTCGACACGTAGAACGTGATCGTCTCGGGGCGGCTGCTCGAGGAACCGAGCGGGGCGCACCCGGCGAGGGCCAGGCCCGCTCCGATGCCGCCCGCCCCGAGCAGGAACCCGCGGCGGCTGAGCGCGGCGGCGTTCCTGGTGGTGGCGTGTGTCTGCACGTCGTCTCCGTCCGTCCGGACCCGGCGTCCCTGCCGTTCCGGTTCGCGGTCCGGCTCCACTGCCGCCCGCAGAACTAAATCTAGCGACAAAATCTAATTCTGCAAGGAACTGTTTCCGCGGTAGTGTGCGGGCATGCCGCCGCCCCGTGGAACGAGCGCAGAGACGCTGCTCGCGTACGCCTTCTCCGTGCGCGCGTTCACCGCGACCGAGGCGATCGACACGACCCGCCTGACCCGTTCTACCGTCCTCGCCGCGTGCGAGGAGCTCGTCCGCCTCGGTTGGGTCCGCGAACTCGACGACGCCCGGGCCGCGGGGGAGTACCGCATCGGCCGACCGGCGCGCCGGTACGAGCTCGACACCGCCGGCGGCGTGGTCGTCGGCATCGACGCCGGGCAGCACCGGGTGACCGTGCTCGTCGCCGATCTGCGCGGCACCGTGCTCGGCCGTGCCGAGGGGGCCCTCGGCGACTCCGGTCTCGACGTCCCGGTCCGGCTCGGGGTCGTCGGCGAGACCGTCGCCGCCGCACTGCTCGACGCCGGGGTCGACCCGCTGCGGGTGCTCGTCTCCGTCGTCGGCATCCCCGCGCCCGTGGACGCCGGCGGCGCGTCGCCCGGCGACGGCGGGTTCTGGGACCGGATGAACCCGGGCTTCGCCGACGCCGTCCCGGGGCACCGGGTCGTGGTCGAGAACGACGCCAACCTCGCCGCGCTCGCCGAACGGCCCTCCTCGGGCGACGCCTCGTTCGCAGCCCTGCTCTCCGGCGAGCGGTTCGGCAGCGGACTCGTCGTCGACGGGGTCCTGCTCCGGGGTGCCCACGGCGGCGCGGGGGAGATGCGCGTGCTCGACCTCGTCGAGGGCGTCGGGTCGTCCGACGGCATCGGTGCCACCGCCCGCCGGCTCGTCGCCGAAGCGCTCGCCGCGGGAGACGTCCCGCCGGACAGCCCCCTCGCCGCGGACGCCGACGCCTCCGTTCTGTTCCGCGCGGCGCACGACGGCGACCCGGTCGCCCTCGGCATCGTCGACCGCCTGGGGGACCGGTTGGCCCGCGTCTGCGTCCTGCTCGTCAGCCTGCTCGACATCGACCGCGTGGTCGTCGCGGGGGCCATCGCCGAGCCCGCCGGTGCCGTGATCGACCGGGCCCGGGCCTGGCTCGACGGCGCGGGGTTCGACCCGGTCCCCGAGATCGTCGCGTCGACGCTGGGCGCCGACGTCGTCGTGCTCGGTGCGGTCGCGCACGCGGTCGACGCGGTCCGGGCGGCGCCGTTGTCCTTCGCCCTCACGACACGCCCGGCTGTCCCCGCACTGTGACGATCGGACCGGTCCGGACACTGCTGGTGTGAAGGGGGTGGTCATGGACCGATCACGAGAACCGGACACAGCACTGGTCCGGGCGGCGGGGAACGGCGACCGGGCAGCGGGCGTCGCGCTCTTCGACCGCTACGTGGCGACGGTGACCCGGTACGCCTGGGCGCTCGTCCCGTCGCGCCAGGACGTCGAGGAGGTCGTCCAGGACACGTTCGTGACGCTCTGGCGACGGGCGGCTTCCATCGAGCTCCCCGACGAGTCGATCCTGCCGTGGTTGCTGGTGGTCAGCCGCAACCACGCGGCGAACCTCCGGCGCACGCACCAGCGGCACCGGGGCGACGAACTGCCGGACGACCTGCCGGCACCGGTCGAGGACGACGACGCCCGCGACCGGCTGCGCTGGGTCAGAGCCGAGATCGACGCGCTCTCGCCGATCGACCGGCAGGTGTGCGAGCTGTGCCTCATCGACGGCCGTTCGTACGCCGAAGCCGCGACTGCGCTCGGGTTGAGCGTCGGAGCGGTCAGACAGCGGGTCGCGCGATCGCGGGCCCGGATCAAGAAGGCGGTGACGCACGATGAGCTCTGAACCTCCCGTCGGAGACGACCTGCAGCAGATGATCGTCGGCATGCGCCAGCGCTTCGTCGCACACCTCGACGCCGAACCCCGTCGGGTCTCCGTCCGCAAGCGTGTCGGGATCGCCGTCGCGATCGTGGCGCTGCTCGGTGTCGGCACCGCGAGTGGAGCGGTCGCGCTCGGGATGATCCCGAGTCCGATCGCCGCGCCGCCGGCTCCGAGCGCTTCGAGTCCCGCGGCCGAGCCCCGGCCGGACCGGACGGCCTCGTCGGCTCCCATCCGCCCGACCACCCGGCCGTCCTCACCGACGTCCGGTGGTGTCGCGGCATCGATCCCGGACTCGTGCGCCGCGGCAGTGCCGTCAGCCGATTCCGCGCGGCTGTTCGGCCAGCGGAAGGTCGAGCAGATCCGACCCGTCGCACCCGGCGGAGTCGGATCGGACTACTGGGTCGACCCGGACGAGCCGTTCGTCGCCGACGCGGCCCTCGTCTGCCGGTGGTCCCAGACCGGGAGCCCGGAAGAATCGGACAACCTCTTCCTCGCGATCGGGTCGACCGCGGAAGGGGCCCTCGACGAGCGACTCAGCGCACACGAGCAGGCGGGTTGGTCGTGCACCGATCGGCTCGGTGGGCGGGCCTGTCAGCACAGCGAGTCGTCGGACTACCACGGCGACCCGCTGGAGACCACCCACACGTTCTTCGTCCGGGGGGACACGTGGATCTCGGTCACGCAGACCAACACGCCCACGGACGGGCTGCTCGAGGTGCTGGTCCAGCAGACGTGGCGGTGAGACGGAGGTGACCGGGCACTGGAACCACGACACGCACTTCCACCGGCGCTCCTCGGTCACCTGGCGCCGTCCGCGCTGATCGTCACCGGCAGGCTCGCCCCGGACCCGTCGCCGTCGTGGCTGCTCACGTCGAGGACGGCGTCGCCCACCGGCAGGTCGTCGGGCAGGTCGAAGCGCCCGGCGACCGTGAAGTGCTCGCCCTGCGGGGTCGGCCGCCCGAGCAGCACCGGGTCGCCGGTCGACGCGGGCGTGATGGTCACCGCCCCACCTCCGAGCGGTCCATCGGGTCACGATCTCGGTACGGTCGGAGCGTGGGGAACGAACGATCAGCTGACCAGACCGAGCCGGAGCACGACCCGTACGCCCGGCGCCCGGGCTACGTCACCGCCATCGACGGCCGGACCGACCGGGTTACGACTGCGGCGGCGGTCGGCGCGGGCGTCGGCCTCGTCACGTCCTGGGTGCTCGGCTTCGTCCAAGCGCCCGAATGGGTCGTGTGGGCGGGAGCCATCGCCGTCGGTGTGACGACGTGGCTGCTGCTGCGCGCTCGACAACGTCGCCGCGACCGAAGTGAAGGCCGCGCGCCCGGCGCCGTCGCCCGTGCCCGCGACCGTGCGATCGCCGACGCGAACGGCGGCCGACGCTTCTTCGTCGCCCCGAACCCGGTCATCCTGATCGTGATGGGCGGGATCTTCATCGCGCTCGCCGTCGGCACGCTCGGGCTCGGGAGCATGTCGGTCCTCACCGTGATCCGGACGATCGTCCTGGTCGGCGGTGGCGCGTACTTCGTCGTCCAGGGCATCGGCACCCTCGTCGTGCGCCGCCGCTCGCCCGACCCCCGCTGACCCCCGCCGCCGCCTCGTCCGCGCCGAACCAGGAATCCGACGTCGAACCAGCGGCGCTGCCTGGTTCGACGTCGGATTCGTGGTTCAACACCCGCGTCGGCCACGTCGGCCAGGTCGGCCACGTCGGACCGCCGGCGTGACCGCCGCGCCGGTCAGCCCCGCGCGACCGGCGTCAACCGCTGCAACTGCGTCACGTGCCCCGGCTCGAGCTCGTCGAGCGATGCCACCCCGAGCAGCCGCATCGTCCGCTCGATCTGCTCGGACAGGATCTGGATCATCCGGTCGACCCCGGCCTCGCCACCCGCCATCAGGCCGTACAGGTACGCCCGACCGACCATCGTGAACTTCGCGCCGAGGGCCACCGCGGCGACGATGTCGGCGCCGGACATGATGCCCGTGTCGAGGTGCACCTCGGTGTCCTTGCCGACCTCGCGGACGACGGAGGGGAGCAGGTGGAACGGGACGGGAGCGCGGTCGAGCTGCCGGCCGCCGTGGTTCGACAGCGTGATCCCGTCGACGCCCATGTCAGCGAGGCGCTTCGCGTCCGCCAGTGACTGCACGCCCTTGACGACGACCTTCCCCTTCCACTGCGACCGGATCCACTCGAGGTCCTCGTAGGTGACGGTCGGGTCGAACATGTGGTCGAGGAGCTCGCCGACGGTGCCGGACCAGCGGTCGAGCGACGCGAACGCCAACGGCTCGGTGGTGAGGAAGTCGAACCACCACCAGGGCCGCGGGATCGCGTTCAGCACGGTGCGGGCGCTCAGCTGCGGCGGGATGGAGAACCCGTTGCGCTTGTCCCGCAGCCGAGCACCGGCGACGGGCACGTCCACGGTGACGAGCAGCGTGTCGAACCCGGCCTTCTCGGCGCGGGAGACGAGCGCCATCGACTTCTCGCGGTCCTTCCACATGTAGAGCTGGAACCAGTTGCGGCCCGACGGGTTGGCGTCGCGGACGTCCTCGATCGCGGTGGTCCCCATCGTGGAGAGCGAGAACGGGATGCCGGCGCGGCCCGCTGCCCGGGCTCCGGCGCGCTCGCCCTCGGTCTGCATCATGCGCGTGAAGCCGGTCGGGGCGATGCCGAACGGGCGGGCGACGGGCGCACCGAGCACGTCGCGCGACGTGTCGACCTTCGAGACGTCGCGCAGGATCGCGGGGGTGAACTCGATGTCCTCGAACGCCTGGCGGGCACGGGCGAGGGAGATCTCGGCCTCGGCGGCGCCCTCGGTGTAGTCGAACGCGGCCTTCGGCGTGCGCCGGGCGGCGATGTCGCGCAGGTCCCAGATCGTCAGCGCCGACTCGAGACGCTGTCGCCGACCCGGCAGCGACGGCTTCTTGAACTGCATGAGCGGCGCGAGGTCGCGCACGGTCGGCAGCTGCCGCTTGATCGGAGTACGCCGGGCCGACGGCGCCCCGGGGGTCGCTGCCGGAGCGCCCGTCGCGGGGTCGACGCGGTGCTGGTCGTCGGTCGAGGTCATACAGACATCCTACGTCTCGGGGTGGATCGGTGGGTGGAGTGATCGGCTCGCGGGGTGTAGCGCACGGGTTCGACGGAACGGGCGATCGTCGAGCGCAGGGCCTCGAGTGAGGCGCCACCGAGGCCGCCGAGCCCGACGGCCCGCGCCTGCACGAGGACGTTGCCGAGCGCGGTCGCCTCGACCGGTCCGGCGAGCACGGGGAGCCCGGTGCGGTCGGCGGTGAGCTGGCAGAGGAGCCGGTTCTGCGATCCTCCGCCGACGACGTGCACCTGTCGGACGTCTCGGCCCGTGACGGCAACGATCGTCTCGAGGGTCGAGGCGTACGCCGAGGCGAGCGACTCGAGGATCGACCGCACGGTCTCGGCCCGCGACGCCGGGGCGGCGAGTCCGTGTGCACCGCACCAGGCGGCGATCCGTTCCGGCATGTCACCCGGCGCGGTGAACGTGTCGTCCGCGACGTCGAAGACGGGGACCGGGGCGGTGACGTCCGCTGCGGAGGCGAGCAGCGCCTCCAGGTCGACGCGCTCGCCACCGCGCTCCCAGGTGCGCACGCTCTCGGAGAGCAGCCACAGCCCGGACACGTTCTTCAGGAACCGGACGCGTCCGTCGACGCCGCCCTCGTTGGTGCAGTTGGCCTCGCGAGCCGCGTCCGACAGGACGGGTGCGTCGAGCTCGACGCCGACGAGCGACCAGGTGCCGGACGAGATGTACGCGAAGTCCGGGTCGGTGGCCGGTACCGCCACCACGGCCGAGGCCGTGTCGTGGGAGCCGACGAGCGTGACCGGCGCGGTGCCGCCGACCGCCTCGGCGACGGCGGGCAGCAGGGGACCGAGTCGGTGGCCCGGGTCGCGCAGGGTGGGCAGGAGTCCGCTCGGGAGGCGCGCAGCAGCCCGCAACGCCGGGTCCCACCCGCGGGTGGTCGCGTTCAGGACCCCGGTCGTCGAGGCGTTCGTGCGCTCGGCCGCCTCGACGCCGGTCAGCCAGTAGCCGAGCAGGTCGGGCACGAGCAGCGCCCGTTGCGCGAGCTGCAGGGACGGGTCGGCGGCGAACTGGAACAGGGTGTTGAACGGCAGGTGCTGCAGGCCGTTCCGGGCGTACAGCTCGGCGGCGGAGAGCCGCTCGTGCACGGTCGCGACGCCGCCCTCGTGTCGTGCGTCGCGGTAGTGGGACGGCAGCCCGAGCAGCCGCCCGCCACGGAGCAGCCCGTAGTCGACCGCCCACGAGTCGATGCCGATGCTGGCGATGTCCGGCGTCCGGGCGAAGGCGTCGCCGAGGCCCGCGGTGACCTGCCGGTACAGCTCGACGACGTCCCAGTGCAGGGCGTCGTGGTCGCCCTCGTGGAGCGCGACCGGGCCGTTGGGGAACCGGGCGACGTGCTCCATCCGGACGCCGTCGGTGTCGACGTGGCCGACGATCACCCGCCCGCTCGTGGCGCCGAGGTCGACCGCGGCGACGCTGCCGCTGTTCGTCACGCTGCTCCCTCTGTCCCGGACATCAGCGCAGGAACGCTGCCGCGACACCGGCGTCCACGGGGACGTGCAGGCCGGTCGTGTGCGAGAAGTCGTCGGTGCAGATGGCGTAGACGGCGTTGGCGACGTTCTCGGGCACGACCTCGCGCTTGAGGATCGTGCGCTGGGCGTAGAACTTGCCGAGGTCCTGCTCCTCGATGCCGTACGTTTTCGCCCGGTTCGCACCCCAGCCGGACGCGAAGATGCCCGAGCCGCGGACGACACCGTCGGGGTTGATGCCGTTGACGCGCACCCCGTGCTCACCGAGTTCGGCCGCCAGCAGCCGGACCTGGTGCGCCTGGTCGGCCTTGGTCGCCGAGTAGGCGATGTTGTTCGGGCCGGCGAACACCGAGTTCTTCGACGAGATGTACACGATGTCACCGCCGAGGCCCTGCTCGATGAGGACCTTCGCGGCCGCCTTCGACACCAGGAACGAGCCCTTCGCCATGACGTCGTGCTGCAGGTCCCAGTCCTGCTCGGTGGTCTCGAGCAGGCTCTTGCTGAGGCTCAGCCCGGCGTTGTTCACGACGAGGTCGAGGCCGCCGAAGTGCAGGAGCGTCTGCTCGATCGCGTGGTCGATCGCGCCGGCGTCCGTCACGTTCGCGGCGACGCCGATCGCCGTGTCGGTGTTCCCGATCTCGGCGGCGGCCTCCTGCGCCTTGGCGAGGTCGAGGTCCGCGATGACGACCGCGGTGCCCTCGGCCGCCAGGCGCTTCGCGATGGCCTTGCCGATGCCGCTCGCGGCTCCGGTGACGAGGGCGATGCGCGTGGCGAGCTTCTTCGGTGCGGGCATCCGTTGGAGCTTCGCCTCCTCGAGGGCCCAGTACTCGATGCGGAACTTCTCGGCCTCGTCGATGGGGGCGTACGTGCTGAGGGACTCCGCGCCGCGCATGACGTTGATGGCGTTCACGTAGAACTCGCCGGCGACGCGGGCGGTCTGGGCGTCCTTGCCGTAGGAGAACATGCCGATGCCTGGGACGAGCACGATGAGCGGATCGGCGCCGCGGATCGCCGGGCTCGTCTCGTCGGCGTGCCGGTCGTAGTAGGCCTGGTAGTCGACGCGGTACTGCTCGTGGAGCTCGTGCAGGCGGGCGGTCCGCTCCTCGACCGATGCCGTGGCGGGCAGGTCGAGGATGAGCGGCTTCACCTTGGTGCGGAGGAAGTGGTCCGGGCAGCTCGTCCCGAGGGCCGCGAGCTCCTCTGCCCGTGACGACGCGAGGAAGTCGAGCACCACCGGGCTGTCGGTGAAGCTGCCGACGACGGGCTTGTCGTGGCCGGCGATGCCCCGGATCGTCGGGGCGAGGGCGGCGGCGCGCGCGCGGCGTTCGTCCGTCGGGAGCGCCTCGAAGCCGGGGCGGACGGGGCCGAACGGCTGGTCCTTCCCGTGTTCGGCGATGAAGGCCTCTGCCGTGTCGATGATCCAGCGGGAGTTCGCCTCGGCCTCGTCGCTGGTGTCGCCCCAGGCGGTGATGCCGTGGCCGCCGAGGATCGTGCCGATCGCCGCGGGGTGGTCCCGCTTGACCGCCGCGATGTCGAGCCCGAGTTGGAACCCCGGTCGGCGCCACGGCACCCAGACCACCTTGTCGCCGAAGACCTGCTCGGTCAGGGCCGGGCCGTCGGCGGCGGTCGCGATGGCGATGCCGGCGTCGGGGTGCAGGTGGTCGACGTGCGCGGCGTCGACGAGGGCGTGCATCGCGGTGTCGATGGAGGGTGCCGCCCCACCGCGACCGAACAGGGTGTGGTCGAACGCGGCGACCATCTCGTCCTCGCGCTCCACGCCGGGGTAGACGTCCTGTAGTGCGCGGACCCGGTCGACGCGCAGGACTGCGAGGCCCGCCGGCGTGAGGGTGCCGAGGTCACCCCCGGAGCCCTTCACCCAGAGCAGCTCCACCGGTTCGCCCGTGACCGGGTCGGTGTCGATGCCCTTGGCGGAGGTGTTGCCGCCCGCGTAGTTCGTGATCCGCGGATCCGAGCCGAGCGCGTTCGAACGTGCGACGAGCGCACTGATCGTCGTGTCTGCGTCGGTGCCGTGCGTTGCGGGGTCCACCCGGGCCTCCAGTCCTGTGCTTGTCATGATGTCTACGCGCCCCAGCCGGCCTGGACGCCGCCGACCCGGTCCTCGGCGATCTGCCGCTGGTAACCGGAGTCGAGGTAGGCGCGCATCGGGTTCGCGGGGAGCCCGCGGGATTCGCGCCACGCGGCGAGGTCGGCGCGGACGTCGGTCTGGTATGCGTCCATGAAGATCTCGTTCGCGCCGAGGACGTCGTGCGCCTCCTGTGCGGCGGTCAGTGCGACGCGGTCGAGCAGCAGTGCTCGGGCCGTCATCTCCTGGACGTTGAGCACCGAGCGGATCTGCCCGGGGATCTTGTCCTCGATGTTGTGGCACTGGTCGAGCATGAACGCGACGTCGGGGTTGTCGTAGCCGCCGCCGCGGATGACCTCGACGAGTATGCGGAACAGCTGGAACGGGTCGGCGGCGCCCACGATGAGGTCGTCGTCGGCGTAGAAGCGCGAGTTGAAGTCGAAGCTGCCGAGCTTGCCGAGGCGGAGGAGCTGCATGACGATGAACTCGATGTTCGTGCCGGGGGCGTGGTGGCCGGTGTCGAGGCAGACCATGGCCTTCTCGCCGAGCGCCGCCGTCTGCACGTAGCTCGTGCCCCAGTCCGGGACGTCCGTGTGGTAGAACGACGGCTCGAAGAACTTGTACTCGAGCACGAGGCGCTGGTCCGGGCCGAGTCGGTCGTAGATCGTGGTCAGCGAGTCGTGGAGGCGGTCCTGGCGGGAGCGCATGTCCTCCTGGCCGGGGTAGTTCGAGCCCTCGGCGAGCCAGATCTTCAGGTCGCGGGAACCCGTGGCGTCCATCACGTCGATGCAGCGCAGGTGGTGGTCGATGGCCTTCTGCCGGATCGTCTCGTCGACGTGGGTCAGGGCGCCGAACTTGTAGTCGTCGTCCTGGAAGGTGTTCGAGTTGACGGTGCCGAGGGAGACGCCGTGCTCCTCCGCGTGGCGCTTCAGGTCGGCGAAGTCGTCGACGAGGTCCCACGGGATGTGGAGCGCGACGGTCGGTGCGAGCCCGGTGTACCGGTGGACCTGGGCGGCGTCGGCGATCTTCTCGTAGGGGTCGCGCGGGGTGCCGGGGGTCCCGAACACCTTGAAGCGGGTGCCGGAGTTGCCGAACGCCCAGCTCGGGAGCTCGATCGCCTGCCGGGCCAGCTGGCCGGCGACGGAGCTGAAGCTCGCTGATGTCATCGTGTCACTTCCTCGTGTCGATTGAATCGTTTCATACGGTACGTGCTGCGCGGGGTTCGCGCAAGCCGGGGTGGGCGCGAGCCGGTGTGGGCGACGAACCACGTTTCCGACATCGAACCGGGCGGTGAGGCTGGTTCGACGTCGGGAACGTGGTTCGACACGGGGCGGAGCGACGCCCCGCAAGCCGCCGCCGCCGCCCCGCGGCCGCCGCTACCCCGCGGGGACCGCGGCCGGCGCGCGCAGCTCGTGCGTGCCTCCCGACACGCGCTGCTCCGCGGCATCGGGCAGCCGCACCACCGCGGTGACGCCCTCGGGCACGGTCACCCGCACGAGCAGCTCCCCGTCGGCGAGCTCCCACCGCACGGCGACGTGCCCGTGCACGGTGTCGAGCGAGGTCGACGCCCACGTGAGACCGCCTCCGGGCTGCGGCGCCACGAGCACCGACTCGTACCCGGGCGTCAACGGCGCGAGACCCCCGACCACGCGGTGCATCCAGTCCGCCACGGCACCGAGCGCGTAGTGGTTGAACGACGTCATCTGGCCCGGGTTGATCGTGCCGTCCGGCAGCATCGAGTCCCACCGCTCCCACACCGTCGTCGCGCCCATCGTCACCGGGTACAGCCACGACGGGCACTCGGTCTGCAGCAGCAGCCGGTACGCGTCCTCGAGGTGTCCGGTCTGCGTCAGCGCATCCGTGATGAACGGCGTCCCGGCGAAGCCCGTCGAGATCCGGTACCCGGACTGCTCGACGAGCTCCGCCAGACGGTCGCCGGCCGTGGCCCGCTCCGCCTCGGACAGGATCCCGAACACGATCGCGAGGGTGTACACGGTCGTGCAGTCGGACAGGATCCGACCGTCGTCCTGCAGGTAGTGGGTCCGGAAGCCGGCCTGGAGGCGCGACGCGAGTTCCCGGAACTCGCTCGCCTCCGCCTCGTGGCCGCCCAACAGCTCGGCCGCGTCCGCCGCGATGGTGGCGGACCGGTACGCGCAGATCGTCGCGACGACGCCCTTGTCGGCCTTCGCCGCCGCGGGGTCCTCCGGCGGGGCGTCCGGGTCCAGCCAGTCGCCGAACTGGAACACGGTGTCCCACAGGTCCTCGGGGGAGAGGTGGTCGCGGATCCGCCGGAGGTGCGCGGCCATGGACGGGAACTGCTCCTCGAGTACCGCGGTGTCGCCGTACGCCTGGTAGAGCGTCCAGGGCACCCACACCCCGGCGTCCGACCAGACTGCGGTGGCGTCGGGCTTGCCGAAGTCCTCGGCGGGGGAGTACTTCAGCACGTCCGGCACGACGAAGGGGATGATGCCGTCGGCGTGCTGCTGCTCGAGCCACACGTCGCGGAGCCAGTCGCCGAGGAACGCCCGCGTGTCGAAGAGGTACGAGGCCGTCGGCGCGAACGCCGCGATGTCGCCGGTCCACCCGAGTCGTTCGTCGCGCTGCGGGCAGTCGGTCGGCACGCTGAGGAAGTTGCCCTGCATGCCCCGCACCACGTTGTCGTGGAAGGTGTTCAGCAGCTCGTGGCTCGACTCGAACGTGCCGGTGCGGGGGAGGTCCGACCCGACCTGCACCGCGGTGAGGGCGGTGCGGAGCTCGTCGAGCGTGCCGGGCCACCCGTCGACCTGGGCGTACCGGAAGCCGTGGAACGTGAAGCGCGGCTCGAAGACGTCCTGGCCGTCCCCGCTGAGGGTGAAGTGGTCGGTGGCCTTCGCGGTGCGCAGGGGGCGCGTGCCGAGCTCGTCGTGCTCGAGGACCTCGGCGTGCTGCAGGGTCAGGACCGTCCCCGCCGGGCCGGACGCGGTCACCCGGATCCAGCCGACGAGGTTCACGCCGAAGTCGACCAGCGTGGCGCCGCCGGGGCTCGTCCAGACCTCGACCGGGGCGATCTCGGCGAGCGGTCGGACGGGCGGCACGGTGTCGGCGACGAGCTCGCGCTCCCCGAGGTCCACCGTGTGCACCGTGCTCGTGCGGCCCTCGTGTCCGTCCACGCTCGGCACCGTCACGTCACCGGGCGTGAGGAAGGAGCCGTCGCGCAGGCGGGCGTCGACGTCCTCGCCGTCGTAGAGCTGGTCGGCCGTGATCGCACTCGACAGCGCCTGCCAGTCGGTGTCGGTCGCGACGAGCTGCTCGTGGCCGTCGGCGAAGGTGACGCGGAGTTCGGCGAACCCGGCGACCTCGTCGGCGTACCAGCCGCCACCGCCGCCCCAGGCGAGGCGTCCGGCGGCCCAGCCCTTGCCGAGGACGAGCGCGAGGACGGCGGCGCCGCCCGGCTCGGCACCGGCGAGGTGTGCCGTGACGTCGTGCGAGACGACGCGGACGCGCCACTCGTAGCTCGTCCACCCCGGCTCGAGCAGGTGGTCGGAGACGCGCTGCCCGCCGAGCCAGGCCTCGACGACGCCGAGGGCGCTGACGTCGAGGGTCGCGCTCGTCACGGCGCCGTGGCCGTCGTCGAGGGTGAACTCCCGGCGCAGGATCGGTGCGCTCCCGAGGTCGGCGTCGCTGGCGATGAACGGTGCTGTCCAGGCGGTCATGTGGTGTGTCCTTTCACGCGACCGGTCGTCGTCGACCGGTGCGGGGGTCGTGGGCCCGGCCACCCGCCCGCGGGGGCGGGGTGGTGGAGGCGGGTCGCGCCTCCAGGCCGTGGATCGGGCGTCAGCCCTTGACGGCGCCGCTCGTCATGCCGGCGACGATCTGACGGTTGAAGAAGATGTAGAGGATCAGCGGCGGGATCGTGATGAGCAGCACGTCCGTGAACAGCAGGTTCAGCTGGCTGACCGACTGGCTCTGGAACGTGTACAGCGTCTGCTGCACCGTCGCGTTCTCGGAACCCGGCAGGAAGTACAGCGGGTTCGTGAAGTCGTTGAACACGGTCACGGACTGCACGAGCACGACCGTGATGATGACCGGCTTGAGCAGCGGCAGGACGACCCCGAAGAACAGGCGGATCGGACCGGCGCCGTCGAGGACGGCTGCCTCGTCGAGCTCCTTGGGGATCGTCGCGACGAACGCCCGGAAGAGCAGGATGCAGAACGAGAGGCCGAAGGTCGCCTCGATGAGGATCATCCCGCCCATGGTCTTGAACAGGTTGAGCCCCTGCAGCACCCAGATCGTCGGGACGATCGCGGGCGGGACGATGAGGCCGGCCAGGACGAAGAAGTTGATCAGGCCGTTCCACTTGCTCGGCCGCCGTTGCAGGACGTAGCCGACCATCGCGGAGAACACCACCATGATGATGACGCTCCCCACGGTGAGCACGGCGCTGTTCAGGAACGAGCGCAGGATCCCGCCGTCGCCGGTCTGCATGACCGCCACGAGGTTCTGCCACAGCTGCCACTGGGTCGGCAGGCTGAAGCCGAGCTGGTTGGCCTCGGCCGGGCTCTTCGCGGCCTGCAGCAGGACGAAGACGAACGGCACGAGGAAGACCACGAAGCTGACGACGATCGCGACGATGCCGATGACCCACTTGCGTGCGGTGTGCGGGCTCCGTCGGCGCGGGGTGGGCGTCTTCGCGGCGCCGGCGCCGGCACGTCGGCTGGTGGTGATCGCGGTCACAGGTCCGCCTCCTTGCGGTTGATGAGCCAGGAGATCGGGACCATGATCGCCGTCACCACGATGAACAACACGACGTTGCCGGCGGTCGACAGCCCGTAGAACCCGGCCTGGTACTGCTTGTAGATCACGCTCGCGATGACGTCGCTCGTGAAGCCGGGTCCGCCGCCGGTCATCGCCCAGATGAGGTCGAACGACCGCAGGCCGCCGATGAGCGACAGGATGATGACCGTCCCCATCGCCGGGCGGGACAGCGGCAGCGTGATGTTCTTGAAGATCGTCCACGCGCTGGCGCCGTCGACCCGGGCGGCCTCGAAGTACTCCTGCGGGATCGCCACGATGCCGGCGATGAAGATGAGCGTCGCGATGCCGACGCCCTTCCAGACGTCCACCGCGGCGACGCTCCAGAGGGCGAGGGCCGGGTCGGTCAGCCACCCCGGAGTGGGGAGGCCGACCGCCCCGAGGGCGCCGTTGATGATCCCGTGGAAGGGGTCCATCAGCGCCTTGAACGTGATGCCGATGCCGATGGTCGACACCAGCACGGGGAAGAACACCACCGCTCGGAGGTACCCGCGCCCGAGCACGGGGCTCGTGAGGAGCAGGGCGAGGGCGAGTCCGAGGACCACCTTCGCCGCGCTCGTCACGAACCCGTACTCGAACGTGTGCACGAACCCGGAGACGAGCTGCGGGTCCTGGAAGAACCGGACGAAGTTGTCGAAGCCGATGAAGGTCTGGTCGAACAGCGTCCAGCGGGTGAGCGAGAAGTAGAACCCCGCGAAGGTCGGGACCGCGAAGAACACGACGTAGAGCGCGATCGCCGGGATGAAGAACCAGGCCGGGTAGAACGAGCGCATGCGGCGCCGTGCCGGCCCGGGGCCTGCCTTCGTGGTCTGCGGCGGGGCCACCGCCGTCGTGAGGGTCGCGGTCACCGGATCACCAGCCCTTGATGCCGAGCTGCTGGGCCTGCTGGACGACGTCGTCGTCGTACTGGTCAGCGCCCTTCGCGGCGTTCGTGATGCCCGAGCCGACCTGCACGCAGATCTTCTCGAGGTTCGGGCCCTTGATCGGAGAGAGGAACTCGAGTGCCGGGCTCGCCTTGCCGTCGTCGAGGTACTTCTGCAGGTCGCCGATCATCGGCGGGACGGAGTCGGGCAGGGTGCAGGTCGAGATGACGTACGGGCCACCGGGGGTGCCGGTGTCGTTCTGCACCTTGCAGCCCTCGGACGAGTTCGCGAAGGCGACGAACTTCTTGGCGGCCGCGAGCTTGTCACCCGTGGTCGTCTTCGGGATGTAGAGGCCGTTCGGCTCCCAGATGGTGAGGTTCGTGTCGTCCGCGTTCTCCGCCGGGAGGGCGAAGGCTCCGATGTCGTTCACCGCGTCGGGCGAGTCCTGCTGGATCGCCGAGATCGCGTTGGTCAGCATCGGGTACTGGGCGCCCTTGCCCTCGGCGAGCATCTTCAGGCCGTTCGCCTGCGTGGCGGACGCGTAGTCCTCGTTGTAGAGGTCCTTGTCCTTGCCCTCCTGGAGGTGCTGGAACCCGGCCAGTGCCGGCTGCTCCGCGTAGGACTCCTTGTGCTTCGTGTACTGCGTCGCCCAGTTCTTCTGCTGCGCGGTGATGTTCGCGAAGTCACCGAGGACGAACAGCTGGCTGGTCCAGGTGTCGCCGTAGGTCTGGATGATCGGCGCGATGCCGGCGTCCTTGATCTTCTCGCTGTTGCTGATGAAGTCCGCCCACGTGGTCGGGACGCTCAGGCCGAGGTCCGCGTAGACCTTCTTGTTGTAGAGGACGGCGCCGCCGAAGCTGGTGCCGAACGGTGCGCCGTACATGCCCTTGTCGGTGCTGACGACCTTGGTGAACTGCGGGTCGACGTCCTTCGCCCAGCTCTCCTTCGAGAGGTCGACGAGGGTGTTGTCCGGGTTGAGCGCCTGCATGAGCGAGCCGGAGTTGTAGTTGAAGACGTCGGCCATCTCGCCGGTCGACAGCCGGGTCTTCACCAGGTTGTCGCCGTCGGTGCCCTGCGGCTTCGTGTCGAACTTGACGGTGATGTCGGGGTTCGCCTTCTCGAACGCGGCGATGAGCGGCTTCGCGGTGGCGGCGGTGGCCTCGGCGTTGTCGGCGAGGTACGTGATCGTGACCTTGCCGCCGCCGCTGCCGGTGTCGGCGGAGCCGCCCGACGAGCACGCGGCCAGGCTGCCGATGAGGACCGCGGCGCCGCCGATGGCGAGCAACCTGGTGGTCAGGGGACGAGCTGACATTCCTTACCTCCTCGTAAGGCCCGGGACTGGGGGAACCCGGGTGAAACGGACCCGGTCACCGCGCCGATGCGGTTCCCGGTGGTGCTGTTTAGAACGTTTCAATCGGAATGGAACCATGCGGATTGAAGCGTGTCAATCACCGATCCTGATTCGTTACGCAAGTGCGCGGTCCCGCCGGCCGCGGGAGCCGGGAGGCGCGGGGCGGCCCCGGCGGGCGGGGTGCGCTGGGCGGGCGGGGCGGGCGCGGCTGCGCTGGCGGCAAAGCGACACCGTGCCGCCGAACCCGCGTGGGAATGTGTCGCTTCGGCGGGGTCGAGCGCGGAGCCGTCCTGTGAACTGTCGCTTTGGCGGAGCGGGGCGGGTGGGCGGTCGCGACGTTTCGCGCGCGGGCCACCGCGCGAGACTCGCCTCGGCGGACACTTTCGCGGCTCCGCGCCCGCGAAAGTGTCCGCCGAGGTGAGACTCGGGAACGCCGAGCGCCGCGCGCGGCCCCTCAGGCCTCGGTGCGCCTCGGGTCGCTCGGCGCCGTCCGGGCAGCCGCCTCGGCCGCCCCCGCCCGCCCGAGGGTGCTCTCGCGCGGCACGAGCTCGCTCCCGAGCACGACCGTCCGGTGCACGTGCTCCGCGGGGTCCTCGTCGAGCTCGGCCAGCATGAGCTCGACCGCCGCCGCGCCCATCTCCGACCCGTGCATCGTCACCGACGTCAGCGGCACGGCACCGCCCCACGCGACCGAGTTGTGGTCGCAGCCCGACACCGGGATGTCCTCCGGCACCCGGATCCCCGCCGCGCGCAGTTCGGACACGACCGCCATGGCCAGCAGGTCCGTCACGCCGAGGATGCCGTCCGGCCGCTCCTCCACCGGCATGGCGGCGATGCGTGCACCGGCGTCGGTCCCGCCGGGAGGGTCGATGTCTCCCGCGTCGATGTCGACGAGCGTGACCTCGGGGTGAGCGGCGACCGCACGGAGCACCCCCGCCCGCCGACGTTCGACGGGCTGCAGCTCCGCGCGGGCGCTGACGAACCCGATGCGTCGGCAGCCGCGTTCGATGAGGTGCTCCGTCGCGAGGAAGGCCGCTTGCTCGTTGTCCACCACCACCGAGCACGCATCGACCTCGGTCGGCTCGAAGTTCACGTAGACCACCGGTCGCCCGTGCCGCCGCGTGGTCTCGACCTGCTCGCGGGACTGGGTCATCGGGGCGAGCAGGATCCCCGACACGCGTGCGCTCTCGAGGAACGCGAGGTGCTCGCCCTGCGCCTGCAGGTCGTCCTCGCTGCTCGTGATGAGCAGGGTCAGCCCACGCTCACGCGCGGCGAGCTGCGCACCGTTCACCATGTCGCTGAACAGGGAGTTGCGGAGGGACATCACGACGAGCCCGATCGCCCGCGTGGTCCCCGAGGCGAGTGCCCGCGCGTTGCGGTTCGGCGTGTACCCGAGGTCGGTGATCGCGGCACGGACCCGCGCTGCGGTCGCGTCGGCCACGCGTTCCGGGTGGTTCAGCACGTTCGAGACCGTCGCGAGCGAGACACCCGCCCGAGCGGCGACGTGGTGCACGCTCGGCGGTCCGTCGCGCCGGGGGACATGCACCATGCTCCGATCGTAGGCGGACCGGCGCGCCCTCCCGGCCATCCGCCGGACAGGCCGGCGGACCGGCGCGCCCTCCCGGCCGTCCGCCGGACAGGAGGTGGGCCCCACCAGCCGGTTCCGGCGCACCGCGCCAGCGGGGCGACGGCCGTGACGGGAGGCGCGGTGCGGCGCCGACCCGCGCCTCCCGTCCGACGCGGCTCGCCGCCCGGTCCGCGAACGCGATGGTGTGCCGCGAACGGTTGCCAGGGGTCTGTCGCTCTGCCGGCACGGATGCCGGGGCCTTCCTGTGTCCTGTCGCTCCGGCGGCACGATCACGGGCGCGCGGCGAAGCGCAAAGCGCCCAGCGCGCCTCAGCGCTCGGCGACGGTGGACTGCCGCACGACGAGCTCGGGCGTGAACTCAACGTGCAGCTGGTCCGTGCCCTGCCCCTGGTCCACCTGGGCGAGCAGCAGCTCGATCGCCCGCCGCCCGAGGTCCTGCGCCGGCTGCCGCACCGAGGTGAGCGGGACGACCGCGGCCTCGGCGAACGCGATGTCGTCGTACCCGACGATCGCGATCTCCTCCGGCACCCGGATCGACCCGCGCATGATGAACGCCTGTTCGAGGCCGACGGCGAGCAGGTCGTTCGCCGCGAACACCGCGTCCGGGCGGTCGGCGGCCGGGCGGGCCTGGATCTCCTCGCCGACGCGCCGACCCTCGAGGACGGAGAGCGACGTGGTCGGGATCACCTCGAGCGCCGCACCCGCCGCCTCGGCCGCGGCGACCGCGCCGGAGTGGCGGTCGGTGACCTGCCGGATGCCGAACGGGCCGCCGACGAAGGCGATCCGCCGGCGTCCGATCGCGGTGAGGTGTGCGACGGCGATGCGGCCTCCGGCGACGTCGTCGACGGAGACGGACGCGAAGTGCTCGTCGTCGGCACGGCGGTCCACGAGGACCACGGCGGTGCCCTGGTCGCGCAGGCGCTCGAGGCGGCCGAGGTCGTCCCCGGCGGGGGAGATGAGGAGTCCGGCGACGCGTCGCTCCTCGAAGAGGTCGACGTAGGTGTGCTCGCGGTCGACCGACTCGTCGGAGTTCCCGACGAGGACGGCCAGGCCCTTCTGCATGGCCGCGTCCTCGGCGCCGCGCGCGACGTCGGTGAAGAACGGGTTGCCGCCGTCGAGCACGATGAGCCCGACGGTCGAGCTGCGGCCGGCGCGGAGCTGGCGGGCGGAGTCGTTGCGGACGAACCCGAGTTCGGCGATCGCGGACTGCACGCGTTCGACGGTCCCCGGTGCCACCTTGTCGGGACGGTTCAGCACGTTCGAGACGGTGCCGAGTGACACGCCGGCGAGCGCTGCGACGTCCCGAACGCTCACTGCCATGGGGTCATCCTGGCATCGGGGCGGGCGTTCCGGTGGAGCGACTTGCCCTCCGGCCGAACGACGAGTACCGTCTCCGCAGCACCGTTGAAACGATTCACTGACGAACACGCGAACGGAGGACCAATGGCGGTCCGTATCGGAGCCCGCAACACCACGGGCTGGAAGGCGACGATCTCGGTCGCCATGTCGAACTACATCGAGTCGGGGTCGATCATCGCGATCGCCACGAGCCTCAGCCTCTGGCAGGCGCAGTTCCACGTCGGGGACCTGCAGGTCGGGCTCCTCGCCAGCCTGTCCGCGAACGCGTTCGGCGCAGCGGCCGGTGCCATCATCGGCGGACCCCTGTGCGACCGCTACGGCCGGAAGTTCATCTACACCTACGACCTGCTGCTCTACATGCTCGGGATCCTGCTCGCGGTGTTCGCCGGCAGCTACGGCATGCTCCTCGTCGGGTTCATCCTCACCGGCATCGCGGTCGGTGCGGGCGTCCCCGCGAGCTGGACCTACATCGCCGAGCAGGCCCCGGCCGACAAGCGCGCTGCCCACGTCGGCACCGCGCAGCTCGCCTGGTCGATCGGCCCCATGGTCGGCTTCGCCCTGGCCATCGCCGCCGCGCCGCTCGGGCTCCTCGGCAGCCGTCTGATCTTCGCGCACCTGTTCGTCGTCGCCGCGATCGTGTGGTGGCTGCGACGCGGCCTGCCCGAGTCCACGATCTGGAAGGACGAGCGCGCGGCCACCGGCTCCGCGAACTTCTTCCACGGCTTCACCCAGCTGTTCAGCCGCCGCAAGAACCTCAGCGCGATGCTGTTCCTGTTCGGCGTCTACGCGCTCTGGAACACCGTGGCCGGGCAGGCTGGCATCTTCCAGCCCCGCGTCTACTCCGCCACCGGCGTGACGAGCGTCACCGAGCAGTACGGGCTGCAGATCCTCGTGTGGGGCTGCACCGTCGCCGCGACGTACTTCGGGTTCATGCGCTTCGCCGACCGGATGAGCCGGAGGCTGCTCTACGCGATCGGCGCCGCGCTCGCGGTCGTCGCCTGGGCCGTCCTCATCTACGCGCCCGCGAACCTCGGCACGCTGCTGTTCTTCGCGATCGCGTGGGGCATCTCGTCGGGCATCGGCGCGCAGGCGTTCTACGGGCTCTGGACGAGCGAGCTGTTCGCCACCCGGTACCGGGCGAGCGCGCAGGGCGTCCTGTTCCTCGCCGCGCGGGTCATGGTCGGGCTGCTGAGCATCTGGTTCCCGCTCCTGCTCTCCGACATCGGGCTCCGTGCACTCGGCGGGCTCATCCTCGGCCTGCTCGCGCTGTCGTTCCTGGTCGGGACGATCTGGGCGCCGCGGACGCAGGGCAAGACCCTCGAGGAGATCGAGGCCGAACGCTACGGCACCGTCACCAGCGCGACCGGCACGGTCCGCACGCCCGAGGAGCACGCCGCGCGTCAACAGACGCTGCGGGGTGCGCGAGACGAGCGGACGCCACGGTGAGCGACGCGGACCAGCGTGATGCGCGCCTCCCGGATGGCACTGGAGGCGCGGATCACGTGACCCGCGTCTGCTTCCGCCTGCAGGTGGGGACCGAGCACCTCGACGCCTACCGCGAGCGGCACGCGGCGGTCTGGCCGGCGATGCTGCGGGCGATCGCGGCCGCGGGACGTCGGAACTACTCGCTGTTCCTCGACGACGACGGCCTGCTCATCGGGTACTACGAGACGGACTCGGTGGCGGATGCCGACGCGTCGCTCGCCGCGTCCGAGGTGGCCGCCGCGTGGGAGGCACACATGCAGGACCTGTTCGACGGCGCGACCGGGCGGGCGGACCAGACGGCGCGCGTGCTGCCGGAGGTCTTCAACCTCGAGGACCAGCTCGCGTCGGGCGCATCGTGAGCAGGAATGGTCGGGTCCCGTCGACGGACCCGACCATTCCTGCTCACCGGACGACGCCCGCGGGGCACCGGGGACTGCAAGGCGCCCTCGCTACCGTGGGGCCATGCAGCAGCCCGCAGCCGGGACCCTCCGCGTCCTCCACCTGTCCGACACCCACCTCACGGGCGACGGTGCCCTGCACCAGGGGTCCGTCGACACGACCGCCGCGCTCGAGGGTGTGCTCGCCCGGGTCGACGGCGTCCCGGGGATCGGGCTCGTGGTGGTGTCCGGCGACGTCTCCGAGGACGGCTCCCCGGAGTCGTACGCCGCGGTGCTCGAGCGCGTCGGCGGCTGGGCGGAACGCCACGGTGCGGCGCTCGTCACCGTCCCGGGCAACCACGACCTCCGCGAGGGGTTCCGACAGGTCCTCGCGAACGGCCACGTCCTCGGCGAGGGCGGCCGGCCGCTCATGCACACCATGGAGTACCACCCGCCGACCGTGCCGGTCTGGGGGCAGTCCCTCGTCGCGGGGCGGCGGATCGTCACGGTCGACACGAGCGTCCCCGGGGTCGGCTACGGCGAGATCGCCGAGGCGTCGCTCGAACGACTCCGCGCCGCGCTCGCCGGCGACCACGCGCCGCACGGCACCGTCGTCGTGCTGCACCACCCGCCGCTGCCGGCACCGACCGCGCTGCACGAGGCCCTGCGACTCCGCAACCCGGAGGCGCTCGCCGACGCGATCCGCGGCTCCGACGTCCGGGTCGTGCTCGCGGGGCACTACCACCACCACTTCGCCGGGACCCTCGCGGGCGTGCCCGTGCTCGTCGCGCCCGGTGTCGCGAACGACACCGACGTCACCGGCGCCTACGACGAGGAGTCCGCGTACGTCGACTCCGGAGCGCTCGTCGTCGACGTCGCCGAGGACGGCTCGGTCTGGTCGACCCCGGTCCGCGTGCCGCGACCGGACTCCGATCCGCTCGCGTTCGCGCTCGACGCGGACACCGTGGCGCGCGTCATCGAGGCGTCCACCGGGCAGTAGACGCGCCGTTCGTCGGACGGGAGGGACGGTGCGGGCCCGCACCGTCCCTCCCGTCCGTCGTGTGCGGACGCCGGTACCCCGCGCGTTCGGGTTGCAGTCGGGAACTCCGAGTAGGCCGGTGGCACACCTGGAGCGAAGGAGCACCCCATGCGGATCGGCAGTGCAGTGCAGTACGACCGGTACGGCGACTTCGACGTCGTCGAGCTCGTCCCGCAGGAACGCCCGGAGGCGGGTCCCGGCGAGATCGTCGTCGAGATCGTCGCGGCGGGGCTCAACCACATCGAACGGTTCCTGCGGGAGGGCAAGCTCCAGGACCACATCGAGCTCACGTTCCCGGCTCGTCAGGGCGTCGACTTCGCCGGCATCGTCCGGGCACGCGGCGACGGGGTCAAGGACCTGCGCGTCGGCGACGAGGTGATGGGGCACGCACCGAACGGCGGGTCGCACGCCACCTGGCTCGTCGTGCCGCGCGCTGCCGTCATCAAGAAGCCGGAGCACGTCGGCTGGGAGGTCGCCGGCGGCCTCTACCTGGCCGGGTGCACCGCGGTGTCGGTCGTCCGCAGCCTCAAGCTCGGACCGGAGGACACCGTCGTCATCACCGCCGCGGCCGGCGGCGTCGGGCACATCGAGTGCCAGCTCGCGCACGACGCCGGAGCGACCGTCATCGCGCTCGGCAGCGCGCGCAACCACGACTACCTCCGGCAGATCGGCACCCTGCCCGTCGTGTACGGCGAGGGCGAGGAGGAACGCATCCGTGCGATCGCGGACGGCCGCCCGGTCACCGCGTTCATCGACAACCACGGGGAGAGCCGGGCCGAGGAACTCGCGGAACGCCTCGGCGTCGCACCGGGACGGTTCGTGTCGTCCGAGGCGCGGCGCGACATCGAGATCCGGTTCCTGCGGGCGCCGGCCGAGGACGAGGAGACCCGGGAGCTCCTGACCCTCCTGGCGAAGGCCGTGCAGGACCGTCGCGTGCAGGTGCTCATCTCCGGGTTCTACCCGTTCGAGTACATCGTCGAGGCGTACGAGGACCTCGCCGAGATGAAGTCCCGCGGCAAGGTCGTGATCGGGATGCAGACCGTCGAGACCGGTGCACGCATGGACTGGTACCGCTCGGAGAAGGCCCGGGACCTGCGCGACCGGTACGCCGACGCGCGGGGGAGCGACTCCGAGACGATGGCGGGCGGGTCGGCGAGCCCGAGCGTCTAGCTCAGGACGTCCTTCGTGGTGAACCGGCTGTACGCCAGCGCGCCGAAGACGACGACGTAGCCGAGCTGGAGCACGGCGTTCGACCCGAACGAGTCGAACGCGATCGGGTCGCGGAGCAGGTCGCCGAACCCGAGCCACTGGTGCGAGAACAGGTACGGGTGCAACCAGTCGAGCTGCGGTAGCTGGTCGAGCACCTGGGACGCCCCGGCGAGCACCACCGTCGCGGCCATCGCACCGACCGGCACGCTCGTCAGGGTCGAGGCGAACAGCCCGATCGCCGACAGCCCGAGCATCGACAACGTCACGTAGAGCGCGAGCAGCACGGCCCGGCCGGCGTAGGACCAGCCGTCGACCTGCGTGCCCGAGAGCAGGGTCACCGGTCCGATCGGGAACAGCACGGCACCGATCGCGGCCCCGACCAGGACGATGAGGAGCGTCGCGGCGAGGCAGAACGCCACCGCCCCCGCGTACTTGACGAGGATGAACCGCACGCGGCCGGTCGGGGCCACGAGCAGGTAGCGGATGGTGCCGTGGCTGGCCTCGCCCGCGACGGTGTCACCCGCGACCACGCCGACGGTGAGCGGCAGGAACAGCGGGATCGACACGGTCAGCGCGGTGAACGCCACGAACAACCCGTTGTTCGTGATGTCGCCGAGGAACGCGGGGCCGCCTGAGTCGTCGCCGGTCGTGAGCCGGACGGCGACGGCGATGAGGATCGGCACGAGGGCGAGCGCCCCGAGCATCGCCCACGTGCGGCGGCGTCGGAAGACGAGGGCGAGCTCGGAGCCGAGGAGTGCGAAGGGGCGCTGGCGGGGACGTGGGGAGGCGCGGACGTCGTGCGACTGCGGGTCGTCCGTCGGCACGGTGGCGGCGTCAGGCTGCGACATCGAAGCCCTCTCCGGTGAGGGCGACGAAGAGGTCCTCGAGGGTGCCGCCGCCGACGGTGAGCCCGCGCACCCGGACGTCGGCGCGGACGAGCTCGGTCGTGATGGTCTCGGGCAGGACCTCTGGTGGCAGGTCGGCCACGAGGACGTCGGCACCGCCCTCGTGCCGCGGGGTCAGGCCGAGACGGCTCAGCACGGTGCCGGCCTGCCCGAGGTCGGGCGTCCGGACCGTGACCGTCCGGGCACCGGCGGCGCGGAGCTCGTCGAGCGGCCCCTGCGCGACGAGCTTGCCGGTCCGCATCACGGCGGCGTGCGTGCACACCTGCTCGATCTCGGCGAGCAGGTGGCTCGAGACGAACACGGTCGTGCCGTCGTCGGCGAGGGAGCGGATGAGGTTGCGGACCTCGCGCGTGCCCTGGGGGTCGAGGCCGTTCGTCGGTTCGTCGAGCACGAGGAGGTCCCGCGGGGCGAGCAGGGCGTTCGCGAGCCCGAGCCGCTGCTTCATGCCGAGCGAGTACGCGTGCGCCTTCTTGTCGGCCGCGTGCGAGAGCCCGACGCGGTCGAGGGCGCTCGCCACCCGGGTCTTGCGGGTCCGTGGGTCGGAGGTGGGGTCGGCGGCGTCGAACCGGAACAGGTTCGCGCGGCCGGAGAGGTACGGGTAGAACGCCGGACCCTCGACGAGTGCACCGACGCGCGGCAGGACGTCGTGGAGGGCCTTCGGCATCGGTTCGCCGAGCACCTCGATCGTGCCACCCGTCGCGCTGGAGAGCCCGAGGAGCATGCGGATCGTCGTCGTCTTGCCGGAGCCGTTCGGCCCGAGGAAGCCGAACACCGCGCCGCGCGGGACGGCGAGGTCGATCCCGTCGACCGCGCGCTGCTTGCGGAAGACCTTCGCCAGTCCGGTGGTGCGGATCGCGAGGGCTGCGTCGGGCGTGCTCACTCGGCTGCGGCGACCAGCGCCGACACCGGGACCGCGCCCGCGAGGACCCGGCCGTCGTCGGTGAGGTAGACCGAGACGAGCGAGGTCTGCACCGCGCGACCGCCGTCGACCGAACGGGTCAGCTGGTCGAGCAGTCCACTGGCGTCGTCGCCGAGCGCGGTCTGGTCGACCGAGCCCTTCGGCAGTTCGGCGATGGTGCTCCAGCCCGTCCCCGTGACCGTCGGCTCGCCGCCGGTGCGTCCGTGTCGGTGCTGCGCGTCGCCCGTGCCGTGGGCTGCCGTGTCGGAGAGGTCCTTCGTCTCGACCGTCGCGCCCGTGGGCGGCGTGAAGTCGAACAGGCGTGCGGCCGGCGCGCCGTACTGCAGGCTCGTGAAGCCGACCTCGACGGCGGGGTCGGACTGGCCCTTCGCCTCGATCGTGGCGCGCAGCGGGAGGCCGGTCTGCTGGTCGACCGCCAGGCGCACGGACCCCACGAGCGTGCCCGTCGACTTCGGCGTGAGGGTGATCTGCCAGGCGTCGTGGCCGGCGACCCGGACGTCCTTCGGCTTCGACACCGTGGTGCTCGGCGTGATCGCGTCGATCGCCTGCTTCGCGATGTCGGACGGCGTCGCGGCGCCGGACGCCGGCGTCCGGGCGTCCTTCGGGAGGGTGACGTGCGTCGCCGTGCGCTCCTTCGAGTCCCAGGTCCAGACGTCGGAGCCGTTGCGGACGAGGTCCTGCTCGGCGAGCTGCTGCGTCAGCTGGACGCGCTGCTTGTCGGGGCCGTCGACGTAGACGCGGGCCGTGTGCGACGAGGTGAGGAGGCCGAGCGCGTCCGAGGCGTCGCCCTCGAGCGAGGAGCCGCCGGACCCGGTCGGGAGCTCCGGCAGGCCGAGGTCGCTCGTCTGCACGAGCTTGCCGGAGTACTTCGCGTCGGACGACCCCGCGATGCTGGCGATGACGTCCGCCGCGCTCGGGTTCGTCCCCGCGACCGGGTCGCTCGACGCGTTCGCGATCATCGGCACAGCGACGGCGCCGGCGACGACGACCGGTGCGATGACGGCGGGCAGCCAGGCTGACTTCTTCATCGGTTTCCCCTCGGTGGAGCATTCGGAGTCGGCAGTACGGTACGTCGGCCCGCCGACAGTGGGCTGGGCGTTCGTAGACTCGGGGGCGACCGACGCGGGTCGGTGGCGGCGAAGGAGGCGGCATGCGGGCGGTGCTCGGTCTGGACATCGGGACGTCGAGCACGAAGGCGCTGCTCACGCGGTTCGACGGCACGGTGATCGCCGAGGTCGGACGACGACACGAGGTCGACCGTCCGGAGCAGGGGCTCGTCGAGATGGACGCCGCGGTGTGGTGGGACGAGTTCACCGCCCTGACCCGTGAGCTGCTCGAGCGGGTGCCGGACGCCGAGGTCGAGGCCGTCGGCGTGAGCGGCATCGGCCCGTGCGTGCTCCTCACCGACGACGACGGGGAACCGCTGCGGCCCGCGATCCTGTACGGCGTCGACACCCGGACGGCCGAGATGCTCCCCGCCGTGACGGCAGAGCTCGGCGGCGAGGAGGCGATCCGTTCCCGGTGCGGCTCCGCCCTCAGCACGCAGGCGGCCGGTGCGAAGCTCGCCTGGGTCGCCCGGCACGAACCCGACGTGTGGGCGCGTGCGGCGCGGTTCACGATGCCGTCGTCACGCGTGGTGGAGCTGCTGACGGGGGAGTACGTCCTCGACCACCACTCGGCGAGCCAGTGCACACCGCTCTACGACGTGCACGAGGACACCTGGATCGACGCGTGGTGCGAACGGCTCGCGCCGGGGCTCGCCATGCCGCGACTGGTCTGGTCGGGTGACCGGGCCGGCACCGTGACGGCCGCGGCGGCTGCGGCCACGGGCCTCCCGGTCGGCATCCCCGTGACGGCCGGGACCATCGACGCCTGGGCCGAGGGCGTGAGCGTCGGAGCCGCGGTACCCGGTCGGATGTTCCTGCAGTACGGGACGACGATGTTCATGATCGCGCCGACCGACGAGCCGGTCTCGGTGCCGGGGATGTGGACCACCGTCGGCACCCGTCCGGGGCAGCCGAGCGTCGCCGGTGGGATGGCGACCTCCGGGGCGATCACCGACTGGCTGCGGCGGCTCGTGGACGGCGAGTGGTCGACGATGCTCGAGGAGGCCCGCTGCGCCGGCATCGGTGCGCACGGCCTGCTGATGCTGCCGTACTTCGCGGGGGAGCGGACCCCGATCGCGGACCCGGACGCACGCGGGGTGATCGCGGGCCTCACGGTGCGGCACACCCGCGGTGACCTGTACCGGGCGACGCTCGAGGCGACGGCCTACGCGGTGCGGCACAACGTCGAGGTGCTGCGCGAGGCCGGGGTCGAGGTCCACGAGCTCGTCGGCGCGGGCGGCGGGCTGCTCGGACGGCTCTGGCCGACGATCGTCTCGGACGTCACCGGGCTGCCGCAGACGGTCCCGAGCGTGACGATCGGTGCGTGCTACGGGTCGGCGTTCCTCGCGGCCGGGCTCGTCGAGGACGTGGACGTCTCGGCGTGGAACCCACCGGCCGCGCGCATCGAGCCCGATCCCGCGGCGACGGCGGCGTACGAGCCGGGCTACCGCGACTACCGCGAGCTGTACGAGGCGACGAAGGCCGTCGTGCATCGGTTGGCGGCGCGCGGCTGACGTGGTGCCGGTCGCTGCGGCACAACGCAAGTGGGCCCGAACCGCGGAAAGACGCGGTTCGGGCCCACTTTGGTTGTGCGGAGCGCGGCGGCCCACGCGGAGCGCGGCGGCCGACGCGGAGCGCGGCGGCGCTAAGCGGACGCGGACGCGTCCACGCCCGCCGGCGCGCTGCCGTCGTACTCGCAGATCGCCGCGACCTTCGACGCGCTCGCGGACGAACGGTCGAACTCGTAGCCGAGCCACTCCTTCGCCATGCGCCGGGCGACCTCGACGCCGACGACCCGCTGGCCCATGCAGAGGACCTGGGCGTCGTTCGACAGGATCGAGCGCTCGACGCTGAACGAGTCGTGCGCGGTGACGGCCCGGATGCCGGGGACCTTGTTCGCGCTGATCGCGACGCCGAGTCCGGTGCCGCAGATCAGGATCGCCCGATCCGCCTCGCCGTTCGCGACGAGCCGTGCGGCGTCGACGGCGACGTGCGGGTAGGCGGTGTGCCCGTCCGCGTCGACCCCCACGTCCACCACGGACTCCACCCGCGGATCGGCGAGCAGGTCGGCCTTGATGATCTCCTTGTAGTCGAACCCTGCGTCGTCCGAACCGACCACGAGACGGTACGTCATGCGTGTGTCCCTTCCTTGTCTGCTGCACGGGTGGCGAGGACCTCGCCGACCCGCGTGAGGATCATCCCCATCGAGGTGGCACCCGCGTCGGGTGTCCCCAGGCTCTTCTCCGCCAGAGGCCGGGCACGCCCGACCTTCGGCTTGAGATCTGCGGTCGCAGCGGCTTCCGTGACCGCGACCTGCGCGGCAGCCTGCCACGCCTCGGTGAGCGGCGTTCCAGCCTCGACGCCGCCCCGCAGCTCGTCGACGAACGGGAGCAGCGCGTCGAGCAGCGTCTTGTCCCCGCGGGACGCCCCGCCGAGGTGCACGATCGAGTCCGCGAACGCCTGCGCCGCCTCGACGACGTCGGACGCCTCGTAGGCGGAGCGGTCGTCGCGGAGCGACCGGCCGAACGCCTCGAGCGCCGCACCCCACAGGACCCCGGAGGTGCCGCCCGCGAACTCGGCCCACGCGTCACCGGCGCGTCCGAGGACGAAGGCGACCCCTGCCTCCTGGCCCGCCCGGTCGACCGCCTTGCGGGCCGCACCGATCCCCTTCACCATGCCGCGTCCGTGGTCGCCGTCCCCGGCGACCGCGTCGATGCGGCCGAGCTCCTCCTCGTGCTCCCGCAGGAGCGCGTCGACCGCCTCGATCGCGGCGCGCGCCGTCTGCGCGGCCTGCCTGGAGGCGCCACTCGCGTCCGGCACGACCGTCGCCTCGTCCTCGGCTGCGTCCACGGCGTCGGCCGGCACGAGCGCCGCGACCGGCGCCGCCACCTTGCGGTACGCGGGCGTGTACGCGTCGGCCCTCCACAGCGCCTCGAGCTCGTCGTCGAGCCACTGCAGGGTGAGCGAGCAGCCGCCCATGTCGAGGCTCGTGACGAGTTCACCGACCTCGGGCTCGACGACCTCGATCCCGGCGTCCTGCAGGAGCGGGAGCACACGGCCCCAGAGCAGGAAGAGCTCCTCGTACTTGGTGTCGCCGAGACCGTTCAGGATCGGCGCGACCCGGGTGCCGGCGGCCTCCGGGCGGTCCGCGAGCAGCCGCTCGACGAGGAGCGACGCGAGTTCGGTCGCACGGAGGAGCGGGACGTCCTCGATGCCCGGCTCGCCGTGGATGCCGAGCCCGAGGCCGAGGTGGCCCTCGGGGACGGTGAACAGCGGCTCGGTCGCGCCGGGCATCGTGCAGCCGGAGAACGCGACGCCGATGGTGCGCGTCGCCCGGTTGGACACGGTGCCGATGCGCTCGACCTCGTCGAGGTCGGCTCCGGCGGCCGCCGCGGCACCCATGGCCTTGAAGACCGAGAAGTCACCGGCGATGCCGCGGCGCTTCGACTCCTCGTCGGCGCTGGCGATGTCGTCGGTGACGACCACGATGCGGGTGTCGATGCCCTCGGCGTTCAGCCGCTCGGCCGCGAGCCCGAAGTTCATCGTGTCGCCGGCGTAGTTGCCGAACGACAGCACGACGCCCTTCCCCTGGTCCGCCGCCTTGGCGACCGAGTAGACCTGCGCCGTGGACGGCGAGGTGAAGATGTTGCCGACGACGGCCCCGGTGGCGAACCCCGGCCCGACCACGCCGCAGAACGCGGGGTAGTGGCCGGAACCGCCGCCGACGACGACCGCGACCTGCGGCTCGGCGCCCTCCGTCGGCAGGGCGACGACGCCGCCGTGGACGCCGCGGACCCGGTCGGCGTAGAGAGCGAGCCAGCCCGCGAGCTGGTCCTCGGCGAACTCCTCCGGGTCGTCGTGGATCGTGGTCATGGTGCTTGTCCTTCGCATCGAGTGGGGGTGGTGCACCGGGCGACGGCGGGACGGCCGCCGTCGCCCGGGGTTCAGTGTCCTCGGTCTCCCTGCGGGACCTTGAGGAAGTGGATCATCACGAACGCGCAGGCGTACAGGCCGACGAACGTCCAGGTCACGGCCTGGCCGCCACCGCCCAGGGCGAGCACCGCGGCGACGACGCCCGTGCCGAGGAACGCGGCTCCGCCGGCGGCGGTGGTGTACATCGCCATCGCGGCACCCTTGTGCTCGGGGGCGAGCGCCGGCATGATCGCGCCCATCGGGACGAAGCCCGCGAGCAGGCAGCCGAACACGCAGCCGGCGACGACGGAGAGCACGTAGCCCCAGTCGGACCCGGCGGGGACGAGCTGCGGGACGTACCACCAGGCGATGAGCCCGAGCGCGGACCCGACGATGCCGAACCACTTGACGGTGCGCTGCCAGCCGATCTTGTCGCCGACCCAGCCGAACAGGGCGTTCACGAGGATGTTCGTCGCGTAGACGCACACCGTCATGAGCAGCCACCGGCTCTGGCCCCAGCCGCGCTCGTTCGCGATCACGGCCGGGAGGATGACGAACATGCCGAACTCCGGCGCGGTGTTGATCAGACGGACGAGGAAGCCCATCAGGATCTTCGGTCGCGTGGCCGTCAGGCGGATGCCGCTCGTCAGCACGCGCCAGGCGCTCTCGCCCTCCGGCGCGATGCGGGAGAACCCGTTCGGCAGGCGCACCCCGAACAGCAGGATGAGGAACCCGATCACGACGAGGCCGATCGAGGCGATCATCGCGCCGGTCTCACCGACCGTGCCGCCGCCGAACACCGGGATGGCGCCGATCGCGAAGAGCGAGCCGAGCGTGGGCAGACCGCCGGTGAAGGCGACGTAGAACCAGCCGACGGCCGAGCCGTTGCGCTCCACGGGCGTCGTGATGTTCACCCAGACCAGGAACGCGAAGGCGAACAGCGGGTACCCGAAGCCGCGGATGGCGTAGGCGACGGCGGCGAACGGCACGCTGCCGAGCCCGAGGGCGATGAGGAACAGGACCTCGAACACGACCCAGACGGCGAACCCGAGGATCATCACCCGTCGCGGACCGATCAGGTCGGCGAGTGCGCCGGAGACGTAGCTCCCCACCAGGGCGGCGAGGCTGTAGAACGTGACGATCGTCGCGACCGTGGCCTCGGGGGAGCCGAGGACCGCGACCATGTGCGGCGTGATGAAGTTCGACTCGACGCCGTTGCCGGTCATGAAGACCAGGACGGCGAGGAAGCCGAGGGCGAGCGGGCGGGGGATGCCCATCTTGTCGAGCCGGCCCTCGGTGCGGGGCATCGTCGGCGCACCGGTGGCGCGCTGTGTCGTCGTTGACATGCTTGCTGACTCCTGTGGTGGCTGCGGCTCAGGCCTGCAGGGACGGGATGATCGAGACCTTGACGCTCGCGCCCGCGGAGTCGCCGACGAGGTCGAGGGCCTCCTGGAAGCGCTCGAGCGGGAACTGGTGCGTGCAGATCTCCGACATCGGCAGGGTCTCGGCCTCGAGCAGCTTGATCGCCGCCGGCCAGGTGTGCGGGCCGAGGTGGGCACCGCGGACGTCGAGCTCCTTGTCGTCCGAGATGATCGACCAGTCGACGGACACGTTGTCCTTGAAGACCGAGTACTCGACGAACGTGCCGAGCTTGCGGAGCAGGTTGAGGCCCTGCGGGACCGCGGACGGGTGCCCGGTCGCCTCGATGTAGACGTCGGCGCCGTACCCGTCGGTGAGTTCCTTGACCCGGGCGACCGCGTCGTCCTGGGCGATGTTGATCGTGATGTCGGCACCGACCTTGCGGGCGAGTTCGAGCTTGTCCTCGACGACGTCGAGCGCGATGATCCGCAGCGGGTTCTTCTGGCGGGCACCGGCGATCGCGGAGAGCCCGATCGGCCCGGCACCGGCGATCACCACGGTGTCGCCGAACTTGATGTCGCCCCGCTCGACGGCGTGGAACGCGCACGAGAGCGGCTCGGCGAAGGCGGCGACCTGCCCGGGGAGGGCGCTCGACACCGGGTGGGTCAGGGCCTTCGCCGGCACCAGGACGTACTCGGCCATCGCGCCGTCGTATCCCTTGAAGCCGAACATGTCGTGCACGTTGCACATCCAGTACGCGCCCTCGAGGCAGTAGCGGCACTCCCAGCACGGCACGATCTGCTCGCAGGCGATCCGGTCACCCACGGACACCCCGCGCTTGGTGAGGGCCGCGTCGTCACCGGCGACGATCGTGCCGACGAACTCGTGTCCGGGGATCCGGTCCTTCTCAGCCCAGGCGGGGCGGTTCTCGTCGCCCCAGAACTTCGCGGCGCCGTGGTAGCACTTCAGGTCGCTCGCGCAGATGCCGACGGCGTCGGTGCGGAGCAGGAGTTCGCCGGGTCCGGGGGTCGGCACGGGGCGGGTCTCGAGGCGGTAGTCCTCGGGACCGTGGACCACGACGGCGCGCATCGTGGTCGGGATCTCGGTGGGCGTCGCGGCCGTGGTGGTCGCGTTCTCGGTCGTCGTCGACATGAGCTGCTCCTTCGTCGGGGTGCTTCGGCGACGACTGTACACCTCGCGGAACGTTTGTCCAGAACACAATTTCTGGTACGGTCGGCGCAACGCAAGGGAGCGAACATGACCACCGACTTCGCCGCAGCCCTCCGACCGGGCCCGGACACGATCGACCTGACGAACGACTTCAGCGGCCGCACGGCGGTGGTCACGGGCGGGGCGTCCGGCATCGGCAACGCGATCGCCGTTGCCCTCGCGTCCCGCGGCGCCCGGGTCGCCATCGTCGACGTGCGGGCGGACGGCGCAGCAGCCGCCGCGGCAGCGCTGCCGACCGCCGGCGAACCGGTCCACCTCGGCCTCGGCTGCGACGTCGCGGACGAGACGTCGGTGGCCCGCGCGGTCGCCGCCGTCACCGGTGCCGCCGGCCGGATCGACGTCCTCGTGAACTGTGCCGGCGTCGCGCTGCTCGCCCCCGCCGAGGACCTCGAGCCCGGCGCCTGGGCCACGACCATCGACGTCAACCTCACCGGCACCTACCGGGTCGCCCAGGCCGTCGGGCGGCACATGCTCGCCGCCGGGTACGGTCGGATCGTGAACATCGCCTCGCAGGCATCGCACGTCGGCATCGACGGCCACGCGGCGTACTGCGCGTCGAAGGCCGGCGTCATCGGGCTCACCCGCGTGCTCGCGCTCGAGTGGGGCGGACGCGGCGTCACCGTCAACACCGTGTCGCCGACCGTCGTGCTGACCGACCTCGGCCGCGGGGCGTGGGCGAACGAGAAGGGCCTGCGCCACCAGGACGAGATCCCCACCGGACGGTTCGCGACACCCGACGAGATCGCCGCCGCCGTCCTGTTCCTCGCCGGGGAGTCGAGCGCCATGGTGAACGGTGCCGACCTCCGCGTGGACGGCGGGTTCACGATCCGCTGACGCGTGCCAGGGCTACGATCGCCCCATGTCCGCCGAGAACCCCGCCGCCGAGGGTGCCCGGACCCGCTTCCCGCTCGACACCGTCTACCAGGCCGCGCGGATGTACTACCTCGAGGACGCCACCCAGGTCGAGATCGCCTCGCGCCTCGGGGTGTCCCGTCCGACGGTCAGCCGGCTCGTCGCCGAGGCGCGGAAGGCCGGCCTGGTCCGGATCGAGGTCGTCGACCCGTTCCAGGACGAGACCGTCGCGCTCGCCGAGCGGCTGCAGGTGGTGCTCGGACTCCGTGCCGTGCACCTCGCCGCCGTGACGCACACCGCCACGCTCGGCGCCGACCTCGCCGCCCCGCTCGCCGCCGCGGTCGAGGGGATGAGCCTCGTGCCGGGTGACGCCGTGCTCATGTCGTCGGGTCGGACGGTGTACGACGTCGCGCACGCCGGCATGCCGCAGTTGCCCGGCGTGCAGCTCGTCCCGACGGTCGGCGGGCAGGCCGACCCGATGCCGTGGTTCCAGACGAACGAGATCACCCGCGCCGCCGCCGAGCACTCCGGCGCGATCCCGGCGTTCCTGTTCGCGCAGGCCCTGCCGTCACCGGCGATGCGGTCCTCGCTCGACGAGGACCCCGCGTTCCAGCACGTCGTCGGCCTGTGGGGTCGGGCGAAGGGTGCCATCCTCGGCATCGGCGCGCCGACCCCGACCCGCGACGCACTCGCGCGGGGCGTCCCGGTCGAGGACGCCGTCTTCGACCAGGCGGCGGGTGACGTCTGCCTCAACTTCTACGCCGCGGACGGCTCGGCGATCGAGTTCCCGGGCAGCGACCGGATGGTGCGCACCTCCCGCGAGGTCCTCTCCGCCGTCCCGCACGCGATCGGCGTCGCGGTCGGAGCCGCGAAGGTGTCGAGCATCGTCGGGGCCGTCCGCGGGCGTCTCGTCAACGAGCTGGTCACCGACGCGGCCACGGCGCGCGCCCTGCTGGACGCGCTCGCCTGAGCGGTCCCCACCTGTGGGCCCGGAGGCGCGGTGCGGGCCCGCACCGCGCCTCCAGGCCGTCAGGCGGTGCGTCTACTGCGTGCGCCGCACGTCCCACAGGTGGTGCACCGGGTCGTGCGCGTAGTAGGTGGCGAGCGTGGCGACGGTGAACGCGCTGCCGTCCGACCGGAGGCCGGTGCGTCCCAGCTGGTCCTCCCGCACGTCGTCGAAGGCCCGGGCAGCACGGTGCGCCGCCTCGCCGAGCTCCCGCACGACGGTGGCGGGGTCCTGCTCGCCGTAGCGGTCCTCGACGGCCGTGGCGTCCTGGTCCCAGTTCGGGAAGGTCGGGGCGTCCTCGGTGAGCATGAGCGCCAACCGCTCCGCCATCTTCCGGTGGACGTCACGCACGTGCGCGGCGTACTCGAGCGGCGACCAGGTGTGGTCGTCGGGGCGGTCGCGCACGTCCGCACGGTCGAGGACCGCCGACCACGCCGAGGTGTTCGCGTCGATGATCCCCGGGACGTCGCGGATCGTGACCGCACTGCCGTCGTAGCCGCACTCGGGGCACGCGGACTCGATGACCCACGTCCAGTTCTTCGTCTCGGGTTCGATCGCCATGAGTGGATGTTATGTGCTCGTTACCGTCCGTCCCGATCCGCGTGCCCGAGGCGATCGGCGCTGACCCCCGTTCGGGTGACACGCCGGTTCCTGTGAATCACCGGCCAATGACATTTCGGTTGCTCGGTAACGTCGTCCGCTGTTCCCGGGCCGGTACCCGTCGGCCCGCCGATCCTCGAGGAGAGATGCATGGGCTCCGATCCCAGCAGTACCCCCACCCGACCGCACCGACGCCTGCGCGAGAGCGACGTCACCGTGGTCGACAAGAGCATGATGCGCCGTGCCGTGAGCGGCATGGTCGTCGGCAACACCATGGAGTGGTACGACGTCGGCGTCTACGGCTACCTGGCCGTCACGATGGGGAAGGTCTTCCTCCCCACGGCCGAACCCTCGGTCCAGATCCTGTTCAGCCTCGGTGTCTTCGCGGCGACGTACATCGCCCGGCCGCTCGGCGGCATCGTGTTCGGTCGTCTCGGCGACCGCATCGGGCGGCAGAAGGTCCTCGCGACGACGCTCATCATGATGGCGGCGTCCACGTTCCTCATCGGGGCGCTGCCCGCCTACGCCACGATCGGCGTGTTCGCGCCGATCGTCCTCGTCGTGCTCAAGCTCGCGCAGGGCTTCTCGACCGGCGGTGAGTACGCCGGCGCGACGACGTTCGTGACCGAGTACGCGCCGGACCGCCGCCGCGGCTTCTTCGCCAGCATCCTCGACTTCGGCAGCTACCTGGGCTTCGCGCTCGGGGCCACCGTCGTCTCGGTGCTGCAGCTCACCCTGGGTGAGGAGGCGATGACCGCCTACGGCTGGCGCTTCCCGTTCCTCGCCGCCGGGGTGATCGGCGTCGTCGCGATCTACTTCCGCCTGCGCATCGAGGAGTCGCCGGTGTTCCAGGCCACCCAGGCCGCGCAGGAGGCCGCGTCCGAGACCCGTGCCTCGCTGTCCGGGGAGCGCCCGGCGAACGTGTTCGTCATGGTCCGCGACCACTGGCGCCCGATCGTCATCGCCGTGATGCTCGTCGCCGCGTCGAACACCGTCGGGTACGCGCTGACCTCGTACATGCCGACGTACCTCACCGACTCGCTCGGCTACTCGGCGCTCGACGGCACGCTGCTCACCATCCCGGTGCTCGTGCTGCTCGCGGTGATGCTCCCGCTCACGGGCAAGCGGTCCGACAAGCTCGGTCGTCGTGTCGTGATGTGGATCGGTGCCGCGACCACCGTCGTGCTCGTCGTCCCGGCGTTCCTGCTGATCGGGCACGGCGCGCAGTGGTCGACGCTCGCCGGGCTCGGGCTCCTCGCGCTCATGACGGCGCTGTGGGTCTCGAACCAGGCGGCCTCGCTGCCGGCGCTGTTCCCGACGTCGACCCGGTACGGCGGCATGGGGTTCGCCTACAACATCGCGATCGCGGTGTTCGGCGGGACCACGCCCCTCATCGTGCAGGCCCTGCTCACGGCGACGGGCGACGAGCTCGCGCCGGCGTACTTCCTGATGGCGATGAGCGTCGTCGGGGCGATCGGGGTGTTCTGCATGAAGGAGTCCTCGCGGCGCCCGCTGCCGGGGTCGATGCCGGCGGTGGAGACCGCCGAGGAAGCTCGCGAGCTCGTCCTCACGCAGGACACGAACCCGAACCTCGACCTGGGGGACCTGCCGTTCGCCGCCGAGGACGCTGCCCGCCGTGCGCGCGAGCGGGAGATGAGCGCGGTGCGCTGACGTGGCCTGCTGACGCGACCACGGACGGGAGGCGCGGTGCGGGTCCGACCCGCGCCGCGCCTCCCGTGCGTGCGTGCGTCTGTGCGCATGGTGCGACGTTCCACCAGTCGATCGACGTGTGTCTCGTCGGATGATGCGCGCGCACTGACCGAGCGCGCACCCGCACCCGCCGCGGGCGTCACTCGTGCCGGCGCTCCTCCGACGGGTCGAGCGCCGGCCACACCGGGAACGGGTCGGCCCACGTGCGCCACACCTCCGGCCCCGCGAGCAGCTCGTCCGACGTGAGGAGCGCCCCGTCCAGCGCCCGCTCGATCGCCGGCACGTCCAACCGCTCGCCGACGAACCAGAGCGCCTGCCCGATCGGCGCGTCCGCGTCCCACGACGGGTTCGCGGTCGGGTCGAGCGCCAGCATCGCCCCGAGGCTCGACCACGACCCGACGTGGTCCGGCCGGGAGGCGAGCCGGAAGAACCCCCGGGACCGCAGCACCCGGCCGTTCCGCCCCGCGGCCAGCTCCCGCTCGATCACCGACGCCAGGCGGCCGGGGTGGAAGGGGAGCGGCTCCCGGTAGCGCAGCGCGACCAGGCCGTCCCGCGGGTCCCGTCCGACCGAGCCCGAGAGTGCGCGCATCCATCCCGCTCCCTGGGCGAGGACCCGTGCCGCTCCGCCGTTCGACGCGGGCAGGTCGGCCGCGCTCCGGATCGACGAGAGCGCCACGACGACCGCCTGGGGGGCCAAGCGGTGGAGCAGCGCGAGCAGACCGCGGCGGCGCTCCAGCGGCACCGGGCCGACCCGGTCGAGAACGATCACCGTGGCGTACTCGACGAGCGACGCCACGCGGTCGGCCGCGACGAACGCGTCGTCGACCTCGGACCAGAGCAGGTGCGCCGCGTCGTCAGCGCGCAGCACGCTCACCACGTGGCGGAGCACCCGGTCGTCGCCGGTCTCCGCGCGCGCGGCGTTGGCGAGCATCATCCCCACCGCCCGGGTGTCGGCACCCGGCGGGAGCGTGACGACGAGTCCGTGGTCGGCATCCGGCCCGCAGACCCGGTCGAGGTGCTCGGCGCGGTCGGCGACGGCTCGGACCGCGGCGACGGCGTTCGCGGGCGCGTGCATCCGGTGACCGGTCGTGAGCCGGACGGCCACGCGGTCGGCGTCGACGTCGTGCAGGGCGGAGACGAGGGTGATGGCGGCGGGACGCATGTCGGCTAATGTACATGATCATCGTTCTCAACAATGAGGACACCGACGCAGGAGGTCGCTCGTGAAGGTCCGCAACTCGCTCAAGGCGCTCAAGAAGATCCCGGGGTCGCAGGTGGTCCGCCGCCGCGGCCGTGTCTACGTCATCAACAAGCAGAACCCCCGGTGGAACACCCGGCAGGGGTGACGTCACCGGCGTTCCGTAGGGTGGCTCCATGCGACTGCTGCTCATCCGCCACGGCCAGACCCCAGCGAACGTGAACGGCGTGCTCGACGCCGTCGTCCCCGGACCGGGCCTGACCGAACTCGGGCAGCAGCAGGCCGACGCCCTGCCGGCAGCCCTCGCCGACCGGGGGATCGAGCGGCTGTTCGTCTCGACGATGGTCCGCACGCAGATCACCGCGGCGCCCCTCGCGACGTCGCTCGGCCTCGAGCCGGTGGTGCTGCCGGGCCTCCGCGAGATCGAGGCCGGCGACACCCAGGGCAAGCGCGACCAGGTGTCCGTGCAGGCGTACATCTCGACCGTGCACGGCTGGTCGCTCGGGGACCGCACCACCCGGATGCCCGGTGCCGAGAGCGGGACCGAGTTCTTCGCGCGCTACGACGACGCGGTCCGGCAGATCCTCGAGACCGGCGTCGACGTGGCGGCCGCGGTCAGCCACGGAGCGGCCATCCGGACGTGGGCGAGTGCCGCGGCCGACAACACGCCGGACCACTTCGGCACGAAGCGCCACCTCGAGAACACCGGGATCGTCGAGCTCGAGGGGTCGTTCGACGACGGCTGGCGCCTCGTCGACTGGGAGGGCGAGCCCGTCGGCGGCGAGCAGCTCATCGACCGGACGGCGCAGGACCCGACCGGCGAGCGGTTCTGACACGACCAGCAGACAGACGGGAGGCGGGGGGGCCCCGGGGCCCCCGCCGCCCCGGCCGCCCGGGGGGGGGGGGGCGCGGGCCCCCCCCGCGGCCCCCCCCGCGGCGGCGCGGCCCCCCCCCGGGCGGCCGGG
>NZ_JBIVBW010000001.1:391906-733041 GCF_044746255.1 Curtobacterium sp. NPDC086286
GCGCGACGAACTCCCCCGGGCGGGCGCCGCCCCCCCCGGGGGGGGGGTCCCCCCCCCCCCCCCCCCCGGCGGGGGGGCGGGGGCCCCGGGGCCCCCCCGCCTCCAGTCCGAAGCGACGACCGTTACGCGAGCTGCGAGGCGGACGTCAGCGGCACGATCACCCGGTGCGCTTCGCGCAGGACGTCGAGCGTCTGCTGGACCTCGTCCGCACGCTCCTCGGGCGTCCAGCCGAGCGACCCGGCGAGCACGTCGGCCAGCTCGTCGAGCAGGTCGATCGTGACGCCGCCCACGAACGCGAGGTTCGTGCGGCGCAGCACCACGTCGACCAGGTGCACGGCCTGCTCGTGCTCCGCGAAGTACGCGACCTCGGCGCGGGTCAGCGCCGGGTCCGACTCGAGGGGCTCGACCGGTCCGTCGACCAGGACGTCGACGACCTCGGCGGCACGGGTGCCGTAGCGCTCGAGCAGACCCTCAACGACGGATGCGTCGAGACCGTCGCGGTGCGACTTGATCCACAGGGCGCGCTGGGCGTCCGTGGTCGGGAAGTCCTTGCCGCCGCCGATCGCCATGCCGGTCGTGTCGACCGTCCGGGTGATGCCGAGCTTCGTCGTGACGTCGGTGGAGAGGTGCGCGGCGAGGGCACGGAACGTGGTCCACTTGCCGCCGACGAGCGACAGCACCGTGGTCCGCGGCAGCCCGGCGATCGGGGTGTCCACGATCCGGTAGTCACGCGAGACGAAGCCGGGGGCGGTGTCCTCGTGACGGGGGAGCGGGCGGATGCCGGAGTAGCTGTAGACGATGTGGTCGCGGGTGAGCGCGATCTGCGGGAAGACGTGCTCCACCAGGCCGAAGAAGTAGTCGATCTCCTCGTCGGTGGTGGTGACGGGCTTCGCCGGGTCGGCGTCGATGTCCGTCGTGCCGATGAGCACCCGGCCCTTGAGCGGGTAGATGAGCACGATGCGGCCGTCGTTGTTCTCGAAGAACAGCTCGCGGCCCTTCGTCGCCTCGAGCAGCTCGGGGTTGTCGACGACGATGTGGGAGCCCTTCGTGCCGCCCATGAACTTCGTCTCGCCGCCGAACGCCTGGTTCGTGAGGTCGGTCCAGGGGCCGGACGCGTTCACGACGACGTCCGCCGTGAAGACGAACTCCTCGCCGGTCTCACGGTCGCGGAGCAGGACGCCACCGTCGCGGGTCCCGGCGGCCTCGACGTAGTTCACCGCACGGGCGGTCGACGCCGAGCCCTCGCCCGTCCCCGCGGCGAGGCCGTCCTTGAGCACGTCGAGCGCCAGGCGCTCCGGCTCGTGCACCGAGGCGTCGTAGTAGGTACCCGTGTACTTGAGGTCCTTGTTGAGCGCCGGCATGTCCGCGAGTGCGGCCTTCTTCGTGAGGAAGCGGTGCTTCGGGACCGAACCGCCGTCGCGCGAGAAGGAGTCGTAGATCGTCATGCCGATCTTGATGAGCGCGGCACCGCGCTCCTTCGTCGAGCGCTGCTTGTGCGTGAGCATCCGCAGCGGAGCGTTCATGATGCCCGAGAACGTCGAGAAGATCGGCATCGTGGTCTGCAGCGGCTTGACGTAGTGCGGGGCGATGCGGATGAGGCCGTTGCGCTCCTGCACGCTCTCGCGGACGAGGCGGAACTCGCCGTTCTCGAGGTACCGGATGCCGCCGTGGATCATGTGGCTCGACGCGGCGGACGCGCCCGAGGCGTAGTCGCCGCGCTCGACGAGGGCCACGTCGACCCCCTGCAGGGCGAGGTCGCGGAAGGTGGCGATGCCGTTGATGCCGCCACCGACCACGAGGACCTGTGCGTTCGGGCGCTCCGTGAGCGCGTTCACCGTGTTCCGGGGCTGCGTCTTCTTCGACATTGCTGCGTCGCTTCCTTCGTGGGTTCCGTGGTGGTTCGACATCGATCGTGCGCCTCCGTGAGAAGGCGGGCAACTCGCGTGCACGAACGTGCAGCACACGTGTCCGGACGGGCCGATCGAGGGTCGGGAGGCACGACAGGGGTTGCAGAGGCTGTGCACGTCCGTGCATGCTCGGTTCCCATGAGTGACGCAGCGCAGCCCATGCGCACGCAGCAGGCGCTGCGCGCCGCGCATCTGTACTACCTGCAGGACCTGACGATGGACGCGATCGCCGACGAGCTCGGCACCTCGCGGTCGTCGGTCTCCCGCCTGCTGAAGTACGCGCGGGACACCGGACTCGTCGACATCCAGATCCGCTCGCCCCTCGACCAGGCCGCGGCGCTCAGCCGGAGCATCCGATCGCGCTTCGGGGTGCACGCACACGTCGTGCCGGTGCCGGACCACACGAGCGATGTCGACCGACTCGAACGCGTCGCGCTGTCCGCTGCGCGCATCCTGACGCAGTACGTCGAGTCGAACATGGTGATCGGGATCTCGTGGGGCTCGACCGTCAGCGCGGTGAGCCGCTACCTCGTGCCGAAGACCACGCACGGCTCCACGGTGGTGCAGATCAACGGCGCCGCGAACACCCGGACGACGGGCATCGTCTACGCGTCCGAGATCCTGCGGCGGTTCGGCGAGGCGTACGGCGCGTTCGTGCAGCAGTTCCCGGTCCCGGCGTTCTTCGACGACCCGGCCACGAAGCAGGCGCTCTTCCGGGAGCGTTCGATCCGCCGGGTGCTCGACCTGCACGAGCGCATGGACCTCGTCGTCTTCGGTGTCGGAGCGCCCCAGGCCCCGGTGCCCTCGCACGTGTACTCCGGCGGGTACCTCGACCCGTCCGACCGCGACGAGCTGACCAAGGCCCAGGTCGTCGGCGACGTCTCGACGGTGTTCTACCGCGCGGACGGCTCGTGGAAGGACATCGGGGTGAACGCCCGAGCCGGGGCTCCGGACCTCGACACGATCAAGCGTGCGCCGCGCCGGGTGTGCGTCGTGGCCGGACGCTCGAAGGCCGCGTCGCTGAAGGGCGCCCTCGCCGCCGGGTTGATCACCGACCTCATCCTCGACGAGAGCGTCGGGCAGGCGATCCTGCAGCCCTGACCCCGGGTGCGCGGTCCCGATTGTCGGTGGTGCCCCGTAGGTTCTCGACCATGGTTGCCACGATGGACACCCGCCACTCCGGTGGCGCCTGCAGCGTCGGGGACACGCGGTACTCGCGGCGGATCGCGGGCACCGACGTCGACCAGGCGCTCGCCTTCTTCACCGGGGACTACGACTTCCGCTCGCCCGCGGTCCGGCGGACCCACCGCGACACCCGCTGGGACTTCGCCGGCGTGGGCGACGAGCTGTTGTCGCTCCGGTCCTCGCGCTTCCTGGTCGACCTGCGGAGCGACAGCCGTGTCGACGACGCGTTCCTGGTCGCCTGGATGCGCAGCGGGTCGAGCACGATCACGTACGGCGGGAGCTCCCACGAACTCGAACCGGGCGTGCCGGTCGTGCTGCCCTTCGCCGACACGTACGAGCTGCACCACCGCGACATCGGCCTCAACCTCGTGCACCTCGACGCGGGGTTCCTCCGCTCGGTTGTCGGCGAGGACGACTTCGCGTTCGAAGCGCTCCGCCGCCCGACCGCCGACGGCATGCGGGCGTGGCAGTCGGTCGTGCGGGCGTACTCGACGACCTGGCTGGACGTCGGGCACGAGCTCACCGCGGTCGCCCGGCGGGACATCGCCGAGGCGTTCGCCACCGCGGCGGTCGCGGCCTTCCCCGAGCGGAGCCGCTGGCGCACGACGGTCACCGGCAGCGGGCCCGAGCACGAGCGGGTCCGCCGTGCGCTCGAGTACGTCCACGAGCATGCGCGCGACGCGATCGGGACGCCGGAGATCGCCGCGGCGGCGGGGCTCAGCCCGCGCGGTCTGCAGCAGTCCCTCCGCCGGCACCTCGACCAGACGCCGGGCGACCTGCTCCGCGGCGTTCGGCTCGACGGTGCCCGTGCCGACCTGCTGCGCGGCGACCGTGACGACACCTCGGTCGCCGACATCGCCCGGGCGTGGGGCTTCGGGCACCTCGGGCGCTTCTCGGCCACGTACCGGGCACGGTTCGGGGAACTGCCGAGCGAGTCCCTCCGCGCTCGGTAGCGTGGCGGGATGGACACCGTCGTCACCGCCCTCCGTTCCGCCCTCGCCGACCCGGACGGTGTGGTCGTCCGGACGGAGCGCGGAGTGCTCGACGCGGCACGGACGGACAAGTCCGGCTGGATCGCCCCGGGTGGGCCCGTCGCCGTGGTCGAGGCCCGGACGGTCGAGCACGTGCAGGCGACCCTCCGGACGTGCTCCGGGCTCGGCGTCCCGGTCGTCCCGCGTGGCGCCGGCACCGGGCTCGCGGGCGGGGCGAACGGCACCCAGGGCACCGTCGTCCTGAGCGTGGCGCGTATGGACCGCATCGTCTCGGTCTCGACGGAGGACGAGTACGCGGTGGTGGAGCCCGGCGTGCTGAACGGCGACCTGAACGCGGCCGTCGCCGAACACGGCCTGCGGTTCGCGCCCGACCCGGCGAGTGCGGCCATCGCGAGCGTCGGCGGGAACATCGCCACGAACGCCGGCGGCCTGCGGTGCGTGAAGTACGGCGTCACGAGAGAGGCAGTGCTCGGCCTCGACGTCGTCCTCGCGGACGGGCGGCTCGTCGCCACCGGGCACCGCACCGTCAAGGGCGTCACCGGCCTCGACCTCACGGCGCTGCTCGTCGGGTCGGAGGGCACGCTCGGGGTGATCGTCGGCGCGACCGTCCGGCTCGTGCCGATCCCGGCGGGGGAGCCGGCCACCCTCGGCGCCGTCTACCCGACCGTCGAGGCCGCCGCCCGCGCCGCAGCGTCCGTCGTCGCCGGGGCGGAGCGTCCGTCGACGGTCGAACTGCTCGACGCCGCCGCGCTCGAGGGGATCGCGGCCCACCTCGGGCCGCAGGTGATCGCCGAGACGGTGGGGAGCACCGCGGCGGGCGGGGTGTTCCTCCTCGTGGAGTACGACGGGCCGGGTGCGACGGAGGCGGCGCTGGGAGCCGTGCCGCGCCTCCAGGCCGAGGGCGGGACCGTGCACCTGGCCGGGTCGGCGGCGGAACGCGACCGCCTGCTGACGATCCGTCGGTCGTTCCACCCGGCCATGGAGGCGCGTGGCCGGGTCCTCATCGAGGACGTCGCGGTGCCGCGCAGTCGGCTCGCCGAGATGTTCGCGCGCGTCGAGGCCATCGGGCAGCAGTACGGCATCGCGATCCCCACCGTCGCGCACGCCGGGGACGGCAACCTGCACCCGAACTTCGTGTTCGAGGGCGACGAGGTGCCGCAGCACGTGTGGGACGCGGCCGACGCGATGTTCCGGGCGGCGATCGAGCTCGGCGGGACGCTGACGGGGGAGCACGGCGTGGGGGTGCTCAAGCGGCGGTGGATCGGCGACGAGCTCGGCGACGACGTGCTCGAGCTGCAGCGGGGGATCCGACGGGTGTTCGACCCCGCGGGGATCCTCAACCCGGGCAAGGTGTTCTGACGCCGAATCTCGGCACACGGAACCGGGCCACATTGCTCAGATGTTCGGCCGAAACAGTCCTGTAACGAACCTCGGCGCATCGTGGGTGTCGAACGCGCACCGCCCACGAAGGAGTCAGTGATGCTGATCGGCGTCCCCACCGAAGTCAAGAACAACGAGTTCCGCGTCGCCGCGACACCCGCCGGTGTCGCCGAGCTGGCGCTGCACGGACACGAGGTGCTCGTGCAGTCTGGAGCCGGTGACGGGTCGTCCTTCCCGGACGCCGAGTACGCCGCGGCCGGGGCCACCATCGTCCCGACGGCCGCCGAGGTCTGGGCGCGCGCCGAGATGATCCTGAAGGTCAAGGAGCCGGTCGCCGCCGAGTACGCCTCGATCCGACCAGGGCAGGTCCTGTTCACGTACCTGCACCTCGCCGCGGACCGGCCGCTGACCGATGCGCTCGTCGAGTCCGGGGCGACGGCCATCGCGTACGAGACCGTGCAGCTGCCGGACCGGTCGCTGCCCCTGCTGTCGCCGATGTCCGAGATCGCCGGGCGGTTGTCGGCGCAGGTCGGCGCGAACCACCTGATGCGGGCGAACGGCGGGCGCGGGCTCCTGCTCGGCGGCGTGCCCGGCACCCCGAAGGGCCGCGTCGTCGTGATCGGCGGCGGGGTCGCGGGCGAGCACGCGGCGACGATGGCGCTCGGCCTCGGCGCCGAGGTCACCGTGTTCGACATCAGCCTGCCGCGCCTGCGGGCGCTGGACGCCCGGTTCGACGGACGCGTCACGACGCTGCGGTCCTCGGCGCACGCGATCGCCTCGGCCCTGCGCGAGGCCGACCTCGTCATCGGGTCGGTGCTCATCCCCGGGGCCTCGGCGCCGAAGCTCGTGACCGACGCCATGGTGGCGGACATGCAGCCCGGGTCGGTGCTCGTCGACATCGCGATCGACCAGGGCGGGTGCTTCGAGGGATCGCACCCGACCACGCACGACGACCCGACGTTCGCCGTGCACGACACCGTCTTCTACTGCGTGGCGAACATGCCGGGAGCGGTGCCGCGCACCTCGACGATCTCGCTGACGAACGCGACGCTGCCCTACGCCGTGGCGATCGCGAACCAGGGGTGGGAGGCGGCGACCGCTGCCGACCCGGCCCTGGCGCTCGGGGTGAACGTGCACGCGGGGCAGGTCGTGAACGCCGCCGTGGCGGCGGCGCACGGCCTGGCGGCCGCGGCGCGCTGAGCGCGGGGGCGCGGCTGCGCCGCGCACTTTCGCGCTGAGCGACAGTTCATGCGGTCCGCGGGCCGTGAACTGTCGCTCAGCGCGAAACGTCGGGACGGGCCGCCAGCGCTCCGCGCCGCCGCTCAGGCGGCCGCGACGCGCGCCGGCGCAGCCGCGCCGCGCCACCCCGCGCGAGCCCGCACCACGAGCGTCACGACGACCGCCGCAGCCGCGGCCACCACCGCCGCGACGGCGGTCGGCGTCGACACGAGCGGCCCGTCGAGCCGAGCGACCGCGACCCACGCCAACCCCCACGCGAGCGACGCCGTCGGCGCCAGGCGCCCCCGGCCCCACACCGCGAGGAGCACCCCGACGAGCCCGGCCACGAGCGCGATCACCACGCCCCAGACGTCCAGCGACAGCCCCAAGCCCCGGAAGCCCGCGGCCGTCAGCACCGCGGCCGTGTTCGCCGCCGTCGCGACGCACACCCACCCCAGGTAGAGCCCGAACGTGCCGTCGGTGACGATCGCCTCGACGATCCCGGAGGACCCCGACCGCCGCAGCAGCACGAACGTCCACACCAGCACGGCGAGCAGCGCGACGATGATCGGCTCGCTCAGCCACAGGAACCCGAACTGCACGCTCAGGATCCACGCCGCGTTGAGCAGGAGCGAGAGCACCGCCGGCACCGTCAGCCGCGCGTGCCGGTCGTCGTCGGCGGTGCGGAAGCACTGGCGGATCGCGTAGGCGAGCAGCCCGACGTAGATGACGCTCCAGATCGAGAACGCCGGCCCGTCCGGCGCTATCGCCGTCGACGAGGCCGACAGTGCTCCGCCGGCAGCGTCCTGGATCGGCGTCCCGCCGGCGGCTCCCGAGCCGACGAACGCGCCGACCACCGCGACGACCGCGCTCACCGCGACTGCGATCCGCTTCCAGATCCTCTTCATGTCAGCCCCTTTCGTCAGCATGCTGATGACCTGCACCGTAGGCGCGTGGCCGGGCCCGGCGCGCAGCGCACGTCCAGCAGACGGGGGACGGGCCGGACTGGAGGCGCGGTGCGGGCCCGACCCGCGCCTCCTGGCCCGCACGTCGGTCGCGTCCGACCCCCGCACGCTCGCCCTGCGTACGGTGGTGACGTGTCTGTCGAACTGAACACCGTCTACGTCGACCGGATCGCCCCGATCCCGAGTCCCTCGCTCGACGACACCTTCCGCATGCTCGAGGACCAGGGAGCGAGCGCGTGCATCGTGCTCCACCAGCCCGACGCCGAGGAGCTCGGCGACGTCGCGGTCGCCCTCGGCCTGCACGAACTCGCGGTCGAGGACTCCGCCGAGGGGCACCAGCGCCCGAAGCTCGAGCGCTACGGCTCGACGCTCTTCGTCGTCCTCAAGCCCGCGCTGTACAACGACCAGCAGGAGGAGGTCGCGTTCGGCGAGGTGCACGCCTTCGTCGGGGAGGACTTCTTCCTCGTGGTCGTGAAGGCCGACCCCCGTGGCAAGCAGACCGTCCCGCGGGCACTCCAGCGGATGAGCGGCAAGCCGGGACTCGTGACGGTGGGCCCGCAGGCGCAGCTCTGGGCGCTGATGGACTCGATCGTCGACGGGTACGTGCCGGTGATCGACGGCCTCGAGGAGGACATCAACCAGATCGAGGACCAGCTCTTCGCGGGCGAGGCCGGGGTCTCCCGTCGCATCTACGAGCTGTTCGGCGAGGTCGTGGACTTCCAGCGCGCCGCCCGACCGCTCATCCACATCATCGAGAACCTGCACCGCGGGGCGGAGAAGTACCACCTCCCGGTGGAGATGCAGCGCCGGTTCCGCGACGTGCTCGACCACGCGATCCGCACGGTGGAGCGACTGGACACGTTCCGGCAGCTGCTGCAGAACGCGCTGACGGTCGACTCGACCCTCGCGGCGCAGAAGCAGAACGACGACACGAAGAAGATCTCGGGCTGGGCGGCGATCCTCTTCGCCCCGACGCTCATCGCGGCGATCTACGGCATGAACTTCACGCACATGCCCGAGCTCTCCTGGACGTGGGGGTACCCGCTGGCGATCGTCGCGATGGTGGCGTTCGCCGCGGTCCTGTGGGTGGTGTTCAAGGTCAAGCGCTGGTTCTGACCCGGATCCGTGTGCATCCGAACACGCCGTGCGCGCGTCGACTTGCTGGGAGCGCTCCCAGAGCGGGAGACTCGTCGAGCCGTCATCGTCGCCGACTGGAGCACTCATGCCGCACGACCTCGTCCACCTGACCGCCGGGGGCGTCTCCCTCGTCCTCGACTGCCGCGACCGTGCCCTGCCCGCCGTGGTGCACTGGGGCGCGGCGCTCGGTCCGCTCGACGGCGCGGAGCTGGCCGCCCTGGCCGAGGCGGACGTGGCACCGGTCGCGCCGAACGAGGCGGACGTGCCGGTCCGGCTGGCGATCCTGCCCGAGCCGCACCGGGGGTGGACCGGGCGACCGGGGCTGTCCGGGCACCGGGACGGGCGCGACTGGTCCCCGGCGTTCACGGTCACCGAGCTCGAGGTGACCGGCGCCGCCGACACCGCCGGCGCCGCCGACATCGCGGGCGCCCGCACCGACACCGCCGGCGCCGCCGACATCGCGGGCGCCCGCACCGGCACCGCCGGCGCCCCCGACGCCGCGGGCCCCCGCGCCGGCACCGCCGGCGCCGCCGACACCGCGGGCACCCCCGTCCCCGTCCCCGCCACCGTCACCGCCCACGCCGCGGACGCCACCGCCGGCCTCGCCCTCCGCCTCACCGTCGAGATGCTCCCCTCCGGCCTCGTCCGCACCCGCGCCGCCGTCACCAACACGGCCGCCGGCACCTACACCGTCGACGACCTCACCCTGGCCCTCCCGGTCCCGTCGCACGCCCGCGAGGTCCTCGACTTCGCCGGCCGCTGGGGCAAGGAACGCACCCCGCAGCGCCGCGAGCTCGTCGTCGGCACCCACGAGCGCGAGGGCCGGAAGGGCCGGACGGGCGCCGATGCCGCCACGGTCCTGAGCGTCGGCGTCCCCGGGTTCGGCTTCGCCCACGGCGAGGTCTGGGGCGTGCACACGGCGTGGAGCGGCAACCACCGGCACCTCGCGGAACGCCTCGCCACCGGCCGCCAGGTCGTCGGGGGCGGCGAACTCCTGCTCCCCGGCGAGGTGCGCCTCAGCACCGGGGACAGCTACGAGGGGCCGTGGGTGTACGCCGCGTACGGGGACGGCCTCGACGACCAGGCCCGCCGCTTCCACCGGTGGCTCCGCAGCCGCCCGCAGCACCCGAGGACGCCCCGCCCGGTGACGCTCAACGTCTGGGAGGCGGTCTACTTCGACCACGACCTCGCCCGGCTGACCGACCTCGCCGAGCGCGCCGCACGGCTCGGGGTCGAGCGGTACGTGCTCGACGACGGGTGGTTCCGGCACCGTCGCGACGACCACGCGGGCCTCGGCGACTGGTACGTGGACGAGGAAGTCTGGCCGGACGGCCTCGGTCCTATCGTCGACCGGGTGCGGGCGCTCGGCATGCAGTTCGGGCTGTGGTTCGAGCCCGAGATGGTCAACGAGGACAGCGACCTCGCTCGAGCCCACCCGGAGTGGATCCTGCAGGCGGACGGTCGCCTGCCGGTGCGGTCCCGGGACCAGCAGGTGCTGAACCTCGCGATCCCCGGGGCGTTCGCGTACCTGCTCGAGCGGATGACCGCGGTCATCGGCGAGTACGGCGTCGACTACGTCAAGTGGGACCACAACCGCGACCTCGTCGAGGCGGGCCACCCCGGCGGCGGCGCAGCGGTCCACGAGCAGACGCTGGCGGCGTACCGGCTCATGGCGACGCTGAAGGAGCGGTTCCCGGCGCTCGAGATCGAGTCGTGCTCGTCGGGTGGTGCCCGCGTCGACCTCGGCGTGATCGAGCACACCGACCGCGTCTGGGTGTCGGACGACATCGATCCGCTCGAGCGGCAGCAGATGCACCGGTGGACGCAGCAGCTCCTGCCCCCGGAGCTGCTCGGCTCCCACGTCGCGAGCGGCCGGAACCACACGACCGGCCGGGTGCATGACCTGGCGTTCCGTGCCGGGACCGCGATCGTCGGGCACTTCGGCATCGAGTGGGACCTCACGCAGGCGACGGACGCCGAGGAGACGGCGCTCGCCGAGTGGATCGCGCTCCACAAGGAGTGGCGGGGGCTGCTGCACGGCGGCGACCTCGTGCGCGTCGACGAGGTCGACGAGACCCGGCTCGTGTCCGGCACGGTCGCCGCCGACAAGCTGCAGGCGCTGTTCTTCTTCGTCAGCACCGGCCGGTCCGAGGTGTCGGGAACCGGCCGCGTCACCTTCCGCGACCTCGACCCGGACACCGCGTACCGGGTCGACCCGGTCGTGGTCGGCGACGGGCACGGCATCGTGCCGCCGTCGTGGTGGTCGGGAGACCGGGTGTTCCGCGGGCGCGCGCTCGAGACGGTCGGCCTGCAGCCGCCGCTCGTGCCGGCCGACTGCGTGGTGCCGTACCGGCTCACGGCCGTCTGACGGCAGCGGGTCCGGCCACCGCCCAGGAGGCGCGGCTCGGCCCGGCAGCGTCCGCCCGGTCGCGGGGGCGGTGCCGACGTGCCGCTAGGCTTCCGGTCATGCCGCACCCTGGACACGCGACACGTGCGACCCCGGTCTGGGCACTCAAGCTCGCGGTCGTCACCGGACTGGTGGGGGTGGCAGGCGGCATCGCCGGCATCTCGGTGTGGCTCGCGCTGCAGCTCATCCAGTTCGTCGCGTTCGGGTACCCGTTCGGCGGCCAACTCGAGGCCGCAGACGCACCGAGTGCCCTGAACCGCTTCCTCGCCCTCGTCGCCGCCGGCCTCCTGACCGGCGTCGCCTGGTGGGCGCTCCGACGCTGGGGCCGGCCGGTCGTCTCCGTGCCCGCGGCCGTCGGCGGGAAGCGGATGCCCGCCCTCGCGACGGTGGCGAACGCGGGCGTGCAGATCCTGGCCGTGGGGCTCGGCGCCTCGATCGGCAAAGAAGTGGCGCCGCGCGAGATCGGAGCGTGGCTGTCCCAGCTCGTGACCGCACGGGCCGGACTGACCGCCCGCGAGACGAAGATCCTCGTCGCCTGCGGAGCCGCCGCCGGCCTCGCCGCGGTCTACGACGTCCCGCTCGGGGGCGCCCTGTTCGCGGTCGAGGTGCTGCTCGGCGAGCTCACCTTCGCGACCGCGCTGCCGGCCTTCGCGACGAGCGCGGTCGCGGCGTTCGTGGCACGCCTGGTGATCCCGGACGAGGTGCTCTACCACGTGCCGGCGATGCACCTCTCGCCGTCGCTGCTCGTCTGGGCGGTGATCGTCGGGCCCGTCCTCGGGTTCGCGGGCGTCGGCTTCGTGAAGCTCACGAACCGGCTGCAGGGCCTCGCGCCGAAGGGGTGGCGGCTCATCGTCGTGCTGCCGGTCGTCTTCGCCATGGTCGGACTCATCGCCGTGCCCTTCCCCGAGATCCTCGGCAACGGGCGGGCGCTCGGCGTCCTCGCGATGAACGCCTCGCTCGAGGACGGCTCCGTCGCCGGGCTCTCGCCGATCCTGTTCCTGCTCGCGCTCGGGGTCATCCGCACGATCACGACCTCGGCCACGATCGGTGCGGGGGCCGTCGGCGGCACGCTCACCCCGTCGATCGCGATCGGCTCCGCGGTCGGCGGCGGACTCGGTGGCCTCTGGCTGCTGCTCTGGCCGACCGACGGGCCGAGCCTCACGGCGTTCGCGTTCATCGGCGCCGCGGCCTTCCTCGCGACGACGATGCGGGCGCCCTTCACGGCCCTCGTGCTCGTCGTCGAGTTCACCCAGCAGGGGACCGACATCCTCATCCCCTCGCTCCTGGCGGTGTCCGGGTCGGTCGCCGTCGGCTACGTGCTCGCCCGCCGACGCAGCGCGCAGATGGTGTGAACACTTCGTCACGATCCGGCACACCCGACGGGCCACGGGCCTACGATCGGCCGCACGACGGGGCACCGGGCTCCGTACCGGCGACGAGGAGCAACCGATGGCGGGGTTCGACGACATCACGAAGAAGGCCCAGGACTTCCTGCAGGACAACAAGGTCCAGGACGCCCTGAAGAGCGAGAAGGCCGAGGACATCAGCGACAAGGTGCTCGGCGGTGTCGCCGACGCGGTCAAGAAGGCCACGGGTGGCAAGTACGACGACAAGATCGACGGCGCCCGTGACGCGGCGGACAAGCAGATCGGCAACGAGTGACGCGGTTCCCGCGCACCGTACGGACGGCCCCGGACCACGTGTCCGGGGCCGTTCGCCGTCAGCGGTACCCGTCCGACTGGACTCCGGGCCGCGAGCAGACCACCATTGTGTGGTGACTGTCGTGGCGCCCAACCAACCGCTCACCGAGTCCGAGGTCGAGGCGATCAAACGGGACTTCCCGATCCTCCAGCAGGAGGTGAACGGGTTCCCCCTCGCCTACCTCGACTCCGGGGCCACCGCCGAACGACCCCGCCAGGTGCTCGACGCCGAACGACGTTTCCTCGAGCACGACAACGCCGCCGTGCACCGCGGCGCGCACACCCTCGCCGCGCTGAGCACCGACGCGTACGAGGACGCCCGGGCCACCGTCGCCGGGTTCGTCGGGGCGGCGTCACCGTCCGAGGTCGTGTGGACCGCGAACGCCACCGACGCCCTCAACCTCGTGGCGTACGGCATCGCGAACGCCAGCCGCGGCCGTGGGGGACCGGACGCCGAGCGCTTCCGCATCGGACCCGGCGACGAGGTCCTCGTCACCGAGGCCGAGCACCACGCCAACCTCGTCCCGTGGCAGGAGCTCGCCGCGCTGACCGGTGCGACGCTCCGCTGGGTCCCCGTCGCGGACGACGGCACCTGGACGGCCGAGGACGCCGTCGCCCTGGTCTCCGACCGCACGAAGGTCGTCGCCTTCGCCCACGTCTCGAACGTCACCGGCATGGTCGCCCCGGTGTCGGCCGTCGTCGCAGCCGCCCACGCGCACGGTGCCCTCGTCGTCCTCGACGCCTGCCAGTCCGCACCGCACCGGCCGCTCGACGTGCAGGCGCTCGGCGTCGACTTCGCGGCGTTCTCCGGGCACAAGATGCTCGGGCCGAACGGCATCGGCGTGCTCTGGGGCCGCCACGAGCTGCTCGACGCCCTGCCCCCGTTCCGGACCGGCGGATCGATGATCACCACGGTGACGATGGAGCACACCGACTTCATGCCGGCACCCGAGCGGTTCGAGGCCGGCACCCAGCCCGTGTCGCAGGCCGTGGCGCTCGCCGAGGCGGTCCGCTACCTGCAGGGCATCGGCATGGAGCGGGTCCGTGCGCACGAGGAGCACCTGGCCGAGCGCATGCTCACCGGACTCGCCGCGATCCCGGGCATCCACGTCGTCGGTCCGCCCGCCGGGGTGCCGCGGTCCGGTCTCGTGTCGTTCGACGTCGACGGCGTGCACGCCCACGACGTCTCGCAGTACCTCGACGCGCAGGGCATCGCGGTGCGCTCCGGCCACCACTGCGCCCAACCACTGCACCGTCGGCTCGGCCTCGTCGCCACCAGCCGTGCGAGCACGTACGTCTACACGACCGAGCAGGACGTCGACCGGTTCCTCACGGCCGTCGGCGAGGTCCGCGGCTACTTCGGAGCGATCGCATGAGCGCCCTCGACTCCCTCTACCAGCAGGTCATCCTCGACCACGCGAAGGCCCGGCACGGCGACGGCGAGCTGCCCGACGCCGACGCCGAGCACTTCGAGCGCAACCCCACCTGCGGCGACGAGATCACCGTGCGCGTGCGCCTCGAGCCCGGCACCGACCGCATCGCCGGTCTCGCGTGGCAGGGCGACGGCTGCTCGATCTCGATGGCGTCGGCGTCGGTCCTCACGGACATGGCGGTCGGTCGCACGGTGCCCGAGCTGCTCGCGCTCACCGAGGAGTTCCGCACGATGATGCGGTCCCGCGGTGCCGGCGAGCCCGACGAGGACGTGCTCGAGGACCTCGTCGCGTTCCACGGCGTCTCGAAGTTCGTCATGCGGGTCAAGTGCGGGATGCTCGCGTGGGTCGCGGCCGAGGCCGCCGCGCGCGAGGCGACCACGCGCTCATGACGCGACCGGTCTGCGGTCCCGGAGGCGCGGGGCGGGCCCGCACCGTCCCTCCAGGCCCGCAGTCCCACGTCACGGTTCGTCACCTTCCGCCGTCCGCCCCGGGACGGCACGTACCGTCACGCCCGTGAGCACGAGCAGCGAGCACCGTCAGATCCGCTTCAACGCCTTCGACATGAACTGCGTGGCGCACCAGTCCTCCGGGCTCTGGCGGCACCCGCGGGACCGGTCCCGGCACTACAACGACCTGTCGTACTGGACCGACCTCGCGCAGCTGCTCGAGCGGGGCAACTTCGACGGGATCTTCATCGCCGACGTGCTCGGGACGTACGACGTCTACGGCGACTCGAACGAGGCCGCGCTCCGCACCGGGTCGCAGGTCCCCGTGAACGACCCGATCCTGCTGGTGTCCGCGATGGCGTCGGTGACCGAGCACCTCGGCTTCGGGATCACGGCGGGGACCGCGTACGAGCACCCGTACCCGTTCGCCCGGCGCATCTCGACGCTCGACCACCTCACGAAGGGCCGCATCGGCTGGAACGTCGTGACCGGGTACCTGCCGAGTGCCGCGCGGAACATGGGGCAGACCGACCAGCTCTCGCACGACGACCGGTACGACGTCGCCGACGAGTACCTCGAGGTCCTCTACAAGCTGTGGGAGGGCTCGTGGGAGGACGACGCCGTGGTCGAGGACCGCGAGACCGGCGTCTTCACCGACCCCGCGAAGGTCCACCCGATCGAGCACCACGGCACGCACTTCGACGTCCCGGGCATCCACCTGTCCGAGCCGTCGGTCCAGCGGTCGCCCGTGATCTACCAGGCCGGGGCCTCGCCGCGCGGCATCCGGTTCGCGGCCGAGAACGCCGAGGCGGTGTTCGTGGGCGCACCGACCGTCGAGCAGCTCGCGTCGACCGTCCGGAAGGTCCGTGACGCCCTGGAGGCTGCTGGTCGCGACCGGTACGCCGCCCGCGTCTACACGCTGCTCACCGTCATCACCGACGCCACCGACGAGCTCGCCCAGGCCAAGTACGAGGACTACCTGTCCTACGCCTCCGAGCTCGGCGCGCTCGTGCTCAACTCCGGCTGGATGGGCGTCGACCTGTCGCAGTGGGACCTCGACGAGCCGCTCGGCGACGTCGAGTCGAACGCGATCCAGTCCGCAGCGGCGAACATCGCGGCGGCCACCGGGTCCGACGGGTCGAAGTGGACGATCCGGGACCTCGCCCGGCACACGGCGATCGGCGGCCTCGGCCCGGTCGCGGTCGGCGGCGGGGCGACCATCGCCGACCGGCTCGTCGAGATCCAGGAGCAGACGGACGTCGACGGGTTCAACCTCGCCTACGCGGTGACCCCGGGGACGTGGGAGGACGTCATCGAGTTCGTCGTGCCGGAGCTCCGTGCTCGCGGCGTCTACCCCGAGGGCTACGAGCCCGGATCGCTGCGGCACAAGCTGCACGGCCGCGGTGACCGGCTGCCGGCGGAGCACCGCGGGGCGTCGTTCCGGGTGGGGCAGTCCGCAGCCGTACGCTGAACGGGTGATCGGGTCGTCGTTCGTCGTGCGTGCCGCCGTCGAGGACGAGGCCACCGCGTGCGTCGACCTGTGGACGCGCGCCGTCGCCACCCGTGACGGTGTGCCCGAGTCGGACGCGGTGCGGGAACGCGCCCGGTCGAAGTTCGCGGTGCCCCGCGTCGCGCTCGTCGTGGCGTCGACGGAGCCGGACCGTGGTGCGGCCGCGGCGATCGCCGGGTTCGCGCTCGTCACCGCTCCGGGGACGGGGCGTCCGGGGGACCCGGAGGACGCGGCCTACCTCTCGCTCCTCGCCGTCGACCCGCGGGCCCAGGGGCACGGACTCGGACGGTCCCTGCTGCTGGGAGCCGTCGCCGAGGCCGGAGCCGCGGGCCACCGCCGAGCCCTGCTGCACGCGCTGGACGACAACGCGCCGGCGCTCCGGCTGTACCGCAGCGCGGGGTTCCGTCCCGTGGGCGACCCCTTCGCGCACGCACTGAGCGGTCGGCCGACCCGGGTCTGGGTCACCGACGGCGTCGACGACTGAGCCGTCAGGACGGTTGGGGCTCCGGCTCCGGCTGCGGTGCGGGGAGCGCGTCCGCCGCGCTCGGCCACGGCGCCCACTTCGCCCGCGGTGCGACGAGCAGGTACGGCTGCGGCGTCGGGTAGCTGACGAGTTCGAGCGTCGAGCCCCACGGGGTCCGGGTGTACACGAACCGGTTCCCCTCGCCGACCTCGAGGCCGCGGAGGTCCCGAGGGTCCGAGTTGCGGGTGCCCCCGGCTGCCTCGATGCGGGCGAGCGTGCCGTCGAGGTCGTCCGTGTACATCGCGAGGTGCTGCCACCCGAGGTCCGCGGGGTGCACGGGACGGTGCTGGTCCGGTCCGTGGTACTCGAACAGCTCGAGCCCCGGTCCGTCCGGCAGTGCGAGCATCCGCATCGCGCCCTGTGCCATCGTCGACGGGATCCCCAGGTAGCGGTGCGCCTCGGCCGTCGCGTTCGGCTCCTCGGTGCGGCAGCGCATGTCGTACAGCACGACGGCGTCGAACGCCGCCTCGAAGAACGCCGTGGCGGCATCGATGTCCGGCACCGTGACGCCCACGTGGTCGATCCTGATTCCCGCGCTCATGGGCCGATCCTGACACCCGGGCGTCCGCACGTTCCGCCCGGGTGCCGAGGGTGCGGTGCCGATGCGGCTTCCCGCACGCCGCAGACCGGTGAGGTGAGGCTGCCCTCACCGGAAAACCCCTGATCAGGGTATCCTCACCATGCTGGCGCCGACCCGCGCCGAGTGGCATCCTGACTCGCATGTCGACCGCTGCGGACCTCGTCCTGCCCTCCACGGACCACGACGCCACGAGCGCCGCCCGGCTCAACTGGCTGCGCGCCGGCCTGCTCGGGGCCAACGACGGCATCGTCTCGGTCGCGGCGGTGCTCGTCGGCGTCGCGGGAGCCGGCGCGGGGACCGGTCCGGTCATCGCGGCGGGCACCGCGGCCCTCGTCGGCGGTGCGGTGTCGATGGCCCTCGGCGAGTACGTGTCCGTCAGCGGTGCCCGTGACGCCCAGCGCACCGGCCAGGCCGCCCACCAGGCCGAGCTCGAGGCGGAGTCGGAGGACGTCGGCACGATCGCCGCCCACTACCGGAGCCTCGGCGTCGACCCGGCCGTCGCGAGCGCCGTCGCCGACGAGCTCGTCCGACCCGAGGTGCGCCGTCGACGGGCAGCGGTCGCGCTCCGCGATGCCGAGGACGAGGTGGTGAGCCCGTGGCGTGCCGCCTGGGTGTCGGCGGCGACCTTCACGACCGGTGCCGCGCTGCCGTTCCTCGCGATGCTCCTCAGTCCCGAGCCTGCCCGCGTGGCGGTGACGGTCGTCGCGGTGCTCGTCGCGCTCGCCGCCACCGGGACGACCGGTGCCACGCTCGGTGGTGCGCCGCGCACGCGGGCGACGATCCGTGTCGTGACCGGGGGAGCGCTGGCCCTGGCCGCGACGTACGCGGCCGGGGCGGTCCTCGGAGCGCACGCGCTCTGAGTGCGCGGACGGCGATCGGTGTCGGTGTCCGTGTCGGAACGATCGTTCCAGGACGGGCGTCACGACACACGACCGTTACACGGGGGTAACGGGCCGGGCGCAGTGTCTCCGTAGCGTCGTGGCAGAGGCGGGCACCGCTCGCCCTTCCCACTCCTTCGGAGGACGCCATGGCAACAGAGATCCAGCCCCCGGTCGCCGCGCCCCACGCCCCCCGCACGACGGCAGCACCCGCCGGTGCCGGCGTCGTCCGCCCCGGGTACGACCCGGCGCTCACCAACGAGGACCTCGCTCCGCTCCGCAAGCAGACCTGGACGAGCTACAACATCTTCGCGTTCTGGATGTCGGACGTGCACTCGGTCGGCGGCTACGTCACCGCCGGGTCGCTCTTCGCCCTGGGCATCGCCAGCTGGCAGGTGCTCATCGCCCTGGTGGTCGGCATCCTCATCGTGCAGGTGTTCGCGAACCTCGTCGCCAAGCCGTCCCAGCGCACCGGGGTGCCGTACCCGGTGATCAACCGCGCGGTGTTCGGCGTGCTCGGGGCGAACGTCCCCGCCATCATCCGTGGGCTCATCGCGATGGCCTGGTACGGCGTGCAGACCTTCCTCGCCGCCCAGTCGCTCAACATCGTCTTCCTCAAGTTCATCCCGGCCTCGGCGGGACTCCTCGAGCACTCGTTCCTCGGGCTCTCCGCGCTCGGCTGGATCTCGTACGCCATCCTCTGGGTCGCACAGGGCGCCCTCTTCTGGATGGGCATGGACGCGATCCGACGGTTCATCGACTGGGCCGGCCCGGCGGTGTACGTCATCATGATCGCCCTCGCCATCTACCTCGTCAGCCGTGCCGGCATCGGGAACATCTCGTTCACGCTGTCCGCCGGTGCGCCGCTGTCGTTCGGCGCGAGCATCCCGGTGATGCTGTCGGCGATCGCCCTCGTGGTGAGCTACTTCTCCGGCCCGATGCTGAACTTCGGCGACTTCTCCCGCTACGCGAAGTCGTTCGACGCGGTGAAGCGCGGCAACCTCTGGGGCCTGCCGATCAACTTCCTGTTCTTCTCGGTGCTCACCGTCCTCTGCGCCAGTGCCACGGTGCCGGTGTTCGGCAAGCTCATCACCGACCCGATCGAGACCGTGCAGGCGATCGGGGCGCCCTTCGCGATCCTCCTCGGCGGGTTGACCTTCGTCACCGCGACCGTCGGCATCAACATCGTCGCGAACTTCATCAGCCCCGCGTTCGACTTCTCGAACGTGGCCCCGCGCAAGATCAGCTGGCGGGCGGGCGGCATGATCGCGGCCGTCGGGTCCGTCCTCCTCACCCCGTGGAACTGGTACGGCAACGACCAGGCGATCCTGTACACGCTGGGGGTCCTCGGCGCCCTGATCGGCCCGCTGTTCGGGATCCTCATCGCCGGCTACTACATCGTCGCGAAGCAGCGCATCGCCGTCGACGACATGTACACGAAGGACCCCGCGGCCCGGTACTGGTACGTCAAGGGCTTCAACCCGAACGCGATCTGGACGCTCGTCGTCACCGGTGCGGTGTCGGTCGCCAGCGCGGTCCTGCCGTCGGCGCTCGGCGTCGTCCCGTGGCTGTCGAACTACAGCTGGTTCATCGGGTGCGCCCTCGGCCTCGTCGTCTTCGTCGGGATGGAGCGCCTCCGTCCGAGCATGCCCGTGCTGGCCGCCGACGACCCGTCCGTCGACGACGGCGCCGCGGTCGGCCGGGCCTGACCGACCGAGCCGTCCCACCCGCACCACCCGCACCACCCGCACCACCGGAAGGAACTCGATGCGCATCCGCGTCGTCAACCCCAACACCACCTCCTCGATGACCGCGGCGATCGGCAGCGCCGCCGCCGCGGTCGCCGGGCCCGGGACGATCGTCGAGGCCGTCAACCCCACCATGGGGCCGGCGTCGATCGAGAGCCACTACGAGGAGGCGCTGGCCGTCCCCGGGCTCCTCGAGCAGATCGCGCTCGGCGAGCAGGACGGTGTCGACGCGTTCGTGGTCGCGTGCTTCGGGGACCCCGGGCTCGACGCGGCACGCGAGGTCGCGTCCGGACCCGTCATCGGCATCGCGGAGGCGGCCTTCCACGCCGCCGCGATGCTCGGGCGCCGGTTCGGCGTGGTGACCACCCTGAGCCGGACCACCGGCCGGGCGCACGAGCTCGCCGAACGGTACGGGTTCGCGTCGCTCGTGACCGAGGTCCGGGCGTGCGAGGTCCCCGTGCTCCGCCTGGAGGACCCGGACTCGGACGCCCGGGCACTCGTCGTCGAGGAGTGCCGGGCCGTGCTCGCCGGCGGCGCCGACGCCGTGGTGCTCGGCTGCGCCGGCATGGCGGACTTCTGCGCCGAGGTGTCCCGGGCCGTCGGGGCGCCGGTCGTGGACGGTGTCGCGGCGGCCACCGTGCTCGCCGAGTCCCTCGTGCGCCTCGGGCTCACGACCGGGCGACGCGGCGAGTACGCGCCACCCCCGGCCAAGCCGATGGCGGGACTGCTCGCGGGGTTCGAACGCCGGCCGATGGCGGGCGCGACGGTCGGGGCGGGCGCATGACGCGCCTCCAGGGCCCCGCCGGCGACACGACGGCCGCACCCGCACCCGCTGGTCTGGTCCTGCGCGCCGGCCGCGCCTGGATCGACGGCGCCTTCCGGCCCGCAGCCGTCGTCGTCCGCGACGGGCGGGTCGACGCCGTCGTGGCCGTGGACGAACCCGTCGACGCCGTCGAGGACCGCACCGTGCCCGACGCGCACGTCCTGCTCCCGGGCCTGATCGACACGCACGTGCACGTGAACGAGCCCGGCCGCACCGAGTGGGAGGGCTTCGCCTCGGCGACCCGTGCAGCCGCACTCGGTGGCGTCACCACGATCATCGACATGCCGCTCAACTCGATCCCCGCGACGACGACGGTCGAGGCGCTCGAGGTCAAGCGCGCGAGCGCCGCGGGCCGCGTCGCCGTCGACGTCGGGTTCTGGGGCGGTGCCGTCCCGGCGAACCTCGGGTCGCTCCACGGCCTGCACGACGCCGGCGTGTTCGGCTTCAAGTGCTTCACCGCGCCGTCCGGGGTCGACGAGTTCCCGCACCTCGACGCACCGCAGCTGCGCGCGGCGATCGAGGAGGTCGCCCGCATCGACGCCCTGCTCATCGTGCACGCAGAGGACCCCGAGTTCCTGGTCGACCACGCGGCGCTCGGCGGACACTACGAGGACTTCCTCGCCACCCGCCCGGTCGACGCCGAGCGCTCCGCGATCGCCCGGGTCGTCGAGGGTGCCCGCGAGACGGGCGCGCGCGTGCACGTCCTGCACCTGTCGGACGCCGGCGCGCTGCCGATGATCCGCGCCGCGAAGGACGACGGCGTGCGGATCACGGTCGAGACCTGCCCGCACTACCTCGCCTTCGAGGCCGGCACGATCCCCGACGGGGCGACCGAGTTCAAGTGCTGCCCGCCGATCCGCGACGACGCCAACCGCGACGCGCTCTGGGCCGGGGTCCTGGACGGGACGATCGACATGATCGTGTCCGACCACTCGCCCTCCACCGCGGACCTCAAGACCGACGACTGGGGGACCGCCTGGGGCGGGATCGCCGGGCTGCAGGTCGGCTTCCGTGCCGTGTGGACGGAGGCCCGGCGCCGCGGTGTCGCGCTCGAGCAGCTGCTGCCGCACTTCACGACCGGCCCGGCGGGGCTCGCCGGCTTCGCCGACCGCGGGCGCATCGCGCCGGGCGCACTCGCGCACTTCGCGGTGTTCGACCCGTCCGCCTCGGCGGTCGTCGACGTGGCCGGGCTCGCGCACCGCAACCCCGTCTCGGCGTTCGCCGGTCTGGAGGCACGGGGCAGCGTCACCGAGACCTGGTTGCGCGGTCAGCTGGTCGCGACCGCGGACGGCGGCGTCGCGTCCGTCATCGGGGCGCTCGTCGACCGACCCGTGCTCGCTGGAACACCGCTGTAACGATCGTTCCGATACGATCTCCACCGGAACGAGAGGACCGAACATGCTCCCTGTGAACCCGCCCGCCCGTCTGCTCATGGGACCGGGGCCGATCACCGCCGACCCACGGGTGCTCCGTGCCCTGTCGACACCGCTCGTCGGGCAGTACGACCCGTGGATGACCACCACGATGAACGAGACGCAGGAGCTGTACCGGCGGGTGTTCGGCACCACGAACGAGGCGACCGTCCTCGTCGACGGGACCTCCCGCGCCGGCATCGAGGCGGCGCTCGTCTCCCTGCTCGCCCCGGGGGACCGCGTGCTCGTGCCGGTGTTCGGGCGCTTCGGGCACCTGCTCGCCGAGATCGCCGGGCGTGCCGGGGCCGAGGTCCACACGATCGAGACCGAGTGGGGGCAGGTGTTCACCCCGTCGGCGATCGAGGACGCGATCGCGCGGGTGCGCCCGAAGGTCCTGGCGATCGTGCAGGGCGACACCTCGACCACGATGAACCAGCCGCTCGACGAGCTCGGAGCGATCTGCGAACGGTACGGCGTGCTGTTCTACACCGACGCGACCGCCACCGTCGGGGGCAACCCGCTCGAGGTCGACGCCTGGGGCATCGACGCCGTGAGCGCGGGGCTGCAGAAGTGCCTGGGCGGACCGTCCGGCAGCGCGCCGCTCACCGTCTCGCCGCGGGCCGTCGCCGTGCTCGACCAGCGTCGCAGCGTCGAGGCGGGCATCCGCGAACCCGGGGACGAGGTCGCCGACGAACCCATCCGGTCGAACTACCTCGACCTCGCGATGATCCTCGACTACTGGGGCCCCCGACGGCTCAACCACCACACCGAGGCCGCGTCGATGCTCTACGCCGCGAACGAGTGCGCCCGGATCCTGCTCGAGGAGGGCCGCGACGCCGTGGTCGCACGGCACGAGACCGCCGGTCGCGCGATGACCGCCGGGGTGCAGGCACTCGGGCTCGGTGTCTTCGGCGACCTCGGGCACAAGATGCACAACGTCGTGGCGGTCGAGATCCCGTCGGACGTCGTCGGCGACCAGGTCCGCGCCGCGATGCTCGACGACCACGGCATCGAGATCGGCACGTCGTTCGGGCCGCTGCACGGACGGGTCTGGCGGATCGGCACCATGGGCTACAACGCGCGCAAGGACACCGTCGTGACGACCCTCGCCGCGCTCGAGCACGCCCTGCGCCGGGCCGGGCACGCGGTGCCGTCCGGCGGTGGCGTGGACGCGGCGCTCGACGTCTACGCCGGTGCCGGTGCCGGTGCCGTCGCTGCCGGGGTGTCGGCGTGAGCGCGCCGTCCGTGGTCCGGGCCTCCGCGACCGCCACCGCCGACGCGACGCTGATCGCCGGGTGGTGCGACGAACTCGCGACCGTCACCGAGGAGCCCGGCCGGATCACCCGCGTCTACCTCTCGCCGGAGCACGCACGGGTCAACGCGATCGTCGCCGGCTGGATGCACGACGCCGGCCTCAGCACCTGGCAGGACGCGGCGGGCAACCTGCACGGCCGCGTCGACGGTGCGACCCCCGACGCCCCCGTGCTGCTGCTCGGATCGCACCTCGACACCGTGGTGGACGCCGGCCGGTACGACGGGATCGTCGGGGTCCTCATGGCCATCCGGACGGTGGCACGGGTGACCGCCGACGGCCCGCTCCCCGTCGCGCTCGAGGTCATCGCGTTCTCCGACGAGGAGGGCACCCGCTTCGGCAAGGCGCTGCTCGGGTCCTCCGCGGTCGCCGGTGTCTGGGACGAGTCCTGGTGGGACCTCGCCGACGGCGACGGGGTAACCCTCCGCGACGCCTTCACCCGCTTCGGGCTCGACCCGTCGCGCGTGCACGAGGCCGCGGTCGAACCGTCGGTGCTCGCCGGCTACCTCGAGGCGCACATCGAGCAGGGACCGTACCTCGAACAGGCCGGTCAGGCGCTCGGCGTCGTCACGAGCATCGCGAGCGCGCGGCGGTTCACCGTCGAGGCCGTCGGCGAGGCCCGGCACGCCGGCGGCACCCCCTACGACCGACGGCACGACGCCCTGCTCGCCGCCGCCGAGGCCGCCCTCGCCGTCGAACGGATCTGCCGGGCGTCGCAGCACGTCGGCACGGTCGGCACCATGACCGTCGAACCCGGTGCCGTGAACGTCGTCCCGGGGCTGGCACGGTTCTCGGTCGACCTGCGCGGGGAGTTCGACGAGGGACGCGACGCCGTGTGGGACGAGATCACGAAGGCGTTCGCGCTCATCGGGGAACGCCGTGGCGTCAGCGTCGAGCCGACCGAGGTCCACCGTGCGCCGGCGGTGTTCTGCGCACCGCGGCTGATGGACGCCGTCCGGGCGGGCATCGAGTCGACGGGGGAGCCCCGTCCGATCGAGCTGTTCTCCCGCGCGGGACACGACGCCATGTCGCTCGGGCTCGTGACCGACGTCGCGATGCTCTTCCTCCGCAACCCGGACGGCATCAGCCACCACCCCGACGAGTTCGTCTCCACCGAGGACATCGCCCTCGGGCTCGACGCGCTCGCGGTCGCGGTCGGACGGGTGGCCGCAGCGTGAGCACCGCGGGCCCCGACGTCCGGGCGCGCATCGACTCGGTGTGGGAGCAGCTGTCCCCGGCCGAGCGCCGCGTCGCCGCGATGGTGCGCCACGACCCCGAACTCCTGCTCGTCGGGACCTCGGCCGAGCTCGCCGCCGAGTCGGGCACCTCGAAGGCCACGGTCTCCCGGCTCGTCCGGTCGCTCGGCTTCCAGGACGCCGCCGAGGTCCGGCAGAACCTGATGTCGGCACGGGGCTCCGGCCTGCCGTGGGCCGCCGAGGACGCGGCGCACGTCGACCAGCGCGCCGTCGAGTCGCGCAACCTCGACGCCGCGTTCGCCTCGCTCGCGCGGGCCGACCGTCCCCGTCTCGCCCGTCGGATCGTCCGCGCCCGTCGGGTGCTCGTGGCGGGGGAGCGCGGGGCGTACCCGATCGCCCTCCAGCTGCGCGCCCAGCTCGCGCAGGTCCGACCGGACGTCCGCATCGGCCCGGCCCCGGGACAGCGCCTCGGCGAAGAGGTGGCCGACCTCGACCGACGCGACCTCGTCATGATCGTCACGGTGCGCCGGCACGCCGCCGGCATCGGCAAACTCGTGCGGCACTGCGTCGCCAGCGGCGCGGACGTCGTCGTCCTGGGCGACCCGACCGCGGCGGTCATCGCGGCCCCGGCGGCCACGGCGATCCTCTGCCCGGTGGACTCCCCGTCGGCGTTCGACTCGATGGCGGCGCTGTTCGCCGTCGTCGCCGCGGTCGCGAACGACGTGTACGAGGCATCCGGCCCGGGCGGCCGCGCGCGCGTGGACGCGGTGGCGCAGGCCTACGACGCGCTGGGGGAGCTCGCCGCGCCCTGACCCGTGCCGTCGCCGTGCTCGTCGTCGCCGGCACCGCCGCGCTCGTCGGCGAGTTCGGCCGCCAGCGAGGCGTTGCGCTCCCGGATCAGCCGCGGCAGGTACCGAGCCAGCGCGAGCCGCTCGGCGACGACCCCGAGCACCCCGAGCGGTGCGCGGAACTCGATCTCGTCGACCATCCGCGTGCCGCCGGCCGACGGCTCGAACCGGTGCTCGTGCCGGAACCGGGCGAACGGTCCACGCACCTGCTCGTCGACGAACCGGTGGGGCGCCTCCAGAGCCGTGATCCGACTCGTCATCCGCCACACGATCCCGAAGTGCCGCGCGCGCCACGTGACGGACTCACCGAGCCCGATCGTGCCGGCCGTGGTGCCCGCGACCGCGCGCTCGTCCGTGGCGGCCATGGACCGCTCGTGCGCGCCGATGTCGAGCGACAGCGCGAACGCGCGCTCCGGCGGGGCGGCGAGGTCGGTGACGACCCGGAACGCGACGGTCACGACGTCGGCCAGACCGGTCGGACGGATCGGTCGTCGTCGCGCAGGACGGCCGCCAGCAGCTGGTCGTGGCGGCGGCCGTGCTGGAGCACCGCGGACCGCTGACGCCCTTCGAACCGCATGCCGAGCCGCTGCGCGACGGCGATCGACGCACGGTTCTCCGCCATCGCCCGCCACTGCACGCGCGCGAGCCCGAGCCCGTCGGGAGCCGGCGCGAACGCCCACTGCAGCACGCGGTCCGCCGCCTCGGTCACGAAGCCGTGCCCGCGGGCGTCCGGGTGGGTCGCGTACCCGATCTCCGCGCCGCCGCCGGCGAACCCGAAGAGCCCGACGGTACCGAGCAGCCGTGGGTCGTCGGCACGGCGGAGGGCGAACTCGTAGCGGGTGTCCGACGCCCAGCCGTCCTGCACCACGGCCGTGAGCCAGTGGCGGGCCTCGGCATGACCGTACGGTTCGGGCATCGGGATGAACGCCACCACGTCGGGATCGGTCGCGTAGGCGACGACGTCGTCGGCATCGGTGAGCTCGGGGACCGAGAGGACCAGCCGCTCGGTCCGCAGCGTGACGGGGTCCATGGGGCGAGCCTAGCGACGGCGGTCGTCGCGGTAGCGTCGGTGGCATGACGTTCGACGCGCTCCCGTTCCCGGTCATCGACGGACACAACGACCTGCCCTGGGAGCGGCGCGAGACCCACGACTCCGGGGTCGAGGGCATCGACTCCGAGCAGGGGTCCCTGCACACCGACCTGCCGAAGCTCCGTGCCGGCGGGGTCGTCGGGCAGTTCTGGTCGGTGTTCGTCCCCACCGACGTCCCCGATCCCGTCCGCGCGACGCTGCAGCAGGTCGACCTCGCGCACCGGATCATCGAGCGGTACCCGGAGTCGCTCACCCTCGCCCGGACCGCGGCCGAGGTCGTCGCGGCCGTCGAGGTCGGGCGCACCGCGTCGCTCCTCGGCGCCGAGGGCGGCCACTCGATCGGTGACGACCTGGCGGTGCTCCGCGACCTCGCCCGGCTCGGGGTCCGGTACATGACCCTCACGCACAACGACGACACACCCTGGGCCGACTCGGCCACCGGCTCCCACCCGCACGGCGGCCTGACCGACCGTGGGCGCGAGGTCGTTGCCGAGATGGAGCGGATCGGGATGCTCGTCGACCTGTCGCACACGTCGCCGCAGACCATGCGTGACACCCTCGACGTCGCCACGCAGCCCGTGGTGTTCAGCCACTCGTCGACGATCGCGGTGAACGACCACCCGCGGAACGTCCCGGACGACGTGCTCGCCCGCCTGCGCGACAACGGCGGTGTGGTGATGATCACCTTCGTGCCGAAGTTCGTGTCCCGGGCGTGGGCCGAGTGGGAGGACGCCGGTTCGGTGGGGGAGCCCCCGCTCGTCACGGTGTCGGACGTGGCGGACCACGTCGAGCACGCGCGCGAGGTCGCCGGCGCGGCGCACATCGGGCTCGGCGGCGACTACGACGGGACGCCCGTGCTGCCGCCGGACCTGCGGGACGTGTCGCGGTACCCGGTGCTGGCGGCGGAACTGCAGCGTCGTGGCTGGGGCCCGGAGGACCTGCGTGTCCTGGCCGGGGGCAACGTGCTGCGGGTGCTCGCGGCGACGGACGAGCGGTTCGCGCGGACGGCGCACGTGCGCTGACGACGTCCGCGGGCTCCGCGGCGGCCGGCTCGGTCCGGAGGGGATGCGACCGCGTTCACCTGGCGGCTGCCGTGCATCCCAGATCGTGGACGCGGCACCGACTCGCCGTGCACGATCGGCGGATGATCGACCAGCCCGTGCCCGGGGAGTACGCCGACACGCTCCGCTCCATCCGAGACCGCGTCACCAGCACTCGATCTCGCGCGCAGCTCGCGGCGAACGCGCACCTCGTCCACCTGTACTGGTCGATCGGCTCGATCCTGCTCGAGCGATCGCGGAACGGCGCGTGGGGAACGGGTGTCCTGACCCGCCTCGCGGCTGACCTCCGTGCGGAGTTCCCGTCGATGAAGGGGTTCTCTGCGACGAACCTCAAGTACATGCGACAGTTCGCCGCAAGGTGGCCCGACGAAGACGCAATCGGTCAACAGGCTGTTGACCGATTGCCCTGGGGCACATCACCGTCCTGCTCAGCGTCCCCGACAGCGGACTCCGAGCGTGGTACGTCCGTCAGGCGGTGGCCGGAGGCTGGTCGCGCAACGTCCTGCGACACAATCTCCGCAGTCGTGCCGCGGAGCGGCATGCCGCCGCCGCGACGAACTTCAGTCGGCTGCTCGACGACGACGGTGCGGACCTGGCGCAGCAGATCACCAGGGATCCGTACATCCTGGACTTCCTCGCCGTCGACGGTGACCGGGACGAACGCTCGATCGAGCAGGCGATGGTCGACCGGATCGCGGACACCCTACGAGAACTCGGGACGGGGTTCGCCTTCGTCGGCCGGCAGGTGCACTTCGACGTCGACGGCAACGACTTCTTCGTCGACCTGCTCTTCTTCCACGTCGAGCAACTCCGGTACGTGGTCGTCGAGCTGAAGACGGGTGAGTTCCGGCCGGACCACGTCGGTCAGTTGTCGTTCTACGTCGCCCTCGTGGATGCGGACCTCCGACGCCCACACCACGCCGACACGGTCGGGTTGCTCCTGGTCACGGGCAAGAACGACGCGGTCGTCCGGTACGCGCTCGGGACGTCGAACGCTCCGGTCGGCGTCGCGTCCTACGAGCTCCTGCCCCCGGAGCTGCAGCGGCTGCTGCCGTCCGAAGCCCAGCTGCAACGCGCTCTGCTCGGACCCCAGGGGCCAAGGTCCGGTCAGCCGTAGGTGGGGTACTGCGGCCACCCCTCGGGACTGTCCTCCCAGTCCTGCTGCCGCCCGTACACCGTGCGGTCCATGATGTGCGGCACCGGCAGGATCGCCTCCGTCCCGCGCGCACCGGTCGCGTAGGTCAGGTACGGCACACCGTCGCGCAGCAGGTAGTACGAGTACCCGGGCGCCGGGCCGTCCCAGTCGTCGCTGTGCACGGTCCAGCCCCAGTCGTCGTGGTAGCTCGTCGCGCCGGACGACACCCACGTGTGCGGCCACCCGTGCTGCTGCCGCCAGGCCTCGAGCCGCTCGATCGGGCCCTCGGAGACCATCGCGAACGCGATCCCCTCGTCGTCGAGTCGTCCCATGTCGGCGGGCAGGTTGTCGACGGCCCACGTGCAGCTCGGGCAGCCGGCGTCCCAGTCCCGTCCGTACATGACGTTCTGCACGAGGAGCAGGTACTTCCCGGCGAACAGCTCCGTCAGTCGCACGGGACCGTCGGGACCGGTGAACTCGTAGTCGTCGACGCGGACCATCGGGAGCCGTCGGCGCGCGGCCGAGACGCGGTCGCCGAGGCGGGTGAGTTCCTTCTCGTCGCGCACCTGCGCGGCGAGCGCCGTGTCGAACGCTGCGCGGTCGACGACGGGTGGCGTGGCGTCGGGTTGCTGCTCCTTGGACATGGCGACCTCCTCGTCGTTGCGGCGCACGGTACGCGCGTCGCGGTCGCGTCGTGACGGACGGGAGGCGCGGCGAGCGCCCGGTGCGCAGCACGCGTCACGCAGGCAGCACCACCCGGGGTCCGATCGCTAGGATCGCAGCGCACGCCGTGCCTCCAGGGCGGAGGCACGCGACCTGACCCGAAGAGGACGGTACCGATGAGCGGCACGATCCACGACAACATCTCGCAGGCGTTCGGGAACACGCCGCTGGTCCGGCTGAACCGCCTCCCGAAGGAGGGCGGCGCCGAGGTCCTGGCGAAGCTCGAGTTCTACAACCCGGGTGCGAGCGTGAAGGACCGGCTCGGCGTCGCGATCATCGACGCAGCCGAGGAGTCCGGCGAGCTGCAGGCCGGCGGGACGATCGTCGAGGGGTCCTCCGGCAACACGGGTATCGCGCTCGCACTGGTCGGCGCGGCTCGCGGGTACCGGGTCGTCATCACGATGCCCGAGACGATGAGTGTCGAGCGTCGCGCCCTCATCCGCGCGTACGGTGCCGAGATCGTCCTCACCCCGGGGCCGGAGGGCATGAAGGGCGCGGTGTCGAAGGCGGAGCAGATCGTCGCCGAGACGCCCGGCGCGATCCTCGCCCACCAGTTCGAGACGCCGGCGAACGCGGCCATCCACCGGAAGACGACGGCGGAGGAGATCCTCCGCGACACCGAGGAGCACGTCGACGTGTTCGTCGCGGGCGTCGGCACGGGCGGCACGATCACCGGTGTCGGCCAGGTCCTCAAGGAGCGCGTGCCCGGTGTGCAGATCGTCGCGGTGGAGCCGAAGGACTCGCCGCTGCTGGCCGAGGGCAAGGCGGGCCCGCACAAGATCCAGGGCATCGGCGCGAACTTCATCCCCGAGGTCCTCGACCAGTCCGTCATCGACGAGGTGTTCGACGTCGAGCTGGACGACGCGCTCCGGGTCGCCCGCGACCTCGGCACGCAGGAGGGCATCCTCGCGGGCATCTCGTCCGGCGCGATCATCCACGCCGCGATCGAGATCGCCGCACGCCCGGAGAACGCGGGCAAGCGGGTCGTCGCGATCGTGTGCGACACCGGTGAGCGCTACCTGTCGACGGTTCTCTTCGAGGGACTCACTGCGTGAGTCGTCCCGCCCGACGAGGCGTGCTGCGGACCGTCCGGGAGGACCTGGCCGCAGCACGCCGCGGTGACCCCGCGTCCCGTGGCGACCTCGAGAACGCGATCGTCTACTCGGGGCTGCACGCCGTCTGGACCCACCGACTGACGCACCGGCTCTGGATCGCCGAGGGCCTGCCGGGGTCGCGGTTCGCGGCCCGGGTCCTCGCGCAGGTCGCCCGGTCGGCCACCGGCATCGAGATCCACCCCGGTGCCCGCATCGGCCGCCGGTTCTTCATCGACCACGGCATGGGGGTCGTCATCGGGGAGACCGCGGTGGTCGGCGACGACGTCGTGCTCTTCCACGGGGTGACCCTCGGCGGCCGCGGGGGCGACCACGGGCCCGGAGCTCGTCGGCACCCGGCGGTGGGGGACCGCGTCGTGCTCGGTGCCGGGTCGTCGCTCATCGGCGCGATCACGGTCGGCGCGGACTCCGTCGTCGGCGCGAACACGGTGGTGACGAAGGACGTCCCACCGGGGTCGGTCGTGACGGGTGTCGCCGGGACGGCCCGCCCGCGCTCGGGACACGAGGGCGTCCCGCCCCTCTGACGGGTCGGAGTCAGCTCTTCTCGCAGGCGATCCCGTCGCCGTCGGCGTCCATCTTCTTGTTCGCCGCGTACAGGGCGTCGTCCTTCTTCACCGTGCCCTTGAGCGCCCGGTACGTGACCTTGCCCTTCGAGGTGACGCGGTTCTTCGTGACGGACTTCTTCGCGATCCCGCCCGAGTACACCTTCTGCACGGCGGTGCAGTTCTTGTAGACGGTGGGGGCGGCCTGCGCGGTCGAGGCGCCGCCGACGACGGCGGTCGCAGCGAGCACGGCGGTGGCGGCGGCGATGCTGAGGGTTCGGGTGATGTGCACGGCCTGAGGATAGTTCGGAACCGGGGTCCGCACGCACCCCAGAACGAGGTGCACCGTCGGCGGTCCGGTGCATGCTGGAGCACATGGACGGCGAGACGCTGCACGAGGTCGCGATCCGCACCGCGATGGCCCTGCCCGCGGTGGCGGAGACCCAGCCCTTCGGCGAAGGCGCGTTCGTCTACAAGGTCGTCGGCAAGATGTTCGTGATGACGTCCGAGCTCCGTGGCGTGCCGATCGTGAACCTCAAGTGCGCGCCGCCCCACGGTGCCGCCCTGGTGCGCGACCACGCCGAGATCACCCCGGGCTGGCACATGAACAAGCAGCACTGGATCACGCTGTCACCCGGGGACGGCATCGACGAGACCCTGGTCGAGGACCTCGTCGGCAACGCGTACGACCTCGTCGTCGCGAAGCTGCCGCAGGCGAAGCGCCCGATCGACCCCGTGCGCCGGACGCAGCAGGACTGACCACGGCACGGCGGACCGCCCGCACTCAGGCGGTCGCGCGCGCCAGGACCTTCGACACGTCCCGGACGACCTTCGGCGCGAGCCCACCCGTCCCCGGGCCACCGGGACCCGTCCCGCGCCCCGACGACAGCACGGCCTGCGCCTGCTCGGGCGTCAGGCCCGTGAAGAGCTGGCCGATCGTGACGCCGTGGTCCGGTCGGTGGGTGACGACGACCGGGTCGCCGGCGGACACGGGCCCGGACCGCACCACGCGGAGGTAGGCGCCGGGGCGGCCCTCCTCCGTGAACCGCTTGACCCACTTGTCCACCCGCATCCGGCGGGCGAAGGTGCCGCAGGGGATCCGCGGGATCGTGACCTCGAGCTCGAGGGTCTCGCCGATCCGCCAGCGTTCCCCCGTCACGGCGCCGGTGACGTCGACGCCCGTCGTGCGCAGGTTCTCGCCGAACAGCCCCGGCGGGACGTCCCGGTCGAGCAGGTCCGCGAAGTACGCCGCGTCCTCGTCCGCGTAGGCGTACACCGCCTGGTCCTCGCCGCCGTGGTGCTTCCGGTCCGCCTGCACGTCGGCGTACAGCCCGAGCGGACGGACCCGGACGGGGCCGTCGACAGGGCGCTTGTCGATCGCGGTGACGCCGATGGTGCCGGAGTCGGGCAACAGGCGGTCGACGCGGCAGACGGCGGTGACGAGGGACATGCCCCCAGCCTGCCGCAGAACCCGCGCACGCAGAAGTGTGACGATCCGGCTGTTCGTTCCGTCCCATCGGTGAGCACCCCGATGGAGGACCCCGTCATGACCGACACCGCACCCGCAGCACACCTCGCGACCACCGCGCTCGTCCGCGTCGGGCACGAGCACCTCCTGGCGCAGGCACGCGTCCGGTCGCTGTCCGCGCGGCCCGTCGGCCCGATGAAGGTCCGCCGCACGCACGGACACCCGGCCCACGCGGCCTAGCGGCACGACGGCACCGCACTCAGGAACCCCCGACCCCACACCAGTAGAAGGAAAGCGTGCACCACCAGCCCCTCACCGACCTCGACGACGCCGTCCTCGCTGGTCGATCGTCCGACGGCGACGTCCGGGCGTTCGAGGTCCTCATCCGGCGCCACACCCCCCTGCTCCGTGCCTACGCGCGCCGGACCCTCGGCTCGACCGACGAACTCGACGACGTCGTGCAGGAGACGTTCATCACCGCCTGGAACCAGCTCGACACGCTCCAGGACGGCGCCCGGGTCAAGGCGTGGCTCATGCGCATCCTCAGCCGGAAGTGCATCGACCGCATCCGGGCCCGGCGGTTCCACGACGACGTCACCGAGCTCGAGGTCGAGGCACCGGCGGACGACGCACCCGAACGCGTCGCCGAGGCCCGCTCCCGCGAGGAAGCGGTCGAGACGGCGCTCGCCGAACTGCCCGAGGCGCAGCGCCGCACGTGGGTGATGAAGGAAGTGCTCGAGTACTCGTACGAGGCCATCGCGGAGGAACTGGACCTCCCGACCTCGACCGTCCGGGGGCTGCTGTCCCGGGCGCGTAAGAACATGATCCGTCTCATGGAGGGATGGCGATGACCGAACCCGATCCCGTCCGGCTCGACTCCCTCGAACCCGACGACCTCGACGGCCACACGATCGACGAGCTGGCCGACTACCTCGACGCCGGCATGCAGCCGGCCGACCCGAGCATCGACCACTCCGCCGCGTGCCAGAACGCCCTCGCCGCCATCGTGCGGCTCCGGCAGTCCTCGCTCGGCTCGCTCGAGGCCGCTGCCGAACAGGAAGCACCCGCCGACGAGTCGTGGATCAGCGGCGTGCTCGCGAACATCTCGCTCGAGGCACGCGCCGGCCGTGACGTCCCGCTCCGCCCGGCGGCGCCCACCGAACGCCCGGTCATGACCGAGGGCGCCATCCGCTCGCTCGTCCGGACCGCCGGCGACGCGGTGCCCGACGCGCTCATCGCACGGTGCACGCTCGAAGGGGACGTCACCGAGCTCGGTGCCCCGGTGCGCATCGTCGTCGAGATCGCCGTCCGCGCCGGGTCGACGATCCAGCGCGTGGCGTCGGACATCCGCGAGACCGTCGCCGAGGTCCTCGCGACCGAGACCGACCTGCTCGTCGAGTCCGTGGACGTTGTGGTGCGCGACCTGCTGCCACCGTCCGACGACGAGCCGGGCCCCGACGCCGAGGAGGAACGAGCATGAGCAGCCACGACGAGACCTTCGCCGCGATCGAGGCAGCGGTCGTCGCGGTCCCCGGGGTCGCCGAGCTCTACCGGGCACGCCCGACGCTCGGCAGCGCGGTCGGTGCCGCCAAGAACCTCGCGACCCGCACCACGGTCGCGCGCGTGGTGCTCGACGACGACGTCCTCCGCATCGTGATCGGGACCGACGGTTCCGTCCCGGCACCCGAGACGGCACGCGCGGCACACCTCGCGGCGCTCGCCGCCGCGACCGAGCACGGCCTGCCGCTCAGCCGGGTCGACGTGCGGATCGCGCGCGTCGGCTGACGCACCCGCCTGCGGTTCGGGAGGGACGTCGCGGGCCCGCGCCGCGCCTCCCGTCCGTCAGCCGGTCACCGTCACCGGCTCGCTCACGTCCGCCTGCGGGTCACGGTCGCCGGTCGGCGACCTCCAGCACGACGACCACGGCGGCGACGAGCAGTGCCGTCGCCACGAGGGACACCGACGGCACGGCGATGCTCGCGAGCACCGCGAGCGCGAGTGCCACGACGACGACGTTCCAGCCGAGGCTGAGGGACGGCCGGAGCGCCAGCGCCCAGATCGACAGCACGAACAGCGCGACCGGCACGGCGATCGTGGCGGCGACGGTCGCGTGCGACAGGTCGGCCTCGCCCGCGTCGGCGCTCACCGCGACCTCGATCCCCGCCGGGAGTGCCCCGGCCGCGGCGAAGACCAGGTAGTGGCCGTAGCCGAACAGGAGCGCGGTCGGCAGGGACCGGATGTGGTCGTGCTGCTCGCGGGAGAAGTAGATCCACCACAGTCCGGCGACGATCACGAGCCCGCACGCCGCCAGCACGAGGAGCGACCCGAGGTGGTCGGCGTGCGCGATGCCGTCGATGACCGCGTTCGCCGAGGCCACGAGCCCCTCGCCGAGGACGATCAGCGTGAAGAGGGAGTAGCGCTCCGCGATGTGCCGGGTGTGCCACGGGGTGGTCTGCGTGCCGGCCTCCGCGAACGGCGGGACGAGGACCTCGAGCAGGATGAGCACCGGGATCACACCCCACGAGACGCCGTCCGGCAGCAGGAGCGCGAGCACCCAGAGCACCTGCACGACGACGATGCCGCCGGCGTACCGGAGTGCGGTCCGCCGGTACTCCGACGACGACGCGGCGACCCGGAGCCACTGCCCGACGAGGGCGAGCCGCATGATGACGTAGCCGAGCACGACGACCGTGGTCGACCCCTCGACCATCGCGGCGTGCACCCCGGCGGCGAGCACGAGGACCCCCGCCATCTGCACGAAGGTCATCACGCGGTAGAGCCAGTCGTCGGTGTCGAACGAGGTGGCGAACCAGGTGAAGTTGATCCACGCCCACCAGATCGCGAAGAAGACGAAGGCGTACGCGAGGACGGCCGACGAGACGTGCCCCTCGACCTCGATCTCGTGCAGGTTCGTCGCGGCGAACCCGACGGCGACCACGAAGACGAGGTCGAAGAGGAGCTCGAGGGGGCTGGCGGCGCGGTGCCCCTCGGTGGGGTCGCGGGGTGCCATGCGGCGGAGTCCGATGGTGGTCACCTGCGTATGCCTACACGACGAACGACCCCGGGTGCAGGACCCGGGGTCGTTCGTCGTGCGTGCCTGGCGTCGGCTCAGTAGAAGTTCGACGCCTGCGAGTGCGACCACGCGCCGCACGGGGTGCCGTACGCGTCGCTGATGTACTGCAGGCCCCAGGTGATCTGGGTGGTCGCGTTCGTCCGCCAGTCGGACGCGATCGTGGCCATCTTCGACCCGGGGAGCGCCTGCGGAATGCCGGTCGCGCCGCCGTTCGCGTTGACGGCCTGGTAGTTCCAGCCGGACTCCTTGGTCCACAGGTTGTCGAGGCACTGGAACTGGTCGGAACCCCAGCCGTACTTCGACGAGGCGAGTGAGCTCGCGGTCGCCTTGGCGCCCTCGACCGTGTTCGCGGCGGCCTGCTTGCGCGCGGCCTCGGCGGCTGCTGCCCGTTCGGCCGCGGCGCGCTTCGCTGCGGCGGCAGCGGCGGCCTTCGCGTCGGCGTCCTGCTTGTCCTGCGCGGCGCTGGCGTCCGCGACCGCCGTCGTGGCGTCGACCGTCGAGGAGATCCGCGAGGTCAGTGCCGCGCCGGAGAGCTTCCGGTAGTCGTCGAGCGCGTCGATGCGGCGCTCGAGGACGCCGGTGTCGGTCTTCTCGTTCGCGGAGTCGGCGATCGTCTCGGCCGTGGCGATGGTCGCCGCGGCCTGGGCCCGGTCGAGCGCGGTCCCGGCGAGTGCCGGTGCCGCGGTCGCGCTCGCGGTCGGCATGCCGAGGGCCTCGCCGATCGCGGGTTGCGTGCCGACGGTGGCGATGCCTCCGGCGACCGCGAGGACGGCGGCCCCGCCCACGATGAGCGTGGTGGGGCGGCGGAGCGCGCGGCGGAGGCGCCGGTTGGGGGAGTTCAGGGCCTCACGTCGGGTCGAGGCGGTGATGGTGGGGAGGTCGGTGTTGCGTCCTGTCATCGATTCCGGTGGTCGGCCGGCTCGTGGTGCGTGACTCGTGACGCTGCACGCGGGGTGGGGGAGCGCGCAGGGGTGCGGATGAACGAGACGTCCGTCGTCAGGAGTTCGCGAGCCGGGGGAGGACCGGACGGTGGTGTGGGGCCCGTCCGTCCGCCGACGGGCGACCGTGGGGTGGCCGCCGCTGGGCGAAGCCGCCACGATGACCGGTGTTGCTGGGTGCACCGTCCAGTTTGTCTGGCAGAACCGTCCGTCCACCCGTTGGTAACGGTTCGGTAACGGGCTGGTCAGGCCCGGGAGGTGTGAGCTTCCTGGGTGCGGTCGCCCTGCGCGACGCGTTCGAGGGCGTCGAGCGCGGCGGCGATGGCGTCGACGTCGGTGTCGGGCAGTTCGGCGATGAGCTCGGCGACGATGCCGGTGCGGGTGGAACGGGCTCGCTCGACCGCTGCGATGCCCTCGGGGGTGGCCGTCACCATGAACGCCCGACCGTCCCGGGGGTCCGCCTCGCGCTCGATGAACCCGCGCTGCTCGAGCTCGGTCAGGATGCGGGTCATCGTCGGCTTCGTGACGACCTCGATCCGCGACAGGTCGCCCGGGCGCAAGGGTCCCTCGCGCTGGATCGTCGCCAGCGCCGAGACGATGCCGTACCCGAGCGAGGCCGAGTCCGTGCGGGCCCGCCGATTGATCCGGCCGACCGCCGCGGCGAGGCGCGCGGCGATCTCGGTACGGTCCGGCTGGCGGTGGCTCATACGGTGCTCCGGGTCGCTCGACGGGGTGGTCGGGGCGATGCTACCGGCTCGTCGGACGGTGTGACTGGGAGCGTCGCGCGGGTCGCCGTGGTGTCGCCGCGTGCTGTGGCGGACGGAGCACGCCCGCCTCGCGAGGGCGAGACGGGCGTGTTCCTGTACGGGCGCTCAGGCGGGGTCAGCGTTTCTCGCCGGGGAGCAGGTGGATCGCCTCGGTCGCGAGCTCCGCCTCGATGTTGTCCCCGTACGCGGTGGCCTCACGCAGACGGCGGAAGTCGGCCGTCATCTGGTCCCAGTCGACGAGCTCGTCGAGGTTCGGCAGCCGCAGTCGGAACGCGAGGCCGTCCATGGTGTCCCGGCAGACGCGCTGGAGGTTCTCGTTGCCGCACTCCTCGACGTAGCGGGCGAACACGGCGAGGGCGTCACGGTTCACCGCGGCGACGTCGTGCGACTCGTAGTCCGCGATCGTGGCGTCGAGCTGGGCGAGGATCTTCTTCTTCGCGCTCGCACCGAGGCGCGGGACCGCCAGCCGCACGACCCCGCCGAACAGGACGCCCAGGGTCTGCAGCGCCTCGACCACCTCGGTCGGGTCCGGCGTGGTGACGCGGGTGTAGCGGTTCGGCGCCATCTCGATCAGGCCGGCGCGTGCGAGCTGGCTCAGTGCTTCGCGGATCGGGGTGCGGGAGACACCGAGCCAGGCGATGAGCTCGTCGTCGTTGAGCCGCTCGCCGGGCTCGAGCGTGCCGTCCATGATCGCGGTGTGGATCTTGAGCCGGACGGTGTCGCGGAGCAGCTGGTGCTCGGTCGGTGCACTGCTGGGGACCGGCATGCGGGTTCCTCCGGGATCGTGGCGTCGGCGGGCGTCCCACCGGTCGGTGCGGACGCACGGTTCACCGTACCTGATATGTGAACGGTGTCCCTGTCGGCTCGGAGCGTGTCAGTCGTGGGGGTGGAGCAGCCGGAGGGTCACCGGGTCCTCGGAGCCGTCGTACCAGCGGTCGAGGACGGCCCGGAACGGCTCCGGGTCGGCGGCGGCCGCGGCGAACAGGGTCATGGACGACCGGAGCTTCAGCGCGTCGATGCCCCCGAGCAGGTCGTCGGCGGTCCGGGCCGGGGCGGACTCCGCCGCACGGGTCGCCTCGAGCAGCCGCGGGCCGAGGACGGGGTGGTCGAGGTACGCCCGGGTCTCGTCGAGGCCGTCGAGTGCGTACCGCTGCGCGGTGGGCGAGCGGCCGAGCCCGGCGAGCTGGGGGAACACGAACCACATCCAGTGCGACGACTTCCGGCCGCGCCGCAGCTCGGCGAGCGCGGTGTCGTGCACACCGTGCTGCGCGCGGACGAACCGGTCGAGGTCGAACCGGTCCGTGCCGTGCTGGTCGGTGCCGTGCTGGTCGGTGTCGTGCGGATCGTCGCTCACCGGACCACGTCCCCCCAGGCGTAGCGGACGGTCGTGCCGTCCACGACGAGCAGCGAGTCGGGTTCGCGGTCGAGGAGCCCGGGCATCCCGACGGCGTCGGGCAGGTCGCCGCCGAGCCGCTCGAGCCGTGCCGACCGGATCGTCAGCGGCGGGTGCTGGCGCTGCCAGAACAGCGTCTGCGCGAGGTGCCGGGCGTGGATGCCCTGTCGGGTGGTGAGGTCCGTCGCCAGCCGGTCGTCGACGACGTCACCGGCCACGACCCGGACGGTGGCGTCGTGGCGGGGTCGCACCGCGCCTCCTGGCCCACCCGTGCTGCCCGGCCAGACCGGACCGCCGGGCCACGCCGCACCGGACCCTGGTCCGCCCCGGCGTCCGCGGAGCCAGCGGACCGGGTGGAGGGAGCGTGCCGGGTGCCGTACCGACCGGTAGGACAGCGTGTCCCCACGACGTCGCGCCCGCGCGTGCGCGAACGTGTACGGCACCCCGAGCAGGGCGTGCGCCGCCACGATCGCGGGCACGTTCGCGGTGTCGACCGTGCGGTAGGCGACCCCGCGGCGACCGCGGTCGTCGACGGTGAGCACCTCGATCGTCACCTCGGTCATCGAGCCGAGGCGGCCCGACGGCGGGAACGGCGGCACCCGGGTCTCGCGGAAGACGTACGCCGTCAGGCCGGCCCACGCGCTCCCGTCGACGACGTCGGGGCGGGTGCCGCGCGGCACCAGACGCGCGAGCGACTCGGGGTCGTGGCGCCAGTGCGCGAAGACGACGTCCTCCCAGGCGTGCACCGTCACCGGTCGGTGCAGCAGGGGGACCGCGGCTCGGTCCCGCGCGGGTTCGGTCACCGTCGTGGCGCGTGCCGACCGACGCGCACGGCCCAGGCGACGAGGGGTGCCTGCAGCGGCAGGCGGAGCACCGACACGAGCCGCATCGCCCGCGTCGACCGCGGGCTGTCGAGCAGGTCGTTCGCCATCTTCACGTTCGCGGGGAAGACGGCGAGGAACAGCGCGGCGGCGGCCCAGCCCGCGGCACGGCGGGTGGCCGGGATCGCCAGGCCGGTCGCGATGCCGAGCTCGGCGGCGCCGGACGCCAGGGTGGTCAGGCGCGGCGGGAGGGCGTCCGGGACGATCCGGTCGTAGCCCCTCGGTCGCAGGAAGTGGGTGACGCCGGCCCCGCCCAGCACGACGGCGAGGAGGGTGGCGGTCCGGGTGGCGCGTCGTGCGCGCTCGCGTCGTCGCATGCGTCCATGGTGCCCGCGGCGCGCTCGGGACGCACGGAGAGTCCCCAGGTCGGCTCGGCTCAGCTCAGGCCAGTGCGGTCGCGACGAGGTCGAGGACGACCGTCGCGACGTCGGCCTTGCTGCCGGAGGCCTCGCGGACCACCTCGCCGCCGGGGACGAGCACCTCGACAGCGTTCTCCTCGCGTTCGAACCCCGCGGACCAGCCGACGTGGTTCACGACGAGCATGTCCGCCGGCTTGCGGGCGATCTTGGCGCGGCCGAGCTCGATGCGCGCGGCACGGTCGGGTTCGGTCTCCGCCGCGAAGCCGACGATGATCTGGCCGGTCCGGCGCGACGCGACGAGGTCGGCGAGGACGTCGGGGTTCCGCACCAGCTCCAGCGTCATGGTGTCGCCCTGCGCCTCCTTCTTGAGCTTGTCGGCTCGCACCTCGGCGGGCCGGTAGTCGGCCACGGCCGCGGTCATCACGACGACGTCGGCGTCGGCTGCTGCGGCGTGGACGGCGTCGGCGAGCTCCAGGGCGGACCCCACCGGCACGACGGTCGCGTCGAGTCCGGCGGTCAGCGACGCGTCCACGTTCGCGCTCACGAGCGTCACGGCCGCGCCGCGCCGGGCCGCGCCGGCGGCGATCGCGACGCCCTGACGACCGCTCGAACGGTTGCCGACGAACCGGACCGGGTCGAAGGGCTCGCGCGTGCCGCCGGCGCTCACGACGACGCGGACGCCGGCGAGGTCGCCGAGCTCACCGCGGGCGCCGGTGGTCCCCGCCTTCTCGGCGGCGGCTGCGGTCGGCGGGAGGGCGGTGTCGGTCGGGAGGCGCGGGTCGTCCCCGTCGCCGCGACCCGCGTCCGTCGGGTTGTCCGGGCCGGTCCGGCCGGCCGGTGCCGGGTCGTCCAGCACCGCGAGGGCCCCGGCGACGATGTCCTCGGGCTCCGCCATCCGGCCGATCCCCGCGTCGTCGCCCGTCAGGGCCCCGACCACGGGGCCGACGAACCGGACGCCGCGCTCCCGCAGGGTCTGGACGTTCGCCCGGGTCGCCGGGTGCTCCCACATCTGCGGGTGCATCGCGGGAGCGACGACGACGGGCGCCTCGGTCGCGAGCAGTGTCGTGCCGAGCAGGTCCCCGGCGAGCCCCGCGGTCATCCGGGCGAGCGCGTCCGCGGTGGCGGGGGCGACGACCACGAGGTCCGCCCGGCGCCCGAGCGAGACGTGGCGCACCTCGGCGACGTCCTCGAACACGCTCGTGGTGACCGGGTTGCGGCTGAGTGCCTCGAGGGTCGGCAGCCCGACGAAGCGGAGCGCGCCCTCGGTCGGGACGACGTGCACGTCGTGTCCCCGCTTGACGAGGTCGCGGACCACGCCGACGGCCTTGTACGCGGCGATGCCCCCGGTGATCCCGACGACGACGGTCAGACGGCGCTCTGCTGCTGCGTTCACACCGGTCACGCTACCCGGCACGTCGTGCGAGGATCGATCCCATGTGCACCGTCGTCGTCCGCGTCGACCCCGGGTCCGAGTGGCCCGTCACGATGCTCGCCATGCGCGACGAGTCGCCGGAGCGTCCGTGGGACCCGCCGGCAGCCTGGTGGCCCGAGCGCGACCCGTCGATCCGCGGCGTCCGCGACCGTTCGGCGGGCGGGGCGTGGCTCGCGGCGTCGGACGGCGCCGGGCTCGCGGTCGTGCTCAACCGGGGCGAACCGGTGCCGAGCGACGACGGCACGTGGACCACCCGCGGGGTCGTCCCGCTCGACGCGGTCACCGGGGCGCTCCCCGGACATGACGGCACCCTGCCCACGACGCGCGCGTTCAACCTCGTGCGGGCGACGGCCGACGGTGCCGAGGTCACGACGTGGGACGGCACCGAGGTCCGGACGACCGCGCTCGGCCCCGGCGTGCACATGGTCACGCACGGCGAACCGGACGACCCCGCGGCGCCGCGCATCGGGCGGTGGCTCGACGCCTTCCGTGCCGTGGACGCTCCGGTCGGGCCCCCGCTGCTCGGCCCCTTCGACGAACTGCGGGCGGCCGACGCCGGTGCCGACGCCGGCGACGGGTGGGGCGGCTGGTTCGGACTGCTCGCCGGATCGGCGTCGCTGCCGGCGGACGACCCGGACGCGATCCTCCGGGACGCGCACGAGCCGGACGGGCACTTCGCGACGCTGTCGATCGTGGCCGCGGCGGTCGGCCCCGGGCGCACCGTCCTGCAGCACGCGCGGCTGACCGAGCCCGGCCGGTTGGACGGTTCGGTCGAGCTGCACCGCGCCTGAGCGCGATCCTCGCCGAGCCGAACCGCGCTGCACCGCGCCTGAGCGCACCCGCAGCGCGCACCCGCGGCCGGGCATGGCCGGAGCGCGTACCTTCACCGTTCGTGACCACCGCAACCCGGAGCGTGCTCGCCGTCCTCACGGCGGTCGTCGTGGCCGTCTCCCTCGGGGCGTGCGCCTCGAGCCCGCCGGCCGCTGCCGACGCGACGCCCCACCCGACGGCGACGACCCGCCCCTGGGACCACGCCGCGGGTGTCGGCGTGGTGGTCGTCGGCGACTCGATCAGCGGCGGGCACGGCCTCACCACCGCCGAGGCGTGGCCGGCCATCGTCGCGGACGCCCAGGGCTGGTCGCTCACGAACCTGTCGTGCGACGGCGCAGGCGTGGCTGCCCTCGGTGACGACGACGACTGCGCGAGCGACTACGCGACCATCGTCGGGCGTGCGGTCGACCTCCGTCCCGAGGTCGTCCTCGTGCAGGCGAGCTCGAACGACCTCGGCCTCGACACCGCCGAGGTCCGGAGCGCCACCGACCAGGTCGTCGACGAGGTGCACCGTCGGCTGCCGCACGCGCGGCTCATCGGCCTCAGCGCCGTCTGGAACCAGGATGCCCCGCCCGCGCAGCTCGCGTCCGTCTCGGGGGCGCTCCGGCACGCCCTCGCTCGCGAGGGCGGCACCTACGTCGACATCGGCGAGCCGCTGCGGGGGCACCCGACGTGGATGCAGTCCGACGACGTGCACCCGACCGTGCGCGGACAGCGGGCCATCGCGGCGGCGGTGACGGCCGCGTTCGAACGCGACCACGTGCGGTTCTGACGGCGGACGGGCGGGGACGAGCCGCGCCTCCTGGACCGTCCGGGCGACTCAGACGGGCGGGGTGGTCCCGGTGAGGTCCTCGGCGACCGCCCAGAGGGAACGCGCCAGATCGGCCTTCCGTGCCGAACCGGGGATCGACACGGTCGTGGTCGGCCCGACGAGCCCGAACGGCCCCGACGGTCCGTAGTACGCCCCGCCGACCGCGTTCGGTCCGACCGCGGCGTACAGCAGCGGCTCGGAGCCCTGCTCGACGTCCTGCGTGAAGGGCAGCGCGCGGTTCGAGGACCGGACCGGCTTCGACCGACCGAGCGACCGCCCCGCCGACTGCAGGTTCGTCCGGGTGTAGCCGGGGTGCGCCGCGGTGCTCACGAGCGGCCAGTCGAGCTCGACCGACAGCCGGTGCAGGTGCAGCGCCAGCAGCAGGTCGGCGAGCTTCGACTGCGCGTACGCCGGCCAGCCGTTGTAGCCGCGCTCCCACTGCAGGTCGTCGAAGCGGATCCGGCCGGGGATCGCCGCGAGGCTCGACATCGTGGCGACCCGGGCGTCTGGTGAGCGCAGCAGCGTCGGGAGCAGCAGGTTCGTCAGGGCGAACGGGCCGAGGAAGTTCGTGCCGAACTGCAGCTCGAAGCCGTCGACCGTCTCGAACCGCTTCGGTGGCGCCATCACCCCGGCGTTGTTGACGAGGACGTCGAGCGTCCGGTCGTCCGCAGCGATGCCCGCGGCGAACCGTCGGACGCTCGCGAGGTCGGCGAGGTCGAGCTCCCGCACCTCGACGTCGGCGCCGGGGTGCGCCGCACGGATGTCGGCTGCGGCCTGGTCGCCCTTCGCGGTCGTGCGGACGGCGAGGACGACGGACGCGCCGGCTGCGGCGAGGCGGGTGGCGGTCTCCTTGCCGGTTCCGCTGTTCGCGCCGGTGACGACGATGCGGCGGCCGGTCTGGTCGGGGATCTGCGGCATGGGCGTGACCGTACTCCGCAGGGGGTGCGGATCCGGTGCGAGGGTGCTAGATTGATGCGAACGCATGAACATGCAGATGCATGGACGTGCGGTCGGGAGGACAGGACACCATGAGCAACGCATTCGGCACCGACCGCCCCTCGGACGTGCCACCGCCCGCACCCGAACGGATCGGCCCCGTCCAGCTCGGCCTCGACACGTTCGGCGACGTCACCGAGCTGCCCGACGGCAGCGTCAAGTCGGACGCCCAGAGCATCCGCGACGTCGTCGACCAGGCAGTCCTCGCCGACCAGGTCGGCCTCGACTTCATCGGCGTCGGCGAGCACCACCGTGCCGACTTCATCGTGAGCGCCCCCGAGGTCGTCCTCGCCGCGATCGCCGCCCGGACCTCCTCGATCCGGATCGGGTCCGCCGTCACCGTGCTCTCGTCCGACGACCCGGTGCGCGTGTACGAGCGCTTCGCCACCGTCGACGCGATCTCCGACGGTCGTGCCGAGGTCATCCTCGGCCGCGGGTCCTTCACCGAGTCCTTCCCGCTCTTCGGGTACGAGCTCTCCGACTACGAGGTCCTCTTCGAGGAGAAGCTCCAGCTCTGGGCAGCCCTCCGCGGCGGCGACGCGGTCACCTGGTCCGGCACGAAGCGCGCCTCGCTCGTCGACCAGGACGTCTACCCGAAGCTCGAGCACGGCCCCATCCCGACCTGGATCGGCGTCGGCGGGTCCCCGCAGTCCGTCATCCGTGCGGCGTCGTACGGTCTGCCGCTGTTCCTCGCGATCATCGGCGGACAGCCCGCGCAGTTCGCGCCGTTCTCTCGCCTCTACCGCCAGGCGCTCACGCAGCTCGACCTGCCGCAGCAGCCGATCGCGATGCACTCGCCCGGGTTCGTCGCCGCCACCGACGAAGAGGCGGCCGAGCGCTACTGGCCGTACCACAAGGCCGTCACCGACCAGCTCGGTCGGGAGCGCGGCTGGCCGCCCCTGGACGTCGCCGGCTACCGTGCCGGGCTGTCCGCGGGCGGGTCGCTCTACGTCGGGTCGCCGGAGACGGTCGCCCGGAAGATCGCGCGGAACATGCGGATCCTCGGCGTCACGCGGTTCGACATGCGGTACGCGACGGGGCGTCTGCCGCACGAGGACATGATGCGGTCGATCGAGCTCTACGGCACGCAGGTCGCGCCGCGGGTGCGCGAGCTGCTCGCGGCGCCGGTGCCGGTCGCGTAGGCGCTGGGTCGACCGCGGCGGGTCGGCCGGGTCGGCCGCGGCGGCGCGGCCGGGTCGGCCGGATCCGTCCGGGTCCGTCCGGCGGGTCTGGAGGCGCGGCTCGGCCCGTCCGCGCCGCTCACGGGGTCGCCGGGTACGGTCCAGGGCATGTCGTCACGCCCCGCTGCACTCGAACGTCGGTTCCGTGGTCGGATCATGGGCGTCGGCACGACCTCGGGCATCCGCATCGTGGTCGGCATGTGGGAGCGCTCGCCGTTCGGAGCCTTCACGGACGTCTTCCTCGAGCTACCGGACGGCTCCTCGGTGCTCCTCGCGCCCGACGAGATCGTGGCCGCGTACGTCTCCGGGACCTACCGGTTCGACACGGTCTCGGTCGTCGACGTCTCGGCTCGCCGGACCGCCAGGGGACTCGAGCTGTCGGCAGGCGCCCTCGAGGCCTCCATCGACGTCGGCACGATCTCCCCGCTCGGGAGGGTGCTCCGCATCGTCCCCAAGCAGATCGCCCGCGACCCCCGGTGGCTCGCCGCGATCGACCCGGTCGCACGGCTCGTCGCACCCGGGTCGGGAACCGCGGGGTCGGCAGGCAACGGGCGTCGCGAGTACTACGGCGTGACCGGGGCGCACGACGTCACGGGCGTGCGGGGGACCTGGGCGGGGGAGTCGCTCGGGTCGTTGGCGCCGCTCGACCCGCCCGTGGCGTTCGGGTTCGCCTCGATGCCGCGGATCCCGCAGGTCGTCGACGTCGAGACGACCATCCGCGAGCCGGTCTGAGGCGCGGCGCGCGTCCGGGCGGTCGGGGCGACCCGGAACGACATCGTCGCCGTCGTACGACGTCGGTGTTGTCGCTCCTTGCGGGCGCAACAGTTGCACGCGCGCGGTGGCGACATCGTCGAGGTCGTACGACATCGGTGTTGTCGCACACTCCGGCACACTCCCGCCCGCGCCCGCGCCCGCGACCCCGACCGCGCCCGCACGGCCCCGCAGCCCCGTCCGCCGGACGCGCTCAGCGTCGAGGGGCAGACTGGCCGGAACGGACAGCGCCCCGAGGGCCGGCCGCACGTCGAGCACAACGGGGCGCACGACGCGAGAGGAGCACCATGACCGACACAGAGGCAGACCAGCGCGCAGCCATCTCGGACATCGTCCACGGAGCCCACACGGCACTCCTGACGACCGTGAGCGAGGACGGCCAGCTCCACGCACGGCCCCTCGCCGTGCAGGACAAGGCGTTCCACGGCACACTCCGCTTCCTCGTGCAGGACGGGAGCGAGAAGGTCGAGGACATCGCCCGGAACCCGCACGTCAACGTCGCGATCGAGTCGCAGGGCGGGTACCTGTCGATCGCCGGCACCGCGACGGTCAGCCAGGACGACTCCGTCATCGACGAGCTGTGGTCCCCGTTCGCCGAGGCCTGGTTCCCGGACGGCCGCGAGGACCCCTCGATCCGACTCCTCACCGTCGAGGGCGACTCGGTCGAGTACTGGACGCAGGACACCGGCCCGGTCGGCAGCCTCGTGCAGACCCTCAAGGCCGCCATCGGCAAGCAGAGTCAGCCGGACACCGGCGACCACGGCACGATCGAGCTCTAGCGCCGAAGACGCACGCCCGGCACCGCGCCCGGTCCCCGCACACCGCGGGGGCCGGGCGTCGTCCGTTCGGTCACGGCGGGCCGAGCAGCCACAGCACGGCGACGAGCACCGGCTGCCCGAGCACCGCGCAGACCACCAGGGTCCACCGCATCCACGGCTTCGCCACGAGCTCCGGCGACCCGAACAGCGGCGCGAGCGGCATCAGGAGCCGGGGCGTCGAGGCCATCGGCAACGACACCGCGAAGACGTAGAGCGCGTACGAGGCCGAGAAGACCACGGTCGTGAACCCGAGGCGCCGGGTCGACCGACGCAGCAGCCAGACCGGGTACGACACGAGCAGGAACACCACGATGAGGATCCCGCCCACGCCCAACCACCGGCCGGCGATGAGGAACCACGGCGTGAGCGGCATGAAGTCCACCCGCCCGATGAAGTTCACCCACCAGGACATCTCGGTCTCGAGGTAGGCGTTCGGCGACCCGGTCACGTGCGCGGCGATGAGCGGCCACGCGAACCCGGCGACGACCATCACGACGCCGGCGGCCACGACCCGCACGCGCTCCGCCACGGGGAACGCGTCGAGCGACCGGACCCCCTCGGTCCGACGCGCCCGGATCCACCGCACCAGTGCGACGACCCCGAGGACGAGCGGGATCGCGAGGGCTCCGGGCCGGGTGAACGCGGCGACGACCCCGAGCACCGTGAGGAGCCCGTACCGCCGACGGTCGAGCGCGAGGAGGGCCCCGAACACGAGGGCGAGGAACATGCTCTCGGCGTACCCGACCTGCAGCAGGAACGACAGCGGACCGCACGTGAAGAAGAAGACCGCCCACATGGCCGCCGCCGACCCCGCACGGTCGCGGACGAGCCGGTGCAGCAGGTAGGTGGCGAGCAGTCCGGCGAGGAGTGCGATCGCCGGTGCGCCGACGTCGAACGGCACACCGGTCGACGCGGTCAGCATCCGGATCGTGAAGGGGAACGCCGGGAGGAACGCCCACGCGTTCTGCGCGACGTGGCCCGCGGCGTCGAGCGGCAGGGTCGTCGGGTACCCGTGCACCGAGATCTGCTCGTAGTACTGCCCGTCCCACGCCGTCAGGAAGTTGAGGAAGCCGTGGTCGTTGCCCCAGATCGCGTTCTCCGGCAGGGCGCGCCCGATGAGCGGGAACGCGAGCGCCAACCAGAACGTCGACACGATGCGCCCGCCGGTCCACACCAGGAGCACGGCGGCCCACGCCGGCAGGGCGGTCGCGAGGTCGAGGACACGGCGGCGTCCGCTCGCGATCGACTCCGTCAGGGTCCCGTCCAGGCGGCTCACCGCGGCGCTCCGCGGTGTTCGGGCATGGCAGAGGGCACGGTACGAGCGTAGACGGCGATTGCCTGGGTGTTCCTCACGGCTCGGCTCGGGAGGCGCGACTCGCGTTCTGCAGACCGGAACGAGCCCGACGGGCGAGCGGGTCCGGCGCGGGGCGCTCACCTAGCCTGGGAGCGTCGTCCTCCGGCCGCGACGGCGCGGTCGGTGCCGTGGGCGACGTCCGAACGACCCCGATCGACACCGAGGAGCACCGTGCCGAACAAGACCGCCATCGTGACCGACAACGCGCCGAAGCCCGCCGGCCCGTACAGCCAGGGGATCGTCGCGAACGGTTTCCTCTACACCGCCGGCTTCGGCCCGCAGGACCCGGCCACGGGCGAGATCGCCGACGACGTCGCCGGGCAGACCGCCCAGGTGCTCGCGAACGTCGCCGCCGTCCTGGCCGAGCACGGCGCCACGCTCGACGACGTCGTGAAGTCGACCGTCCACCTCGAGCACTCCGACCGCGACTTCCCCGCCTTCAACGAGGAGTACGCCAAGCACTTCTCGCAGCCGTACCCGGTCCGCACCACGGTGCAGTCGCACCTGGCGAACATCCTCGTCGAGATCGACGTCGTGGCGGTGCTCCCGACGGCGGAGTGACCCGGCCGGCCCCGGCGTGATCGCTCGGCGTGATCGCTCGGCGTGCTCGCTGAGCGAAGCCTCATCGACCTCCGGTGCGCGCACCGCCTGGACGGCTCCACGTCGTCCGGCGGATGCCGGCACCGGGGGTCGCGTGCGTCAGGGCGCCGTCGGTGAGCACCGGCACGCCCGCGACGAGGACGTCGTCGACGCCCTCGGCCAGCAGCATCGGCTCGGCGTACGTCGATCGGGCTCGGACGCGCTCGGGGTCGACGACGACGAGGTCGGCGATCCACCCGGGCGCGACGGCGCCGCGGTGCCCGAGTCCGAAGCGCTCGGCGGGCAGGGTCGACAGGTGCTGCTGGACCTCCCACCACGTGAGCAGCCCGGGCCGTGCGTAGTCCCCGAGGTACCGCGCGAAGGTGCCGTACGCACGGGGGTGCGGGTGCGTCCCGACGAAGATGCCGTCGGACCCGCCGGTGTGGCCGCCGGACCGGAACAGCTCCGCCAGCTGCTCGGGCGTCCGCGGGTGCGGCACCCGCATCACGACCGTGACCTGCAGGTCCGAGTCGACCAGGACGTCGAGCGCGAGGTCGACCGCGTCCGTCCCGGTGGCGGTGGCGGCCTCGGCGAGGGTGCGGCCCTGCAGCGCGTGGAACTCGGGCGCGGGGACGTGCGACAGCGTGATCTGCTCGGCCCAGCCCGGTCCGAGGTCGGCGCGCCCGAGGACCCGTTCGAGCACCGCGGCGCGGACGGCAGCGCGCCCGCCGTCCACTGCGAGCGCCCGGGCGAGGTCGTCGGTACCCGGCCGGGCCAGGCCCGCGGGCAGGAGCAGCATCGACAGGATCGTGCAGCCGCGCGAGTACGGGTAGGCGTCGAACGACAGCGGGGCGCCCTGGGCCTCGGCGTGGGCGAGCTCCGCCAGCGCGAGGTCGACGGGAGCGTGGAGGTGCGAGACGTGGGCGCGGCCGCCGCCCGCGCGCACGATCCGGACGACCTCCTCGATGCCGGCGCCGGCGTTCGTCTCGTAGCCGCCGCGCATGTGGGTCACGTAGGTGCCGCCGGCGGCCGCGGACTCGGCGGCGAGGGCGGCGATCTCCGCGGTGCCGGCGTGGAGTCCGGGGACGTAGTCGAGGCCGGTCGCGAGCCCCACGGCGCCGTCCGTCATGCCCTGCCGCACGAGGGCACGCATGGCGTCGAGCCGGCCGGGGTCGGCCGGGGCCGGGTCGTCGCCCGTGACCTCGTGCCGGACGGTGCCGGCGGGCACGAGGGTGGCGACGTTCAGCGCGGTCGTGCCGTCGTACGTCGCGAGCAGTCCCGCGATGCCACCGCCGCGGTACGTCGGGTGGGGGCCGTCGATCGCTGCGAAGTACCGTGCGGCGTAGGAGCCGTCGCCCGGTGCCGGCCCGACGCCGTCCTGTCCGGTGACGATCGTCGTGACGCCCTGCCGGAGGAGGGCGAGCTGCACGGGCTCGTCGAACACGAGGGACCCGGCGTGGGAGTGCGCATCGACGAACCCGGGCATGACGAGCCGTCCGGTGCAGTCGATCACCGTGGCGTCGGCCCCGGCCCGGAGGCGCTCGCCCGGCCCGCCTCGCTCGGCGACCACTCCGTCGCGGACGAGGACGTCCGACCGGTGGGCCGTGCCGTCGGTGTCGACGACGGAGCCGCCGGAGAGCAGGACCTCGGACGTCACCGTGCGAGCCCCGCGACGAGTCGCTCGGCGCGGGTGCGGAGGCCGTCCAGGTCGCCGGTCGTCAGGGCGTCACCGACGAGCGGCGAACCCAGGCCGACGGCGACGGCGCCGGCCGCCAGGTACTCGGACGCGTCCTCGACGCCGATGCCGCCCGTGGGGATGACGTCGACGAAGTCGAGCGGGGCGAGGACCTGCTTGAGGAACGCGGGGCCGCCGAGCTGTGCGGCCGGGAACACCTTGACCGCGCGCGCCCCGAGCTGCCAGGCGCGGACGATCTCGGTCGGGGTGGCGGCACCCGGGTACCAGCCCAGACCACGCTCGTGCGCCCGTTCCCCGATGTCCGCGTCGAGGTGCGGGCTCACCGCGAACGCGGCACCCGCGGCGGCGGCCTCGTCGAGCTGTCGTGGTTCGAGGACCGTGCCGACGCCGATCGACGCGCCCGTGCCGTAGCGCTCGACGGCCCAGGCGATGCCCTCCCGCCAGCGGGGCGTGTTGGTCGTGATCTCGATCGCCCGGACCCCGGCGTCGACCAGTGTCGCGACGACGTCCTCGACGTGCTCGCCCGTCCCGCCGCGCAGGATCGCGATCGCCGGGCCGGCGGCGTGCCGGTGCCGGACGCGGGGAGCGGCGGACGGGTCGGTGCTGGTGGTGTTCGTCATGGTCTTCGTTCCTCGCCTCAGCGGTCGACGCGGTCGTGGACGGCGTGGTCGACGTCCGTGGGGGTGGTCGGGTCGTGCAGCGCGGCCGGGTCCGGACGGCGCCAGTCGCTCTCCACCGTGCAGGCGAGCGCACCGGCGTCGGCGGCACGGTCGAGCGCCTCGGCCGTCGTGGCTCCGCCGAGGGTCGCCGCGAGCCAGCCCGCGACGAAGGCGTCACCGGCACCGACGGGGTCGACGACGCGCACCGGGGTCGCCGGGCGCCGCAGGAACGCACCGTCCACCGACGCCACCGCGCCCCGGGAGCCGAGCTTGACGACGGCACGACCCCGGCCGAGGGCGGCGAGCTCGTGCGCGAGCGTCTCGTCGTCGCCCTCGTCGTCGCCGAGTCCGAGCACGAGTCGGGCCTCGTCGTCGCCGGCGAACACGATCGACGACCGTGCGGCGACGGCCCGGTATCGGGCGCGGGCGGTCTCGGCGTCGATGAGCTTGGGCCGGTGGTTCACGTCGAAGGACACCGGGATCCCGGCGGCGTCCGCGCGGTCGAGCGCGGCCTGGACGGTGGCCCTGGCGTCCTCGGAGAGGGCGAGGGTGATGCCCGTGACGTGCAGGAGCGCTGCGCGTTCGACGGCGCTCGCCGGCAGGTCGCTCGCCCGCAGCGCCGACCCCGCCGAACCCCGGCGGTGGTAGGTCACCCGCGTGCGTCCGTCGGCCAGGCGCTCCTTCATCATGATGCCCGTCGAGCGGTCCGGGTCCGGCACCGCGACGACGTCGACGCCCGCGCTCCGGACGTCGCGCGTCACGCGATCCCCGGCGGGGTCGGTGCCGACGCGGCCGATCCACGTCGTCGGGACACCGGCGCGCACGAGGCCGATCGCGACGTTGCTCTCGGCTCCGCCGGTGTCGACCCGCATGTGCTCGAGGTCGGGGACGGCACCCGTGTCCCCGCCGGTGAGGAGCAGCATCGTCTCCCCGAAGGTCAGGACGCGGCTGGTCACCGGGTGCCCTTCGCCATGGCGAGCTGGGCGGAGGAGGAGCCGAGCGCGACCGAGATCTCCAGCGCGGTCCGGACGACGCCGTCGCCGAGTTCGCGGACGGCCGCGGCGGGGAACCGGGAGGCGAGCCCCGAGATGCTCATCGCGCCGACGACCTGGTTCGCGTGGTCGAGCACGGGCGCGGCGACGCAGCGGATGTCGGGCTCGTTCTCGCGGTCGTCGATGCCGTAGCCGCGGCCGTGCGTCCGGTCGATCTCGGCGCGCCAGCGGTCGTCGTCCACGATGGAGTGCTCGGTCATCGCCGTGGCCGGTTCCGCGAGCACCCGGTCGAGCAGCTCCGGCTCGCCGAACGCCACCATCGCCTTGCCCGAGGCCGTGTTCCGCATCGGCAGTCGGTTGCCGATCCGCGACCCCATCCGGACGGTGCCCCGCGTCTCGACCTTGTCGACGTAGACGATGTCGGTGCCGTCCGGGACGACGAGGTGGCAGGTGAGCCCCGTGCGTTCCGCGGTCCGCCGGAGGAACGGTGCTGCGGCGGCGCGGAGGTCGATGCCCTCGAGGTAGCTCTGCCCGAGCAGCAGCGCCCCGAGCCCGAGGGTGAAGCCGGCGTCCGGGGTGCGGCGCAGCAGGTCGTTCTCGAGCATCGGGGCGGTCAGCCGGAGCACGGTCGACTTCGAGGTGCCGAGCTCCGCGGCGAGCACCGTCAGCGACACCGACGGCTCGCCGTTCCGGGTGCGGTCGGCGATGCGGTCGAGCAGCCGCAGCCCGCGTCGGAGCGACAGGGCGGCGTTTCGTGCCGGAGCGTCCTCGGTGGAGGGGGCGACGGGGGTGGTGGCGCGCATCAGAACCACGTCGCGATCGTGTCGAGGACGGTCTCGTCGTCGTCGATGACGGTCACCTGGCGCCACTTGTCGAAGACGGTGCACGGGTGCGAGATGCCGAACACGACGACGTCGCCGGGCGCGAGCCCGGGTGCCCCGTCCGCCAGCGCGAGGTAGCAGTGCTGGTCGTCGAGGCGGGTGACGGTGACCGCCCCGGGGTCGGGTGCCACGGGGACGACGCCAGCCGCGCCTCCTGGTCCGACGTGCCGGACGGAACGGACGGAACGGACCACCGGCAGCCCCTCGTCGAAGGAGATGTCCCGCTTGCCGACCGCGACGAGCGCGAGCCCGGGCTCGGGGCACGACGTGACGCGTCCCCAGACCTCGATCGCGGCCAGGAGCGAGCCCTCGTCGGGGTGGCGGCCGAAGGGGGTGCGCTCGGCGTAGAAGCCGTCGTCGTGGGTGAGGGACGCGCCGGACCGGAGCAGCACGTCGAGGTCGTCGGGGCGGGTGGCGACCGCGTCGACCACGCCGTCGAACCAGGCGCTGCCGCCCATGCTGAGCAGGGCGCGCGGGGCCTCGACCAGCGGGCGGACGGCCGCCGCGACGGCGAGCACCCCCGCGACGTAGGCGCGGGCGGCGCGGACGTCGGGCAGGCCGCCCTCGTACCCGGCGACGCCTCGGAACGAGAGCCCCCGGTCGTGGGCGAGCTGTGCGAGGTCCTGTGCCTGCTGTGCGGTGCGGACGCCGGTGCGACCGCCGGGGAAGCCGACCTCGACGACCACGTGCAGGTCGCCGTCGACCGCGTCCTGTGCCGCGCGGCCGGCCTCGACCCCGGCGGGGGAGTCGACCCAGCAGAGGACGTCGGCGTCCGGGTCGGCGGCGCGGCGGGAGGCGAGCCAGGCGAGACCGGTGGGGTCGAGGACCTCGTTCGCGACGACGATCCGGTGGATGCCGTGCTCCCACGCGACCATCGCCTGCTGGACCGAGGCGACCGTGACGCCCCAGGCGCCGGCGGTGATCTGTCGTGCGGCGAGCGCCGGTGCCATGTGCGTCTTCATGTGCGGCGCGAAGAGCAGACCGTGCCGCTCGACGTACGCCTGCATCACGGCGGTGTTGTTCGCCAGTGCCGACTCGCGGAGGGTCATCACCGGCAGGTGCGCGTGCTCGAGGACGTGCCGGCGTGCCGGTGCTGCCGGGTCGGGCGCGCCCTTCGTGGTGACCGTGCCGGGTGTGGACGTCATCGATCCTCCTGTGCGTCTGCGGTGCCTCCACGCTCCCGGTGGCCGGGTGTCGGGGGCAACGCGCTCGTCCTCCTCATTCTGCGGTGCAGAACACCATCCCGTCAGCGCCGTCCCCGGACGTCACGGAAACCGATCGGGCATAGCATTTGTCCTGCCATGACGACGACGATGACGACACGACGACGGGGGAGCACCGCGGTGGCCGTGCTCGTCGCAGGGACCTTCTTCATGGAGCTCCTCGACGGCACCATCCTGGCCACGGCCGCTCCCGCCATGGGCCGGGACCTCGGCGTCGACTCGGCGGCCATCGGCGTGGCGATCACGGCGTACCTGGTCACCCTCGCGGTGTTCATCCCCGTGAGCGGATGGTTGACCGACCGGATCGGCTCGCGGACGGTCTTCGCCGGCGCGATCGTCCTGTTCACCGTGGCGTCGGGTCTGTGCGCCCTCTCCACCGGGCTCGTCGACCTGACGATCTGGCGCATCGTGCAGGGGCTCGGCGGCGCGCTGATGGTCCCCGTCGGGCGGCTCGTCGTCCTGCGGAGCGCCGGACGCGAGCAGCTCGTCACGGCCATCGCGATCCTGACCTGGCCCGCCCTCGCCGCGCCGATCATCGCGCCGTTCGTGGGCGGCGTGCTCGTCGACACCCTGACGTGGCACTGGATCTTCCTCATCAACATCCCGCTCGGGGTCATCGCGTTCGTCGCCGCGCTCGTCCTCGTGCCGCAGGAGCGGGCGTCCGAGCGGGTGCCGTTCGACTGGTTCGGGTCGCTGCTCGCCTGCTTCGGCCTCGGGTCGCTCGTGGTCATGGCGTCCCTGCTCGCCCTGGACCGCGTGCCCGTGCTGGCGGTCGTGCTCTCCGGCGTCGTCGGGGCGGTCGGCTGCTGGCTGGCGATCTGGCACTTCCGTCGGGCGCCGCACCCGATCATGGGGCTCGACTCGTTCCGGCTCGAGACCTTCCGGGTGTCGCACGCCGGCGGCAGCCTGTTCCGCCTGGCCGTCTCCGCCGTGCCGTTCGTCCTGCCGCTGCTGTTCCAGGACGCGTGGGGGTGGAGCGCCGTGCTCGCCGGGTCCGCCGTGCTGTGGGTCTTCGTGGGCAACCTCGGCATCAAGCCCATGACGACGCCGTTCCTGCGCTGGTTCGGGTACCGGCCGGTGATCATCGTGTCGAGCGCGGTCGCGGCGCTGAGCGTCGTCGCGATGGTGTTCATGACCGAGGACACCCCGTTCTGGCTCCTCGCCGTGCTCCTCGTCGTCAGTGGTGCGGCGCGGTCGGTGGGCTTCACGGCCTACAACACCATCGCGTTCGCCGACGTCGAGCAGGCGGACATGACCCCGGCGAACACGCTCTCGTCGACCCTGCAGCAGACCGCCGCCGGGTTCGGTGTCGCGGTCGGCGCCGTGGTCATCCGGGCCGCCTCGGGCCTCGGCGGATCCGGTCCGTACGACGCCGCGTTCTGGGTGATCGCCGCCCTGCTCGTCGTCGCCTGCATCGAGGGCGTCCTGATGAGCCGTACAGCCGGCGAGACCGTCCGCCCCGCCCGTCGCGTCCGGGCCTGAGCGCGCATCGTCCGTTTTCCCCGCGGTCACACGCACGAAACCGAGGCCGCGCTACAGTCTCAGCAACAGTCCGCGAACGCCGAGTACGGTTGCCGCGGCAGGGCGACCGGAAACGCCCGGAACAGGAAGGCAGCATGGCCGCGCCAGAGCAGCAGGGGACGATCACAGCCGAGACGGCCGTGGAACCGACCGGGTTGCGCGTCGTCAGCTACAACCTCCGCGAGCACACCGCGAACGGCGAGCTCGCCTCCCTGGCTGAAGCGTCCCAGGCCGACGTCATCTGCGTGCAGGAGTGCGACAGCAACGACCTCGCCCCCTCGATCGCCGGCCTCTCCCTCGCCGCGTCGACCAAGGCGAACCGGCTCGGCCTCGCGATCTACAAGCGCGACGACCGGTTCGAGGTCGAGGACTTCAGCATCCACTCCCTGCAGAAGTCGCTGCACGACCGGGTCCTCGCGCCCGCGCACGAGCGCCTGATCGCCATGCACCTGCGCGACAAGGAGGTCGACGCCGAGGTCATCGTCGCGTCCTTCCACGCCTCACCCCTCACCGCCACGAACTCGCTGCGCCGCAAGCAGATCGAGGCAGCGCACCAGTTCGTCCGCGAGCTCTCGAACGACGCCCCGGCGATCATGGTCGGCGACTTCAACTACCCCTGGTTCCAGACGAACCTGCGCCGGAAGATCGAGCAGCACGGGTTCGCGCTGTCGCTCTCCGACCAGCCGACGTACCTGCGCTACCGCAAGTTCACGGGGCACTTCGACTTCGCCACGAGCGTGGGGCTGCACATCGCCGGCGTGGAGACCCTGCCCGCGGGCATCTCCGACCACCGTCCGATCCTGGTGCGTGCGCACTACGAGCACCCGGGTGCGACGGGCACCGTCGCCACCATGGAGTCCCCGGCCGCCTGACGGGCCCGCCGAGGTCGCGCAACACGCCGCACGTGGGTCGCCGAGGTCGCACGAACTGCCGCGCGCTCGAGGCAGGGACGGCAGAACGTGCGACCTCGGCCCGCGCGGTGACGGACGCATGCACAGGAGGCGCGGGGGGGGGGGGGGGGGGCGCCCCCCCCCCCCCCCCCGCGGGCCCCCGCCCGCCCCCGCCCCCCCCCCCGCCCCCCCCGCGCCCCCGCCGGCGGGGGGGGGCCCGCCCCCCGGGGGGGGCCCCGCCCCCCCCCCCGCCCCCCCCGCCCCCCCCCCCCCCCCCCCGGGGGGGGGGGGGGGGGCCCCCCCCCCCCCCCCGCCTCCTGTGCGTCCACCGTCTGCTAGCATCTGATCAGCAGTGCGCTCCGGCGCGCTGACTTCGCGTGTCCACAGCGCCGTCACCGGCGCGGCACCCGACCATCGGTCTCGCTCTCACGAGCGGGCGGTCGCGTGCCAGGGCACCAGGGACCACGACCGACGGTCGTGATCGACACAACCGCAACAGGTCCGCAGCGACGTGCGAGAGCACGGCTGCGCGCCGAGAAGACAGAAGGAGGACGGCACATGGCCGTCGTCACCATCCGCCAGCTGCTCGACAGCGGCGTCCACTTCGGACACCAGACCCGTCGGTGGAACCCGAAGGTGAAGCGATTCATCCTCGCCGAGCGCTCCGGCATCCACATCATCGACCTGCAGCAGTCGCTGGCCTTCATCGACCGCGCGTACGACTTCGTCAAGGAGACGGTCGCGCACGGTGGCACGATCCTCTTCGTGGGCACCAAGAAGCAGGCCCAGGGCTCCATCGCCGAGCAGGCGACCCGCGTCGGCCAGCCGTACGTCAACCAGCGTTGGCTCGGCGGTCTGCTCACGAACTTCCAGACGGTCTCCAAGCGCCTCGCGCGCATGAAGGAGCTCGAGGAGATCGACTTCGACGACACGACGAAGGGCTTCACCAAGAAGGAGCTCCTCATCAAGAAGCGCGAGCTGGACAAGCTCCACAAGACCCTCGGTGGTATCCGCAACCTCACGCGGACCCCGAGCGCGCTCTGGATCGTCGACACCAAGAAGGAGCACCTCGCCGTCGACGAGGCGCAGAAGCTCGGTATCCCGATCATCGGCATCCTCGACACCAACTGCGACCCCGACGAGATCACGTACCCGATCCCGGGCAACGACGACGCGATCCGCTCCGTCGGTCTCCTCACCCGCATCGTCGCCGACGCCGCGGCCGAGGGCCTGAAGACCCGCCACAACGGTGGCGACGACGAGGCTGCGGCCGAGCCCCTCGCCGAGTGGGAGCAGGAGCTCCTCGGTGGCGAGACCGCCGCGCCGGCGGCTGCGACCGCGACGCCCGCCGCTGCCGAGGCCGAGACCCCGGTCGAAGAGAACGACGCTGACGCGCAGGTCGCCGCGAAGGAGATCGGCGAGCCGATCGCCGACGACGCGAAGAACGCAGAGCCGACGGCCGAGGCCGAGGCCGCTGCGGAGACCACCCCCGCCGAGTGACCATCGGGGGCGTCGGGTCGATCGGTCCGGCGCCCCTGCTCCACTCTCCACAAACGCTCAGTCCAGAAAGGACTCCAGTCAATGGCCAACTACAGCCTTGCTGACGTGAAGAAGCTCCGCGAGGACCTCGGGGCCGGCATGATGGACGCGAAGAACGCGCTCGTCGAGGCCGACGGCGACTACGACAAGGCCGTCGAGCTGCTCCGCATCAAGGGCGCGAAGGCCGTCGCCAAGCGCGACGACCGTGCGACCTCCGAGGGTGTCGTCGTCGCGTCGACCGACGGTGGCGCCGCGACCGTCGTCGAGCTCGCGAGCGAGACCGACTTCGTCGCGAAGAACGAGAAGTTCACCACCCTCGCCGACAAGGTCGTCGCCGCGGTCGCCGCCGCCGGTGCCGCCGACGTCGAGGCCGGCAACGCTGCGCCGCTGGACGGCAAGACGGTCGCCGAGGTCATCGACGAGGCCGCTGCCGCCCTCGGTGAGAAGCTCGCGCTCCGCACGGTCACCCGTGTCGAGGGCGACGCGTTCGAGGTCTACCTGCACAAGACCAGCCAGGACCTCCCGCCGCAGATCGCCGTCGTCATCGCCTACTCGGGCTCCGACGCGGCCGAGGCCCGTTCCATCGCGCAGCACGTCGCGTTCGCGAACCCGACCTACCTCACGCGGGACGAGATCCCGGCCGAGGCGATCGAGAAGGAGCGCGCGACCGTCGAGGCGATCACGCGCGAGGAGGGCAAGCCCGAGGCCGCCCTGCCGAAGATCGTCGAGGGTCGCCTCAACGCCTACCGCAAGCAGGTCGCGCTCCTCGACCAGGACTACGCGAAGGACAACAAGCTGTCCGTCGCGAAGGCCGCCGAGAACGCCGGCATCACGATCCAGGGCTTCGCCCGCGTCAAGGTCGGCGCGTAACGAACCCGTGACGGGGCTCGGAACCACCAGGTTCCGGGCCCCGTTTTCGCGCGCCGACACGCGCGAGCACCGACTGGAGGCGCGACCCGCCTCCGCCGGACCGGCTGCGGCCGGGTAGATTCCCACGAGACATTCGACGAAGGGTGCGACCACATGACGAACGAGAAGACCGGACGCCGCCGGGTCCTGCTGAAGCTGTCGGGGGAGGCGTTCGGTGCCGGTTCGCTCGGTGTGAACCCGGACGTCATCAGCACGATCGCGAAGGAGATCGCGGTCGCCGCGCAGGAGGTCGAGGTCGCGATCGTCGTCGGCGGCGGGAACTTCTTCCGCGGCGCCGAGCTCTCCCAGCGGGGCATGGACCGCGGGCGGGCCGACTACATGGGCATGCTCGGGACGGTCATGAACGCCCTCGCGCTGCAGGACTTCCTCGAGCAGGCCGGAGCCGCCACGCGGGTGCAGTCGGCGATCAGCATGACCCAGGTCGCCGAGCCGTACATCCCGCGGCGCGCCGAGCGGCACCTCGAGAAGGGGCGCATCGTCATCTTCGGTGCCGGGGCGGGCCTGCCCTACTTCTCGACCGACACGGTCGCCGCGCAGCGTGCCCTCGAGATCGACGCACAAGAGGTCCTCGTCGCCAAGAACGGCGTCGACGGCGTCTACACGGCGGACCCGAAGAAGGACGCCACGGCGGAGAAGCTCCATCACGTCACCTACCAGGACGCGCTCCTGAAGGGTCTCAAGGTCGTCGACGCCACCGCGTTCTCACTCTGCATGGACAACGGCATGCCGATGCACGTCTTCGGCATGGAGGGCGACGGCAACGTCGCCGCCGCGATCCGGGGCGAGCGCATCGGCACGGTGGTCAGCAACTGACCCCGTCCGCTGACTAGACTCGACGCCAGTACCGAAGGAGTAACACCGTGATCAGTGATGTCCTGACCGAAGCCACCGAGAAGATGGCGAAGGCGGTCGAGGTCGCCAAGGACGACTTCTCGACCGTCCGCACCGGCCGCATCAACGCGGCGCTCTTCCAGAAGATCCCGGTCGAGTACTACGGCACGCCGACGCCGCTCGCGCAGCTCGCGTCGCTGCAGACCCCCGAGGCCCGCACGCTCATCGTGACGCCGTACGACAAGACGGCGCTCAAGGAGATCGAGCGCGCGATCGCGACGTTCCCGAACCTCGGCGCCAGCCCGACGAACGACGGTGACATCGTCCGCGTGACGATCCCGGAGCTCACGCAGGACCGACGCAAGGAGTTCGTCAAGCTCGTCCGGAGCAAGGGCGAGGACCACAAGGTCGTCATCCGCAACATCCGCCGCAAGGCCAAGGACGACCTCGACGCGCTCAAGGGCGAGATCTCCGACGACGAGATCTCCCGTGGCGACAAGGACCTCGAAGCCCTGACGAAGAAGCACGTCGACCAGATCGACGACTCGCTGAAGAAGAAGGAAGCCGAACTCCTCGAGGTCTGATGCACCGTCCGGACCAGGGCGGTGACCGCCCCACAGCAGAGAAGCGTTCCGCCAAGGGGCTGCGTCAGGACTTCGACGCGCGCGCACGAGCCGCACGCACCGACTTCGAGGCGCAGCTCCGGCAGCGGAAGGCCGACTTCGGCGCCCGCAACGAGGCGCTGACGGCGCGCACCGGACGCAACCTGCCGGCCGCGATCGGGATCGCCCTGGCGTTCGCGGTCGTGATGCTCGGCTCGTTGCTCATCTGGAAGCCGTCGTTCATGGTCGTCGGGGCGTTCCTGCTCGGCGTCGGCGTCTACGAGCTCGCGAGCGCCATGCGGTTCGCCGGGCGCGACGTGCCGCGCATCCCGAGCGTCATCGTCAGTGTGGCGATCGTGCCGGCGGCGTTCATCGGCGGTCAGATCCCGGCGCTGTTCACGCTCCTCGGCGGCATCGTGTTCATCAGCCTCTGGCGCCTGGTCGAGGTCGCGATCGCGCGTCCGAAGCCGGCCGCGGGGAACGTGGTGCGGGACCTCACGAACGGCTTGTTCGTGCAGGCCTACATCACGCTCCTCGGCGCCTGCGTCGTGCTGCTGGCGGCACAGCCCAGCGGACAGCTCTGGGTGATCGGCTTCATCCTCGTGGTCGTCGCGGTCGACACCGGCGCGTACGCCACCGGGCTCAACCTCGGCAAGCACCCGATGGCGCCGCGGATCAGCCCGAAGAAGACGTGGGAGGGCTTCGCCGGCTCGGTCGCCGCCAGCATCATCGTCGGCATCCTCGTCTCGTGGCTCATGCTCGGGCTGCCCTGGTGGACGGGCATCATCCTCGGCGTGCTCATCTCCGGATCCGCCACGCTCGGCGACCTCACCGAGTCGATGATCAAGCGCGACCTCGGCATCAAGGACATCTCGTCGTTCCTGCCCGGGCACGGTGGACTCCTCGACCGCATCGACAGCATCCTGCCGTCCGCCGCCGTCGCCTACGTGCTGTACCTCGTCGTCAACCACTGAACGGACCCCTGGCCCACGCCCCAGCGCGTCCAGGTCACACCATGGTCCGGTCCTGGCAGAATGTCGCCGTGGCCACCACCTTCCCGAACGCAGACCGCTCCGCCCTCGGATACGACGTCGACGAGGTCGAGCGCTTCCTCGAGGACGCCCGCCGCGCCTACACGGCGAACGACACCGCTCCGGCGATCGAGGCCGCGAAGATCCGGGCCACCGCCTTCTCGATGCGCAAGGGCGGTTACTCCACCGCACACGTCGACGCCGCACTCGAACGGCTCGAGGACGCCTTCGCGGCTCGCGAGCGCGAGCGGGAGATCGCGGACATCGGGCAGAAGGCCTGGTACGCCGAAGCCCGGTCGAAGGCCTCCGACGTCGTGGCGCGTCTCGAGCGTCCGGACGGGCAGCGGTTCGGTCGCGTCAGCTTCCTCGGCACCGGGTACCACCCGAAGGACGTCGACGCCTTCGCGAAGCGGCTCGAGGGCTACTTCCGCGACGGCAAGCCGCTCAGCCTGACCGAGGTCCGCTCGATCGTCTTCCGACCCAAGCACGGCGGCTACCGCGAAGCGCAGGTCGACGCGCTGCTCGACGCCGTCGTCGAGGTCATGCTCGCTGTCCGCTGACGACGCGCTGGTGGCGGGTGCTTCGCTTTCCGTGATCGTTCCGTTATCCTGGTCGAACTCATGGGCAGGCACACGGCAGACATCAGCTCCGACCGCGATACCCGCGAGCACCTCGGCCTCACGGCCGCCGGTGAGCGCCGCGCGGCACTGAACCGAACCCGCACGGCGGAGAACTCGGTCCTCCCGGCGAACCCGACGGTAGTCACGGCATCGGTGCCGACCGCTCCGGCCGTCGCCCCCAAGTCGGTCGCGGCGAACCGCGTGTCGGACACGACGGACGCGCAGGCGTCGGTCGCCCACGCGGTGCCCGCCACCCCTGCCGACCCCCGCATCGTCAAGCAGCGTCGTGCCCGCGCCGTCGCCGCAGCCGCGAAGCCGTCGTCGTCCCCGCAGAGCATGAACACCTTCGTGCGCAAGCGCGCTGCAGTGCCGGTGCTGTCCTTCTTCGCGGTGTCCGGCATCGTCGTCGGCTCGCTGTTCAACCCGCTGCAGCCCGACGTGGCCCAGGCAGCGGTCTCCGCTCCGGTGCTCGTCAAGGCGCCGGCGGCCCCGCAGGAGTACACGGCGCACGGCACCTACGCCGCGTTCGACGTCTCCCGCGACGCGTACGGCGTGACGCTCCCGAAGCCCAAGGTCGTCGAGAAGCCGAAGACCGAGACCGAGACCACGGATGCCGACGCGGACACCGCCACGGACGAGACCGCCTCGGTGAGCGCCTCGAACACCCTCGCGGCGACCGCTGCGACGCCGGACCCGGGCAGCGCCCAGGCCATCGCGCAGGAGATGGTGGCCGCGCGCGGCTGGGGGACCGACCAGTACAACTGCCTCGTCTCGCTCTGGAACAAGGAGTCGGGCTGGCGCGTGAACGCGTACAACCCGAGCGGTGCCTACGGCATCCCGCAGGCGCTCCCCGGCAGCAAGATGGCCACGGCCGGCGCTGACTGGCAGACGAACCCGGCGACGCAGATCACCTGGGGCCTCAACTACATCTCCGGCGTCTACGGCACGCCGTGCGGTGCCTGGGGCCACAGCGTCGCGAACAACTGGTACTGATCGGCTGAACGCAGGTGCCGCGGAGCAACCGGCCGCGACGCCCTCGGGGCCGCGGTCCCGAGCAGGACGACGAGCCGACCGGTCTCGACCGGATGATGAGCTCGTGGAAGCGCACCGAGGTGCGTCGCGGCCGTGAGTACCTCGTGCAGCCCATCTCCGCCGCCTCGGCGCAGAAGGAGTACATCTGCCCGGGCTGCGGCGGCACGGTGCTGCCCGGCGTGGCGCACGTCGTCGTCTGGCGTGCAGACGGGGTCCTCGGAGACGAGGCCGACCTGGCGTCCCGCCGCCACTGGCACAACCACTGCTGGAGCATCGCATGACCACCGAGATCCGGTCGAACACCGAGCTGCCGGCCCGACGCACCGACATCGAGCTCGTCACGGACGACCACCTCACCCTGGTCGGAGAGCTCGCCGAGCCGCTGGAGCACGCTGCTCGCGGCACGATCGTCACGCTGCACCCGCTGCCGACCGCGCACGGCTTCATGGACTCGCACGTGCTGAAGAAGGCGGCGGCCCGGCTCCCGGCCCTCGCGGACATCGCGGTGCTCCGGTTCAACTTCCGTTCGGTGACGTCCCCGCGCGGTACGTCCGAGGGCGTCTTCGGCGACGGCGTCTCCGAGGGGTTCGACCTGCGCGCCGCCGTCACGGACGTCGCCGACCGCGGTCTGCCGACACCGTGGCTCGTCGGGTGGTCGTTCGGCACCGAGGTGATCCTCAAGCACGCGCTCGAGCACGTCGAGGCCGGCCGGGTCGCCGGTGTCGTCCTGCTCTCGCCGCCGCTGCACCGCACCACCGACGACGAACTCGCCCGTTGGGCGGAGGTGTCCGTCCCCGTCGTGGCCCTCGTCCCCGAGCACGACGACTTCCTGCAGCCGGAGGAGGCGGCACGTCGGTTCGCCATCGCGCCGAACGTCCGTGTCGTCCCGGTCGAGGGGGCGAAGCACCTCTGGGTGGGGGAGAAGTACGTCCGGATCGTGCTCGACGCGATCGCGGACCTCGTCGTGCCGGGCAGCGCACCGCTGCCGACGCACGTCACCGACTGACGGACGGGCCGGGTCGCGGGGGACGCGTCGCGTCGACGACGCGGGCCGGTCCAGGAGGCGCGGGTCGCGCCTCCTGGACCGGCCGACGCTCAGCGCGTGGTCGCGTCCTCGTCGTCGGTGACCGTCGCGTCGTCGGTGACCGACTCGTCGTCGGGCTCGATGACGAGCTCCGCCGGCTCGGCGGCGTCGACCGACGGTGCCGTGCCGAGCAGGCCGGTCGCGTTGGTCAGGACCCCGCGGAGGTTCTCGAGGTAGCCGGCGACGGCATCGCGCTCGGTCCGGATGGCCGCGAGGCGGTCCTCGGACTCGGCGATGATGCCGGCGGTGCGCTCCTCGGCGTCGGCGATCATCTTGTGCACGCGGTCCTGGGCGTCCGCGACGATCGTGCGCGCGTGCTCCTGCGCGTCCGAGGTGCTGGAGCGCTCGAGGTCGTCGGCCTCCTGCTGGAGGCGCTCGGCCCGTTCGCGTGCCTCGGTCGCGCGGCGCGTCGCCTCGGCGAGCTGCAGGTTCGCCTCGTCGAGGTACTTCTGCGTCTCGGTGACGGTGTCGTGGTGCTTCTGCAGGTAGTCCTGCTCGGCGTCGTCACGTCGGGCGGCGAGTTCTGACTCGAGGGTCGTGCGGGCCTCGTCGCGTTCGCGGGCGATCTCGGCACGGACCTCGTCGCGCTCGCGGGTGAGGTCGGCACGGGCCGTGTCGATCTCCTGCCGGAGTGCCGTGCGCTCGGCCTCGAGCGTGCCGAGCTCGGCGGTGCGGCGGTCGGCGATCTCGGTGTCGACCTCGGCGTGCTCGCGTTCGCGGCGGGCGTCGAGTTCGTTCTCGTGCTCGCGGGCGGCGCGTTCCGCGGTCGCCTCGGCCTCGGCGCGCTCCCGCTCGATGCGCGTCGCATGCTCGTCGAGTTCGCGGGCGATGCGGTCCGCGGTCTCCTGCACCAGCCGGGCGTTCTCGGTGCGGGTCTGCTCCTCGTCGACGCGGAGCTGGGCTCGTGCCGCCTCGATCTCCTGTTCGAGCGCGGCGCGGGCCGAGGCGAGTTCGCGGTCCCACTCTGCGCGGGCGGCCGCGAGTTCCTCGTCGAGGACACGGCGGCGGTCGCCGAGCTCGGTGTCGAGCTCGGCGCGACGGCGGTCGACCTCGGCGGCGAGGTCGGCGCGCCCGGTCTCGAGCTCGAGCGCGTGGGCCTGCTGCTCGTCGTCGCGTTCACGGTGCCAGGCGGCGCGACCCTCGGCGATCTCGCGCTCGAGGGCGTCGCGGCGGGTGGTCTCGTCGCGGTCGAGGTCCTCGACACGGCGGGCGTGGTCGGCCTCGAACACGCTGCGGCGGTGCTCGGTCTCGCGGTCGAGGTCGGCGGCGGCGCGACGGGCCTCGGCGGACTCGCGCTGGGTGATCTCGCGGAGCTCGGCGACCTCGTGCTCGACCTGGGCGCGCAGCGCGTTCGTCTCGCGGATCGCGACCGAGCGGACCTCGGCCGCCTCGGTCACGGCGGCACCGCGGATGGCGGCGGCCTCGTTGCGGGCATCCTGCGTCAGGAGCCCGGCCTCGGCGCGGGCGCGTTCGACGGTGTCGGCCGACTCGGCGCGGGCACGGGTGAGCTCGTTCGTCGACCGGGTGCGGGCGTCCTCGAGCGTGTCGCGGGCTTCGTCCTGCGCCTCGCGCAGGGTGCGGTCGGCCTCGGCACGGCTCGAGGCACGGAGCCGCTGCGCGTCGATGTCGGCCTGGCTGATGAGCCGCGTGGACTGTTCCTCGGCGACGCGGAGGGTCGACTCGAGACGGGTGCCGAGTCCGCTGTACGTGGGGGTGCCGGCCTCGTCGAGCTCGCCCTGCAGCTCGGAGACGCGCGCCTGCAGGAGGCGGATCTCCTTCGCGGCGTCGGCCCGGTCGTTGTTCGACTTGATGAGCTCGCGGCGCAGATCGTTCAGCGAGCGGTCCACGTCTTCGCGGCGGTACCCGCGCAGCTCGGTCCCGAACTCTGCCTCGTCGTTCGCCACGTGTTCGCTCCTGGGTGCTCGGCGGAGGGCGCAGGGAAGGCCCGGCACGATTGTAGTGGCGTGCGGAGACGGTGGGCTGTGACCGCGGACAGCGGTGGGGGATGCGCCGTCCAGACTCCCTCGCTATCCTGGAGCGCTGATTCGCGCGCCGACACCCCCACCCCGGCGCGGTAGGGAGAAGATCCGTGCGATTCGTCCTGGCGATCGTCAGTTTCGTCATCGGGCTGCTGCTCGTCGCCCTCGCGGTCGGCCAGCGGACCGTGTTCGAGCCACCGTCGTCGCTCGTCGCGGCATCGTCCTCGAAGAGCTCCGCCCCGGTCACCGTGATCCCGGGCTCGACGCTCAACGCCAACCCCGGCTACCAGCGCATCAACGTCTCCGGCTCGGGCAAGGTGTTCGCGGCCTACGGCAAGACGAGCGACGTCGACGCCTGGATCGGCGACGCGAAGCACACGACGATGCGGTTCGACGCCGAGCAGGCGAAGCTCGTCGGCCGCACGACCGGCTCCGAGTCCACCGTGCCGGACCCCGCGGGAAGCGACCTCTGGTACCAGGAGTACGACAGCGCCGGACAGTTCACCGTCCGTCTGCCCGAGGACGTCAGCGTGATCATCGTCGGCGACGGCACGACCGCGGCACCGAGCGACGTCTCGGTCACGTGGCCGCGTGACACCGCGACGCCGTCGGTCGGTCCGCTCCTCGTCGCCGGTGGCGTGTTCCTCGTCGGCGGCATCGTCCTGCTCGTCTGGGCGTTCGTGCACCAGCGTCGTGGCCGTGGACCCCGCCGCCGCAGCGGGGGCTCCCGTCCGCCGCGCGTGCGTGCTTCGCGCCGTGCCGCGGCCGCCGGCGCCCAGGTACCGGTCCGCGGTCGTCGCGGGCGCCGGGCGTTCGTGGCGATCCCGGTCCTGCTCGTCGGGGCCCTCGGTCTCGCCGGCTGTTCGTCCGACTACTGGCCGCAGGGGGCGTCCGCGGCCAGCCCGACGCCCACCGCGACGGCGACCGGGACGGCTGCGCAGACCGAGCCGACCGCCGCCACGAAGCAGCAGATCACCCGGATCGTCCAGCGGGTCGCGTACGTGGCGAAGCGTGCCGACGACGCTCGCGACGCGAAGCTCGCCGAGCAGCGCTTCACCGGTGCGGCCCTCGACCTGCGCGCGGCGAACTACACGATCCGCGGCAAGGACTCGGACGTCGACGCCCCGCCGACGATCTCGGGGGAGCAGGTGTGCGTGGCGCTGCCGCAGCAGACCGACTCGTGGCCGCGCACCGTGTTCGCGGTCGTCGCCGAGGACTGCGACGCGAAGTCGGCCCCGCAGGCGTTGACGCTCGTGCAGGACTCCGCCCGCGACGACTACAAGGTCGCCTACGACGTCTCGCTCGAGGCCGCGGCGAAGATCCCGAGCCTCGCGCCCACGTCGATCGGTGCCGCCCTGCTCGCGTCGAACACGAAGCTGCTCGCCATCGCACCCGACGAGATCGCGAAGGCGTACGGCGACATCCTCTCGAAGGACAAGGACAGCTCGTACGCGTCGCTGTTCCAGGCGGACGGCGACGGCCTCCGGTCGACCATCGGCAAGGCCTACAAGGACAAGAAGTCCGAGTCGCTGCCGGACACCGCGAAGATCGAGTACTCGTCCGAGGTCCCCGACGACAGCGCCGTGGCGATCGCGACGGACGGTGCCGGAGCGCTCGTGTCCGCCGACCTGAACGAGGTCGAGAAGGTCACGCCGACCGCGGCCGGCGCCGAGGTGAACACCGAGGGTGCTGTGAAGGCGCTTTCCGGTGTCGACTCCAGCACGAAGGGCATCAGCGCGACCTACGGCGTGCAGCTGCTCTTCTACGTGCCCCCGGTGGGCACCGATGACAAAGTGGTCCTGCTCGGGTTCACGCAGGGCCTGACAGCAGCGAGTGAGGTGCAATGACCAACGTCCCCCCGACCCCGTCCGGTCTCCGCGGAGCCGTCGACCTGTCGTCCCTGGTGGACCGCGCCCAGCGGCCGCCCCAGCCCGGCGGGGCCGCTGCCGGCGGCCCCGGGTCCGGCGTCGCCGCCGGTGCTCCCGGCAGCGAGACCGGTGCCGACCTGACCGTCCCGTCGCTCGTCCTCGACGTGACCGACCAGACCTTCCAGGACGTCCTGCAGCTCTCCACGATCGTCCCCGTGATCGTCGACATCTGGGCCGAGTGGTGCGGGCCGTGCAAGCAGCTCTCGCCGATCCTCGAGCAGCTCACCGCCGAGTACGACGGCCGTGTGCTGCTCGCCAAGGTCGACGCCGACACGAACCCGCAGCTCGTGCAGGCGTTCCAGGCGCAGTCGATCCCGACCGTGGCCGCGCTCATCGGCGGACGCCCCCTCGGGCTCTTCGTCGGTGCGCTGCCCGAGGCGCAGGTCCGCGATGTCTACGAGCAGGTCCTCGCAGCAGCCGCCGAGAACGGTGTCTCCGGCCGCGTCACGGTCGACGGAGCGGCCGCGGCCGACGCCGTCGAGCAGGGCGAGCCCGAGCCGGAGCCGCTGCCGCCGCACCACCAGGCCGCGTACGACGCGATCGAGCAGGGCGACTACGCCACCGCGATCCACGAGTACAAGACCGCGATCGCGCAGGACCCGCACGACCAGATGGCCGTCGCCGGGCTCGCACAGGTGTCGCTGCTCGACCGGCTGAACGGCCGCACCGCCGACGACATCCGGGCTGCTGCGGCCGCCGGGACCTCCGACGTGCAGGCGCAGCTCGCGGTCGCCGACCTCGACATCTCGGGCGGGCACGTCGACGACGCGTTCGGCCGGCTGCTCGACCTCGTCCCGACGGTGTTCGGGGACGAGCGCGAGGCGCTCCGCGTGCGGCTCGTCGAGTACTTCGAGCTGATCGGCACCGAGGACCCGCGCGTGGTCGCCGCGCGCCGGCGTCTGGCGAGCGCGCTGTACTGAGCGCCAACGCGTCGGCGTGGGGCGCGCCTGGCGCGCCAGGCGCGCCAGGCGCGCCGGCGCAGGCGTCGAACCACGAAACCGACGTCGAACCACGGTCGCACCCTGGTTCGACGTCGGTTTCGTGGTTCCACACCGTGGTTCTGCGCCGCGGTCGTGGTCGCGATCGGGACGCGACCGCACGACGGACGGGAGGCGCGGTGCCAGCCGGCACCGCGCCTCCTGTCCGTCGTGTGCGCGGGGCTAGCGCGCCAGCTTCAGCCAGACCGCGCCGAGCGGCGGCACCACGAGGTGCGCGGACGCCGGACGCCCCGCCCACGGGGTGTCCTCGGCCGTGACCACGCCGAGGTTGCCCACGCCCGACCCGCCGTACTCCGCGGCATCGGTGTTGAGGACCTCGTGCCAGGCACCGGCCGCCGGCAACCCGAAGCGTCGCTCGACCGGCACGCCGGAGAAGTTCACGAACACCGCGAGCCGGTCGTCGCCGTCCTTCCGCAGGAACCCGAGCGTCGAGTGCGGTGCGTCGCCACCCTCGATCCACTCGAAGCCGTCGGCCGTGGCGTCGTGCGTCCAGAGCGCCGGCGTCTCGCGGTACACCCGGTTGAGCGAGGACACGAGGTCCTGCATACCGCGGTGCCCCGGGTCGTCGAGGAGCCACCAGTCCAGCCCGCGCGCCTCGGACCACTCGCTGGGCTGGGCGAACTCCTGCCCCATGAAGAGCAGCTGCTTGCCGGGGTGCGCCCACATGAACGCGAGGTATGCCCGCACGTTCGCGAGCTTCTGCCACTCGTCGCCGGGCATCTTGCCGTAGAGCGATCCCTTGCCGTGCACGACCTCGTCGTGGCTGATCGGCAGGGTGAACTGCTCGCTGAACGCGTACACGAACGAGAAGGTGATCTCGTCGTGGTGGTAGCTGCGGTACGCCGGGTCGCGCTCGATGTACTGCAGGGTGTCGTGCATCCAGCCCATGTTCCACTTCTGGCCGAACCCGAGACCGCCCGCGCTGGTCGGCTGCGTGACGCCCGGCCACGAGGTGCTCTCCTCGGCGATCATCACGATGCCCGGGTAGCGCTTGTACGCGGTGGCGTTCGTCTCCTGCAGGAAGGAGATCGCCTCGAGGTTCTCGCGTCCGCCGTGGATGTTCGGCAGCCACTCGGTGCGCGAGTAGTCGAGGTAGAGCATCGAGGCGACGGCGTCCACGCGGAGCCCGTCGATGTGGAACTCCTCGAGCCAGTAGAGCGCGTTCGCGACGAGGAAGTTGCGGACCTGCGGCTGCCCGAAGTCGAACACGTACGTGCCCCAGTCGAGCTGCTCGCCACGACGGGGGTCCGGGTGCTCGAACAGCGCGTAGCCGTCGAACTTCGCCAGGGCCCACTCGTCCTTCGGGAAGTGCCCGGGGACCCAGTCCATGATCACGCCGATGCCGGCGGAGTGCAGGCGGTCGACGAGGTACCGGAGGTCGTCGGGGGAGCCGAACCGGGCCGTCGGGGCGTAGTAGCCCGTGACCTGGTAGCCCCACGATCCGCCGAAGGGGTGTTCGGCGAGCGGCAGGAACTGCACGTGGGTGAAGCCCGTGTACTGGACGTGGCCGATGAGCTGGTCGGCGACCTCGGGGTAGGACAGCCCCGGACGCCACGAACCGAGGTGGACCTCGTAGACGCTCATCGGACGGTCGTGCGTGGTCGTCCGTGCCCGGTGCTCCATCCACTGCGCGTCGCCGTCGGACCACTCGTGGTGCGACTCGTCGATCACGGAGGCGGTCAGCGGCGGGACCTCGGTCCGCCGGGCGAACGGGTCGGCCCGCTCCACCCAGCCGGAGTCGGTGAGGAGCTGGAACTTGTACCGCTGACCGACGAGGGCGCCGGGCCAGAACAGCTCCCAGACACCGAGGTCGGTCAGGCGACGCATCGCGGTGGTGCGGCCTTCCCAGCCCTCGAAGTCACCGATCACCCGGGCTGCGGTCGCCCGCGGGGCCCAGAGCGTGAACGAGACGCCGTCCACGCCGTCGACCGTGGTGACGTGCGCGCCGAGGTGGTGCCACAGCTGCTCGTCACGGCCCTCGCCGAAGAGGTGCAGGTCGAGCTCGCCGATCGTCGGGGGGAACCGGTACGCGTCGTCGGTCGTCCAGGTGATGTCGTCGCTGTCGGTCGACGGGTCCGGGTCGTAGTCGGCCTCGACCCGGTACCGTCCGAGCTCGCCGGGGGTCGCGCCGGCCCAGAGGCCGTCGCCCTCGTGCGTGAGCTCGACGTCGTCGCCGTCCGGTCGGACGATCCGCACGGCGGTCGCGAGGTGGCGGACCACCCGGACGCTCGTGCCGCCGTCGACGGGGTGCGGTCCGAGGACGTCGTGGGGCTGGGACCAGCGGGCCTCGGCGACCTGCTGGCGGAGCCACTCCTCGACGGGGGCGGGACGCGGGCCGGTCGTCTCCGGCGCGGTGTCGGTCGGACGGGAGGCGCGGGTCGACCCCGCCTCGCTCGTCGCGGCGAGCGGGCTGCCGCCTTCGCTGGTGGGCGCGTCCGCCCCGTCGCCGGGGCCGTCCGTGTCGCCCGCGTCGGCCGACGTCGTGACGCCGGTCGCGCCTCCTGTGCCGTCACCGGCGGCCGCGGACCGCTCGACGGACTCGACCGCCTCGACCGTGACGTGCCGCGGATGGGCCGCGTCGGACGCGTGTCCCGCGAGCGTGGCCGACTCGGCGACGTCGCGGTCCGGCGCTTCCCGTCGGGCCGGGGGTGCACCGGGCAGGTCCTCGCCGGGCGCCGAGACACGCGGCTCGTAGCGGGGGGTCGCAGGCTCCGGGGAGGCGGACGGACGCGGTCCTCCGGCTGCCGGCGGCTCCGGTGCGACGTGCTGTGCCGGGTGCGTCGGGCGCGGGGTGTCGGCCGGCATGCGGCGGGGCAGCACGGGCGGCGGAGGCGGCGGCACCGGCGGAACGCTCGGCCCCTGCCCCCGGTCGTTCGGCGCTGCCGTCGGTGCGTCGTCCTCGGGGTGGGTGTCGGTCATCGGTGGGGTCCCTCCACGACGAGCAGGTGCACGGGTTCCTGGAACGCGTCCAGGCGGACGTAGTTCGACGATCCCCAGACCCAGCGCTGGCCGGTGACGACGTCGCGGACGTCGAACGCCTGCTCCGGGTCGAGGCCGAGGGCGGCGAGGTCGAGGTGGACCGTGGTCTCACGGGCCGAGTGGGGGTCGACGTTCGCGACGACGATCACGGTGTCGTCGCGCCCGGAGCGGATGAACCGTCCGGGCAGGTGCTTGGAGTACACGACGATCGCCGGGTCCTCGGCGTCGTGCACGTGCAGGTTCCGGAGCTGGCGGAGCGCCGGGTGCGCCTGCCGGAAGCGGTTGAGCATCGTCACGTACGGCGCCAGGCTCGCGCCCTCGGCCTCGGCCAGGGCGAAGTCACGCGGCTTGTACTCGTACTTCTCGTTGTCGATGTTCTCTTCCGAGCCGGGGCGTGCGACGTCCTCGAACAGCTCGTACCCGGAGTACATGCCCCACGTCGGCGCACCGGTGGCCGCGAGCGCCGCACGGATCTTGTACCCGGCGCGGCCGCCGAACTGCAGGTACTCGGTGAGGATGTCGGGCGTGTTCACGAACAGGTTCGGACGCAGGTACGCGCTCGTCTCGTGCGAGAGCTCGTCGAAGTAGTCGGCGATCTCGTCCTTCGAGTTCCGCCACGTGAAGTACGAGTACGACTGCTGGAACCCGACCTCGGCGAGGGCGCGCATCATCGCCGGGCGCGTGAACGCCTCGGCGAGGAACACGGTGTCGGGGTGCTCGTCGCGGATCTCGCGGATGACCCGCTCCCAGAACCAGAGCGGCTTGGTGTGCGGGTTGTCCACGCGGAAGATGCGGATGCCGAGCGCGATCCAGTGGCGCAGGACCCGCAGGACCTCGGCGACGAGCCCCTCGGGGTCGGTGTCGAACTGGATCGGGTAGATGTCCTGGTAGCGCTTCGGCGGGTTCTCGGCCGTGGCGATGGAGCCGTCCGCGCGCACCGTGAACCACTCGGGGTGCTCGGTGACCCAGGGGTGGTCGGGCGAACACTGCAGGGCGAAGTCGAGCGCGACCTCCATCCCGGTGTTCTTCGCCGTCTCGACGAAGTCGCGGAAGTCGTCCTCGGTGCCGAGGTCCGGGTGGATGGCGTCGTGCCCGCCGTCGGGGCCGCCGATGGCCCACGGGCTGCCGGGATCGTGCGGGCCGGGGGTGAGCGTGTTGTTCGGACCCTTGCGCGCGGTCGTGCCGATGGGGTGGATCGGCGGGAGGTACACCACGTCGAAGCCCATGCGCGCGACGCCCGGGAGCCGCCGTGCCGCGGTGCGGAAGTCGCCGCTCTTCCACGAGCCGTCGGGGTTCTTCTTCGCGCCTTCGCTGCGGGGGAAGAATTCGTACCATGCGCCGACACCGGCGCGGGTGCGCTCGACGTCGAGCAGCTGCGTGGGCGAGTGCGTCCGGAGCGAGGTGAGCGGCGCTTCTTCGACCTCGCCCGTGATGCGCGGGTCGTCGACGGCGGCGAGTCGTTCGGCCGGGTCGAGGTCGGTGTCGCGGATGCGCGCCGCAGCACGCGTGGCGGCGGGGGAGTCGGTCTCGTCGGCGAGTCGGTCGAGGAGCGCCGCCCCGTCGAGCAGGGTGGCCTCGGTGTCGACGCCCGCGGCGATCTTCAGGCGGGCACCGTGCAGCCAGGACGACCAGTCGTCGGCGTAGGACTCGACGTGCCACGTCCACACACCGGTGTGGTCGACCTGGACGGTCGCTTCGTAGCGGTCGGTGCCCGGGGCGACGAGCGCCATCGGGACGGTCCTGGTGCCGCCGTCCGGTCGTTCGAGGACGAGGTCGGCGCCGATGACACCGTGCCCTTCGCGGAAGACGGTCGCACCGAACGTGATCACCTCGCCGTCGAACGCCTTGCCGGGGAACCCGTTGGGCGTCGTGGGGGCGAGCTCGGTGATCGGGATGCGCCCGATCTTCGGTCGGCGGGGTCGGTCTGCAGTGGCCACGGAGCCGACGCTACCCGGCGAGCGCCTCCGCGTTCCCCGGAACGTGCCGTCCGTGGAGACCCGGGCGCGCCGTGGCGCTGTGGAGGAGCACCGCGCGACCGTCGTGCCGGAGCCGACCCGCGCCTCCTGGACGGGCCGCCGTCAGGCGATCTCGAACACGTGGATGCCCGGCCCGTACGCCGTGAAGACCTGACCCGCGGGCCGGAGCCGCTCGTGGTCGCGGTGCTTCTCGCTGGACCAGGCGAGCCGGTACCCGAGCACGTCCTCGCGCACGGGCAGCGTCATGTCCCGCGTGCGCCCGCTGCCGTGCACCACCACGAGGACGCGGTCGAACGGCTCGTGCTCCGGCGTCGACTCGACGAAGTACTGCAGCGCGCGGTGGATCGGCTGGTCCCACCCCTCGGCCGTCATCGGGTGGCCGTCGGGCCCGTACCAGGACATCCGGGACGCGCCGGGGGTCTCCTGTCCCTCGACGCCGAACCGGGTCGGCCGGAGCGCGGGGTGCGCGGCGCGGAGCCGTGCGAGTGCGGAGACGGCCTCGGTCATGGCCTCGGCGTCCTCGTCGTCCGACCAGTCGACCGGGGTGAGGTCCTCGGACACGACGTAGGCGTTGTTGTTGCCGTGCTGCGTCCGGCTCCGCTCGTCGCCGGCGGTGAGCATCGGCACGCCCGCGGAGAGCATGAGCGTCGCGACGAGGTTCCGCATCGACCGGCCCCGCGCCGCCCGCACGCCGCGGTCGGCGGTGTCGCCCTCGATGCCGTGGTTGAACGAGCGGTTGTCGTTCGAGCCGTCGCGGTTCTCCTCGCCGTTCGCCTCGTTGTGCTTGCCGTCGTACGACACCAGGTCGAGCAGGGTGAAGCCGTCGTGGGCGGTGACGAAGTTGATGCCGGCGAGCGGCCCGCGTGCCGTGTCGAAGAGGTGGCGCGAGCCCGTCAGGGCCCCGGCGAGCGCGCCGATGCCGGTGGCGGGGGCGCCGTGGCGTCGCTCCTCGGCGATGTCGGTGAGCCAGAACTGCCGCACGGTGTTCCGGAAGCCGTCGTTCCACTCGCTCGTCCGCGCGCCGAACGAGCCCGTCTTCCACCCGTCCGGTCCGACGTCCCACGGTTCGGCGATGACCAGGGTGTCCTGCAGGTCCGGGTGGTTCCGGATCCGCTCGAGCAGCGGGTGCGACGGGTCGAACACGTGGTCGGCGTCGCGGCCGAGCGCCGCCATGAGGTCGAACCGGAACCCGTCGACCTGCACCTCGCGCGCCCAGTAGCGCAGGCTGTCGACGATGAGGTCGGCCGTGGCCTCGACCGAGGTGTCGAGGGTGTTCCCGCAGCCGGTGGTGTCGTAGTACGAGGCGCCGTCGGCGGTCCACCGGTAGCGGTTCGCCCCGTCGATGCCCCGGAGCGAGGTCGTCGGGCCGCCGATGCCCTCTTCTGCGGTGTGGTTGTAGACGACGTCGAGGACGACCTGGATCCCGGCGGCGTGCAGGAGTCGGACCATGCCCTTGAACTCGCGCAGCACCGCGGAGGCACCCTCGGCCCGTGCACCGCGGGAGGCGTGGGCCGCGTGCGGCGCGAAGAACCCGAGCGTGTTGTAGCCCCAGGCGTTCTCGCGTCCGGCGTCCCGCAGCCACCGTTCGGTGTCGAAGGCGTGCACGGGCAGCAGCTCGAGCGTGGTCACGCCGATCCGGTGCAGGTGCGCGATGGTGCTCTCGTGGGCGACGCCGGCGTACGTGCCGCGGAGGTCCTCCGGGACGGCGGGGTTCGTCGCGGTCAGGGTCCGGACGTTCGCCTCGTAGACGACGACCCGGTCGAGCGGCGTCGTCGGCTTGACCACCCCGCCCCAGTCGAACGCGTCGTCGACCACGACACCCGTCCAGCGTGGTCCGGTGCCGCGCACGATCCCACGGGCGTACGGGTCGAGCAGCGGACGCTCCGCGTCGAACGCGTCGCGCGGACCGGCGGGACCGTCCACGAGCAGGTGGTACGTGTCCCCGGGTTCGACTCCCGGCACGGCACCCGTCCAGACGTCGCCGGACCGCGTCAGCGGGAACGTACCGCGGCCGTCGACCACGACCGACACGGCCGTCGCCGTCGCCGACCGCACCGAGAACCGCGGGACGTCGGCGGTCAGGAGGAACCCCGGGGTCTCGTCGATCGCCGTCTCGTGCATGGCACCAAGGGTACGAGGACCGACGAGTATCCTGGAAACGCTCGTTCAGGGGGTGCAGATGCCGGTCTACCTCGACCACGCCGCGACGACGCCGATCCTGCCGGAGGCGCTCGCCGCGTTCACCGCCGCGCTCGGCACCGTCGGCAACCCGTCGTCGATCCACAGCGCGGGGCAGCAGGCGAAGATGCTGCTCGAGGACGGCCGCGCCGCCGTCGCTGCCTCGCTCGACGCCGACCCGGTCGAGGTCGTCTTCACCTCCGGCGGCACCGAGAGCATCAACCTCGCCGTGAAGGGCATGTTCTGGGCGCGGCAGCAGGACCGTCCGCGCCCGCGCATCGTCGTCCCCGGCGGGGAGCACCACGCGACCGTCGACACGGTCGAGTGGCTCGAGCGCCACGAGGGCGCGGTCGTCGACGTGGTCCCGTTGGACGCACAGGGTCGCGTCGACCTGGTTGCCCTGGAGGCGCGGCTCGCCGACGCCTCGGACGTCGCCCTGGTCACGTTCCTGTGGGCGAACAACGAGGTCGGCACGATCGCGCCGGTGTCACGCATCGTCGAGCTCGCGCACGCCGCGGGCGTGCCCGTCCACAGCGACGCGGTCGCCGCGTACGGCCAGGTACCGGTGTCGTTCGCCGCCTCCGGGCTCGACGCGTTGAGCGTGTCGGCGCACAAGATCGGCGGCCCGGTCGGCATCGGCGCGCTCGTGCTCGGCCGTCGTGCGACCGTCGAGCCGCTCATCCACGGCGGCGGGCAGCAGCGCCAGGTGCGGAGCGGGACGCAGGACGCCCCGGCAGCGGCGGCCTTCGGGGTCGCGGCCTCCATGCCGCACGCGGACGTCCGGGCACTGCGGGACCGGCTCGTCGCCGGGGTCCGGGCAGCGGTGCCCACCGCGGTGCTGATGGGGGACCCGGTCGACCGGCTCCCCGGCAACGCGCACTTCACGTTCCCGGGCTGCGAGGGGGACTCGCTGCTCTTCCTGCTCGACGCCGCCGGGGTCGCGGTGTCGACCGGCTCGGCGTGCCAGGCCGGCGTGCCCGAGGCCTCGCACGTCCTGCTCTCCATGGGGCTGTCGGAGCAGGACGCCCGCGGTGCGCTCCGGATCACGCTCGGGCACACCACGACCGACGCCGACGTCGACGCGTTCCTCGCCGCGCTGCCGGACGCGGTGGCGCGCGCCGGAGCCGCGGGGATGGCGTCGAGGGAACCGCTCCTGGGACGCTGACCGGTCCACCGGGGCCGAGCCGCGCCTCCCGGGCTGGGAAGCACCGGTAGGATCGGTGATCATGGTCGAACTGGACTTCACCGAGCAGCTCTCCGCCCTCCGCGAGACCTTCGGCAACATCCGCTCGGTGGTCGACGTCGACCGCCTGCAGCGTGAGATCGCCGACCTCAGCGAGCAGGCCGGGGCCCAGGACCTCTGGGACGACGTCGAGCACGCGCAGCAGGTGACGAGCGCGCTCTCGCACCGGCAGTCGGAGCTGAAGAAGATCACCGACACCGAGCGCCGCATCGACGACCTCGAGGTGTTGGTCGAGATGGCGAACGAGGCCGACGACCAGGACTCCGCCGACGAAGCTGCCGCCGAGCTCAAGGCGATCCAGAAGACGATGGGCGACCTCGAGGTGCAGACGCTCCTCGACGGCGAGTACGACGACCGACCCGCGGTCATCACGATCCGTGCCGGTGCCGGTGGTGTCGACGCCGCGGACTTCGCCGAGATGCTGCTGCGCATGTACCTCCGCTACTCGGAGCAGCACGGCTACAAGACCACCGTGATGGACACGTCCTACGCGGAAGAAGCGGGCATCAAGTCCGCCACGTTCGAGGTCGACGCCCCCCACGCCTTCGGCACCCTGTCGGTCGAGGCCGGCACGCACCGCCTCGTCCGGATGTCGCCCTTCGGCGCCGCGGGCAAGCGGCAGACGTCGTTCGCCGCGGTCGAGGTCATCCCGCTCATGCCGGAGACCGAGTCGATCGACATCCCCGAGAACGACATCCGCGTCGACGTGTTCCGCTCGTCGGGCCCCGGTGGGCAGTCGGTCAACACGACGGACTCCGCGGTCCGCCTGACCCACATCCCGACCGGCACCGTCGTCTCGATGCAGAACGAGAAGTCGCAGATCCAGAACCGTGCCGCCGCCATGCGCGTGCTGCAGTCGCGCCTCCTGCTCCTCAAGAAGGAAGAGGAGAACGCGAAGAAGAAGGAACTGGCCGGCAACATCACGGCGAGCTGGGGCGACCAGATCCGCTCGTACGTGCTGGCGCCGTACCAGATGGTCAAGGACCTGCGGAGCGAGCACGAGGTGAACAACCCCTCAGCCGTGTTCGACGGTGACCTCGACGGGTTCATCAACGCGGGCATCCGCTGGCGCAAACAATCCGACGATTCCTGAGCCGCGCGCCTCGGTTGATTTCCGGGCGACGCGACCTACCCTGATCCGGTCATGATCAAATTCGACCAGGTCACCAAGGTGTACTCGGGCAACCCGAGCCCCGCCCTCGACGCCATCTCCCTCGAGATCCTCAAGGGGGAGTTCGTCTTCCTCGTGGGCGCGTCCGGGTCCGGCAAGTCCAGCTTCCTCCGCCTCGTGCTGAAGGAGGAGAAGCCGTCGCGCGGGCAGATCCACGTGCTCGGGCAGCGGCTCGGCGCCCTGTCGTCGCGCAAGGTCCCGTACTTCCGCCGCAACCTCGGCGTGGTCTTCCAGGACTTCCGGCTCCTGCCGAACAAGAACGTGTTCGACAACGTCGCGTTCTCGCTGCAGGTGATCGGCAAGAGCAAGGGCTTCATCAGCGAGGCCGTCACCGACGTGCTGAAGCTCGTGGGCCTCGCCGGCAAGGCGACCCGCATGCCGCACGAACTCTCCGGTGGTGAGCAGCAGCGCGTGGCGATCGCCCGTGCGGTCGTCAACAAGCCGGCGATCCTCCTCGCCGACGAGCCCACCGGCAACCTCGACCCGACGACCTCGGCCGGCATCATGGCGCTCCTCGAACGCATCAACCAGGGAGGCACCACCGTGCTCATGGCGACCCACGACGCCAGCATCGTCAACCAGATGCAGCGCCGCGTCATCGAGCTCTCGAACGGGACGATCCTGCGCGACGAGCAGTCCGGCGGCTACCAGACCCAGGCCGTGCCGATCCAGCGCGCGGGCGTCTCGAACACCACCGGCATCCAGACCATCCCGGGGATCATCCGATGAGGCTCGGGCTCGTCATGTCCGAGGTCGGCTCGGGCCTGCGGCGCAACGCGTCCATGGTCGTGTCCGTCGTCCTCGTGACCTTCATCTCGCTCACCTTCGTCGGCACCGCGATCCTGCTCCAGATGCAGATCAACCAGATGAAGGGGTACTGGTACGACCGGGCGCAGGTCGCGGTCTACCTCTGCACCGACACCGACACCACGGGCAACTGCACGGGGGCCAAGGCCACCGACGACCAGCGCAAGCAGGTCCAGGAGCAGCTCGACTCGTCGACCCTCAAGCCGTACATCGAGAAGACGTACTACGAGGACCAGGACCAGGCGTACGACCGGTTCAAGCAGCAGTTCAAGGACTCGCCGGCGACGGAGTTCGTCAAGCCCGAGTACCTCAACGAGACGTTCTGGGTGAACCTGAAGAACCCGTCGCAGGCGGACGTCCTCGTCGAGAGCCTGTCGAAGGTCGCCGGCGTGCAGAGCGTGGTCGACCAGCGCGGGTACCTGCAACCGATCTTCAACCTGCTCAACGCCTCGTCGTACACGGCGATCGGCATCGCGGCGCTCATGCTCGTCGCCGCCGTGCTGCTCATCGCGACGACCATCCGGTTGTCCGCGTTCAGTCGACGGCGAGAGCTCGGCATCATGCGCCTGGTGGGGGCGTCGAACCGGTTCATCCAGACACCCTTCGTGCTCGAGGGGGTGATCGCCGCTGCCATCGGGGCCGTCCTGGCCGGTGGCGCGATCACTGCGGTGGTCTGGTTCTTCGTGCGGAACTACCTCGCGCAGCGGTTCTCGGGCACGGCGTTCATCGGCATGGGGGACGCGGCCGTCGTGGTGCCGTCGGTGATCGTGATCGGCATCGTGCTGGCGGGACTGTCCGCCTTCGTCGCGATCCGCCGCTACCTGAAGGTCTGACGCGCCGGCGGTCGTGCTGGCCGAGTCTCGGGCCCGCGGACACTTTCGTGCCTCCGGTGCCGCGAAAGTGTCCGCGTGGCCGAGTCTCGGCGGCGGCCGACACCGGTCCGGCGCGGGCGGCGCGCCGGGAAGGTGCGGTGGGTGCCGCGCGTTGGGTAGTCTGTAGGGCTGCGCATCCGCAGCGCCCGCACGGAAGGAGACACGCATGGCGAAGGAACGCGGCGAGAAGATCGTGGCGACGAACCGTCGCGCGCGTCACGACTACCTGATCGAGGACACGTACGAGGCCGGCATGGTGTTGTCCGGCACCGAGGTGAAGTCCCTCCGCGAAGGGCGCGCCTCGCTCGTCGACGGGTACGCCTTCATCGACGGCGGCGAAGCCTGGCTCGACGCCGTGCACATCCCCGAGTACACCGAGGGCACGTGGAACAACCACGCTCCCCGGCGCAAGCGGAAGCTGCTCCTCCACAAGCAGCAGATCGTGAAGATCTCGCACAAGACGGCGCAGGGCGGCTACACCCTCGTGCCGCTGCAGATCTACTTCCACGACGGCCGGGCCAAGGTGGAGATCGCGGTCGCGAAGGGCAAGCGGGAGTTCGACAAGCGCCAGGCCCTGCGCGAGAAGACGGACAAGCGCGAGGCCGAGCGGGCCATGCGCACCCGGAACCGCGTCGGCGAGTAGCGCCGGTGCAGCTCGGTCGGCTAGACTGAGGGACTGCTCCGATCGGAGCATTGGCAACTCAAGAGCGCGACAGCGGTTCGCACGTCCGGCCCGCATGGGGATGATCGGTTTCGACATTGCCTGTGTGCCGACGGGAAGCGGGCCGAGGACCCACGGTCATCTCGTCAACGATCCGTGGAAAACAACAAGTGCCAATTCCAAGCGCACTGACTTCGCTCTCGCTGCGTAAGCAGCCCAGCACATGAAGTCCGTCGGCCAGGTGATCGTCTTCTAACCTGAGTTCCGGCGTCATCCAGAGGACTTGCTGCACGGTTGCGCCTCAGGGCCGTGCGGGACTTGCACTGAGACTGGGCCCGTCGTCCTAGAAGCCGGTAGCAAAGGACGGGGCCGAGCAGAACGAACCATCCGGATACGCCCGTAGAAGACGTCGAATTGCAGCGATGGACGGGGGTTCGATTCCCCCCATCTCCACCATTCGCCGGACGCCGCACCGCTGTCACGCACTGCCACACCGAACGCCCCGACACCGTCCCCGGACGATGCCGGGGCGTTCGCTGTCCCGCCACCTCCGAGGACTACGATCCGCAGCAGGCGCGGGAACACGCCCGTGCCCACGAACGGGAGGTCCACGTGGTGCAGGAGATCGCGATCCGAGTCCGACTGCGAGAGCAGGAGCGAGTGGTGCTCGCCGACTACGAGCGGGCGGTGGCCTCGGTCGCGACCGTCGCTGCGCTGGCCGCGTGGCTGCCGACGCCGGACGCCCGGCTGGTCATCCGCGGGCGTGGAGCCGAGCCGGTCCGCCTCGAGACGGTGACGTACGGCTCGGTGATCGAGATGCTCGTCGTGCTCGACCAGCGGTCCGCAGCCGTCGAGCGTGGGGCTGCCGCGATCGCCGCGCTCATCGAGTCCGTGCGGCACGAGCACGTCGAGGACGACGTGTCCGGTGTGGCCGGCGAGCTCGACCGCCTCGACCGTTCGGCGCCGCGGGGTCGTTCGGTGGTCGAACGGTCGCTCCGTGCCTTCCTCGAGGGTGCCCGAGCCGACGTGCTCGCCCGGAAGACGACGACCCGCGTCCGGGCAGCCCAGGCGCTCGTCCGGCTCGCCGAGGACGGTGCGTCGATCGTCGTCGAGCGGGTGGAGGACGCGCTCGCGCCGACGCTCGAGGAGCACGAGGTCGACGTCCTCGCCGACACGGGGAGCGCGGTGGTGGTCGAACCCGTCGACGGGGTGGAGTCGCCCGAGCCCGAGCCGGACAAGAAGGGCAAGCAGAAGTCCGACAAGAAGAAGTCCGGCAAGAAGCAGGACGCGAAGAAGAAGTCGGACAAGAAGTCGGACAAGAAGCACGACGACAAGAAGAAGTCGGACAAGAAGAGCAAGAAGAAGCGCGACAAGAAGTAGCCTGAGGGCTTGTACAGCACGTTTGTTTCCATTGTGTTAAACAATCCGACCAAAGTGCTGTCACGGTGCCAGAGTCGATGAGCGCAGCCCCCGTCCGAGGGGCGGCGCTCATCGACAGGAGCAACAGTGGCTACAACGACACAGGCGCTGCCGGACTCCGGCCTCAAGCGCAACGTCGGCTTCATCGGGCTCATCTGGGCCTCGACGGGGTCGATCATCGGCTCCGGCTGGCTCTTCGGTTCGCAGGAGGCCCTGAAGACCGCCGGGCCCGCCGCGATCATCTCGTGGCTCATCGGTGGCGTGGCGATCCTCGTCCTCGCACTCGTGCACGCCGAGCTCGGCGGCATGTTCCCGATCGCGGGTGGAACAGCGCGGTTCCCCCACATCGCCTTCGGCGGCATCGCCGGAGCCTCCTTCGGGTGGTTCTCGTGGCTGCAGTCCGTGACGGTCGCCCCGATCGAGGTCGAGGCGATGATCAAGTACGCGCAGCACTGGCAGTTCGCCCACCCGTGGCTGCACACCGTGGTCATCGAGGGTGAGACCCAGCAGTTGCTGACCGGCGCCGGGATCGCGGTGGCGATCGTCCTGATGGCCGTCGTCACGGTGATCAACATGCTCAGCGTGAAGATCCTCGCGAACACGAACTCCGCGGCGACCTGGTGGAAGGTCGCCATCCCCTTGCTGGTCATCATCGTCCTGGCGTTCAGCGGGTTCCACGGCTCGAACTTCACCGCGGCGGACGGCTTCATGCCCGAAGGTGCGAAGGGCATCCTCGCCGCGGTGTCGACGTCGGGCATCATCTTCGCGTTCCTCGGCTTCGAGCAGGCGGACCAGCTCGCCGGCGAGGCCAAGAACCCGAAGCGCGACATCCCGCGCGCCGTCATCGGCTCGGTGCTCATCGGGCTCGTGATCTACCTGCTGCTCCAGATCGTGTTCCTCGGCGTCCTGCGCTCCGACGCGATCCAGGGCTCGTGGGCGACCGCGGACTTCACGAAGTACACCGGACCGTTCGCCGACATCGCGATGGCGGCCGGCATCACCTGGCTCGCCGTGGTCATCTTCATCGACGCGATCATCTCGCCCGCCGGCACCGGCCTCATCTACGTGACGGCCACGAGCCGCATCTCGTACGGGCTCAGCCGCAACGGGTACTTCCCGAAGGCCTTCGAGTGGACGACGAAGCAGGGCGTTCCCTGGGTCGGCCTCATCGTGGCGTTCGTCGTCGGGTGCGCGTGCTTCGCACCGTTCCCGTCGTGGCAGGGGCTGGTCAGCCTCATCACGAGTGCGTCCGTCCTGATGTACGCGGGTGCACCGTTGGCCCTCGGCGCGTTCCGGAAGCGGATCCCCGAGGTCGAGCGCCCCTACCGGATGCCGGCCGCGACGCTGCTCTCACCGATCGCGTTCGTCGTCGCGAACCTCATCATCCTCTGGACCGGGTGGGACACCGACTGGAAGCTCGGGGTCGCGATCCTCATCGGTGCCGTGGTGATCATCCTGAACAACGTGTTCCGCGGCGCCTCGAGCGTCCGCCCGCGCTGGGACTGGAAGGCGGCCCAGTGGCTGCTGCCGTACCTGATCGGCATGGGGCTCATCGTGTTCCTCAGCGACTTCGGTCCGCTGACGCACCCGGTGTTCCCGCTGTGGATCGACATCGTCGTGGTGGCGGTGTTCTCCCTGGTGATCTACTACTGGGCGATCAACTCGGCGTCCGACCGCGACGAGATCCTCCGCACCGCCGAGGACGTCCGCGACGTCGAGGAGAGCGGCGTCGTGGAGCCCGTCCACCACTAGGACCCGCGCCACGGGGCGCGCGGTCTCAGAAGTCGAACAGGTTCTCCCGGATGCCTCCGGCGCCGTACTCCCGTCGCAGGAGCCCACGGCGCCGGAGCACCGGCACGAGGTCGCCGAGCATCCGGTAGACCTGCGCCGGGTGCAGGTCGCCCGAGAAGATGATGCCGTCGTTGTCGGCGTCCGCGCCGAGCTCCTCGATGAAGTCCGCGAACTCGTCGGCGGTCCCGACGAAGCCCTCGCGCGAGGACACCCGACCCTTCCGGGCCTTGCGTTCGAGGAGCGTGCGCAGCGGTGCGTCGGGGGTGTCGCCGACGAGGCCGCGGATGGTGCCGGCCGAGACGTGGTCGCCGAACGTCCCCGCCGGTATCGGCGCATCGAGGTCGAGCGCGAGCAGGTCCGTCTCGGAGTCGCTCGACCACGCGATCGCCGCGGTGCGGAGGTCGTCGTCGGACGGGTGCCGGGAGGCGGCGACGACGCGGTCCGCCTCGGCCGCCGACGACACGATCTCGGGCTTGAGCACGAACAGGATCCGCAGCGCGTTCGCGGTGCGTCCGGCGTCGGCCGCGGCGGAGAGCACCCGCGCGCGGTAGTCCCGCACGGCCGCCGCGGACAGCGGTGCGAGCGCGAGCTGCACGTCCGAGTGCGTTCCGGCGAACCCGAGCCCCCGGCCGGAGCCGCCGGGGGAGACCACGATCGGGTCGGAGTCGAGCGGGAGGGCGTTGAGCGGGCCGTCCGCGGTGAAGTACGCGCCCTCGTGGTGGAACGCATCGAGGGCGTCGCCGTCGGCGAAGTGCCAGTCGGAGCGGTCCCCGACGTACCCGGAGCCCCACGAGTGCCAGAGCCGCCGCACCAGCTGCAACCACTCCTCGGCGCGGTCGTACGCGGCGTCGTGCGGGAGCGGAGCGATCCCGGCGTGCCGAGCGCTCCCGGTGTCCGTCACGACGTTGACGCCGAAGCGGTCGCCGGAGAGGTGCGCGAGCGTCGCGAACTGCCGTGCGGCGAGGTACGGCGGGGTGAACCCGGCGTTCACGGTCGGGGCGAACCCGATGTGCGAGGTCGCGGCGAACAGGTACGGCGCGAGCAGGAGCGGGTCGTGCTTCGGGCCGCCGTACGCCTGCCGGATCCGCAGGTCGAGCGTCGACGGGTTGCCGAGCGAGATGGCGTCCTCAGCGATGACGAGGTCCATGCCGGCCTGCTCGAGGGCGCGGACGGACTGCTGGTACAGGTCGGGCTTCGTCCAGTCGTGCCCCCAGTCCCAGTCGGACCGGCCCCACGCCTGCGGGCCGAACCCGCGCGAGAAGAAGTACCCGAAGTGCTGCAGTCCGGCCATTGCCTAGAGTTCCTCCGCGATGACGTGGTTGCCGGGAACGGCGTGTTCGAGGGAGGCGAGCTCCGAGTCGGAGTCGACCCGCGCCTCCTGGCCCGCCCTCGCGCCGCGCAACGCGGCGAACCCGCGCGACAGGTCGCGGACCAGGTCCGCGACGTCCTCGATGCCGACCGACAGGCGGATGAGGCCGTCGTCGATGCCCTGGTCGGCGCGCTCCTGGGGCGTCTTGCCGGCGTGCGTCGTGGTGGCGGGGTGCAGGATCAGCGAGCGGACGTCACCGAGGTGGGTCATCCGGCTGAACAGCTGGACGCTGTCGATGAAGGTCCGCGCCGCGGCTTCGCCGCCGTCCAGCGTGAACGCGAAGACGGACCCGGCACCGCGCGGCAGGTAGCGCTGGGCGAGGTCGTGGAACGGGCTGGAGGCGAGACCCGCGTAGTCGACGCTCGTCACCTCCGGCTGCTGCTCCAGGAAGGACGCGACAGCCAGCGCGTTCGCGCTGTGGCGTTCCACGCGCAGCGACAGCGTCTCGATGCCCTGGCGGAGCAGGAAGGAGTTGAAGGGGGAGGGCGTCGGGCCGATGCGCGAGGCGACGACGTCGCGTGCGAAGACGACGAACGCGCGGCTGCCGTAGCGCTCGAAGTAGCTCTCGCCGCCGAGCGACCGTTCCGGGCTGGTCAGGTGCACCCAGCGGTCCGGGGACGCCGACCAGTCGAAGGTGCCGCCGTCGACGACCACGCCGCCGAGCCCGGCACCGTGGCCGGAGAGGAACTTCGACGCCGAGTGGACGACGATGTCGGCGCCGTGGTCGACCGGACGCACGAGGTACGGCGTCGCGAGGGTGTTGTCGACGATGAGCGGCACACCCGCACGGTGCGCGGTGTCGGCGACGCCGGTGATGTCGAGGACGTCGTTCTTCGGGTTCGGGATCGTCTCGGCGAAGAAGGCCTTCGTGTTCGGGCGGACGAGTCGCGCCCACTCGTCGAGGTCGCGCTGGTCCGCGACGAAGTCGACCTCGATCCCGAGGCGTCCGAGGTTCTGCACGAGCAGGCCCTTGGTGCCCTCGTAGATGCTGCGCGCCGCGACGACGTGGTCGCCGGCCTGCAGGATGCCGAGGAACGCGACGGTGGCGGCGGCCTGCCCACTGCCCACCAGGATCGCCTCGACGCCGCGCTCGAGCAGCGCGACCCGGCGCTCGACGTCGGCGTTCGTGGGGTTGCCGAGCCGCGTGTAGGTGTAGCCGTCGTCGGTCCCGGCGAAGCGGTCGCGGGCCTGGTCGAAGTCGTCGAACAGGAAGCCCGAGGACATGTGGATCGCGGGGACCCTCGCTCCGTGGCCCTGGTCGGGCTGGAACCCGCCGTGCACCTGCTCGGTCGCGAAACCGTGCGCCTCGTCCGTCACGGGACACCTCCTGCCGTCGTCGTGCCGGTACTCTCGCAGGCTTCCCTCCGCGGTTCCCGTTTGCGGCGTTCCGTTACGGCGGGTCCCGCGCACACCCGGTGCGGTCGGACTGGCAGGGTGGGGGCATGGTGGACGAGGACGCGACCCTGATCATCCGCGACGTGCGACCGTGGGGAGGGGAACGGGCCGACGTGGTCGTCACCGGCTCCCGCACCACCGCGGTCACACCCCCGGGCACCGTCCCGGCCGGCAGCGCGACCGAGGTGCAGGGTCGTGGGCAGCTCGCGCTCCCCGGGCTGGTGAACACGCACGCGCACGTCGACAAGAGCTGGTGGGGCCACACGTGGGAGTCGTACGGCGGCGAGGGCGGGACCCAGGGCAGGATCGCCCACGAGCGCGCCCGGCGTGACGCCCTCGGGATCCCGGGCGAGGCCGTCGCGACCAGGGTCCTGCGGGAGTCGCTCCGCACCGGCACCACCCGGGTGCGCACCCACGTGGACGTCGACCTCGGCGTCGGACTCCGGGGCATCGAGGCCGTCCGCGCCGCGGGTGCTGCGCTCGACGACGCGGTCGAGCTGTCGATCGTGGCGTTCCCGCAGGACGGGGTGCTCCGGCGCCCCGGCGTGCTCGACCTGCTGCGCCGTGCGGCGGAGGGCGGAGCGGACCACATCGGCGGCCTCGACCCGTCGCTCATCGACCGCGACCCCGTCGGTCACCTCGACGGCCTGTTCGACATCGCCGCCGACACCGGGTGCGGGATCGACGTCCACCTGCACGAGCCCGCCGAGCTCGGGGCGTTCTCGTTCGACCTGATCCTCGACCGCGTCGAGCGGCTCGGCATCGCGCCCGGCAGGATCAACGTCGCGCACGGCTTCGCGATCGTCGACGTCGACCCGGTCCGGCGCCGCGACCTGCTCGCCCGGATGGCGGGCCTCGGGGTCACGATGACGACGGTCGCGCCGGTGCGCATGAAGCAGCTGCCGCTGCACGAGTTCGACGACGCGGGGGTGCGGTTCGGCTTCGGCACCGACGGTATCCGCGACCTGTGGAGCCCCTACGGCGACGGCGACCTGCTCGGCATCGCGTGGCAGTACGCGCGGGCCGGCGGGGTGGTGCGGGACGAGGACCTGGTGCGGGTGGTCGAGATCGCGTCGCGCGACGGCGCACGGTTCGTCACCGACGAGGAGCACGACATCGTCGCCGGTGCGCGTGCGGACGTCGTCCTGGTCGACGCGGAGAACCCGATGGACGCGCTGGTGCGCCGCGTGCCGCGGTCCCTCGTGGTGGCCGGTGGGCGGGTCATCGACCCGGCGGAGCTGGCGCAGCGCCCCTGGGAGTAGCGCGGCGGGCGGCGGGCGCGGCGCAGTTCGCGCGGCGATCGCGACACTGCACCCGTCGATCGACGCGTGTCACGTCGGAAGGTGCGCACGCACCGGACTGGAGGCGCGGGTCGGCGCCGACCCGCGCCTCCAGTCCGGTGTCAGTCGCGGTGCGCGACCGTGGCGACCACCGCGGCCAGGCGTGCGGGCAGCCCGGGCGCGAGGCCGTCGGGCAGTGCGTCGAGGGCGAACCACCGGACGTCGTCGCTCTCGTCGCTGACGGTGGTCGCCCGAGCGGGATCGACCACGGCGACGAAGCCGACGTCCCAGTGCGCGGCGCAGGCGAAGCCCCCGTGCAGGTCGTGACGGTCGAGGTCGGCCACGGAGGCGTCGAGCAGGTCGAGGTCGGCGATGCCCGACTCCTCGCGGGCTTCGCGACGGGCGGCCTCGGCGAGGTCGCGGTCGCCCGGTTCGAGGTGCCCACCGAACTGCACCCAGAACCGGCCCTTGCGGTGCAGGCACAGCAGCACGCTCCCGAGGTCGGGCGAGAACACGAAGCACGACGCGGTGAGGTGCTCCGGGCCGCCGTCGCGTCGGAGTGCCGCGTCGCCGTGGGTCCGCACGAACGCGAGGAAGCGGTCGCGGTGCGGGGCGGTCGTCGCGGCGAGGGCGGTGGTCACGTCGTCGAGGTGCATCGTCGTCATCCTCGCAGCGTTGTCGCGCGCGCGGGGTTGCGACAACGTCGATGTCGTACGACAGCGGGCTCGTCGTTGCCGCGCGTGCGCAACTGTTGCGCGCGCGGGGGTGCGACGACGTCGATGTCGTACGACAGCGACGATGTCGTTGCGAGTCAGCCCGCAGCCCGCAGCCCGCAGCCCGCAGCTCGCAGCCCGCAGCCCGCAGCCCGCAGCCCGCGGCCCGCCGCCCGCCGCACGCGTCAGAACAGCGCGCGCACCCCGTCGGAGACGGTCGCCCACACCTCGAGCAGCGGACCACGCGCAAGCCACACCGCGGCGGCGTTCACGGCGACGAACAGCACGAACCACACCGTCGCCGGCACCCGCATCTCGGCCGCGGCGATGTGGAAGTCGGTCTGCACACGGGCCCCGGTCGCGAGCCACCGGGCGACCTGCACCACCGAGCGCAGCCCGTCCACGACGAAGAACGCCCCGACCGCGGCGACGACGAGCACGGTGGTCTCGGACGGGCGCAGGGCGACCCAGAGCGCGAGCGCGTCGAAGCCGAGGACCACGAGGATCCCGAACCAGTTCCGCACGAACGCGAGCGCGACGAGCCCGACGACGCCGAGGACCACGACGGGCACCCACCTCGACCCGTGCAGCACCCCGGTCACGAGCAGCACGCCGGCCCAGAGCGGCGCGCTGTAGCCGGCGTACAGGTTCACGATCCGCACGAGCCACCGGATCGCACCGGGGACCCGGCCGAGCTGGACCCAGGCCTCGCCCGAGCCGTCCGGGTGCAGCTCGATGCGCTGGATGCGTCCGCCGAACGGCACGACGACGACGGCGTGCCCGACCTCGTGCGCGATCGTCGCGGCGATGCGCGCCACCCGGCAGACGAACGGCACGAACGGCAGGACCGCGCCCACGAGGAGCGCGACGACGACGAGGGGCGGGGCTGCGGTGGTCAAGGGACCAGGATCGCAGCACCGCCCGTGACGAACCCGGCAAGACCCTGGGGGAGCAACGACGGCACCAGCGTCGCGGCGATCACGATGACCGTCGCGACGATGGCGAGCGCCGTGAGGACGGCGAGGAACACCGTCAGGCGGTTGAAGCGCGTGTGCCTGGCTATTCGACCGTCACCGACTTGGCGAGGTTCCTCGGCTTGTCCACGTCGCACCCCAGCTGGAGCGCGAGTTCGCGGGCGAGCATCTGCAGCGGGACGACGGCCTCGAGCGGACCCCACGGTGCGGTCGCCCGACCCCAGGCGAGGTCGCCGACGATGCGACGGCCGAGTGCGGGGATGTCCGACCCCTCGCCGCCGATCGTGATGACGAACCCGCCGCGGGCACGGACCTCGGCGATGTTCGCCTGCAGTCGGTGGTCGCCGTGGTCGATGACGACGACCGGGGTGCCCTCGTCGACGAGGGCGAGCGGGCCGTGCTTCAGCTCGCCGGCCGGGTAGGCCTCGGCCCAGCGGTAGCTGAGCTCCTTGAGCTTGAGCGCGCCCTCGGCCGCGTAGGGCAGCCCGGCGCCGCGGCCGAGGAAGAGGAAGCCGGTCGCGTCCTTGACGCTCGAGACGAGCAGCGGGATGCGGTCGGCGGCGATCGCGGCGGCGTGGTCGATGCGGGCGGGGAGGTCGGAGAGCTCGCCGACGAGCGCGGCCGCGCGTTCGCCGTCGATCCGACCCGAGGCGACGAGCGCGGAGATCACCGCGGCGACGCCGACGACGACCTGCGCGGTGAACGTCTTCGTCGCGGCGACACCGATCTCCGGGCCGGCGTGGCAGTCGAGCACGGCGTCCGCCCGGCGGGCGAGGGACGAGTGCACGTTGTTCGTGAGGGCGAGCACCGGGTGCCGGTCCTCGAAGCGGTCGAGCGCGCGGAGGACGTCGGCGGTCTCGCCGGACTGGCTGATGGCGACCACGAGCGTGTCCGGGCCGAGCACCGCCTGGTCGGCTTCGCTCGCGACGACGATGTCCGTCGGCACGCCGCCGATGCCGCGCAGCGCGGTGGCGATCACCTGCCCGGCGTTGAGCGAGGTGCCGCACGCGACGATCGCCAGTCGGTGGAACCCGGGGAGCCCCAGGCCGACCCACATGCTGCCGTCGGCGGCCCGGCGGGCGACCCGGTCGAGGATCGAGGCGACGACCTCGGGCTGCTCCTCGATCTCCTTCGCCATGTGGTCCGGGTGGTCGCCGAGGTCGAGCGCGGTCGCGGCGAACGGGGACGGCGTCGGGAAGGGGACGGGGACCGTGACGCCGGAGGACGACCACGTCCAGGCCTCGCCGAGTTCGACGACGTCGCCGTCGCGGAGCGCCACGAAGGTCTCGCACCACTCGGCGATCGCCCCGATGTCGCTCGCCACGAAGTCGCCGCGGGCGGACCGTGCGACGACGAGGGGGGAGCGCTCGGCGGCGACGACCATGCGGCCGTCCCGGGCGTCGAGCACCACGATCGCCCACGAGCCCTCGAGCTGCGCGGTCGCGATCTGCACCGCGAGCATGAGGTCCGGGTCCACCGCGAGCGCCCGCTCGACGAGGTGCGCGATGACCTCGGAGTCGACGTCCGACGAGAACACGTGGCCCTGGCGCTCGAGCGTCGCACGGAGCCGGTCGGCGTTCTCGACGATGCCGTTGTGCACGATGCTGATCCGGCCGGAGCAGTCGGCGTGCGGGTGCGCGTTCGCCTCGCGGACCACGCCGTGCGTCGCCCACCGGGTGTGCCCGATGCCGACCCCCGTCAGCGCGTCGCCGGAGCGTGCGGCGACGAGCGTGCGCAGGTCACCGACGCGCGACACGGACCGGATGGTCTCGGTGCCGCCGTGGGCGGTCCGGACGGCGATGCCCGCCGAGTCGTACCCGCGGTACTCGAGTCGTTCGAGTCCGTCGAGCAGGTAGGGGGACGCGTCGTCGGTGACGCGGGCCGCGATGATGCCGCACATCTGGTTTCCCTTCGGGTGGGAGGAGCAGCTCGGGTGGGGGAGGGAGGAGCCTTGCGGCACCGACCGCCGTCGGGTCTGCCGTGCGTCCGGTCCGCCGGCCCGGGCCGCCGCCCGTCCTCGGATCAGGCGAGGACGGACGACGGCGTTCGTGGGCCGACGGTTCGGGTACCGGACGGGGTACCACGGGCGGGCTCCCGGAGGAGCACGGCGGTCGGTGCACGAGAAGCATCACCCGCCGGTCGGTGACACGGCAACGGTCGTCGCCCGCTCTTGCGGTTCACCGCGAGCGGTCCCCCGTTCGGAGGACAGGGCGTGCGGAGTCCCGCAACCCGCATCCACGGCCCGCACCGACGACGAACGGGAGGCGCGGTGCCAGCTGGCACCGCGCCTCCCGTCCGGTGGTGGGTCGCGTCTCGACTACGTGAGCAGCGCGACCAGGTGCGAACGCGAGCGCGCTCCCACCTTGCGGTAGATCTGCGTCAGCCGCAGCTCCACCGTCCGCTGCGACATGAAGAGCGACGAGGCGATCTCGCGGTTGCGGTACCCCTCCGTCACCTTCTGCACGACGGCGCGCTCCTCCGCGGTGAGCGAGGTGAGCACCGCCGAGGCGTCCGGCGCGCTGCGCGGCGTCCCGGGCATCTGCGCGGACAGCACCGGCGCGGACCGGAGCGACGTCGGCGCGCCGAAGACCGGCATCGCGACCGTCGCGGCCGGGGTGGCCAGCGGACGACGGAGCCCCGCCGCCTCGTACGCCGCCGCAGCGGCCGCACCGAGGCGCGGACGCTCCGTCGGGGTCCCCACGGCAGCGAGTGCCGCGAAGGTCCGAGCACGTTCGAACTGCGAGTCGTGCGGCTGGAACAGCTCCAGTGCACGGCGACGCGCGGTGTCACGGGTGGTGTCGTCCGCGACCAGCGCGAGGCTCCGCGCCAGGACGAGGGCGCCCCAGCGCGACGGGCGGGCGTGGTGGTCCGCCGCGAGCCGTGCGGCGATCGCCCGGGCGTCGTCGATCCGGTCGAGGCGCGAGTACGCCTCCACCAGGTCGCCGAGGTGCCGGAGCACCGCCGGGTTCCGCAGCGAGCGACCGATGGCGTCCGCCGCCTCGAGCGAGGCCGCGGCCTCGTCGAGCCGACCGTCGAGCAGCAGGACCCGACCGCGCAGGGCGTGCAGCTTGGCGGTCGCACCCCACAGACGGTTCGTGGACCGCTGCGCGAGGCACCGGTCGAGGACCTCGAGTGCCTCGGGGGAGCGCCCCTCGGCGAAGTGCCGCCAGGCGAGCGCGATGGCACGGGACGGCTCACGGAGCCGCTCGACCACCGACGATCCGGCTTCCCACACGTCGATCGCGCGGAGCGCCTGCCGGAAGTTCCCGGAGCGCACCTCGTTCTCGGCGGACAGGTAGCGGGCGGCCTCGGTCCAGACCGGCATGGCCTCCTGTCCCCGGGCGAGGACGAGGGCGAACACGCGGCGGGCGCTGCGGTACCGCTCGGCGATGCTCAACGCGTGGGCGAGGAGCAGCAGCGCCGGGTCGGACATGCCCACCAGCGTCGTGGTGGAGAGTCCGTCGTGGAGCGCCGTGTCGGCCGGGAGGGTCCCGTCGACCGCGGCGATGAGCTCGTGCGCGGTCTCCGTGATCTCCAGGGTGTGCTGCGACGCGGACCGCTTGAGCGGCTCGGCCCGGGCGAGGAGGTCCCTGGCGTGGTCGAGCTCCCAGGCCTCGGCCCGGAAGCACGCGACCATCGCGAGGAGCCCACCGAGTGCGTCCGCCTCGGCGGCGTTCTCGGGGTCGACCGGCACGAGGAGCTCGTCCGCGTGCACGGCGTCGCCGCTGAGGTACTGCACCGAGTACGACAGACGGAGCCGACGGGTCTCGTCCGCCGTGGAGCGGAACGGCCGGATCGCGGCGAGGTACCGCGCGGCGAAGCCGAGCAGCCGGTTCGCCAGCAGGGCCTCGGCGACACCGAGGAGCGCAGCGTGCTCGTCCTCGTGCCCCGAACCGATGTGCAGAGCGCGCTCGGTGAGCACGACCGCGGCCTGGGCGTTGCCGTCCACGACGTACGAGCGGGCTGCACGGAGCAGCGCGACCACGTCCGGGACGTCGTCGACGAAGCTGCGGTGCCACGCGGCCGCACGCGGGTCGGACTCGGCGCTCGCCGCGGCGAGTTCCGTGTGCGCGGCCCGTCGGTCCCGTGCCGGCATCCGCCAGTACAGCGCGGAACGGACCAGGGGATCGCGGACCGAGACGGTCTGACCCTTGACGGTCGTGAGTCCGGCGTGTGCCAGGTCGTCGAGCTCGTCGCGGTCCCAACCGGTGGTCTTCGCCACGGGGACGAGGGCCAACCGCGCCAGGACGTCCAGATCGCGTCCTGCTGCGGAACCGAGCACCAGGGCCGCGATGGCCTCGGTGGTCGGGGTCGGTCGGAGCGGCAGCACGAGCGGCTCGGAGCCGTTCAGCTGCTCGCGACTGAGCACGGCGAGCTGCTCGCGCAGTGCGCCGGGGTTGCCACCGGTCTCCTCGGCGAGGACGGCGAGGACACCCTCGTTCGCCTCTTCCGGAGCCATGTCACGGGCGAGCACGAGTGCTTCGTCCGAGGGCAGCGGTTCGATCCGGAGCGTCGGCAGGGCCGCGAGCGGTCCGGCCGGCGGCACGGTACGGACCGTGGCGACGACGCGCAGTGCGGTGCCGGCGAGCCGCGACGCGAGGAACGCGATGAGCTCCTGGCTCTCCACGTCCATCCGGTCGAGGTCGTCGATCAGCACGAGCGTCGGCGGCAGGGTGAGGGCGTGCACGGCGTCGAGGAAGTCGTGCGCCGCCGCCAGCCCCGGCGTCTGCCGGTCGACGGGTGCGCTCCCCTGGAGGAGGTGCGCGATGTGGGCCGTCGCACGGGGATCGTCGAGTGCGGTGAAGAGCGAGGTCACGCCGGCCAGGGGCCAGTGGGACTCACTCCCGTTCACTCCGACGCGTACGACGGGGAGGGAGACGCGGTTGGACACCGCGTCGAGGACGCTGCTGCGTCCGGAACCAGGGTCGCCGACGACGACCATCGCGGACTCACGAGGGAGTACAGCGAGGGTCGCGATCCGGTCGACCTCGAGACGGCGACCGGTGAGTGCCATGACTCACCGGCCTCCGGGCCCGGAAGCGGATGCAACGGAGGAGAGGGACCGGTCGGAGGCACGGCGGGTGACCGCGCGCAGAGCCGGACGTGGGGCACGCAGGGAAGAACGCGTGCCGGAGCTGTCGGAAACGGAATGCGGATGACGAGTGAGGGTGCACTCGGTTCCGCTCGGGAACGATGAAGTCATCGTCTGTATCACCCCTCGGGTTAGGGTCTTCGGACGAAGCACGACCGGTCTGGCATCCCGTTCGGAGCTAGGGACTCCGAAGCGGCACCTGACCTGTCGCCTGAAAGCAAGATAACTCAGGTTCTGGCTCGGATGGCCGGTCTCCGCAATCCGATGTCCACCCGCGGTGTCCCCAGTCCGGGGGGCCACGTGCCCCCCTCGGGGGGCGTTCCGGGATCGGCTGCGGCGATTCGTGGTACGAAACCGGGGTACAGGCGGTGTCCGCCGCAGGGCCGACCCGCGGGGTGGGTTGCCGGTCGAGTGTTCGTGCCGACTCGGAACGACAACGCCGATGTCGTACGACGTCGATGGTGTCGCTTCCGCGCGGCCGCAACGGTTGCGCGCGCGGGACTGCGACGAGGCCGCTGTCGTACGACGTCGACGATGTCGCACCGCGGCGCGTGCAACAGTTGCACGCGCCGGGCGTCCGGGGCCGTCAGCGGCGGATGACCTCGACCACGGCGTCGTGCACGAGTCCGTTCGTCGCGAGGGCGCTGCCGTGCCAGGGGCCGGGATCGCCGTCGAGCGAGGTGAACCGGCCACCGGCCTCCTCGACGATCGGCACGAGCGCCGCCATGTCCCACGGCTTGAGGTCGGGCTCGCCCGCGACGTCGAGGACGCCCTCGGCCACGAGCATGTACGACCACATGTCGCCGTAGGCCCGGGTGCGCCAGACCTGCCGGGAGAGCGTCACGAGGGCGTCCAGGCGGTCGTCGTCGTCCCACTGCTGGATGCTGTTGTAGCTCAGGCTGGCCTCGGCCAGGGAATCGACGCCGGAGACGTGCAGGGGACCGTCGAAGGAGTGCGCGCCGAGCCCCTCGGCCGCCCACCAGCGCTTGCCGAGGGCGGGTGCGCTCACGACGCCGAGAACCGGGCGCCCGTCCACCGCGAGCGCGATGAGGGTGGCCCAGACCGGGACGCCGCGGAGGTAGTTCGCGGTGCCGTCGATGGGGTCGACCACCCACTGGCGGTGGCCCTCGCTGACGGCCTCGGCGCCGGTGTCGGCGGTGGTCTCCTCGCCGAGGAAGGCGTCGTCGGGACGCTCGGCACCGAGCCGTTCGCGGAGCGCTCGTTCGACCGCCTGGTCGGCGTCGGTGACGTGCGTGCTGTCGGCCTTCTTCGACACGTGCAGGTCGGCGGCGCGGAACCGCTCGAGGCTGATCGCGTCGGCGGTGTCGGCGAGGGAGCGGGCGAAGTCCAGGTCGGCGCTGAGGTCCACGGTCGCCAGCGTAGCGGGGGCTACGCCGCCACGACCTCTTCCTCCTCGAGGGCGGTGACCTCGCGCTCGCGGGCGATGCGGGCCCGGTGGGCGACGAGACCGTGCACGACGACGCAGAGCAGCACGGCTGCGGCGAGCCACAGCGCCAGCACGAGCGACGACCGACCGAGCGAGGCGCCCGGGAAGTACTGCAGGTCCTGCGCTGCCTGCAGCCAGGCGGCGCCGCTCCAGAACGTGTTGAGGCCGGCGAAGAACCCCGGCTGGAACGCCGGCTGGAAGATGCCACCGGACGACGTGAAGTTGAGCATCACGAACAGCATCGTGAGGATCGGCGTCGTCCACCGGCCGAGCAGCGGGTGGAGGCCGACCCCGAGCGCGACGATGATCGCGTCGTACATCCAGGCGAACAGGAAGATCTCCCACCGGTTCGTCGTGATGATGCCGTACAGCGGACCGGCGATGAGGATGCCGATGCCCGCGACCACCCCGGCCGTCGCGAGGCCGGTGACGGCGGTCCAGAGCGGTCGCAGCCGGGTGGCGAAGGCGGCCACCGCGATCGCGGACGCGTAGCCACCGACGCTCAGGGCGACGAGCAGGAAGAACAGGCCCTGTCCGGTGGTGTCCTCGTCGCCGGAGGGCACGACGTCCTGCACCGTGAAGGGCAGGTGCGACCGGTAGGCGATCGGCATGAAGATCTTCTGGGCCGCGCTCGCTGTGGTCTCCGACGCCGCGGTCGAGACGTAGAGCGTCGCGCCGGTCGCGGTCGGAGCGTAGACGGCGGCGAGGTCGCGGTCACGGACCTGGCGCTCCGCCTCGGCGGTGGAGGACACGACGTGGGTGACGAGTGCGCCGTCCGACTCGTCCGTGACGGTCTGCGCGAACACCTGGGTCGCCGCACCCTGTCCGACGATGCCGACCGGGAGGTCGTGCGGCGTCGGGGCGTGGAAGGCGCCGAGGTAGGCGAGACCCATGCCGATCGCGAGGAAGAGGGGCACGAGGATGTGCGAGCCGAAGCTCAGCAGGGTGCGAACGAGGCCCTGCGGACGGAGCGTCGACGGGCCATTCGGCTGACGCGGGGCCCTGGAGGCCCGAGACGCGGCGTGCGAGTGGGTGTGGGCGGAGGTGGTGTGCACGTGCGACGTCGTTGTCGTCATGGGGGAGGACGGGGCGTCGACGGCGGGGGTCGGCGCAAAGTTGTACTTTGCAACTTCAGACACGAAGGGCAACTGTACAACGTCGGTGCACACCTGTCGACCCGGGTGCCGCCGCGCACGGTGCGGTGCCGGCGCCGGAGTGTGCGAGCCTCCGCACACCGTGGGAGGGCGCCGGCGTCCCACCGAGCGCGGAACCTCGCACACTGCGCGAGGCGCGAGGCGCGTCGGCGCCCCGCGCTACTCCGTGCCCGGGTCCTCGGCGCCCATGCCGGTCAGCAGCGCGCGGAACGAGTCGAGCCGCTCGACCCCGGTCGACCCGAGCTCGCCGGCCTGCACCCGGTCGACGATCTCCCAGTCGTGCGCCTGGGAGAGGGGGATCCCGTCCACCGGCTCGCGGACGGGCACGGCGTGCGAGGCGAAGGCACGGAACACGTTCGCCGGGTCGACGTGTCCGAGCCCGAACGACCGGACACCCGGGGTGTCGATGATCCACCCGCCGTCCCGCACCTGCAGCGCGATCGACGACGACGAGGTGTGCCGTCCCCGACCGGTCACCGAGTTGACGACCCCGGTGGCCCGGGAGGACCCGGTCAGCGCGTTCACGAGCGTCGACTTCCCGACGCCCGAGTGCCCGACGGTCACGGTCACCTTGTCGTCGAGGACCTCGTGCAGGGCGTCGAACGGCACGTCGTCGGAGCGGCTCGTCACGATGCGCAGGTCGAGGCAGGCGAAGTGCGCGAGGAACTCGGTGGGATCGGCGAGGTCGGTCTTCGTGATGCAGAGGATCGGGTCGAGGCCGGCGTCGAACGCCGCCACGAGGTACCGGTCGATCAGTCGGGTGCGCGGCTCGGGGTCGGCGGCGGCCACGACGATGAGCATCTGGTCGGCGTTCGCCACGATGACGCGCTCGACCTCGTCGGTGTCGTCGGCGCTCCGGCGCAGCAGCGTGGTGCGCTCGGCGACCTTCACGATGCGCGCGAGGGAGCCCGGTTCGCCGGAGACGTCGCCGGCGAGGTGGACCGTGTCGCCGGTGACGACGGACTTCTTCCCCAGCTCGCGGGCCTTCGTGGCCGTGATGACCCGGTCCCCGACGAGCACGCCGAAGCGCCCGCGGTCGACGTTCGTCACCCACCCCGTGGGGGCGTCCTCGTACGTCGGACGGACCTTCGTGCGGGGGCGGTTGCCCTTCGGGTTGGGTCGGACCCGGACGCTCGACTCGTCGTACTGCCCGTACGGCTCGTCCGCGTCGGAGTCGTCACCGTCGACGTCGTCCCACCAGCTCATCGCGTCAGACCCCCATGGCCCCGGTCGCGACCAGGGCCGCCCACAGCTCGGGGAACTGTGGCAGCGTCTTCGCGGTCGAGCCGATGTCGTCGACGGCGACGCCGTCGACGACGAGACCCACGACCGCGCCGGCCGTCGCCATCCGGTGGTCGTCGTACGCGGCCCAGTCGCCGCCGTGGAGCGCGGCAGGCTCGATGCGCAGGCCGTCGTCGAGTTCGTGCACCGCGCCTCCCGAACGGTTGACGTCCGACGCGAGCGCGGCGAGACGGTCCGTCTCGTGCCCACGCAGGTGGCCGATCCCGGTGATCTCGGACGGGCCGTCGGCCAGGGCCGCCAACGCGACCAGGGCAGGCGCGAGCTCGCCGCCGCGGCTGAGGTCGAGTTCGAGACCCGGGAGGGAGGCGCCACCCCGGACCCCGACGCCGCCGTCGAAGACGAGGTCGTCGCCGTCCCGCGTGACGGTCGCGCCCCACAGGGGGAGGAGCCGCTCGAGGTCGGCGCCCACCTGGGTCGTCGCGGTCGGCCAGGTGCGGATGCGGACGGTGCCGCCGGCGACGAGCGCCGCCACGGCGAACGGCGCGGCGTTCGACAGGTCGGGTTCGATGGTGACGTCGCGGGCGGCGATGGGTCCGGGGTGCACGACCCACTCGCCGACCGCGGGCTCGTCCACCCGGACACCGCGGGCACGGAGGGCGGCGACGGTCATCTCGATGTGCGGCATGCTCGGCAGGCGCTCGCCGACGTGCGTGAGGTGCAGGCCCTCGTCGAAGCGCGGGGCGGAGAGCAGGAGCCCGGAGACGAACTGCGACGAGGCGGAGGCGTCGATCGAGAGCGATCCGCCGCGGACCGAGCCGGTGCCGGTGAACGAGAACGGCATCGCGCCGCCGCCGTCGTCGGTGACGTCCACGCCGAGGTCGACGAGCGCCTGGATGATGGCGTGCATCGGCCGCTTGCGGGCGTACGGGTCGCCGTCGACCGTGACCGGCCCGACCGCGAGGGCGGCGAGGGGCGGCAGGAAGCGCATCACGGTGCCGGCGAGTCCGCAGTCCACCCGGACGTCGCCGTGCATCGGCGCCGGTGTGATCCGGAGGTCGGGGCCGTAGGGGTTCGGGGTCGCACCGGGCGCCGGCGGGACCTCGTCGATCCCGACGCCGAGCTGCCGGAGCGCCTCGACCATGAGCGCCGAGTCGCGCGAGTGCAGCGGCAGCCGGATGGTCGACGGACCGTCGGCGAGGGCGGCGAGGACGAGTTCGCGGTTGGTGAGCGACTTCGACCCGGGCAGCGACACGTCGCCGTGCAGCGGACCCCGCGCGAGCGGGGCGATCCAGGGCTCGGTCCGGGACTGGGAATGCGTCGTGACTGCCATCGGTTCACAAGGGTACTGAACGCACCGGGAGGATCAGTGGCGACAGCGACACTCGCACGACCGCGGACGACTCTGCCCGCCGTGCCGACGACGCTCGGGAGCACCGTCGGCCTAGACTCGACGGCGATGACGACCGACGAACCGCACGCAGCACCGCACGACCTGGTCGAGGAGACCGAGGCGCAGCTCGACGCGGTGTCCGAAGAAGCAGCACTGCGCGAGGACGAGGCCGGCGACCGCGAGGACGAGGCCAGCGACCGCGAGGACGAGGCCAGCGACCGCGAGGACGAGGCCAGCGACGACCAGGCCACCGCGGTCGACGTCGTCGACGCGAAGACCGTCTCCGAGGCCGAGCTCCGCTCCCTCTTCGAGGACCAGGCGCTGCCCTTCATGGACCAGCTCTACGGCGCCGCGATGCGGATGACCCGCAACCCGGCCGACGCGTCCGACCTCGTGCAGGAGACCTTCGTCAAGGCCTTCGCCGCGTTCCGCCAGTTCAAGCAGGGCACGAACCTCAAGGCCTGGCTGTACCGCATCCTCACGAACACGTTCATCAACACGTACCGCAAGAACCAGCGCAACCCGTACCAGGGCACGATCGACGAGCTCGAGGACTGGCAGCTCGGCGGCGCGGAGAGCGTGACGCAGTCGATCTCGGCGCGCTCCGCCGAGGCCGACGCCATCGACCACCTGCCGTCCTCCGCCGTGAAGGACGCGCTGCAGGCCATCCCGGAGGACTTCCGGATGGCCGTCTACTTCGCCGATGTCGAGGGGTTCTCCTACCAGGAGATCGCCGACATCATGAAGACCCCCGTGGGGACGGTCATGAGCCGCCTCCACCGTGGCCGCCGGCTCCTCCGCGGGCTCCTGGCCGACCACGCACGTGAGACCGGCATCGTCCCGGACGCAGCGTCGACGGCGACGATGCGCGGACGAGGCCGGAAGGTTGCCGCGGCGTCGAGCCGCGTCGAAGGGAAGGAAGCGCGATGAGCGGCTGCGACTGCTCGAAGGCGAAGGCCGAGCTCGAGGAGTTCCTGCACGGGGAGCTCTGCCGCGAGGACGCGGCGGACATCCGTGAGCACATGGACGACTGCGAGGACTGCACGACCGAGCACCGCGTCGGCGTCGTCCTCATCGAGACGGTCCGTCGTGCGTGCAAGGAGACGGCACCCGAGGAACTCCGTACCGAGATCCTCGCCCGCATCCGCCTGGAGCAGGCCACCCACTGAACGTCCCGGCGGGAACGTCCTGGCAGCCGTCGTCACACGCACGGCGCTGTCGGTAGTGTCGCGGGCATGACCCTCTCCGTCGAGTCGATCACCACCTGGTCCGACACGGACGTCGCCGACGTCGCCGCCCTCGTCCGACTGCTCGGCCACGAGGTCGACGACGCCGCCATGCGCGCCCGCCTCGAACGGCTCACGCCCGAGGCCGGACACCGCACCTGGGTGGTGCGGGACGACGACGGTCGTGCGATCGCGGTCGCCGGCGCGCAGGTCACGTGGGCGTACGCGAGCGACGAGCCGACGGCGCAGCTGCTGCTGATGGTGGTCGACGAGTCGGCCAGGAGGCTCGGCACCGGTTCGGCGCTCATCGGCACGTTCGAAGCATGGGCGGTCGAGCAGGGCGCACGTCGCCTCAGCGCCGTCAGTGCGGCGGCCACGGACAGCGCGCACCGGTTCTACCAGAAGCGCGGGTACCACGACGCCGGGGTGCGCTACACGAAGATCGCGTAGCGCACCCCGGCGTCGGGCGTCAGCCCAGCGCTCGCGTGATGACGTCGGTCGCTTCCTGTGCGGAGCGCTTCGAAGACCCCGTGGCCGGTGCGGCACTCGCCGGACGGGCGGCGACCGACAGCGGCCGACCGTCGAGGTGCGGCGACAGGTTCATGCACACGAACGGCCAGGCGCCCTGGTTCTCCGGCTCTTCCTGCGCCCACACGACGTCGGCGCCCGGGTAACCCGCGAGCACCTGGAGGATCTGCTCGAGGGGGAGCGGGGCGAGCTGCTCGAGCCGGACGAGGGCGACGTCGGTGGCACCGCGCTTGTCGAGCTCGGCACGCAGGTCGTGGTGCACCTTGCCGGAGTGCAGGACCACCCGGCGCACCGCCGACTTGTCGGTCACGCGGTCGTCGTCGAGGACCTCCGAGAAGGTGCCGCTCGTGAACGCGTCCACCGGGCTCGTCGCCTGGCGGAGGCGCAGCATCGCCTTCGGGGAGAACACGATGAGCGGCTTCTGCGGCCGCTCCCACGCCTGGCGTCGCAGCAGGTGGAAGTAGGACGCCGGGGTCGACGGCCGGGCCACCACCATGTTGTCCTCGGCGCAGAGCTGCAGGTACCGCTCGATGCGCGCCGACGAGTGGTCCGGTCCCTGGCCCTCGTAGCCGTGGGGGAGCAGGAGCACGAGGCCCGAGCGCTGTCCCCACTTCTGCTCGGCGGAGGAGATGAACTCGTCGATGACGGTCTGGGCGCCGTTCGCGAAGTCGCCGAACTGCGCCTCCCACAGGACGAGGGCCTCGGGTCGCTCGACCGAGTACCCGTACTCGAACGCCATCGCCGCGTACTCGCTGAGCAGCGAGTCGTAGATGTACAGGCGGGCCTGGTCCTCGGTGAGGTTCGCGAGGGGCAGCCACTCCTGGCCGTTCACACGGTCGTGGAAGACGGCCTGGCGCTGCACGAAGGTGCCACGGCGGGCGTCCTGCCCGGCGAGCCGGACCGGCTTGCCCTCGACGAGGATCGACCCGATGGCCATGAGCTCCGCCATCGCCCAGTCGACGCCGCCGTTGCGGGTCATGTCGGTGCGCTTGGACAGGAGCTGCTGGAGCTTCGGGTGCACCTGGAAGCCCGCGGGCGGGTTGCTGTGCGCGTCGCCGATGGCCCGGACGAGTTCCTCGGACACAGCGGTCTCGTGCACCTCGACCTCGGAGTCGTCGCGCTGCGCTGCCGGTCGCTCGAGACCCTGCACGGCGCCGTCGTCGTCGACCGTGATGACCGGGATCGTGCCGGTCTGCGCCTCGTGCGTCTCGGCGAAGGCGCGTTCCAGGCGGTCCTGGAAGTCGCGGTGCGCCTCGTCGTACTCCTCTTGCGTGATGTCGCCGCGGCCGACGAGGGCCTCGGTGTAGAGGGTGCGGACGGAGCGCTTCGCCTCGATGAGGTTGTACATGAGCGGCTGCGTCATCGACGGGTCGTCGCCCTCGTTGTGTCCGCGGCGGCGGTAGCAGATGAGGTCGATGACGACGTCGCGGTGGAACTCCTCGCGGTAGGCGAAGGCGAGCTCGGCGACGCGGGCGACGGCCTCGGGGTCGTCCCCGTTCACGTGGAAGATCGGCGCCTGGATCGTCTTCGCGACGTCGGTGGAGTACACCGAGCTGCGGGCCGACTCCGGCGGGGTGGTGAACCCGACCTGGTTGTTGATCACGAGGTGCACGGTGCCGCCGGTGCGGTAGCCGCGCAGCTGCGACATCTGCAGGGTCTCGACCACGACGCCCTGACCGGCCATCGCGGCGTCTCCGTGGACCAACACGGGCAGGACGCCGAACGTGCCGGGGGCCTGCCGGTCCTGCTTCGCGCGGACGATGCCCTCGAGCACGCCGTCGACGGCCTCGAGGTGGGACGGGTTCGCGGCGATCGTCACCGGGATGGCGGTGCCGTCGCTGGCGCGGAACACACCCTCGGTGCCGACGTGGTACTTCACGTCACCTGAACCCTGGCCCGAGACGGCGCCGGGGAGCGACGACCCCTCGAACTCGCGGAAGATCTGGCCGTAGGTCTTGCCGGCGATGTTCGTCAGCACGTTGAGCCGGCCGCGGTGGGCCATGCCGATCGCGACTTCTTCGAGGCCGGCGGTCGCCGCGCGCTGGATGAGCGAGTCGAGGAACGCGATCGTGGACTCGCCGCCCTCGAGCGAGAAGCGCTTCTGGCCGACGTACTTCGTCTGCAGGAAGGTCTCGAACGCCTCGGCCTCGTTGAGCTTGCCGAGGACCCGGAGCTGGTCGTCCTTCGACGGCTTCGAGTACGGGACCTCGATGTGGGCCTGCACCCAGCGACGCTGTTCCGGGTCCTGGATGTGCATGTACTCGATGCCGACCGTGCGGCAGTAGGCGTCGCGGAGGATCCCGAGCACGTCGCGCAGCGGGGCGTTCGTCGTGCCGGCGAGCCCACCGGTGACGAACTCGCGGTCGAGGTCCCAGAAGGTCAGCCCGTGGCTCTCGATCTCGAGGTCGGGGTGGGTGCGCTGCCGGTACTCGAGCGGGTCGATGTCCGCCATGAGGTGCCCGCGGACACGGAAGCTGTTGATGAGCTCCTGCACACGCGCCGTCTTGTTCACCCGGTGCGCGAGGTCGACGTTGATGTCGTTCGCCCACTGGATCGGCTTGTACGGGATCCGGAGCGCCGCGAAGATGCCCTCGTAGAAGCCGTGCTCGCCGATGAGCCGCTCGTGCACCTTCTTGAGGTACTCGCCCGACCCCGCACCCTGGATGACACGGTGGTCGTAGGTGCTCGTCAGCGTGATGGTCTTGCCGATGCCGAGTTCGACGAGGGTCTTCGCCGCCGAGCCCTGGAACTGCGCCGGGTACTCGAGGGCACCGGCGCCGATGATGGCACCCTGCCCCTTCGTCAGGCGCGGCACCGAGTGGACCGTGCCGATGCCGCCCGGGTTCGTCAGCGAGATCGTCGTGCCCTGGAAGTCGGCCGGCGTGAGCTTGTTGTCGCGTGCACGCTTGACGAGGTCCTCGTAGGCGGAGAGGAACTGCCCGAACGTGAGGGTCTCGGCGCGCTTGATGCTCGGGACGAGCAGGGAGCGGGAGCCGTCCTTCTTCGGGACGTCGATCGCGATGCCGAGGTTGACGTGCGCGGGAGCGACCACGAAGGGCTTGCCGTCGCGCTCCTCGTAGAAGACGTTCTGACTCGGGAAGTCCTTGAGTGCCTGCACCATCGCCCACCCGATGAGGTGCGTGAACGAGATCTTGCCGCCGCGGGCCCGACGCAGGTGGTTGTTCACGACGATGCGGTTGTCGATCATCAGCTTCGCCGGGATCGTCCGCACGCTCGTCGCGGTCGGGACCGTGAGCGAGGCGTCCATGTTCGAGGCGAGCGTCTTCGCCATGCCCCGGAGCGGGGTCGCCACGTCCTCGTGGGTCTCCTCGTGGTCGTCGGCCTCGTCGTTGGCCTCGGCCGGGATCGGCTGCGGCGTGGGCTGGCGCGACGTGGTCTTCGCCTGGATCGGCCCGGACTTCGCCTCGCCGGGTGCGTCACCGGTCGCGGGCTGCTGGGTCGTGGACTGCTGCTGCTCGGAGGCGGCCGGAGCAGCGGGGGCGGAGGGGGACGGAGCCGGTGCGGACGCGTCGCCACCCTGGGTGCGGTGGTAGCTCTCGAGGACCGGCCACCAGGACTTGTCGACGGACTCCTTGTCGGCGACGAACTGCTCGTAGAGCTCGTCGACGAGCCACTCGTTCGCCCCGAATTCGCCCGCGGTCTCGTCCGTTCCGGTCAGATGGCTCGACACAGCCGATCGCCCACTCTCCGTCGATAGATGCTCGTGTGTGTCGTGCGTGGCAACCCTGCCTCGCACAGGTCCCAAGCCTAGCCGCTCGCAGATGACCGTTCGGTGTCAGGCGGAGGCGGGTCGCGCCTCCCGACCGGGTGTCGCGCGTGTCGCACCGGAGGCGTGCCGAGCCGCCCAGACCGGCCACCCTGGGGAGCCGTACAGTGGGGCCCATGAGGTTCTACGAGACGCGGCCGACACACGACCTGACCTACTCCGACGTCTTCCTCGTCCCCAGCCGGTCGGCGGTGACGAGCCGGTTCGACGTGGACCTCTCGGCGAACGACGGGTCCGGTGCGACCATCCCGATCGTCAGCGCCAACATGAACTCGGTCACCGGGCCGCGCCTCGCCGCCACGCTCGCCCGACGCGGCGGCCTGGGCGTGCTGCCGCAGGACATGCACCTGCAGGACCTCGACGCCGCGATCCGCTGGGTCAAGGACCAGCCGGTCGACTTCGACACCGCCTACGACATGGGCGCGCACACCACGGTCGCCGAGGCCCTCGAGCAGCTCCTGCCCGTCGCCGGACGGGGCGTGGTCGTCCGCGACGCCGCCGGCGAGTACCTCGGCTGCGTCCCCGCCGGGCGCCTCGGCGACGCGGGTCCCGACGCCACGCTCGGCGACCTGCTGCACGGCGCCTCCACCGCGATCGACGCCGAGGACGCCGGCACGCCCCGGCACGTGTACGACGTGCTGACCGCGGCCGAGGTCGACTTCGCGCCGGTCATGCGGCACGGCAAGGTCGTCGGCACGGTCAGCCAGACCAGTGCGATCCGCTCGGACATCTACCGGCCCGCCGTCGACGCGTCCGGACGCCTGCGGGTCGCCGCCGCGATCGGCATCAACGGCGACGTCGCCGCGAAGGCGCAGGCGCTCGCGGCCGCCGGCGTCGACGTGCTCGTCCTCGACACCGCGCACGGCCACCAGGAGGGCATGCTCCGCGCCCTCCGCACCGTCGCCGCCCTCGGCCTCGACATCCCGCTGGTCGCAGGCAACGTCGTCACCGCCGACGCGGTCGCCCACCTCGTCGAGGCCGGTGCGACCATCATCAAGGTCGGCGTCGGACCCGGCGCCATGTGCACCACGCGCATGATGACCGCCGTCGGTCGCCCGCAGTTCTCCGCCGTGCTCGAGACCGCCGCCGCGGCCCGGTCGCTCGGCGCGCACGTGTGGGCCGACGGCGGCGTCCGGTACCCGCGCGACGTGGCGCTCGCCCTCGCCGCCGGTGCGTCCGCCGTGATGATCGGCTCGTGGTTCGCGGGCACGCTCGAGGCGCCCGGAGTCCTCCGGCGCGACGCCGCGGGCAAGGCGTACAAGGAGAGCTGGGGCATGGCCAGTGCCAAGGCCGTCCGGGAGCGCTTCGAGCGCCTCGACCCCTACGAGCGGGCCCGCAAGGCGCTCTTCGCCGAGGGGATCTCGTCGTCGACGATCTACCTCGACCCGGAGCGGCCGAGCGTCGAGGACCTGCTCGACATGATCACCACCGGTGTCCGCAGCTCGGCGACGTACGCGGGGGCGTCGTCCCTCGCGGAGTTCTCCGAGCGGGCGCTCGTCGGCATCCAGTCGGCCGCCGGCTACGAGGAGGGCAAGCCGCTCCCCGTCAGCTGGTAGCGCAGCGCCCGCCCCGCCGCGGCGTCGCGCCGCGCGCGGGGGCGGCGAGACTCGGCGCCGCGGACAGTTTCGTGGCACACAGGCCGCGAAACTGTCCGCCCAGCCGAGTCTCGGGTGGCGACCACGGGCGGACGGGAGGCGCGGTGCCGGCTGGCACCGCGCCTCCTGTCTGCAGGTGCGCGCGTCTACCGCCGGCGGGTCGCGTCCTCGACGGTGCCCACGAGCTCCTCGAGGATGTCCTCGAGGAAGAGCACACCGAGCGTCCGGCCCTCGGCGTCGAACGCCCGCGCCACGTGACGACCGGCGGCGCGCATGGTCGCCAGGGCGTCCTCGAGGTCCATCTCCGTGTACAGCGAGATGAGCTGCCGGATCCGCTTCGGCGGCACCGGGTCGTCGTACTCGTCCGGTCGGAGGTCGATGACGTCCTTCACGTGCACGTAGCCCGTGGGGGAGCCGTCCTCGGCCACGAGCACGTACCGCGAGAACCCGCGCTGGGCCACGGCCCGCTCGACGTCACCCGGGGTGGCGTCCTCGGGGAGGGTGACGAGCTCGGCCATCGGCACGGCGACGTCCTTGACCTTCTTCTCGGTGAACTCGAACGCCAGGGCGAGCTTGCCGTCGTCGGTGAGGGTGCCCTCGCGGCGGGACTGCTCGACGATGGTCTGGACCTCCTCGACGGTGAACGCGCTCACGGCTTCGTCCTTCGGCTCGACCCGGAAGAGCCGGAGCACGGCGTTCGCGACCTCGTTCAGGCCGACGACCACCCAGTGCAGGCCGTGGCCGAGGTACCAGAGCGTCGGCACGAGGAGGAGCGCCGCACGGTCGGGCATCGAGAACGAGATGTTCTTCGGGACCATCTCGCCGAACACCACGTGCAGGAACGACACGAGCAGCAGCGTGAACACGAACGCCACGACGCCGATGACCTCGACGCTCCAGCCCGTGAGGTGCAGCGGGACCTCGAGCAGGTGGTGGATCGCCGGCTCGGAGACGTTGAGGATGAGCAGCGAGCACACCGTGATGCCGAGCTGGGTGGTGGCGAGCATGCGGGTGGCGTGCTCCATCGCCCAGAGCGTCATCTGTGCGGCGCGCGAGCCCTCTTCCGCGCGCGGCTCGATCTGGGAGCGGCGTGCGGAGATGACGGCGAACTCGGCCGCGACGAAGTAGGCGTTGCCCATCAGGAGGACGACGAGCCAGAAGATGCCCCACCAGTCGGAGCTCATCGGGTGCCGCCCTTCGCAGTGGCCTTCGAGGCCGTGGCCTTCGTGGCCGGGATGATGATGCCGGTCGCCGGGGTCTCCGGCGGCGTGGGCGTCCAGCGGATCCGGTCGATGCGGCGCCCGTCGAGGCGTTCGACGCGGAACACGCCGTCCTCGAGCGGCACCTCGTCACCGACGGCCGGGAGCCGCCCGAGGGTAGACATGATGAACCCGCCGACGGTCTCGTACGGGCCGTCCTCGGGGACCTTCACACCAGCGCGGTCCTCGAGCTCGTCCGGGCGGAGGAGCCCCGGGAACGTCAGCCAGTTGCGCGACCGGACGACGTCGATCCGTGCACGGTCGTGCTCGTCGGACACCTCGCCGACGATCTCCTCGATGAGGTCCTCGAGCGTCACGACCCCCGCGGTGCCGCCGTACTCGTCGACGACGATCACCATCTGGTAGCCGCGACCGCGGACCTCGGCGAGCAGCGTGTCGCCGGGCATGGTCTCGGGGACGCGCTCGGCGTCGGTCATGAGGGCGCCGACGGGGACCTCGGGGCGCTTCTCGCGGGGCACGGCGACGGCCTGCTTCACGTGCACGATGCCGACGACGTCGTCCGCGTCCTCCTCGATGACGGGGAAGCGGCTGAACCCGGTCTTCCGGGCGAGCGCGATGACGTCGTCGGCGGACTCGGACACGCGGATCGTGGAGAGCCGGGGGCGCGGGGTCATCACGTCGCTGGCGCTCAGTTCGGAGAACGAGATCGTCCGTTCGAGCAGCGTCGCGGTGTCCTGTTCGAGGGAGCCCTCGGACGCGGACCGACGCAGCAGCGAGGTGAGCTCCTCGGCGCTGCGCGCACCGGACAGTTCCTCTTGCGGCTCGATGCCCATCGCCCGGAGCACGGCGTTGGCGGTGCCGTTCAGCACCGCGACGGCCGGCTTGAACACCGTGGTGAACGCGATCTGCAGCGGCACGACGAGCTTCGCGGTCTGCAGGGGGAGCGCGAGCGCGAAGTTCTTCGGCACGAGCTCGCCGAGGATCATCGACAGCAGGGTCGCGATGACGAGCGCCACGATCGAGCCGACGGTCTCGACGATCGCCTCGGGCAGCCGCATCGCGAGGAACGGCGCTTCGAGCAGCTTCGCGATCGACGGCTCGAGCAGGTAGCCGGTGAGCAGGGTCGTCAGCGTGATGCCGAGCTGCGCGCTGGAGAGGTGCGTCGAGGTGACCTTCAACGCACCGATGACGGGTGCGAGGCCGGTCTCACCGCGGTCTCGCCGGGCCTCGACGTCGGCGCGGTCGAGGTTGACCAGCGCGAACTCGGACGCGACGAAGACACCGGTGCCGAGTGTCAGCAGGATGCCGCCGATCAGCATGACGATGTCGATCGGACTCATGATTCACCTCCCGCAGGGCGCGAGGCAGTGCAGCTCACCGAGTGAGCGGCGGATGAGTGAGGCGAAGAACTGTTCGGGGGATCGTCCACAGTGAGGCAATCGTACTGCCTGGCACGCTGCCAAGCCGAGAGAACGTACAGAACGGCCTACGCCGTCACACGCGCGCGGTGGTACTGCTGCGGCTCGTAGTCCACGGAGACGCCGAGCTCGACGGCGGCGCGGAGCGGGAAGCCCGGGTCGCGCAGGAACTCGCGGCCCACCATGACGACGTCCGCCTGGCCGGTCGCCACGATCTGCTCGGCCTGGAACGCCTCCGAGATCATGCCGACCGCGATCGTGCCGATGCCGGCGTCGCGCTTGATCGCGTCGGCGAAGGGCACCTGGTAACCCGGGCCGACCGGGATCGGGGCGCTCGCGACGTTGCCACCGGTCGAGACGTCGGCGAGGTCGGCACCGTGCTCGGCGGCCCAGCGCGCGACCTGCGTGGTCTCCTCGAGCGTCAGGCCGCCTTCGACCCAGTCGGTCGCCGAGAAGCGGACGACGACCGGGAAGCCCGCGCCGACCTCTGCACGGACGGCGTCCAGTACCTCGAGCAGGGCGCGGGCGCGGTTCTCGAGTGAGCCGCCGTACGAGTCGGTCCGGTGGTTGCTCAACGGCGACAGGAACTGGTGCAGCAGGTAGCCGTGCGCGGCGTGGATCTCGACGAGGTCGAAGCCGGCCTCGACCGAGCGTCGAGCGGCAGCGGCGAACGCCAGGGCCACCACGCGGATGTCCTCGGTGGCGAGCTCGCGCGGCTCGGCGTACCCGTCGAAGGCGACCGCGGACGGTGCCACGGTGTTCCAGCCGCCCTGGTCCGCCGGCACGGAGCCGTGCGTCGACTCCCACGGGCGGAACGTCGACGCCTTGCGGCCGGCGTGCGCGAGCTGGACGCCCGCGGCGGCGCCCTGCGAGTGGATGAAGTCGACGATCGGGCGGAACGCGTCGCGCTGCTCGTCGTTCCACAGCCCGAGGTCCTGCGGGCTGATCCGCCCCTCCGGCACGACGCCCGTGGCCTCGACCACGACCGCGCCGGCACCGCCCTTGGCGAAGCCGCCGAGGTGCACGAGGTGCCACGGCGTCGGCACGCCGTCCTGCGCCTCGACCGAGTACTGGCACATCGGGGAGACCCAGATGCGGTTGCGGACGGTCAGGTCGCGGATGGTGATCGGTTCGAACAGGGCGTGCGTCACGCGGGCTCCTTCTCGGCGGTCGCCCCGGTCGCGAGCTCCTGCAGGAACGCGCGGAGTCCGGCGGGCGACGTGTAGTGGTGGCCGACCGCCCCGATCGCTTCCGCGCCGGCGGCGTTCTCGGCCCTGTTGTCGACGAACACCATCTGCGCGGTGTCGATTCCCAGGCGCGCGCACGTGTCCAGGTAGATCGAGGCGTCCGGCTTCAGGACGTGCTCCTCGGCGCTCACCACGACGGTCTCGAACAGGGAGCCCATCGGGGACCGGCGGTACGGGTCACCGAAGTCGAACCCGGCGTTCGACAGCAGGGCGACCCGGGTGCCGGCGTCGTGCAGCTCCTCGACGATCGCGAGGGTCTCCGGCTCGACCTCGAACCAGCCGGTGAAGTCGATCGCCCAGAACCGGTGGATGTCGGTGATGCGCCACGTCCGGCCGGTGCGCTCGGCGATCGACCGCCAGTAGTCCACGACGGAGAGGTCGCCGCGGTCCAGGTCGTGCCGGAGCTCCTGGTAGACGGGGAAGAGCTCGTCCGCCGGCACCCCGGTCGCCGCGACGAGGGCGTCCCGCGACGCGTGCGGCGTCCGGCTGATCACCTCGCCGTAGTCGAAGACCACCACACGACCGGGCAGGAACAGGCTCATGCGCTCCACCGTAACGTGGCGTCTCGTGAACGACTTCGTCCCCTTCGCCCCGACCGACGCCGCCGCCTGGACCACCGCCCCGCACGGCGACTCCACCAAGTACCGGCGGGGTGTCCTCGGCGTCGCGACCGGCTCCGACCAGTACCCGGGTGCCGCCGTGCTGGGCGTCGACGCCGCCGTGCACACCGGCGTCGGGATGGTCCGGTACGCCGGACCGTCCCGCGCGTCGGACCACGTGCTCGCGCGGCGTCCCGAGGTCGTCGCCGGGGTCGGACGGGTGCAGGCGTGGCTCGTCGGCTCCGGGATCTCGGCGGGCTCGCTCGACGACCTGGACGACGTGACGGCGGAGGGGTTCCGGCACGCCTCGGACGACGGGGTCCCCGTGGTGGTCGACGCCGGGGCGATCCCGCTCGTCGAGCTGGGGCCCCTCGCGGTGCTGACGCCGCACGCGGGGGAGCTCGCCAACGTCCTGCACGAGTCGCGGGAGGCCATCGAGCAGGACCCGGCCGCGGCCGCGCTCCGTGCCGCCGCGCAGACCGGGAGCGTCGTGCTCCTGAAGGGGTCCGCCACGCACGTCGCGACACCCGACGGGTCGGTGCGGCTCGTGGCCTCGTCGGCGACACCGTGGCTCGCGGCCGCCGGTGCCGGTGACGTCCTCGGCGGGGTGCTCGGGGCGCTCGTGGCGGCTCGGCAGGGTGCGGCGGAGGCGTCCGGGTCGTCGCTGTCGCCGTCCGACCTGGCGCACCTGGCCGCCTCGGCTGCGGTGGTGCACGGGATCGCGGCGCGACGGGCGTCCGGGGGTGGGCCGTTCACCATGGCGGCACTGGTCGAGCAGCTGGCGGGCGTGGTGCGCGACCTCGTCGTCGAGGGCGACGCGCGGGGGTAGCCGCGAGCGGCGACGGACGGGAGGCGCGGTGCGGGCCGGCACCGCGCCTCCTGGCCGTCAGGTGGTCACGTCCGGGGCGTGACGCGCGTCGTGCGCGTCAGCTCGCGGGGGTCGCGTGCACGAGGAACTCGACCGCACCCGCGTCGTCGACCTGCACGAAGCCGAGGCTCGGGGCCTGCACGCCGAAGTCCGAGAAGGTGATCGGGATCGAGCCGGAGACGTCGACGCCGTCGCCGTTCAGCCCGACCTCGAGCGTCGCGGCGACCGACTTCGTGACGCCGTGCAGCGTGAGGTCCCCGGTGGCCTCGACCTTCGTCGTGCCGGAGCCGGACGGGACCGCGTCCGCGATCGGCTCGGTGAGCGTGAAGGTCGCGGTGGGGAACGCCGACGTGTCGAGCGCCGAGTCGCGGAAGTACGAGTCGCGCTGGGCCGAGTCCGTGGCGATGTCGGCGACCTGCACGGTGATGGTCGCCTTCGTGATCGCGGTGCCGTCGACGGTCGCGCTGCCGGTGACGCTGTCGGTGCGCCCGGTGACGGTGACGTCCGAGCCGTTCAGGACCTCGTGGACGCGGTACCCGGCCTCGGAGTCCCCGCCGACCGTCCACGCGCCGGACAGGTCCGCGGCGTCGAGCGTCGACGGGGCGCGGCTCGCGGCGACGCTCGGCGCGGCGGAGGCCTTGGCGTTCTCGCTGCTCGTGTAGAGGTTCGTGCCGACGATCGCGGCGACGACGCCGATGACGACGACCGCGGCGACGACCGCGATCCAGATGACGGCTCTGCGGCGCGTGCGCGGGGTGTCGGAGGTCACGAGGGGAACGGTGACACGTCATGCTCGGGGGAACCTGTGACGGGCGTGCCGCTACGCTCGTCCGGTGCAGAGGACGGTGTGGCGTTCGCGGTGGCGTTCGCGGTGGCCCGAGGTCGCGTCGTTCGTCGTGGCGTTCGCCGCCGTGCACGCGGTCCTCTGGTGGCTGACCTCCGTGTCGGCGAACCTGCCGCTCGGCGACGTCACGATCACCTACCGGCGGTGGATCGAGACCGGGCACGCGTCCGGGTTCTGGGTCGGGATCGACGAGGACTGGGTGTACCCGATCCTCGCGATCGTCCCGATGGCCGCTGCCGCCGTCGCGGGTGTGACGTCGATCGGCACCGGGTGGCTCGTGCTCATGGTCGTGCTCGACGCCGTCGCGTGCGCGTTCCTGTGGCGCTTCCGCGGGCTCGGCGTGCGCGTCGTGTGGTGGTGGCTCGCCTTCCTGCTCGCCCTCGGGCCGATCGGCCTCGGACGCATCGACACCGTCGCGACCGTTCTCGCCCTGGTCGGGGTGGCCTTCGTCGCGTCGCGGCCGGCCGTCGCCTCGGCGCTGTTCACCGCCGGCGCGTGGACGAAGGTCTGGCCCGCGGCGCTCGTGGGCGTGCTCCTGCTGCTCCGCCGTGGACACCGCCGCGGGGTGCTCGTCGGTGCGCTCGTGCTGACGGCGCTCATCGTCCTCGTCGACGTCCTGTACGGGGGAGCGGCCCACCTGTTCTCGTTCGTGGGGCAGCAGAGCGGCCGTGCGCTGCAGATCGAGGCGCCCCTCGCGACCCCCTTCATGTGGGCGGCGGCGTTCGGTGTCCCCGGTGCCGCGGTCTACTACGACCAGCAGATCCTGACGTTCGAGGTGTCCGGCGCGGGGACGCACGCGGCAGCCGCGGTGTCGACGCCGCTCATGGCCGTGGTCGTCGTCGGCGGGGTGCTGCTCGCGCTCTGGGCCGTGCACCGCGGCGCGCACCGGGCCGAGGCCGCGCCGCTGCTGGCACTGCTCCTGGTGGCCGCGCTGGTCGCCGCGAACAAGGTCGGGTCGCCGCAGTACATCGGGTGGTTCGCCGTGCCGATCGTGTGGGGGCTCGTCGCCGGTCGTCCGAGCGCCCGGCGCTTCCTGCCCGTCGCCGTCGCTGCGATCCCGATGGCGCTGTTGACGCAGGTGATCTACCCCGGGTTCTACGACCAGGTGCTCACCGTGCAGCCCTGGGTGCTCGTGGTCCTCACGCTCCGGAACGCGCTCGAGGTCGCGGTGCTGGTCTGGAGCGTCGTCGCGATCGTCCGGCTCGGCGTGCGGGCCCGTGCCACCGCTGTGCCGGTCGTCCCGGCAGGGGGCAGGATGGACGCATGATCGTCGCGTTCTCCGTCGCCCCGTCCGGTGGTCCCTCCGCGAGCTCGGACGGGTCCGTGCACGACGCCGTCGCGGCCGCCGTGCGGATCGTCCGCGAGAGCGGGTTGCCGAACCGCACCTCGTCGATGTTCACCGAGGTCGAGGGGGAGTGGGACGAGGTCATGGACGTCGTCAAGCGCGCCACTGAGGCCGTCGGGGCGTACGGCACGCGGGTGTCCCTCGTGCTCAAGGCCGACATCCGCCCGGGGCACACCGGCGAGATCGACGGCAAGCTCGAGCGGCTCGAGGCTGCGCTCGACGACTGAGCGACACGCCGAGCACCTCCCACGGATGTCGGTGGTCGGGTGTGTCCTGTCGGTGTCGGACGGAACGCGTCCGCACGACGACGAGGAGCACGTGATGATGCACGACGGCTGGTGCCCCGACTGCGACCTGCGGACGGTCGTCATCGACTCGGATGAACACGGCGACACCGCCTGGGCGAGCTGCACCGAGTGCGGCGCCGGGTGGGTCCACCGTGACGAACTCCCGGGGCTCGTCGTCGCGGCCCACGCGGAGCCGGAGCGTCGCGCCGCCTGACGCGGGTCGAATCGATTCGGCCGGGCGACTTCCGTTCGGCCTTTGGAGCGGTCTACACTGCTGAGACCGGTCGCTTTCGGTGGCCGGCCGTCCACGTTCGCCGCTGAACCAGGACCACCCTCCGCCCGTTCCCGGTCGCATCGTCAGCGACGTCGACGTCGACGGCACGGAGGCACGGTGCGGCGGCCACGCGCACCGACGGTCCCAGCCGACTCACGCGAGTCGACGTCCGGAACCCGTCCCGCTCCTCCCGTCCCGAAACAGGCACCATGTCCCAGCTCACGCCTGCGCGTCGCGCACTCGCGCTCATCGCCCTCGCCCTCGGCGGGTTCGCCATCGGTTCGACCGAGTTCGTCGCGATGGGGCTCCTGCCGAACATCGCCGAGGCGCTCCTGCCGCGCCAGTACGGCCTCGACCCGGACGCCGGGATCGCGCACGCCGGCTGGCTCGTGAGCGCGTACGCCCTCGGTGTCGTCGTCGGTGCCCCCACGATCGCGGCGATGTCGGCGAAGTTCCCGCGCAAGGGCCTGATCCTCGTGCTGCTCGTCGGGTTCGTCCTGGCGACGGTCGCGAGCGCGATCCTGCCGTCGTTCGGCCTCGTGCTCGTGGCGCGGTTCGTCGCGGGGCTCCCGCACGGTGCGTACTTCGGCATCGCGTCGATCGTGGCGGGCGACATCATGGGTCCGGGCAAGCGCGGCAAGGGCATCGCGATGGTGCTGCTCGGCCTGTCGGTCGCGAACGTCGTGGGCGTCCCGGCGATCACCTGGGTCGGGCAGGTCGCCAGCTGGCGCATCGCGTACGGCGTCGTCGCCGTCCTGTTCGCCCTGACGTTCCTCGCGGTGTGGGCCTTCGTGCCGCGCAGCGCCCGTGACGAGCACGCGACGATCGGCCGCGAGCTCAGGGCGTTCCGCGTGCCGCAGGTCTGGATGGTCATGGGCCTCGGAGCCGTCGGCTTCGGCGGTTTCTTCGCGGTCTACTCGTACATCTCGCCGCTCGTGCAGAACGTCACGGGGCTGTCGGAGTCGTTCGTGCCGCTCGTCCTCGTGGTCGTCGGCATCGGCATGGTCATCGGTGGCGTGCTCGGCGGGCACCTGGCCGACCACAGCGTCAAGCGCACGATCTACGTCGGCATGTTCGCGCTGATCGGCGCCCTGCTCGTCACCGTCCTCACCGCGCAGTGGGTGTGGGGGGTGTTCCTCGGGGCGTTCCTGCTCGGTGCGACCTCGTCCGCGATCCCGCCGGCCGTGCAGTCCCGCCTGATGGACGTCGCCGGAGACGCACGGACCATCGCGGCGGCGCTCAACCACTCGGCGTTCAACATCGGCAACTCGATCGGTGCGGCCCTGGGCGGCGCGGTCATCGCTGCCGGGTTCGGCTTCAAGGCGCCGGGGTGGCTCGGCATCGTGCTGGCGCTGCTCGGTGTCCTCATGACGATGGTGAGCTACGGCGCCGAGCGCCGCAGCACCCGCCGTGCGTCGCTCCGGTCGTCATCGCCGACCACCGGCCCGATCACCGCGCCCGTCCCGCTGGGCTGACGCGGGTCCCACCGGCCAGGAGGCGCGGGGCGGCCCCGCACCGCGCCTCCAGTCCGTCGACGGTGCGGCAGACCGCCGATCGTGAGCAGAAGAGGTCGGGTCTTGTGACGGGACCCGACCTCTTCTGCTCACGAAGCGCACGTGGCGCGCGGAACGCGCGGCGCGCGCGGCGCGCGGGGCGCTACAGACCCAGCGGGCTGCCGTCCTGGACGATGATGCCGTCGGTGATCGCGCGCTTCCGCAGCGCCACCTTCGTGCCGACGTCGAAGCCCGCGACGCGGTACTTCTCGCGGATGCGCTTGAGGTAGCTCTTCGCGGTCTCCTCGGAGATGCCGAGCTGGTACGCGACGCTCTTCACCGGCTCGCCGCCGCCGTACAGCGCCATGACGCGACGCTCCTGGGCGCTGAGCTTCGGCACGCCACCGACGTCACCGCTGTTGATCGCCAGGTCGAGCTCGGCGGAGACGTACTGCTCGCCGCGCTGGGCGGAGCGGATGGCCTCGACGATCATCTCGGCGTCCTCGCTCTTCACGAGGTAGCCGAGGGCGCCGGACGCGAGGGCCTCGCGGACGACGTTCGGCTCCGAGTAGGTGCTCATCACGACGGTCTTCACACCGGCGGTCTTGAGCGTCGAGATCTTCAACGAGACCGGGATCGAGTCCTTGAGGTCGAGGTCGAGCAGCACGACGTCGACCGGGAACGCCGGGCTCGTGAGGAGCTCGGGCCAGGTGGTGACGGCGGCGACGAGCGTGATGTCGTCGGCTGCGTTCCGGATCCACTCGGTGAGCGCGCCGAGGAGCATCCTGTGGTCGTCGACGAGTGCGAGTCGGATCGGTTCCTCTGGAGTCGCCATGGTGGCGTCCTTTCTCGGGGGCGGTCGTGGGCCGATCCTAGGGGGACGGACCACGGGGCACGGGCAGGCTGGTCAGGGTGTCCGGCAGTCGGGCCAGCCGGTTCCGTGCGACGACTACATCGACGGATGTCGGTCGACGACGCAGTGCGCGACGACGTGCAGGACGCCGTCGCGGACGGAGTCCTGGTACGGGCCGATCCGCTGCAGGGCGCTCCATGCGGTCGGGCCGAGTCGACGCCGGGGGACACCGCGCGACTCGAAGACGACCGGGACGTCCATCGTCTCGTCGGTGACGGGGTGCCCGTCCGAGCCGACGGGGCCGAGCGTCACGGAGACGACCGGTGATCCGGCCTGGGTCTGCTTGCCGTCGCCGACCATCTGCCAGAGCGTCTGCAGCAGGCCGTCGCGCTGCGCGGGGGAGAGGTGGCCCGCGAGCGACTGCGGATCGGCGACGCTGACCGAGCGGCCGAGGTTGTCGGACTCCGTGATCGCGTGGTACAGCCAGGTCTCGCGGCGGCCCTCGATGAGGTGCAGGCGCAGCTCGGTGGCGAGCGAGGCGGCGACCGAGGCGGACGCGTCCGAGAGCGGCAGGGGGTCGCTGCCGTTGGCGACGGCGTCGAGGAGCTTCTCGGCGGCGAGGTCGAGCCGGGCGAGTTCGTCGGAGGCGAGCATGCCCACGGCGAACTGCGGTGCCTGCACGTTGCTCTGCACGAGGACCCGGTCGAGTTCACGCTGCACGAGCTGGCGGAACCGGTGCACCACGAAGAGCGCGATCGACGGCGGGACGGTCACGAGCGCCACGGTGGACACGATCGCGGGCAGGGTGTCGCTCGTGATCGGCGTCGAAGCGACCGCCATCCCGACGAACGCGAGGCCGAGGACGGCGATGGCGGCGGCGACCTCGCGGGCCGGGCGCAGCGTCGCGACGGGCAGGAGCGCGAACCCGGCGGCGACGGACGCGGACGCCGAGTGGGCGATGTCGTGCTCAGGCCAGATGCCGATGAAGTCGAGCGTCACGACGCAGCCGAGGACGACGCAGATCAACGCGAAGGCGAGCCCGGTCAGTCGTTCGCCGTACGTGAGCAGGCTGAGCCCGACCCCGACGGCGGCGACGAGGTAGAGCGCCCAGGCCGCCGCGGGCAGCCACGGGTCGGTGAACTCCGTCCAGCGGATGAGGAAGAAGACGATCCCCGCGACGGCTTCGATGCCGGTGAGGACCGCGGCGCCGAGTCCGAGGTAGCCGGCGCCGAGCGAGGCGCCGGGCTTGGCGGCCTGCCGCAGCGAGCGCGCGCCGGTGGAGGTGGAGGGGAGGCCGCGCGCCTGTCGACGTTCGCTGCCCCGGTACCGCTCCCGCGCCTCCCGTCGGGTCCGCGGAGCGGGCTGCACGGTCTCGCCGGGGAGGCCGCGGCTGATGGTGTCCTCGGGGACGCGGCTCATCTGGGGGCCTCCAGGACGACGGTCGTGCCGGATCCCGGCGCGGAGAAGAGCTTCGCGTCGCCGCCGACCTCGCGGAGGCGGTTCACCACGCTCTCCTTGAAGCCGAGCCGTTCGGCACTGACGTGGGTGAGGTCGAAGCCGACGCCGGAGTCGGTGACCATCGCGCGGACCATCTCGTTGTCGTGCACGATCGTGACGTGCGCCTCGCCGACGCCGGCGTGCCGGCGGACGTTCTCGAGGCACTCGCCGAGCGCGAGCAGGAAGGCGTCGAGCACGTTCGACGGCAGCAGGACCTGCCCGGTGCCGTGCCAGCTCACCTCGAGGCCCATGCGGCCGAAGCGCTGCTTGACCGACTCGAGGGTCTGGCCGAGCGGGGACTCTTCCTCGCGGGTGAGCGAGTAGTCACCGGACTGCTGCGGCTGCGGCGTCGCACCGAGGCGGAGGTGGCGGAGGAGTCGGGCGTCCTCGGCAGCCTGCTCACGCATCGCCTGCTCGGAGACGCCCACGCCGGAGTGCGCGAGGAGGGTCAGCGTGGCGAGCACGGTGTCGTGCAGGAGCCGCGCACCCTGTCGTCGCTGTGCCTCGGTCTCGCTCGCCTGGCGTTCGGCGCGGTGCGCGGTGCCGATGCTGTAGATCCGGCGGGCGACGCGGGGGATGCTCCGGGAGATCCAGATCGTCACGACGGCGATGAGCACCCACCCGAGCAGCGCGCCGGTGACCGGGGCGGCGAGGACGCTGCCGCTCGCCCAGACGATCGCGACGACGACGGCCGCCCCGGCGACGATGGTCAGCCCGAGGCCCACGGGCTTCCCGCGCTGGGACATCAGTGGTGCGGAGATGCTGCCGGCGGCGAGGGGCACCACCGCGGAGGCGATGATCGGACGCGCTGTCTCGTCGACACCGAGCAGCAGGAGTGCGAGCGCGCCGAGGCCCGAGGCGAGGATGAGGGCCGTCCACCACACCGAGCCGTTCCACCCGAAGACCAGGAAGCCGGCGATCATGATCGCGATGCAGGCGAGCCCGCCGAGCAGCGGGACGACCGGGACCGCGAGGGCGCAGATCACCGCGACGACCGACACCAGGGCGCAGACGATGCCGACGACACGGGTCGTCGACCGGAGCAAGCGGTCGCGTTCCTGTGCGATGAAGTCCATCGGTGTCCTGGTCGTGGCGGTGTGGCTGAGGGAAAACCGAGCCTGGTTCAGGCTGGGCACCACGCCATCATTCCACGCGCGACACCCGTTGGGGGGTGTTCGGCGCGCCAGCCCGTGTCGGATGGTGCCGCGATCGTCATTGCAAGCGTTATGCGTCCAAGAGCCGCCGGAGGTGCGCCCCCACGGCCTCGTGCTCGATCAGGAACCCGTCGTGCCCGAACTCGCTCTCGATCACGGCCGCGTGGTCACCGTCGAGGGTGTCCGGCACGCCGGCCGCGATGCGGTGCTGGTCCTCGATCGGGAACAGCCGGTCGCTCGACACCCCGACCACGAGCGTGCGGGCCGTCACCTGCGCCAGCGCCGCCGCGATCCCGCCCCGACCGGCTCCGACGTCGTGCGAGTCCATCGCATGGGTGAGCGTCACGTAGGAGCTCGCGTCGAACCGACGGGTGAACTTGTTGCCGTGGAAGTCGAGGTAGCTCTCGACCGAGAAGCGGCCGTCGTCGCCGAGCGGTGAGACGTCGCTCTGCCACGAGCGGGCGAACCGGCCGTTCAGCTCGTCGGACGCCCGGTAGGTCATCAACGCCATCCGCCGAGCCAGCGCCAGCCCGCGGTGGGGGCCCTCGCCGGCGTCGGCCTCGTAGTAGTCGCCGCCCGCGAACGCCGGGTCCATCTGGATCGCAGCGCGCTGCAGCGAGTTCGCGGCGATCTGGTCGGCGGTGGTCTGCGCCGTGCTCGCCAGCACCGCGAGCCGGGACACCCGTGCAGGGTGGGTGACGGCGAACTCGAGCGCGTGCATGCCGCCCATCGACCCGCCGACGACGGCCGCGAAGACGTCGATGCCGAGCCGGTCGGCCAGCTGCGCCTGCACCGCCACCTGGTCGCGCACGGTGACGAACGGGAAGCGGGATCCCCACTCGAGGCCGTCCGGCGACACCGACGACGGCCCGGTCGTGCCCTGGCAGCCGCCGAGCATGTTCGGTGCGACGACGAACCACCGGTCGGTGTCGATCGCCCGGCCGGGGCCGACGACGTCGCCCCACCAACCGGCGGTGCGGTGTCCGGGACCGGGTGCTCCGGCGACGTGCGAGTCGCCGGTCAGCGCGTGGAACACCAGGACCGCGTTGTCGCGGTCGGCGTTGAGCGTGCCCCAGGTCTCGTACGCCACGCGCACGGCGGGGATGCGTCCACCCCGCACCCACTGCTCACCGAGGGACGCGAAGTGCCGGGAGCCGGGGTGGTCGCCCGGGCGCCAGGCGCCGGTCACCGGGGGCTTGCCGAGTGTGCCGAGTTCGGTTCCGGGCACGAGGGTGGACGGCACGGAGTCCTCGGGGGTCGTCTGCCAGTCCATCGGGTCCAGTCTGCCGGGAGGCGCGGCGCGGGCCGCCAGTGTTACGTCACGTCCGGCGCGTCGCGGGTCCACTGCGGCGGGTCGCGGGGGCTCGCGGCTGCGTGCGTGCGGGCGGGTGCGGGTGCGTGCGTGCGGGTGCGGCTGCGTGCGTGCGCATGTTCCGACATCGCACTCGTCGTTCGACGCGTGGATCGTCGCACCATGCACACGCACCGGATGTGTGCGCAACCAACGACGTCCCACGAGTCGATCGACTCGTGGGACGTCGCATGGTGCACACGCATCGAGCGCGAGGGTCCGCGACAGCCCCCGCGCCCCCCGCGACAGCCCCCGCGCCCCGGGCCGCTACGCGCGCTGGCCCTCCTGCGCGACCGCACGGGCCGCGGCGAGCCCGGCCTCGAGGTCGGCCTTGAGGTCCTCGACGTTCTCGATCCCCACCGACAGCCGCACCAGCCCCGGCGTGACCCCGGTGGTGAGCTGCTGCTCGGGGGTGAGCTGCGAGTGCGTGGTCGACGCCGGGTGGATGACGAGGGAGCGCACGTCGCCGATGTTCGCGAGGTGCGAGAACAGCTGCAGGTTGTCGACGAACGCCTTGCCGGCGGGCACGCCGCCCTTGAGCTCGAACGACAGCACGGCCCCGACGCCCTTCGGCGCGTAGCGGTTCGCCGCGGCGTACCAGGGGGAGGTCGGCAGCCCGGCGTAGGCGACGGTCGCGACGTCCGGGTGCCGGTCGAGCCACTCGGCGATCTCCTGCGCGTTCGACACGTGCCGCTCGATGCGGAGCGACAGCGTCTCGATGCCCTGCAACAGCGCGAACGCGGTGTCCGCCGAGTTCGACGCACCGAGGTCGCGGAGCAGCTGCACCCGGGCCTTGACGATGTAGGCGAGCTCGTTGCCGACGGCCTCGGCGAAGACCGCGCCGTGGTACGAGGGGTCTGGCGTGTTGAACTCGGGGAACTTGTCCGGGTGCTGCGACCACGCGAACTTGCCGGAGTCGACGATGATCCCGCCGATGACGGTGCCGTGCCCGCCGAGGAACTTCGTCGCCGAGTGCACGACGATGTCGGCACCGTGCTCGAACGGACGGATGAGGTACGGCGTCGCGATCGTGTTGTCGACGATGAGCGGCACGCCGGACTCGTGGGCGACCTCGCTGACACCGGTGATGTCGAGCACGTTGATCCTCGGGTTGCCGATCGTCTCGGCGAAGAACAGCTTCGTGTTCGGTCGGACCGCGCGGCGCCACTCGTCGAGGTCGTCCTGGTCCTCGACGAACGTGGTCTCGATGCCGAGCTTCGCGAGCGTGTACTTGAACAGGTTGTACGTGCCGCCGTAGATCGACGACGAGGACACGATGTGGTCCCCGGCGCCCGCGATGTTGAGCACCGCGTAGGTCTCCGCCGCCTGGCCGCTCGACACCAGGAGTGCCCCGGAGCCGCCCTCGAGCGCCGCGATCCGCTGCTCCACGACGTCGTTCGTCGGGTTCATGATGCGCGAGTAGATGTTGCCCGGCTTGGCCAGGGCGAAGAGGTCACGAGCCTCGTCGGAGTTCGCGAAGACGTACGAGGTCGTCTTGTAGATCGGTGTCGCGCGGGCCCCCGTGGTCGGGTCGGGCTGTGCGCCGGCGTGGATCTGCGTGGTCTCGAACCGCCACTGGGCGGCGTCGTTCTGGGTCATCTCGTGCTCCTGTCCGGTGGCGGTCGTCGGGTCGTCGGGTCGCCCAGCGCTCGGCCCAGGAGGCGCGGCGCGGCTGTGCGTCGCCCGTCACGGTACGCAGGTGGTCGCGTCGGCACCAGCGCGCCCGCCTCGGGACGTAACGACCGAGGCGGAGGCGAGCCGCGCCTCCTGGCCCGCGCCGCTACGCCGCGTCGCGGCGGAAGAGCCAGCGCACGTTCGGTTCGAGGAGCCAGCGCATCCCCCGGCGGACGAACGGCTGGGCGAGGAACAGGCTCACCGCGCAGGCGATCGCCACCATGAGCAGCACGTACGGCCACGCCGAGTGCTGCCCGGCGAGCACCCCGGACTCGCGGATCGGGTAGAGCACGAACGTGTGCAGCAGGTACACGTACATCGTCGCCGCGCCGAACTGCGTGATCCAGACGTTCCGACGGGGCACGAGCAGCAGGAACGACGCGGTGAGGAGGGTCGCCAGCAGCATCAGCCCGAAGCGGACCGCACCGGCCCACCAGGCGTCCTCGCCGAGGCCCGAGTACGAGTCGTCGTAGAAGAACCAGTGGTGCAGGTCGAACTGCTTGAACTGCGGGATCCAGATCGCACACGCCACCGCCCACGCCACGAACACGGCACCGGCCGCGATGCGCACCCGGACCACGATCCGCCGCGGAGCCTCGTACCAGCGGTCGAAGACGCCCCACTGCTTCACCTGCCAGCCGAGCAGGAAGAACGGCAGGAGGCTGATCGCCCGCGACAGGGAGAGCGTGGAGTCGACGTTGTCGAAGTAGCCGACGCCGATGCTGAACACGACGGCCCAGAACAGCGGCCACCGGAGCTGCGCGAGGTACGGGAGGATCAGCTTGAAGATCCCGAGTGCGAGCAGGAACCAGAGGGTCCAGGTCGGCTGCGTCGGGTTGAACTTCTTCCCGCCCTCGACCAGGGCCTGCACGACGGTCCAGATCGTCTGCATGATGATGTACGGCACGACGATGTCCGTGATCGTCCGGCGCATGCGCTTCGCGGTCGGGGTGTCGGCGGAGGAGAAGTACCCGCTGATGACGCCGAACGCCGGCATGTGGAACGCGTAGATGAAGGTGTACAGCGCGAGGGCGTGCTCGCTCGCCGCCGTCTGGCGCTGGATCGCATGGCCGATCACCACGAGCGTGACCGCCAGGAACCGCGCCGTGTCCCACATCGGGATACGGCGCTTCGCACGTCCGGGCTCGAGCTGCGAGGCGGGCGCCGAGGGCGCGGGAGGGGCGGCGTCCGTCGTCATCGCCCGTCACGTTACCCGATCGTGACCTTGCCGGATCGGTACGGTTGTCGGGACATCCCACACGTCCCCGACGTCCCACCCCGTCCCTGGAGGAAGCACATGGCATCACGTCGCGCAGTCGTCACCGGAGCGAGCTCGGGCATCGGAGCGGCGACCGTCCGACTGTTCCGCGCGCACGGGTGGGACGTGCTCGCCGTCGCCCGCCGTGCCTCGAAGCTGGAGGCGCTCGCCGGGTCGACCGGAGCCGACGTCCTCGTGGCGGACATCACGAGCGCCTCCGACGTCGAGGCGCTGGCCGCCCGTGTCGACGAACTCGGGGGAGCGGACGTGCTCGTGAACAACGCCGGCGGTGCCTTCGGGTCCGCGTCGGTCGAGGAGTCGGACGTCGAGGACTGGCGCGCCATGTTCGAGGTGAACGTGATCGGCACGAAGCGGGTCGTCGCGGCGTTGCTCCCGCACCTCCGGCGGCGTGCGGCGGCCGCCGGGAACGCCGACATCGTCACGGTGACGAGCACGGCCGGGCACGTCGCGTACGAGAACGGCGGCGGGTACAACGCCGCGAAGTTCGCCGAGCACGCCCTCGTGGCCGCGCTCCGGCTCGAGCTGAACGGGGAGCCGATCCGGGTCGTCGAGATCGCGCCGGGCCTCGTGAAGACCGACGAGTTCGCCCTGACCCGGTTCCGTGGCGACGCGGAGAAGGCCGCGGCGGTCTACGACGACGTGCCGGAGCCGCTCGTGGCCGAGGACGTCGCCGAGGCGATCGTGCACGCGGTCGAGCTGCCGGCGCACGTGAACCTCGACCTCGTGACGATCCGCCCGGTGGCGCAGTCGGCCCAGCACAAGCTCGCGCGGGGGAAGCTGACCCCGCGGGTGTGATCCCCGCGGGTGCCGCGCACCCGGCCCGCACCCGGCCCGCACCCGTCCCGCACCCGTCCCGCACGCGCCCGGGCCGCACGTGCGGGTCGCGGGCGCGGGGTCCGTGCCGGTACCGTTGTCGGATGCCGATCAGCAGCGAATCCGGGTCACCCGCCCAGGCTCCCTCGACCGTGACCGTGACGAGCGGGCCCGAGGTGCTCGGATGGCTCGAGTTCGGTGACGCAGCACGCCTGCTCGCCAAGGACGTCCTGTCCTCCGGCTTCGAACCCGAGGTCGTCGTCGCCGTGGCCCGCGGTGGGCTCATCATCGCCGGTGCGGTCGCCTACGCCCTCGGCACCAAGGAGTGCGGCTCGATCAACGTCGAGTTCTACACCGACGTCGAGCAGCGCCTCGAGGAGCCGGTCATCCTGTCGCCGGCGCTCGACGCCCCGAGCCTCGCCGGCAAGCGCGTCCTCGTCGTCGACGACGTGTCGGACTCCGGCCGGACCCTGCGCCTGGTGGTCGACATCATCCGGAACGCCGGCGCCGACGTCCGCAGCGCCTGCCTCTACTCGAAGCCCGGCACCGTGCTCGAGCCGGACCACGTCTGGCGTCGCGTCGACGGGTGGATCACCTTCCCGTGGAGCGCCCTCGCGCCGGTGACGGCCGAGTCGTGAGCATCCACCTCGTCGGCGGCGGACCCTTCGCCGCCTCGGACGCCGCCGCGCCCTTCGTCGCCGAGGCCACGGTCCGCTCCGCAGCCGTCGGCCGCACGGTCCCGCGCATCGCCCTGCTCTCCGTCGCCGACGGGTCCGGTGCGAGCCCGTCCAGCACGGCCGACATCGCCGAGGTGCTCGCCGGTCCGCGCACGGCCGAGGTCCTCGTCACCGAGATCGCTGCCGGCCAGGTGTTCGACACCACGGTCCTGAGCGACGTCGACGCCCTCGTGGTCGGCGGCGGTGTCACGCCGGACTACCTCGACGCCGTCGCCCCGCTCGTCGACCAGATCCGCCTGCTCGTCTCCGACGGCTTGCCCTACCTCGGCTACTCGGCCGGCGCGATGATCGCCGCCGATCGTGCCCTCGTCGGCGGCTGGCGCATCGGCGGCGTCGAGATCTGCCCCGAGGAAGCCTCCGAGGGCCTCGACGAGGTCGAACTCCGCGAGGGGCTCGGCCTGGTGGACCTGACGATCGACGTGCACGCCGTCCAGGCCGGCACGCTCGCCCGGCTCATCGCGAGCGCCGAGGCCGAGTTCGTGACCGCGGGCCTGGCGATCGACGAGGACACCACGCTGGTCGTGGGCGAGGGCGCGCTCGAGGTCCGCGGCACCGGCAGCGTCTGGCGCGTCGTCGCCGGCGAGGACTCGGTCGCCGTCGCCACGATGGGCGCCTAGCCCTGTGCAGGCCCGACCGCTCGCCGACCTCGTCGACCCCGGCTGGGCCGAGGCGCTCGCCCCGGTCGAGGACGACGTCCACCGGATGGGCGACTGGCTCCGCGCCGAGACTGGTGCCGGTCGGCAGTGCCTCCCGGCCGGGGAGCACGTCCTCCGCGCCTTCGCCGAGCCGTTCGACGACGTGAAGGTCCTCGTCGTCGGACAGGACCCGTACCCGACGCCCGGGCACCCGATCGGCCTGTCCTTCGCGGTCGACCCACACGTGCGACCCGTCCCGCGCAGCCTGGCGAACATCTACCGCGAGCTCGAGGCCGACCTCGGCGTGACGCCGCCGGCACACGGGGACCTGCGGGCGTGGTCGGCCCAGGGGGTCCTGCTGCTCAACCGCGTCCTCACCGTCGAGGCCGGAGCCGCCGGCAGCCACCGTGGGAAGGGCTGGGAGGCCGTCACCGACCAGGCCGTCCGTGCCCTCGTCGCCCGCGGGAAGCCCCTCGTCGCCGTGCTCTGGGGTGCGCAGGCAGCGTCGGTCCGGCCGCTCCTCGGGGACACCCCGGTCGTCGCGTCCGCCCATCCGAGTCCGCTCAGCGCCTCGCGCGGGTTCTTCGGCAGCCGCCCCTTCTCGCAGGTGAACGAGCTGCTCGTCGCCCAGGGCGCCGAACCGGTCGACTGGACCCTGCCCGCGGCATAGGCTCGGACCCGTGCTCGAGGAGGAATACCAGCGACGGCGGGTCCTGCCGCGACACCTGCGCGCCCCGGTCCCCGCCGAAGCCGCGTTCACCTACACGATCCGCGCTGCCGAGCCCAGCGACCTCCCCGACGTCCGCGAGATCCACACGCACTACGTCCGGAACTCCTCGGTGACCTTCGACCCGTCGGCGTTCACGTTCGCCGCGTGGAAGCGTCGGTACGACGAGATCCGTCGTCGGGGTCTGCCGTTCCTGGTCGCCGAGAACCCCTCGGGGCAGGTGCTCGGCTACGCGCTCGTCGACCCGTGGAACCCCCGCGACCGTTCGAACCGCGTCGTCGAGGACTCGATCTACCTCGGTGCCGCGTCCGGCGGGAAGGGGCTCGGGCGCGCCCTGATGGAGGCGCTGATCGACGAGTGCCGTTCGGCCGGCGTCCGCGAGGTCGTCGCCGTCATCGCCGACCGCCAGGCCGAGGCGTCGATCCGGCTCCACGAGCGGCTCGGCTTCGAGGAGGTCGGCCGCATGGGGAAGGTCGGCTACAAGTACGACCGGTGGCTCGGCACGGTGACGATGCGGCTGCGCCTGCGCGGGCCGCGCCTCTTCGCGCGCGGGTAGCGCGCGCGGCCGACGTCGAGGTCGAGGTCGCACGATCTGCCGCCTCCGGCGTGCGCGCGCGGCGTGTTGCGCGACCTCGGCGGAGAGCATGCGGCGTGTCCTGCGACCCGGCCACGGTCGGACGGGAGGCGCGGGTCGGCCCCGCACCGCGCCTCCAGTCCGTCCGTCGGTCGCGTCCCGGGCACGCGAGGTCGCGCGACCTGCCGCTCCCGTCGCGCGCACACGGCGCCACCCGGGCACGCGAGGTCGCGCGATCTGCCGCTCCCGTCGCGCGCGTGCGGCGTGTCGTGCGACCTCGGCGAGCCGCACGTGGCGTGTTGCGCGACCCCGGCGACCCCGGCGACCCCGGCGGCCCTCGCCGCGCCCTCGGGTCAGGACGCCGGCGCCTCCGCGATGAACTCGTCCCGCGTCACCCGCACCAGCTCGCGCGCCGCAGCCGACGCGGCCCCGCCGTCGCCCGCGACGAGCGCCAGCCCGACGGCCTCGTGCCGTGCCGCCGCATCGCGGGTCCAGCGTGTGATGGTGTCCCGCGACTCCGAGGTGCGGGTCCGCAGCAGCGCCTCGACGGTCCCGGCGAAGTGTGCGAAGACGGCGTTGCCGGAACCGGTCAGGAGCGCTCGGTGGAAGCGGACGTCGGCCTCGAGGTAGGCGCGGCTGTCCTCCCGACCGCAGGCGTCGATCATGTCGGTCGCGGCGGCGAGGACCGCTGCGGCGCCCGGTGTCCCCGCGGTGAGCGATGCGGCGACGGGCTCGACTCCGAGGCGCAGCTCGAGCAGTTCCCGCTGCTGGGCGAAGTACCAGGGCGAGGCGCCGCGCCACCGGATCACGGTCGGCGCGAGCAGCTCCCACGACACGATGTCGAGCACCAGCGTGCCGACGCGCTGGCGGGGTTCGACGAGCCCGAGCGACTGCAGGACGCGCAGCGCCTCGCGGACGACCGACCTCGACACGCCGAACTCCGCCGCGACGGCCTCGGGCCGCACGACGGTGCCCGGGGCGAGCACGCCGTCGACGATCCGCTGCCCGAGCGTCTCGAGCACCTGGGCGTGCAGTCCGCGGCCGGTCGCCATCGTTCCTCCGTGCAGTACGCGGCACGCACGGCGCGTGACACGGTGTCCATCGAATCGGCAGACTGCCCCGGAGGGCGGATGCCGCGCGGTGGATCGTCGTATAGTCTGATTAATCAGATTATTGACGGTCGACGCGCAGCACGCCAGACCGTCCTCGACACGAAGGCGACGGAGCCGCGCGGCAGCGGCTCCAGGAAGGGGCACCGATGCCTCACGCTCTCCCGGCCGATCCGGCCACGGTCCACGCGGCCGCGGCCCACGCGGTCACCGTCCTGGCGGCGGAACCAGCCGGCACCGAAGCCGTCGACCCGTCGGGGCCGGTCGCGCAACTGATCATCGCGGCGATCATCGGCATCGTCGTGATCATCGCCCTCATCACCTGGCTGAAGGTGCACCCGTTCATCGCGCTCACGATCGGGGCGCTCGGCGTCGGGATCGGTGCGGGTCTCGCTCCGGACAAGGCGGTGACGAGCTTCGGCAACGGTTTCGGTGCGACGATGACGAGCGTCGGCATCCTCGTCGGGCTCGGCTCGATGTTCGGCAAGATGCTCGTCGACTCCGGGGCGGCCGACCGCGTGGTCGACACCCTCGTGCGGAGGTCGTCGAAGGCGGCGCTGCCGTGGACGATGGCCCTGATCGGCGCACTCATCGGCCTGCCGATGTTCTTCGAGGTCGGCCTCGTCCTGCTCATCCCGATCATCGTCCTGGTGGCGAAGCGCAGCTCCGTCCCGATCATGAAGATCGCCGTGCCCGCCCTCGTCGGCCTCTCGACGATGCACGCGTTCGTGCCGCCGCACCCCGGCCCGCTCGTCGCCATCTCGACGGTCGGTGCGAACCTCGGCACGACGCTCGCCTTCGGCATCGTGCTGGCGATCCCCGTCATCGTCCTCGCCGGCCCGGTGTTCGCCCGGTTCGCGGCGCGCTGGGTCGACATCCCCGCGCCCGACATGTTCGGGTCGCGCGGTTCCGACGCGGGTCCCGTCGGCGACGACCCGGCACACGCGGGTCGGGAGGCGCGGCGCGGCCCCGCCACGCAGGACACCGCATCCCTGCCCCACGGCAAGAGCGACTTCACCCGCGTCATCAGCGAACCGCGCAGCCCGTCCTTCACGGTCGCGCTCGTCGGCATCCTGCTGCCCGTCGTCCTGATGCTCGCGCAGGCCATCCGCGAGGCCACCGTCCCGGACGCCTCGGGCTCGTGGGTCAGCCTGCTCGACTTCCTCGGGTCGCCGATGATCGCGATCGGCATCGCCGCCGTCTACGCGATGATCTTCTTCGCCATCGGCGGCGGCATGGACCGTTCCGCCGTGTCGAAGTCCCTCGAGAGCGCCCTGCCGCCGGTCGCGGGCGTCCTGCTCATCGTCGGCGCCGGCGGTGGCTTCAAGCAGGTGCTCATCGACACCGGGATCGGCGGGGTGATCGCCGACGCCGTGAAGGACTCCGGCATCTCGGTGCTGCTCGTCGCCTGGGTGGTGTCCGCCCTCGTGCGCGTCGCCACCGGGTCGGCCACGGTCGCCACCGTCACGGCCGCGGGCATCATGGCGCCGATCGCGCACGACCTGTCCTCACCGATGACCTCGCTGCTCGTGCTCGCGATCGGCGCCGGGTCGGTCTTCCTGTCGCACGTGAACGACGCCGGGTTCTGGCTCGTGAAGGGGTACCTCAACACCACGGTGGGGCAGACCTTCAAGACGTGGACGATGCTCGAGTGCCTCATCTCGGTGTTCGGCCTCGCCGGGGTCATGCTGGCGGGGGTGTTCATCCATTGAGCGACGACACCGCACTCGACGCCCGCGTCCTCGTCGTGATGGGGGTCTCCGGATCGGGCAAGTCGACCGTCGCCGCGATGGTCGCCGAGCAGCTCGGGTGGGACTTCGCCGAGGGCGACGCCATGCACCCGCGGGCGAACGTCGACAAGATGCACGCCGGCACCCCGCTGACCGACGAGGACCGCTGGCCCTGGCTCGACGTGATCGCGGCGTGGATCCGCTCGCACCTCGACGGTGGCACCCCCGGCGTGGTGACCTGCTCGGCGCTGAAGCGCTCCTACCGCGACGTCCTCCGGGCTCCCGGTGTGGTGTTCGTGCACGTCGCCGGGGACGGGTCCCTCATCGAGGACCGGATGTCGAAGCGCTCCGGGCACTTCATGCCGACCTCGCTCCTGCAGTCCCAGCTCGCCACCCTCGAGCCGCCGGAGGACGACGAGGCCCACATCACCGTCGCGGCGGACCGGACCCCGCAGGAGGAGAGCGCCGAGGTCATCGAGCGGCTGGCGCTCCGCCGCTGACCGTCGCGGCCGCGGCGGCGGCGAGCTGACGGTTCGACGTCGCCGCGGTCCCGTCCTCGAGCACGGAGGTGTCCTCGAGGCCGGTGCGGATCGCGTGCCCGCGCGCGAGGGCACGTCGGCTGACCTGCCACGACGCAGCGCCGATGCCGTGGTGGAGCTGGGGGAGCGTGACACCGGCGGCGTCGAGCATCGACTCCAGCTCGGCGTCGAGCGCGAGCGCGTCGTCGACGTCCTCCACGAGGGGCTCGACGACCACCCGGACGAACCGCTCGTGGCGACCGGCCCGGACGAACCGATCGGCGTCGGAGCCACTGAGCAGGCACGCCTCGATGCCGACGCCGCGCCGCGCGAGCACCTCGCTGACGTCGTCGATGCCCGCTTCGCCCTGGTTGGCCGCGACGAGGTCGGGCAGTTCGGTCCACGACGACACGAGGTCGAGGCGTTCCCGCGGGTCCGGCACGATCGCCGCGAACGTCGTGACGTTGACCGGGATGCCCGGACACGTCGCCCGCACCGCGCGCAGCATCCTGCCGACCGGACCGGCGGCGAGCGACTCGTCCCCGTCGTCGTCGAACGCGTGCAGGTGCAGCAGGGTGGCGCCGGCGGCGACGCAGGCCGCGGCGTCCCGGGCGATCTCGTCGGCGGTCCGGGGCATCGCCGGGTGGGTGGTGTCCCCGTTCAGCGCGAGTTGCAGGTCGACCATGGTCCGAGCCTACGGATCACGGTGGAGGCCGGGCGGGTCAGGCCTCGGTGACGCGGCCGGCCTCGACGCGCCACTGCAGGTCGAGGCGGACGGTCTCGAGCATGCGGCGGTCGTGCGTGACGAGGAGCAGGGTGCCGTCGTACGAGTCGAGGGCCTGTTCGAGCTGCTCGATCGCGGCGAGGTCGAGGTGGTTCGTGGGCTCGTCGAGCACGAGCACGTTCACCCCGCGGGCCTGCAGGAGCGCGAGGCCGGCGCGCGTCCGCTCACCGGGGGAGAGCGCGTTCGCCGGACGGCCGACGTGGTCCGCCTTCAGCCCGAACTTCGCGAGCAGGGTCCGGACGTCGGCCGTCGTGTACTCGGGCACGATCGCCTCGAACGCGTCGGCCAGCGGCTGGTCACCCGTGAAGGCCGCGCGCGCCTGGTCGATCTCGCCGACCGCGACGCTGGAGCCGAGCGACGCCGTGCCTGTCGTCGGCGCCTGCTTGCCGAGCAGCGCCCGGAGGAGCGTGGACTTGCCGGCACCGTTCGGACCCGTGATGCCGATGCGGTCGCCGCCGTCGATCTGCAGGGAGACCGGTCCGAGCGTGAAGTCGCCCTGGGTGAACGTCGCGTCGGACAGGGTCGCGACGACCGCCGAGGACCGGGGCGCGCTGCCGATCGTGAACTCGAGCTGCCACTCCTTGCGCGGCTCCTCGACCTCGTCCAGCCGGGCGATGCGGGACTCCATCTGCCGGACCTTCTGCGCCTGCTTCTCGCTCGACTCGGAGGCGGCACGGCGGCGGATCTTGTCGTTGTCGGGACTCTTCCGCATCGCGTTCCGGACGCCCTGGCTCGACCACTCGCGCTGGGTCCGGGCTCGGGACACGAGGTCGGCCTTGGTGGACGCGTACTCCTCGTAGGCGTCGCGCTTGTGCTGCCGTGCGATCTCGCGCTCCTCGAGGTAGGAGTCGTAGCCGCCGCCGAAGAGCCGGTTGGTGGACTGCGCGAGGTCGAGCTCGAGGACGGCGGTCACCGAGCGCGCCAGGAACTCGCGGTCGTGGCTGACGAGCACGACACCGCCGCGGAGGCCCCGGACGAAGCCCTCCAGTCGGTCGAGGCCGTCCAGGTCGAGGTCGTTCGTGGGTTCGTCGAGCAGCACGATGTCGAACCGCGACAGCAGCAGCGCGGCGAGCCCGACGCGGGCCGCCTGCCCGCCGGACAACGCGGTCATGAGCGACTCCGGCCCGACGCCGTCCTCCTCCGAACCGACGGCCAGGCCGAGGTCGGCGAGCACGACGGGGATGCGGTCGTCGAGGTCGGCCGCACCTGCCGCGAGCCAGCGGTCGAGCGCCGCCGAGTAGGCGTCCGCCGCGGCGTCACCGGCGTCGGGGTCGCCGAGCGCAGCGGCTGCGGCGTCCATCGTCGCGGTGGCCTCGGCGCACCCGGTCCGCCGGGCGATGTACGCGGCGACGGTCTCACCCGCGAGGCGTTCGTGTTCCTGCGGCAGGAAGCCGACGAACGCGTCCGTCGGTGCGAGCGACACGGTGCCGGCCAGCGGCTCGTCCACCCCGGCGAGGAGTCGGAGCAGGGTCGACTTGCCGGCGCCGTTCACCCCCACCACGCCGATGACGTCCCCCGGGGCGACGGTGAGGTCGAGGGAGTCGAAGAGCGTGCGTGCGGCGTACCCGCCGGAGAGTCCCTTGGCGACGAGCGTGGCGGTCATGCCCCAATCGTCCCATCCCCGCGACGGACCATCGACCGGAGCGGGGCCGGGTCAGCGGTGTCGGGTCAGTCGAGCGTGATCGCCCGACCGAACCGGCGCGTGACCGGCGGGGCGGCGACGGCGGCGGCGAGGGCGTTGGCCGCGCCCTCCGGCGTGCCGCGCCAGGCGACGTAGGCGTCGTGGGCCGCAGGCGTCGTCCAGCGCTCGACGACGACCACCCGTGACGGGTCGGTGTCGTCGACGAGGACCTCGAGCGACTCGTTGCCGGCGAACGCACCGGTCTGGGCGAGGGTCTCGCGGATCGCGGCCTCGGTGGTCTCGGTGGGGAGGTCGCTCCGGAGCTGGACCTCGAGCAGGACGGTCATCGACATGGTGCACCTTTCGTCGTCGTTGCCGGATGCAACCGCACCCGGCAGCGGGGTGTTCCGGACTCGCCGTCGACCGGTGCGGCGGGGTGGAACCGATGCGGTCGTCCCGGACACTGCAGGGTATGGACAGCGGGGACTGGGCGATGGCGCTCGAGGGTGACGGCGAGGCGTTCGGGCGGGTGTTCGACCGGCACCGCCACCGGGTGCAGCGACACTGCATGCGGCTCGTGCCGGTCGACACGGACGCGGCCGACTCGGTCGCGATCGTGTTCCTCGAGGCCTGGCGGAACCGGGCTCGGGTCCGCCTCGTCGACGGGTCGCTCCTGCCGTGGCTGCTCGTCACGGCCACGAACGTCGCCCGCAACCAGACCCGTGCGGCCCGGCGGTACCGGGCCGCGCTCGACCGGTTGCCACCACCCGAACCCGTCCCCGACCACGCGGACCGGGACGACGACGGGGACGCCGTCCGGGCGCTCCGGCAGCTCGGGCACCGCGATCAGGAGATCATCACGCTGTCGGTCCTCGAGGGCTACAGCGAGCGGGAGATCGCCGCCGCACTCGGCATCGCGCCGGGAACGGTGAAGTCGCGCCTCTCCCGCGCACGGACCCGGCTCGCCGCGGCACTCACCGCGAGCGGGCCCACGACCCAGCCGGCCGTCGAACGGAACGGAGCACGATCATGAGCACCTCCACGAACAGGGACACCGACGACCGCGACCGGGCACTGCGGGCGTTGCTCGTCGACACGGTCGAGCACACACCTCGGCGGCGTCGACGGTGGCGGGCGGCGACGATCGCGGGAGCGGTGGTGTGCGTCCTCGGTGGCGCCGCCGCCGGTGGTGCGATCACCGCGGCGGCGAGTCCGGACCCGGCCGCCCTCAAGGCGCAGAGCCAGGCCGCGACGGTCGTCGGCGGGTCGGGCGCGACGTACCTGCGGGTCGTCGGCAGCCCGGTCGGGCGGGTCGGGTCGTCGGACGAGACGATCTCGGTCGGACGCGCTCCCGCCCGTGCCGACACGTTCACCTGGGTCGCCACGTGTCGCACCGGGAACGGCGAGATCACCGAGCGCGGGTCCGGGGTCGAAGGAGGCAAGGCGTCGTGCGCCGCCGGGTCGCACGTCACGGGCTCGTACGCGGCGTCGGAGATCGCCGGGCACCGGATCCGGCTCAGCGTGGACGGGGACCTCGGGTGGACGCTGTCGTACGGCTGGCTGCGCACACCCCCGATGCCCGCGGCGAGCGCGGCGCAGGACCAGGCGACCGAGGACGGCGTCGTCACCCGGAGCGAGTACCTCGCGGCCTTCGACCGACTGCAGGGGTGCATGACCGCACGGGGGGAGTCGCTCGGCCGGATCCCGAGGTCGTCGTTGTTCGTGGCGCCGACGGCCCACGACGCCTCCGTGCTCGACTGGTGCAGCGCGTCGGAGTGGTCCGCGGTCGACGTCCTCTGGCAGAACGAGCACCCCGCTCCGGCGTCGGACGACGACTCGTGGGGATGGCAGCCGTACGACCCCGCGTCCGATCCGCGCTACGCCGGCTGAGTCAGTCGAGCACGCGGAAGCGGACCGCGTCGCCCGGTCGGAGCTGGGCGGCGCGGTCGCCCGACGCGGGGGTGAGCACCGCGACGACGGGGTAGCCGCCCGTGACGGGGTGGTCGGCGAGGAACAGGACGGGGTGGCCCGCCGGCGGGACCTGCAGCGACCCGGTCTCGACGCCCTCGCTCGGCAGCTCGCGGGTCACGGCGCGGACGAGTGGCCGGGCAGCGGTGGTCCGCACGCCGACCCGGTCGCTGTCGGGCGTGACGTGGTGGACCTGGCCGGCCAGGACCGTCCGCCACTCCGGGGTGAACCAGTCGTCGCGGGGTCCGGCGGTGACGTCGAGCACGACCGCCTCGCCCGGTGGTGACCAGCGCGGCGGCGCGACGGCGTCGACGAGCGGCCAGGCATCCGCGGCGTCCCCGATCGGCAGGACGTCCCCGATCGTGACGGGAGGCGGACCGAGGCGCGCGAGGGAGTCCCACGAGCGGCTGCCGAGCACGGGTTCGACGGCGAGGCCTCCGCGGACCGCGAGGTACGTGCGCAGTCCCGCGGTGGCCGTCCCGACCCGGAGCACGTCACCCGGTGCGAGCGTGACGACCTCGAAGCAGGCCGCGCCGCGGACCCGGCCGTCCGCGGCCTCGACCGTCACCGGGCACGGTGCGCCGGTCAGGGACGCGACCACGTGCGCGTCCGAGCGGAGCGTGACGGAGCCGAGCAGCGCCTCCAGGACCGCCGCGTCGGGACGGTTGCCGACCAGCCGGTTGGCGAGTGCGGCTGCCCCGCGGTCGGCCGCACCCGCGGCGCCGAGGCCCGTGTCGCTGAACCCGGGCCGGCCGAGGTCCTGCGTCGACGTGCCGGGGCCGACCTGCAGGACGGTGAGGGTGCTCATGCGCGGCCGGCGTCGACGAACCGGATCCGGGTGCCGGCCGGCGCGAGCGCGGGCGGGTCGCGGTCGAGCGACCACATCGCCACGTCGCTGCGGCCGATGAGCTGCCAGCCGCCGGGCGACGCGCGCGGGTAGACGGCGCTTAACTCGCCGGCGAGGGCGACGCTGCCGGCGGGCACGGACGTGCGGGCGCTGGTGCGTCGGGGCAGGTCGAGCGACGGGGCGGAGCCGGTGAGGTAGCTGAAGCCGGGTGCGAAGCCGCAGAACGCGCTCGTCCAGGTCTGGCCGGTGTGCCAGGCGACGAGCTGGGCGGCTGTGGTGCCGACCAGTGCGGCGACGGTGTCGAGGTCCTCGCCGTCGTAGACGACGGGGATCGTGGTCACCTCGCCGACGTCGGCTCGGGTGGGCACGACGGGTTCGACGGCCTGGAGGCGCGGTGCGAGTCGCGTGGGATCGGTTCGTTCCGGGTCGAAGCGGACGAGCAGTGTGCGGGCTCCGGACACGAGTTCGGTCACGCCCGGCACGGGTTCGGCCTCGAGCCCGGCGCGGAACGCGGTGACCTCGGCGAGCGTGCCGAAGGTCACGAGCACCGCGCGGGTACCCGCAGGACGCACGTCGAGGGCGGGTCCGGCGTGCTCGGCCGGCGCGCTCACGGTGTGGGGGCGAACGGGGTGGTCGCGACCCCGTGCCGGTCGAGGAGCGCGCGGATCGCCCGGGCCATCGCGACGGCGTCGGGGGAGTCTCCGTGCACGCACACCGAGTCCGCGCGGACCGGGACGACCGAGCCGTCCACCGCGGTCACGATGCCGTCGGTGACCATCCGGAGGACCCGGTCGGCGACCGATGCCGGGTCGTGCAGGACGGCGCCCGGACGGCTGCGCGGGACGAGGGACCCGTCGGGTTCGTACGCCCGGTCGGCGAAGACCTCGGACACGGCGCGGAGCCCGTGGGCGGTCGCTGCGCGGAGGAGCTCCGAGTCCGGCAGCGCGAGGACCGCGAGGGACGGGTCCACGTCGGCCGTGGCGCGGGCGACGACCTCGGCCTGGACCGGGTCGGCGCAGGCCGTGTTGTACAGGGCGCCGTGGGGCTTCACGTACGTCACCGCGGTGCCGGCGACCCGGGCCGTGGCGAGCAGGGCGCCGAGCTGGTGGACGACGTCGGCGTAGAGCGCCTCGGGTGTGACCTCGACCGCGCGACGACCGAACCCGACGAGGTCGCGGTAGGCGACGTGCGCCCCGACCGCGACGCCCCGCTCGGCGGCGAGGCGGCAGGTGTCGAGCATGATCGTGGGGTCGCCGGCGTGGAACCCGCAGGCGACGTTCGCGGAGGAGACGACGTCGAGCATCGCCCGGTCGTCGCCCATCGTCCAGGCGCCGAAGCCCTCGCCGAGGTCGCTGTTGAGGTCGATCGTCGTCACGCTGTCAACCTACCGGCGGGGTCCGTCACGAACGGTGGACCACCACCGGGCAGGACGCGTGCTGTGCGCACTCCTGGGTGACCGAGCCGACGAGCAGCCCGCGGAACCCGCCGAGGCCACGACTGCCGAGCACGAGGAGTGCGGCGTCGCGGCTGGCGTCGAGCAGGACCTCGGCGGGGCGGCCCTCGACGAGGTCGGACGTGACGTCGACGTCGTCGTCGATGAGGTCCTCGGCGGCCTCGAGCGCGGGGGAGGCGGTCGCGAGGGCGTCCTGCTCGGGGGACCAGTGGTCGAACGGGGGTTCGTCGCGGTTGAGGGCCTCCGGCCACTGCCACGTCGTGATCGTCCGGACGGGGAGCCCGAGGCCGCGGGCCAGGGTGATCGCGAACCGCAGGGCGCGGCCGGACTCCGGGGAGCCGTCGACACCCACCACGACGGCCCCGCCGGCACCGGACGCACCGCTGTCGTCCGTCCCGGTCGCCGCTCGCCCCCGGTCCACGAGCACGGGGCACGGCGCGTGCTGGATGCAGGCGGCGCTCACCGAACCGAGCAACAACCCCCGGAACCCACCGCGTCCGCGGCTGCCGACGACGAGCAGCCCGGCGTCGGACGCGGCGTCGAGGAGCACCTCCGGCGTACCGCCCTCCGCCGAGCGGGTCGTGACCTCGACGGGGAGCGGCCGGTGTCGCTCGACGAGGTCGACGGCCTGCTGCCGGATCTCCTCGGCGTCGTGCAGCGGTGACCAGCTGTTCGCGACCGGCAGGGTGCTCCAGGTGATCGGCCACCGCCAGGACGTCACGACCTCGACCGGGCTGCCGAGTCGTGCGGCGAGGCCGAGGCTGCGCTCGAGCGCGGCGTCGGCCGGCTCCGATCCGTCGTACCCGACGACGATGCGTCCGATGGCTGCTGTGCTCATGTGCCCGTGCTCCCTGTGTTCCCGGTGTTCCGTGCGTTCTCGGTGATCCTCGTGCCGGGGGTCTTCCCCCACGTGGTGGCGATGACGAGCTGGACGACGCCGGAGACGATGAGGACGCCGCCGACCACCGCGACGACGAACACCGCGCCGAGTGCCGGCAGCGTGATGAGGACGAGTCCGCTCACGAAGCTCAGTGCGGCCGCGACGACCGTGAGCGCTCGGTGGCCGGTGTCCGGCGCGTAGAGCAGGGTGATGCCCTCGAGCAGCCACGCGAACCCGATGGCGAAGGCCAGCCACCGAGCGCCGACGGGCGGGTGCACGATGGCGAAGACCCCCGCGACGACGACGAGCACGCCGACGACGACCAGCGCAACGCGTCGCCAGACCGGCGCCCCGCCCGGGACGGCGCGCACGAGGAGCGTGCCCCCGGCGACGACGAGGTAGATGCCGAACACCCAGACCACGGCGACGAGCGTCGCGTGCGGGAGCAGCAGGGCCGCGATCCCCGCTGCGAGCGCGACGGCGCCGAGGACCGCGACGGCCGTCCGCAACCGTCGGTGCGGAGCACGGTTTCCTGACATGGTGTCCACAGCGTCCACCGACCTTCCCTGCAAGGTGCCTCCTGGCCTACACCCCTCGGTGGTGTGCCGGTCCGGGAACCGGCGACGGCGATCCGTCCCGGTACGGTCGAGGGCATGACCGACGACCACGACTGCGACTTCTGCGCCGCCCTCGCGGCCGACTCCTTCGAGGTCGTCGTCCGCGGCGACCTCGTCATCGCGGTCCTCGACCGGCACCCGATCAACCCGGGGCACCTGCTCGTGCTGCCCCTCCGGCACGCGACCGACCTCGCCGCGCTCGACACCCGCGAGGTCACCGAGCTCGCCCTCGTCGCCCAGCGCGCCGACCGTGCACTGCGCGAGGTGCTCGGCGCGGCCGTCGAGGGGACGAACCTGGTGATGTCGAACGGCTCCGTGGCCGACCAGGGCGTCCCCCACGCACACCTGCACGTCATCCCGCGCGCCTCCGGGGACGGGTACGAGTTCCGCGAGGACACGAGTCGGTACCCGGTGGCGCCGCTCGACCCCGCCGACCGCGCGGCGATCGCGGCGCACATGCGCGACGGCTGAGCCGCGCGCGGCCGCCCCGGCAGGCTGTCGCGCGCGGCGGCCCCGTATCCTGCGACGGTGGAAACGACACAGCCGTCCGGCACGACCAAGCGTCGCGTGGAACTCGAGATCACCCGCCCGATGCTCACCTGGTTCGCCCGACCGACCGTGACGATCGACGGCGTCGGGCACCCGGCGCAGTGGGGGACCGGCACGTGGGCGGTCCCGGACGACGGCGGCACGGAGATCGGCGTCTACCTCTACAACCGCGTGTGGCGCTTCGGCGCAGCCACCAGGACCGTGACCGCGACCGACGTGTCGCTCGTGTACCGCGCCGGACCGCTGCCGGTCGGCGCCGGTCGGATGGCCCCCGCCTGAGCATGGCGGGCATCACCTACCCGAGGCCCCTGGTCGCCGGCGGGCGCGTCGAGGTCCCCGCACCGTCGATGGGCGTCCCCGAGCACCTGCACGGCCGACTGCAGGACGGTGCGGACGCCCTGACGGCTCGCGGACTCAGCGTGCACGTGCGGCCGCACGCCACCACCCCGGGGCTCGTCCCGGCCAGCGTCGCCGAACGCGTCGCCGACCTGCAGGACGCGTTCCGGAGCGCCGACGTCGTCCTCCCGCCGTGGGGTGGTGAGCTCGCGATCGAACTCGTCCACTCGGTCGACTGGCACGCCCTCGCCGCCTCGCGCGCCTGGTTCGCCGGTTGGTCGGACATCTCGACCCTGCTCCTCCCGCTCACGACGATGACGGGCCTCGCGACCCTGCACGGTGCGAACCTGATGGACGAGCCGTACGAGCTCCCTGCCGAGTTCGCCCGGTGGACCGACGTCGCAGCGCTCCCAACCGGCGGCACGGTCGAGCAGCGCAGTGCCCCGCGTCGTCGCAGCCGCCCGTGGGGCGCCTGGGCCGACGAGGTCCTCGACCGCGACGGCACCTACGATGCCCCGACCCGCTGGCGCGCCCTCGACGGCGCGTCCCAGGTCGCGATCCGCGGACGCCTCATCGGCGGGTGCCTCGAGACCGTGTCACTGCTCGCCGGAACCCCCTACGGCGACGTCCCCGGCTTCGCCCGGCGGCACGCGCCGGAGGGAACGATCGTGTACCTCGAGGTCGCGGAGTCGAACGCGGTCACCGCGCTCCGGATGCTCACGTCGCTGCGGCTCGCCGGCTGGTTCGACGACGCGAACGGCGTCCTGATCGGGCGCACCGAGGGCGCGGCGGTGCCCCAGCTGGACCAGGACGAGGCCGTGCGGCACGCACTCGGCGACCTCGGCATCCCCGTGGTGCTCGACTTCGACACCGGCCACCAGCCGCCGCAGATGCCGCTGGTGAACGGCGCGCTCGCCGACGTCGTGCTCGACGGACCGGTCGGCAGCATCACCCAGCGGTTGGTCTGACGGACGGGAGGCGCGGTGCGGGCCCGACCCGCGCCTCCCGTCCGACGGTGCGCACGCCGACCGGACGACCGGAGCGCCGTGCGCTCCGCGACCCTCGACCGGCAGCACGCCCGGCGGTAGGCTGACGTCGGCTCCGGTGGCCAGCCCCTGCATCCGGTGAACACCGACGAACGATCCTCTTCCGGTCGATCTCGATCCTTCCGCGATCCCTGGCAACGCAGGAACCAGGCCCCATCGCGCGATTGGAACATCGTGATCACGATCGAAGAAGCCAAGCGACTCGCCCGCGAGCTCAGCACCGGTACCGACATCCCGCACTCGAAGGTGCTCGAAGCAGCCGCCCACGCAGCAGGCCTCCGTGACTGGAACACCCTGGCCGCGTTGCACCACCGGCAGGACCCGGAGAAGCGCAGCGCGCCGAGGGTCATCCCGGTGTTGCGGGTGTTCGACCACGCGGTCGCCCGAGCCTTCTACTGCGACTACCTCGGGTTCGAGTGGGAATGGCAACACCGGTTCGAACCGGACCTGCCCGTGTACGCGCAGGTGTCGCTCGACGGCAAGGTGCTACACCTGACCGAGCACCACGGTGACGCCACACCGGGAGGGGCCGTCATGCTCGTCGTCGACGACGTCGCCGCCTACCGGGACGTCCTGCTCGCGCAGCGGCACCCGCGATCCCGGCCCGGCCTCGACTCCAACGATTGGGGACGGACGATGCTCGTCATCGACCCGTTCGGCAACCGGCTCCAGTTCTGGGAACCGAACGCGTCGTCGCGGAGCTGACACCGTCGAGACGGCGGGACAGCGCCGACCCCCAGCGGCTGGTCTGACGGACGGGAGGCGCGGTGCGGACCCGACCCGCGCCTCCCGTTCGACGGTGCGCACGTCCTCACCGAGGGCGCGGCTCGAGCGTCACCCACTCCTCGTCGCGGACGTAGCCGAGGGCGGCGTTCGCCGCCGTGATCGCGGTGTTCTCCGCGGAACCGCCGGTGCGGAACCGGGTGGTGCCCGCGTCCACCAACGCGAGCACCGACGCAGCCTTGACCGCCTGTCCGAGCCCGCGGCCGCGCAGGCCGGGGTGCACGACCGTGAAGTGGGTCTCCGCGTGGGGCCCGTCCGTGTCGACGAACGTCATCGCGACGAGTTCGCCGGCCGGCGTGACCGAGCCGAACGCGGGCCTCGACGTCGTCGGGGTCGCTGCCCCGCGGTCGAGCGGCTCGTGCTGGGTCGCGACGCCGCCGGGGTAGTCGTGGGCCGTCAGCGCGTCGAGCCGCAGGACCGCGTCGACGTCGTCGGGACCGAGCGGCCGCGTCGTCCCGATGCCGGCGGTGCGGTCCACGAGCGACTGCAGCTGCTGCCGGTCGATCCGGTCGGCGTCGAGCTGGGCCCCGAACGACCGGGCGGTGACGCTCCAGCCCTGCGCTTCGAGTTCCGCGACCTCGGGCGCGTCCGCCGGCAACACTCTCGTTTCCCCCACGGCTCCGATCCTCGCACGGCCGCTCCGGGAGCGGTCGGCCGGACGCCGGTCCGTGATGACGCCCCTGGTGCAGCCGACTCCGTCGTGGGAGCTTGGGACGATGCACCACCTGGACGTGACCCTGACCTGGCGCTCGAGCATCGGCGACGACGAGCTCGTGGACCTCACCGCGGCGCACGGAGGGACGCCCGAGCCCGGTTGGTGGGTTCGGGTCCGCCCGCACTCGCTCGGCTGGGTCGCGGCCCGGGACACGCACGGGGCCCTGGTCGGATTCGTGAACGTCGCGTGGGACGGCGCCGACCACGCGTTCCTCATCGACACGAAGACACATCCGTCTCGTCAGCACCAGGGCCTCGGGACCGCGGTCGTCCGCTTCGCGGTGGACGCGGTCCGGGCTGCCGGCTGCGAGTGGTTGTTCGTCGACTACGGCGAGGACATGGTGCCGTTCTACGAGGGGGCCTGCGGGTTCTTCCCGACGCGCGCTGGACTCGTGCACCTGCGCTGATCCGGTGTCTCGGTCGTCTTGTGGAGTGCTCGTGGTGGACGTGGTGGGGCGTCATGGTCATCGCGCTGGCGGGGCTCGGGCTGATCGGGCGCGCGGCTGTGATCGCCATTCGCAGAGATGGGATCGGCCGAGCGAGAGCCGAGCGCGGGACCAGTGCTCCGTGGTTCTGGTCCGGGATCGGCGTGCTGATCGTCGCGGGCCTCCTGCTGATCCCGTGGGTCATCGCACTCGACAGCTGACTGCTCGGACGACCGACCTGGCTCGGTGGGAGCTCCTCCGAAGAGGCGCTCCTTCAACCACGAAGGATGTGCACGAGCAGCGACACTGCCACCACCACACCGCCGAGCACGAAACCGCACCCGATGAACCTCGACAACTCCGGGGTGAACTGACCTCCCCAGAACGCGCCTTGCACTTTCCGAGAGAACCGTGCGATCGGCTCGGGGAAGGTGAGCAGGACACTGCCCCAAGCAAGGCAGACCACGGCCGCCAGCCCGATCCACAGAGTGCTCACCAGGGGGACGCTACCCGCTCCGTCGTCGTGCAAGCGGATCGGTCGTCGAAAGTGCTGGAGTCAGCTGCTCGGCGGACCGCTACCGCTCGCCCGCGTGGCGAGCACGGAGCGCGACGACGGTCACGAACGACTGCTCGCTGAGCGGCTGTAGGCTCCACGCGAGCCCGTCCAAGGCGCATCTACCCGGTACGGGTGCGTCCTGCCCGCAGCACGGCGAGGGTGGCTGCCCGTTCGAGCCGGGCCGGGTACGTAGGCCTCACTTCGCTGCGGGCGACGTCGGAGGCCACCAACAGCGTGGTCGCCGACCCGCGCGCCAGCGGATGGGGCAGCGATAGGTCGCCGACAGGCGTGGACGGCCTCGACCGATGATCCCGCTGTGGTTGACCTTCACCAGCTGGTTGCCTCCACGCGGTACGTTGCGGTCGTGAAGGTCGTCGAAGGCGTTTGTGTTCGGTGGAGTGACGACGACGGCTGGGGCGCCCTCCGTTCGGAAGCGCTCGAGTCTGACGTGTTCGTGCACTTCTCCGTCCTGGATGGTCCCGGCTTCCTCTCGCTGCGGCCCGGCCAGGCCGTGCGGTTCGAGGTGGAGCCCTACCCCGCCGGACAGGACGGGTACTTCTTCCGAGCGCACAGCGTCACGGGGATCTGATCGCTGGCCGATGGTCGAACGGACGGCCGTGCGCGGACCGAGCGGCCCCCGTTCACGGTGCTGTGCGGGCGGTCGGGCGCCGCTAGTGTTCGGGGACATCGACGTGAGGGAGGGCGCGCATGGCGAGCACGGATGTGGTGACGGGCACGATCGACCCACGGTGGGCGAAGGTCCGTCCACTGGTGTTCCGGACGATCATCGGTGCCGTCGTCGCTGCCGGCCTGGTCGGCATCGTCGCGGTGCTCCTCGGGGACTTCGGCCGGGTCGCGGTGCAACTCCTGCTGACCGTCGTCGTGGTCGTCGTGTTCGCGCTCCTGTCCTGGTACGACGCCGACGTGTCGTCGCGGCGGTCCGGGAGGTTCGCGTTCGCGAGCATCGTCGTCTCGCTGTACTTGCTCGTGACCGGCTTGGCCAAGGTCTGGATCGTGCCGGTCGACCCCCTCGGAGGGGACGGGATCTGGCTCGTCGGCGAACGGTTCATGCAGTGGATCGGCATCGTGTTCGTCGCACGCTTCGCGCTGCTGCACGTGCACCTGCTCCTCGTCATCCACCGGCGCTACCCGACCCCGCTGCTGCAGCTCGTGGCGAAGGCGACCGTCGGGGTGATCGCGCTCCTCGCCCTGCTGCTGTCGGTGCCCCTCCTCGCTCCCGAGCTCGACCTCGCCAGCGGGTTCTGGCGACTGGTGTGGGTCGTGGTCATCCTCGACCTGCTCGGAACCGTCGTCGTGCCGCTGAGCAACGCGCTGTTCCGACCGCGTGACCACGACCGCGGGGGTCAGGGTGGGTCCTCCGAGCCGTCCGCAGCCGTGTGGCCACGACCGTCCTCGACGCCGGACGGTGCGGCCTCCACCACGCCACCGGTGGTGGAGCCCACGGGGGTGTCGAGCTCGGAGAAGCACGCTGCAGCCGTTCCGCCCGTCGGCGAGTGGACGAGCGTGACCGGACCTGCCTTCCCTCCGGCGACGCCCGGGCGGCTCGTCGACCACGAGGTGCCTCCGGCTGAGGCGGCCCGGTCAACCCGAGCGGACGGCGCCCGGACGACCCAGGAAACGGCGCTGACGGTCACGGGCAGCGACGGTCTGCTCTACGAACGTCGACCGGATGGTGCCCGCGCGCTCGCGTGGCCGCGCTACGTCGACGGAACGCCGCTGCCGGCGGACCCGGACGGCTCCCCGGACTTCAGCGGCGTCGCTCGCCCCTGATCCGCCGGCTCCACACCAGGCGGCGAGACGCTCTCGGTGGAGCGCGAGCAGCCGACGGGTCAGACCTCTCCGAGCACCTTGCGCCAGACGGCCGTCAGCGTGGCGTACTCGTCGTCCGAGACGAGGTCGCGTACCCCGCTCGCGAGCACCGCGGATCGGACTGCTTCCTCGGCGCCCGCACGATCCCGGAGGTGCGCCTCCGAGTGTCGCACCGCGCGTCCAGCCTCCTGCGCGGCCTCGATCTCCTCGACGCGTCCCGCTGCGCCAGCGGCCTCGAGCGCGTGCTGCCAAGCGGCCACGAGGTCGGCGTTCGTGACCATCCGCCCGTCAGCGCCTCCCTGGATCGCGAGGGAGGCACTCGGTTCCGGCAGCAGGATCGCCTCGTCGGCTTTCCACGCGATGTCGAGCGACTCTGCCTCGTCGGCGGTGATCTGCCCGGCTCGGTCGATCATTGCCTGCAGTCCGGCATCGCTGCTGTCGTTCGTCACGGTGTCCTCTCCGACCGCCGCGCTCGCGTGGTCCGATCCATCTTGCTGGCCGTCCCCGTCTCGCGCTCAGCCGCCACCCAGAGGAGTGCGGGCGGACGACCGGTCGGCCCGCAGCTGCGGGCTCCATCCGCATCACAATGGGAGGGTGGACACCAACATGGTCGACGACGCCTGGCTCAGCGCGGTGATGCGGAGCGTCGGTGGAGCGCCCACACGTCTCGAACCGCTTCCGGGCGGTACGGTCAACCACACGTTCCGCGTCGAACGCGCAGGTGGCCACCCCGTCGTTCTCCGGTACCCGGTCGATCCGCTCCGCGCCGATGAGTTCCCGGTCGAGGCCTGGGCGGCGGACGCTGCGGCCCGAACGGGCATCGCCACTGCGCAACCCCTCGCTCACGGAGTGGAGGGCGGGGTTCCGTTCTCGCTGTCGACCTACGTCGCACCTGACGACCGCGCGGTCCTGCGGCCGTGGTCATGGCTCGGCGTCTACGCCCGCACGGTCGGCAGGGTGCCCCTCCACGATGCCCCGCTGTCCCTCTACTCCCGGTTCGGGAAGGACCTCGACACCGCGTGGGCCGCGCACCTCGACTACAACCGCACTTCCCTCGGGCCGGATGACGTGCTCTTCACAGACGGCGCCTACGAGCAACGAGCAGTCCTCGATCGCATGTTCGCCCACCTGGCCAGTGGGACCTATGAACACGGCCTGGCACACGGCGACCTCGCGCCACGCAACCTCATCTCCCAAGGCCCGGAGGTCCCACCCGTCCTGATCGACTGGGGCGGCGCCGAGACCGGACCAACGCCTTGGACCGACGCTCGGCCGGTCTTCGAGTGGTGCTTCATCGACGAATCGGTCGATCGGCAGGACTATGACGACTTCGTGGAAGCCGCCGGACTCGGCTCGGACCGGGCGCGGGATGAACTCGCGATGATGACCGCTCTGCATCTCGTCGACGTCACCCGCTGGGCGCTCGACAACCGTGCGGACCTGTACGCCGGGTACGTCCAGCGCTGCCACGACGGCCTCGATGTGATCCAGCAGCTCATCCGGTAGCCGATCCGTCAGGGACCGGGCGCGAATTCCACTCGGTCGTGTCGCTCGGCGGCGTAGTGCCGGCCGGGGTACCTGAGCCCGCCGAAGTACATGTTCGTGTGGGCGATGATCTGCTCCCCACTGATGCGGACACCGTCGTGCTCTGCGTCCGTGGTCGTGTGTGCATCGGACACCAGCGTCACGTCGAAGCCGCGCGCGGCCGCGGCCTGGGTCGTCGTCCGGATGCAGTAGTCGCTCTGCGCACCCGCGACGACGAGATGCCGCGCGCCCAAGCGATCCAGGACCTCGTCGAGGTCCGTGTCCGAGAACGAGTCCCGGTACTCCTTCTTCACCAGTGGCTCGTTCGATCGCCGCTCCAGCGGCGCCGCCAGTTGCCAGTCTGCGGACCCCTCCGCGAAGTCGTCGTGATCCTGCACCCACACGACAGGCACATCGCTTGCTCGGGCACGATCAACGAGTCGGGCGGTCCGCGCGAGCACACCCTTCGCGTCGAAACAGTCCCTCATCACGCCCCGCTGCAGATCGATGACAAGAAGCGCACTCATGGTCGGCATGACCAGCATCCTGTCACCCATGTGCGATCCCCGATGCGCAAGCGGTCGCCGCCACAGGCGCGTGGCTTCAGTACTCGAGCCGGGGCCACTCCTGCAGTCGCGGGAAGCGCGGGCGCGGAGGCATCGACTCGTCGTCTTCCAAGATGCGGAGCTCGGTGATCACCGTGACCTGATCCACTCCGTACGAGCGGTATGCAACTCCGTCACGTTCGTCGATGACAAGCGTCGTGCGTTGTGCGGGGTCGAGCTCGTGCTCGAACGTGAAGAGCAGCCAATGACCCCTGACGCGCTGGACGAGCACCGGGGCGTAGCTCGCGGGTGAGCCCCAGAGGAGGAGCAACTCAGGGGTGAGCAGGCGGACGGGAGAGGCAACCGTGCCGCTGCGAGCGAAGCTGACTTCCGAAGACCCGTCAACGGTGTGGAGGACGCCGTCCTCGTAGCGGTCGCGGTGCGCATACCCCTGCTGGTCGAACGTCCAGCTCTTGTTCCGCTCGTCGACGAGGGCTTGGAACTGCGAGGGGCGTTCGCGCCCGTCGCGTCGCGTGGTCACGCCTCGCGCCAGTCGACGTCCCGGGAGCCGGAGCGCAGCAACCTCAGCTCGGACGGTGGGGACGTCCGCCTGGGTCAGTACGGTATCGAGACGCACCCGACCAGTTTGGCCGATCCTCGTGGCTCTGACCACAGAGCGGCACGTAAGCCGATCCGCTACCGGCCACCTTCGGATAGCTTCACCAACACGACGACTCTTCAGCGATCAGGTCGACGCCTCCCGCTGTGAACGTTGGTGCTCGTAGGGGTCGTTCTCCTGGGTGTCGCTGCGCTCCTGTTCCTCGTCGACTCAGTGATCGTGTTCCTGGCGATCTCTCCACTCACGATCAGTGGGCTGTACACGCTTGACTACGCTGGCGGCGAGTGGCGACAGCGAAGCGACGAACGGGACGTTCGATAGCCGATCGTTTAACGAGACGTCGGTGCCCCCGTTCCACGGGTCCATGACCGGTCCTCTCTGTCGGACCCGCGCTGCCGATGGCAAAGCGTTAGTTGCTCACAAGCTGTACAACGAGCGAGGTCGCCGCGAGAGCGAGGACGATCCCGAACACGACCCAGGTCCCCGGAGTGATGGGCTTCCGCGGTTTTCCCTCAACTCGATCACGAGCGGCATTGCCCCATCGAGTGGCGCGCACGACGATGAGCGCGAAACAAACCACCACCGCCAGGATCCCGAGAGCAACCGTCATTGGGCGACATGCGCGGTCGTTGCGACGCACGCGCGAGAAAGTCGTGTTTCACGCTGAGTCATCGGAGACAATGCAAGCTTCGATCGGGGCACCGTTCCTACGCTACCGAGCAAGGCCGGGAGCAGTCGCGCACATCGCGCCCCGTTAGCCGATCCTCTCCCGCACGCGTGTTCGGGAGGCGGGGCGGGGCGGGGTGTTCTGGTGATGAGTGTCACGCTGAGTTGCGCTGCTCCGACGAGATTCGCATTCGTAGAACGCTGCGGTGTGGAGAAGCGAGAGCCCCAGCACCGATGGGTGTTGGGGCTCTCGTTGTCTCAACGGCGTGCTGACGTCTGCCGCTTGTGTCGAGCGATCAGGGCGTCTCCGGCGATGAGGGCGAGTGCCGAGGCGGCTCCGAGGATGGCGAGCAACCACCAACTGATGTCGGCGAGGAAACCGATCAAGCCGAGGATGATGATCGGGATCGGGATGAACTTCAGCAACATCGGTTGCACCTCAACTGCAGTTGTTCCGGGCGGTCTTCACGAAGGCCGTGCGTCGAAGTGCGTATGTTCTTGTATTCACGTTCGATCCCCTCATCGGTACGACACGGCGCGCCGGTCGGAGCTTGACAGCTGCGCGAGAGCCCGCGCATCCACCGAGAGGGGGAGGTGCTCCACCGGTCGGCCAGCCCGCGGTCCGCCTGGGCAGGTGGGCGTCTGACACTCGCCGTGACCAGCCACAGGCCTGCGCGCTCGGCTCGTCAGCCGATCGGCCACCGAGGCGGGCGGCCGAGGGCTCGCTGGGGCCAGCCGCACCGCACGAGTCGGCGTCGCATCGCGGACCAGAACCTCCCCGAACCATCCGGTGACCAGCCGAACGCGACGGCGACGAGTGGGCGCGCAGCGACGAGATCCGACCCCTCCGGACGGCGACAGCGACGAGGGAGAACACTGGCCCCATGACGACCAAGATCACCCTCATCATCGACAACCCGACCGACCCCGCCGCCTTCGAGCAGGCGTACCCCGCGCTCGAGGAAGCAGCCGGCGCCCTGCCGCAGCTGCGCCGCCTCGAGGCAGGCAAGGTCTGGCCGAAGGAAGACGGCACGCCCACCCCGGCCCACCGGACGCTCGACCTGTACTTCGACTCCTACGACGACGCGTCCGCAGCCGTCGCCGGCGAGGAAGCGGGCGCCTTCTTCGGCCAGCTCGGCGCCACCGGAGCGACCTTCACCGGGCTCTTCTCCGACGTCGAGAAGGCGTGACCACCACCGTCCTCGTCGCCGGCGCGACCGGTGACCTCGGCGAACGCATCGTCCGGGCACTCCGCAGGCACGACACCCACGTCCGCGTCCTGACCCGCCCCGGGTCCACGGCGACGGCACCGACCGAAGGCGACGACCACATCGAGGTGGTCCGCGCGGACTACGACGACCACGCAGCGCTGACCTCGGCGCTCGCCGGGGCCGAGGTCGTGGTGTCCGCGGTGAGCGGCACGCGCTCGGTCATCGTCGACGCGCAGCGCGCCCTGCTCCGGGCAGCGGTGGACGCCGGCGTCGAACGGTTCATCCCGTCCGACTACGCCGCCGACTACCGGTCCATCACCCCGGGGACGAACCGGAACTTCGAGCTGCGCCGCGAGTTCGCCGCCGACGTCGACGCCGCACGCATCCGGGCCACGTCGGTGCTGAACGGCGCGTTCACGGACATGCTCACCGGGCAGGCGCCGCTCATCCTGTTCGACCGACAGCGGGTGCTCTACTGGTCCTCGGCCGACCAGGTGCTCGACTTCACCACGAAGGACGACGTCGCCCGCACCACCGCCCTCGTCGCGCTCGACCCGGGTGCACCGCGCTTCGTCGAGGTCGCGGGGGACCGGGTGACCTCGCGGAGCATCGCCGACACGATGTCCCGGCTCACCGGCACCCCCTTCCGACTGCAGTGGGCGGGGACCGCGTCGACGCTCTCGGCGATGGCCCGGGTGGGACGACGCCTGTCGAAGGCCGGCGACGACGAGCCGTTCCCGGCGTGGCAGGGCATGCAGTACTTCGTCAGCATGTTCAGCGGCGAGGCAACGCTGCGCCACGTCGACGACGAGCGGTACGGTGCAGAGGGCTGGACGACGGTGAAGGACGTGCTCGCAGAACACGTCCGAGCCTGAACTCTCGACGGAGCCTGAACCCACGACGGAGCCGGAGCCCTCGAACGGAAGCGCACCTGATGACCGACACCACCTGCCACATGTCGATCTCCCTCGACGGCTTCGTCGCCGGGCCCGACCAGCGCCTCGACCAACCCCTCGGACGCCGGGGCGGGGAACTCCACACCTGGCACATGCCCGGCGCCGACGTCGGCGAGGCGGACCGCACGGCAGCGGGCTGGCTCATGCGACCCCGCGGCGCGTACGTGATGGGCCAGAACATGTTCGGGCCGCCGAGCACCGAGCGGCCCGACGACTGGACGGGCTGGTGGGGCGACGAACCGCCGTACCACGCACCCGTCTTCGTGCTCTCGCACACGGCGCACGACCCGATCGAACTCGATGGCGGCACGACCTTCCACTTCGTCACCGACGGCTTCGACGCCGCCTACGCCCGCGCGGTCGAGGCGGCCGGTGACGCCGGGGTCGACATCGCCGGCGGCGCCTCGACGGTCCGCCAGGCGCTCGCCGCCGGGGTCGTCGACGAACTCACGCTCGACGTCGCCCCGGTGCTGCTCGGCTCCGGGGAGCGGATCTTCGCGGACGGCGCCGAGTCGTTCGACTTCGAGCCCGTCGAGGTCCTGCACTCGCCGCTGACGACCCACATCCGGTACCGCCGCCGCGCCTGACCATCGCCGCAGAACACGGCCACGAGCACGAACAGACGCACGAGCACGCGCCGAGACCGTCACGCCCCGTCCGGCACCGTCACGATCCGGTTCTGGTACGCCCAGACCACGGCCTGCAGCCGCGACCGCACCCCGAGCTTCGGCAGCATCCGGGCGAGGTGCGACTTCACCGTGGAGACCTCGACGACGAGCGCGGCGGCGATCTCCTCGTTCGACATCCCCTGGGCGAGCAGCAGGAGCACGTCCCGCTCGCGAGCCGTGAGGACCTCGTCCGCCCGGTCGCCAGACACCGGCTGCAGGCTCCGCCGCGCGACGAACTCGCGCAGCACGCGACGGGTGAGCGCCTGGTCGATGGTGCCGTTCCCGGCGGCGACCTGCCGCACGGCCCCGACGATCACGTCGGGCTCGGCGTCCTTCAGGAGGAAGCCCGACGCACCCGCCTCGAGCGCGCCGAACACGAGGTCGTCGAGGTCGAACGTGGTGAGCACGAGCACCGGGACCGCGGGGTCGGCCCCTGGCGCGCAGAGTTCGCGCGTGACCTCGATGCCGTTCCGCACCGGCATCCGGATGTCGAGGCACGCGACGTCGGGCCGGGTGCTCCGGGCGAGTGCGAGGGCCTCGCCGCCGTCGGCGGCGACCCCGACGACCTCGATGTCGGGCTCTGCGGACAGCAGGGCGGAGACACCGGCGCGGACCAGCGGCTGGTCGTCCGCCACCAGCACGCGGATCACCCGGCCACCTCCGGCGCGTGGGCCGACGTGTCGGCGTCGGGTCGCGCCTCCCGAGCCGTCACCAGCTCGACCGTCCAGCCACCGTCACCGGTGGGTCCGACCTGGAGGCGCGCCCCGACCAGTTCTGCCCGCTCGCGCATGCCGCGCAGTCCGTTCCCACCCGACGGCGAGCTGCCGACGGACGGTGCGGTGGGCACCCCGTTCTCGACGCGGACCGTCAGGTGGCCGGGGTCGCGGTCGTCGACGGTCACCCGGCACGGTGCGCCGGCGGCGTGGAGCGCGACGTTGGCGAGGGCCTCCTGCACGGTGCGGTAGGCGACGAGCTGGGTGAGCGGACCGATGCCGTCCGCCAGCGGGTGGTCGCCCGGCTGCACGGAGAGCTCGACCGCGCTGCGCGTGCGGGCGGCCTCGACGAGGTCGACGATGCCGGCGACGGTCTCGACCACGGTCTCGGCGGGGGTGTCGTCGCGGAGGAGTCCGACGAGGCGGCGGAGGTCCTCGAGGACGGCCGTGCTCTGCTCGCGCACCTGCCGGACACCCTCGTGCGCGCCGTCCGGGTCGGTGTCGATCTGCCGGTCGACGACGGCCGACATCAGGGCGATCCCGGACAGGTGGTGGGCGGCGATGTCGTGCAGCTCGCGGGCCATCGCGGCGCGTTCGCGGGAGACGGCCGCCTCGACGCGGGCGTCCTGCTCCCGGGCGAGGGCGGCCGCCTCGGCCGTCCGGGCGTCGGCTGCCGCGGTGCGGGCGTCGGCTGCTGCGGTGCGGGCGTCCGACTCGGCCCGGCGTGCGGCCCGGAGCTCGCGGCGGGACCGGACGATGAGCGTCACCACGAGGGGGAGTCCGACCGCGCCGACGGCCTGCAGCACGCCCTGCCCGGCCGACGCGCCGAGCCCGGACACGACGCCGCTCCGCATCGCGCCGGAGCCGTGGGCCCACGTGGTCCCCGTGCCGACCGCCACGAGCACCGCCGATCCCGCGACGGCCGGCCAGAGGCGGGGGAGCGGGACCCGGAGCGTGGCGAGCACGACGGCCACGACGACGGGCAGCGCGGTGAGGCCGAACGCGGCGCTCGTCGACACGAGGGCCAGGAGGATCGGCAGCGCACCGACGGCGAGGAGCACGGAGCGGGGTGCCCGGCGGGCGCCGAGCAGCAGGGCCGACTGGGCGACCAGGGTGATCGCGAGGAGGGTCCACGCGGTCCCGCCGACATCGGGGAACCCGGGACCGGCGCCCATCGTGTCCGTGGTGTCCGGGTCCATGGCATCGAGTGGCGGCAGGCCGAGCAGGAGTCCGAGCGTGACCACGGCGGTGCCGGCGGCGACGAGCAGGTCGGTCCAGCGGCGTCGTCGGGTGGGCACGCCGCCTGCGTCGCGTCGGTCGGGCGCGTCAGCGGGTGCCATCGTTCGATCCTACGAGTCGGGGCGTGCCGACGGTGCGGCCGCTGCCGCCGCGTCCGCCGCCGGGGTAGCCGAGCCGCCCCCGTGTCACCACGAGCAGGACGAGGGCCGCGACGGTCGACACGATCGCGAGGCCGTGCATCATCGTGCCGGCGGTCATCCCCGGGTACATGTCGGCCCACAGCGTCGAGATGGTGTTGTTGACGCCGACGTGCAGGAGGAGGGCGACCGGCAGGCTCTCGCCGGTGCGGTTGAACACCCACGTCATCACGACGTTGAAGGTGATGGTGAACACGGCGAACACGACCGGCTCCGTCCAGTGCGCGTCCGGCCATCCGCCCCAGTCGCTGAGGTAGAGCGGCATGTGCCAGAGCGCCCACAGCGGGCCGAGGACGGCGGCGGCGCCCAGCGGGCCGAACCGTTCCTGCAGTCGCGGCAGGGCGAAGTCGCGCCAGCCGGGCTCCTCGGACAGCCCGGTGGAGAAGAGCTGCACCACGAGTCCGGGAACGAGGGCGAGCAGCGCGAGCGCACTCGGCGCCTGCACCTGGCCGCCGGCGAAGGGCAGCCCGGTGGCGACGATGATCGCGGGCACGCCGACGAGGGCGAGGGCGTACCAGTACCAGGCGACCCGCCAGTGCCAGAGCCGACCGACCCAGCGGCGGAGTCCGGGGCGGCCGTCGGCGATCGCCGTCACGAGGAAGGCACCGCCGAGGGGGCCGAGCAACGCTCCCGGCAGGACGCCGGTGAACTGCGCCGTGCCGAGGAACTCGGGGAAGTGGAGGTCCCAGACGCCGAGGCCGTGCGGCGACAGGATGTAGGGGATCCACGCCAGCCAGCTGAGGCCGAGGGCGAGGGTGGCGAAGGAGGCCAGCGGGTGCCGCGTGATGACCCCGCGGACCCCGGTCCGACGGGCGGTGCCGGTGCCGGCGGTGTGCCGGTCTTCGGTGGTGATCGTCATGGCATCGACGCTACGAACGGGGCGTCCGACGGACGACCGGCGAAGGGACGCACTCCGCGGGGTTCCTCCGAAGGATGCAAGGACGTGGACGCGAGGACCACGGACTGGAGGCGGGGGGGGCGCGGGGCCCCCCCCCCCCGGGCGGGGGGGGGGGGGCCCCGCGGCCCCCCCGCCTCCAGTCCTTCACTCGGTCAGTCCCAGATCGAGACCCAGTCGATGTCGACGTGTCCGCTCGCGGACGCCGGCACGGAGCCGCCGATGGCGGTCTCCGCCTGCAGCGTGACCCGCATCGGGTCCGTCGGGACCGCCTTGCGGGTGACCGACACGAGCGAGTTGTTCCAGTAGAACCGGACCACGCCGTGGTCCCACTCGGTGGTCGCCACGTGGTAGCCGCTGCTCTGGGCCGACTTGGTCGGCTTCTGCACGCTGCCGTCGAACGACATCATCCCGTTCCGCATCGATCCCGGGATCGCCGACGCGGGCCGAGCCGTGCTGCCGAGGTCACCCTCGGGCCAGTCGATCTCGCCCTTGTTCCAGTCGTCGTCCGTCGGCCACAGCATCCCGACGAACTTGTAGCCCGGGGTGTCCGTCGTCTTGTAGCGGATGGACACCCGACCCGTGGTGTGAGCGCGGTAGTTGTCCGGCAGCACCGTGGCGACGAGCGGCTGCCCGTTCTCCGAGTGCACCCAGAAGTCGAGCTTGCCGTCCTTGACGCTCAGCACCTTGTCCGGTGCGTAGAGCCCGCGACCACTCGTGTCGCGGTAGCCGTCGTAGGCCCCGAGGCCCGGGTACTTGCTGAGGACGCTGCCGCGCGGTGCAGCGGTGGAGAAGTCCTCGGCGTACGTCTGCTTCCACGTCCGACCGTTCGACACCACCGTGCCCGTGGGCATCTTGGTCAGCGAGGTGGTCGCCGCTTCGGACGCGCTCGGTTGCTGCGCGAGTCCGATGACGACGGCGCCGGCCGCGACGAGTGCCATCCCTGCGGCGACTCGCCTCCTGGTGCGGGTCCTGGTCGTGTGGTTCGTTTCCCTGTTGTCCATGTCCTTCTTCCGGGTGTCCCTGATCACCGTCTGCTCGCGTCCTCCTGCGGGTCGTGAGCGACGCGGAACCGTACCCCGTGCTCGCTGCCCGCGCGCCGAGGAGTCCCCAGGGAAATCGGATGAGCAATGCTCTGGGACAGCCGCGGATCCGCCCCCCGAACGGGGGACGCGTCACTGAGTGGATGTTCAGGATTCCGGTCGCACCTAGGCTGAGGCGGTGTTCGAACTCCACCACCTCGCCGCGCAGGAACTCTGGGACTGGATCCGACGCGGTGAGGCGACCGCGCTCGAGGTGACCGACCACTACCTGGCGAGGATCGCCCGGCTCGATCCCGGTCTCGGCGCCTTCGTGACGGTGACCGCGGACGCCGCACGCGACCGAGCCGAGCACCTCGGCCACCGGGTACCGACGTCGAGGCCGCTGTGGGGCCTCCCGTCCGCCGACAAGGACCTGTACGACCGCGCCGGCGTCGCCACGCGGAACGGAACCACGAGCCTGCCCGACCGCCCCGCGGCAGCCGACCACCCGCTCGTCGCGGCGCTCGACGCCGCCGGTGCGGTGAGCCTCGGCAAGACGGCGTCGCCCGAGTTCGGGATGTCCTCGTCGTCGGAGACCCGGTTCGGCGTGACCCGGAACCCGTACGACACGAGCCGCGCGCCCGGGGGATCGTCGAGCGGCGCGGCGGTCGCGGTCGCGGCCGGACTCCTCCCGGCCGCGGTGGGGTCGGACGGTGGGGGCTCCGTGCGGATCCCGGCGGCGGCGACCGGGTTGGTGGGGCTGAAGCCGAGCCGTGGTCGTGTGCCGTCGATGCCCGGGCGCTCGGGCGTCGGCGGGCTGTCGGTCGCGGGGCCGATCACGCGGAACGTCGCGGACGCGGGCATGCTGCTCGACGCGCTCGTGGCGCCGACCGGGCTCCCGGAACCGCACCCGTACGCGCTGGTCACGCCCGACGTCGGCGAGGGGCCGTTCACCGCCGCGGCCGTCCGCGGCGAGGGGCGCTTCGTCGTCGGACTGCTCGAGGGCTCCCCGTGGGACGACACCGTCGACGTGGTGGTCGACCCCGCGGCGCGCGCCGCCGTCGAGACCGCCGTCCGGGTGCTCGGCGAGGTCGGGCACGGCGTCGAGGACGTCCGGATGCCCCGGGCGCCGTACGCCGACGCCTTCCGGGTGGCGTGGGAGTCGAGCGCTGCCCGGCTGCCGATGGTCCCCGGGATCGACCTGTCCGGGTTGACGCCGCTGGTGTCGTGGCTCGTCGACCGCGGCCGCGCGCTGACCGGCACGCAGGTGCTCGACGCGATGACGGCGCTCGACACCTTCTCGGCGGCGCTCATCGGTGCGTTCGACCGGTTCGACGCCGTCCTCACGCCGACCCTCGCGCTCACGCCGCGGCCGCTCGGCTGGTACGGGTCCGACCCGGAGGAGGACTTCCGCCGCCAGTGCGCCTACTCGCCGTGGACGTCGATGGCGAACGTGGCCGGGCTGCCGGCGATCACGCTGCCCGTCGGTGTGACGGACGAGGAGCACCCGGACGGCGCGGGACTGCCGATGGGCGTGCAGCTCATCGGGCGTCCCGGTGGCGAACGGGTGCTCCTGGCGATCGGCGCGCAGCTCGAGCGACGGCTCCGCTGGCAGCGGCGGCACCCGGCGGCCTGGACCGCCTGACCGGGCGCTCGGTTTCGGAGCCCAGGGCTCAGCCCTGCTTCTCCATCGCCTCGCTGTACTCCTTGCGCATCTTGTCGCCTGCGGCAGCGGTCCACGTCTTCACCCCGGCCTTGACGGCGGCGAGGTTCGTCCGACCGAGCACGTAGTCGTTGCAGACGCTGTTGAACGCCTGGTTCGCCGACTGCGTGGACGTGGCCGAGGGGGAGTAGAAGCCGTCGACCGGGTTCTTCACGAGCATGTCCTGCGTGGCGACCTGCCACGCGTGCGACTGGCGGAGCTGCTCGTCGATCCGGACCGCGGTGTTGAGCACCTGCGGACCCGCCGCGAGCCGGTACAGCGAGCTGGCGTTGATCATCTGCTCGCCGGTCTTCGTGAGCACCGCATCCGGTCCGCTGCCGGTGTGGTGCACGTTCTTCTTGCCGTGGGTGAGCGTGAAGGCCTCGCGCGAGCCGAACGGTGCCGACAGGTAGTCGAGCAGCCGGAGCTGGGAGCGGATCCTCGCCGGGGTGGTCTTCTTCAGCGCGGCGAACGAGAAGCTCGACGTGCCCTGGTAGTTCGCGCCCTTTCCGCCGTCGGCACCGAACGGCACGATGCCGCCGGTCACGATCCCCTTCGGCATGGTGACGTCGAGCAGCGCCGAGATGCCGTCGAGGTGCATGAGCACGGTGCCGTTGTTGATGTACGTCTTCGCCTTGGCGCTCTCGAGGCTCGGGGTGTCCGGGTGGTAGATCCCGAGGTTCCAGAGCTTCTTGATGTACGAGAGCATCTCGAGCCAGGCACCGGTCTCGTTCTTGTGCGTGAGCGTCCCGCCCGAGGACTGCTTCCACTGGTTCGGGACGCCGAAGGTCGCGCCGATGAAGTCGTACGACCAGTCGACGCCGCTCGACCCGCCGCCGCCGGCGATCGCGTACCGGCCGGCCTTGGTGTCCGTGACCGCCCTGCAGAGCTCGGTGAACTCGTCCTTGTCCTTCGGCGCGGGTGCTGCGCCGGTGAGCTGTTCGATGAGGTCGGGGCGGCAGACCATGACCGACCCGAACGGCGGACGGTGCTCCGGGACGCCGTAGATCTTCCCGTTGATGCGGGCACTCCGCCACGAGGCGGTGGGGATGTTCGCGAGGTTCGGGTAGTCCTTCACAGCGTCGCCGGACAGGTACTCCGACAGGTCCGAGAACTTCGCGTCGAGCAGCTGCGGGAACCGTGGTGGCATCGCGAAGGTCAGGAACTCGACGATGTCCGGGATGTCGTTGCCCGCCGTCATCGTGGCGAACTTCGTGTCGAACGAGTCGCCGGGGACGAACGTCAGGTCGTACTCGGTGTTCGTCAGACCACCGATGTAGTCGAGGAACGAGTTGTCGGCGGGCGGCGGCGCCGTGTACGTGACGACGAACCCGGACGTCTTCGACCCGTCGGCGACCTTCCCGCTCACCGAGGTGAAGAGTTCGCTGTCCTGGGGGTACGAGTAGTACACGGGCTGCACGACGTCGTTGCCGGGCAGGTCCGGCTTCGGACCCTTCGTGATCGGCACGTACGTCGGCAGCGCGGCGACCGTGTCGGAGATGGTCGCGGCGGTGCCGCCGGAGGAGCAGCCGGCGAGGCCGCCCGCCGCGCTGAACGCGACGAGGCCGAAGGCGGCGCCGGAGAGGAGGGTCCGTCGGCTGAGGCCGGCGGTGGTCGTGTCGGTCATGGCTTCTCCCTTGAAGCGTTCGGGTGGAGGGTGGTTCGGCGGGGCCGCGTCAGCCCTTGACGGCGCCGGTCAGGACGCCCTTGGTGAGGTGGCGCTGGACGAGCGGGTAGGCGGCGAGGATCGGGATGATCGCGATCATCACCACCGCCATCTGGATCGACTCCGCCGGCGGCTGCATGGTCGCGTCCGACCCGGCGCCGGACACCAGGCTCGATCCCTGCAGCACGTACGTCCGGAGCACCAGCTGGAGCGTCCACTTCGTCGAGTCCGACAGGTAGAGCAGGGCGTTGAAGAACGCGTTCCAGTACCCGACCGCGTAGAACAGCCCGACGACGGCGATCACCGCGCGCGACAGCGGCAGCACCATCTGCCAGAGGATGCGGAACTCGCCGGCGCCGTCGATCTTCGCGCTGTCGATGAGCTCCTGCGGGATGCTCATCATGAAGCCGCGGACGACGACCATGTTGAACACGCTGAACGCGCTCGGCAGGATCAGCGCCCAGTAGTTGTCGAGGAGCCCGAGCTGCTTGACCATCAGGTAGAGCGGGATCATCCCCGGCGCGAACAGGAACGTGATGAGGACGAACGTCAGCAGCGGCCGCTGGAAGAGCGATCCCTGCCGGCTGAGCGCCCAGGCGGCGAGGACGGTCGACGCGAGGCTGATCGCCGTGCCGACGATCGTCACCAGGAGCGTGACCACCACGGCGCGGGTGACGACCCCGCCGGACAGGATCTGCACGTAGGCGGAGAGGTCGAAGGACCGTGGCCAGACGACGTAGCCGCCGGCGGCCGTGACGTCGGCCTGGCTCGACACGCTCGTCGAGAAGACGATGAGGAACGGGAACAGCACCACCGCGAGGATCAGGACGATCGCGACGGCCTTCAGTGCGAGGACGACGGGCTTGGGCTTCCCGGCCCAGACCGGACGGACGATGGTGCTCATGATCGCGAATACACTCCCTGCTCACCGAGCATGTGGGCGGCCTTGTTCGCCGCCATGATGAGGACGAACCCGACGAGGCCCTTGATCAGGCCGACGGCGATGCCCGTGGACCAGTTGCCGTCGACGACGCCGTGGTAGTAGACGTAGGTGTCGAGCACTTCGGCGGCATCGGCCCCCACGGCGTTCCGTTGCAGGATGATCTGCTCGAAGCCGACGGACAGCGCCTCGCCGAGCCGCAGGATGAGCAGCAACACGATGATCGGCCGGATGCCGGGCAGCGTCACGTGCCAGAACCGGCTCCACGCACCCGAGCCGTCGATCGCGGCGGCCTCGTACAGGTTGTCGTCGATCGCCGCGAGGGCCGCGAGGAAGATGATCGTCCCCCAGCCGGCGTCCTTCCAGATCACCTGGCTCGTCAGCAGCAGCTTGAACGTCGACGGGTCGCTCATCACGCTGATCGTGCCGGCGTCGAGTTGCCGGAGCGCGTGGTTCACGACACCGCCCGAGCCGAGCGACTGCTGGAAGAACCCGACGACGATGACCCAGGACAGGAAGTGCGGCAGGTAGAGGACCGACTGCACGGTCGCCCGCAGCCACGGCCACACCAGCGAGTGGATGAGCAGCGCGAGGGCGATCGGCACCGGGAAGAACAGCACCAGCTGGATGAACGTGATCTCCAGCGTGTTGAGCGTCGCGCGCCAGAAGTCCGGGTCCGCGAAGAGCACCTGGAAGTTCGACAACCCGACCCACGGGCTCTGGGCGATCGGGATGTACGGCTGGTAGTCCATGAACGCGATCACGTTCCCGAGCATCGGGACGTACACGAACAGCAGGAGCAGGACCACCGCCGGCGCGACCATGATCAGCAGCGGGTAGTCCCGTCGCAACCTCGCGGTGAACGGGACCTTGCGGGCCACCGGGACGCCGTCGGACCGTGGGGTCCGCGTCTCGGTGGCCGGGTCGACCATCGTCGCGCTCATGTGGCTCCTTTGCTCACGTGGCTGGGGTCCGCGGCCGGACCTCCGGTGGCGGTTTCGTCATCCTGGGACGTCCGTATGATGACGGTCAAGCGGGCGTATTCACCCGCACACGAAACGAACATGGGAGCGACGATGCACCCGACCAGACGGCAGGAACGGATCCTGGCCGAACTCCGTGTCCACGGCAGCCTGTCCGCCTCGGACTTCGCAGCGCGCGAAGGGATCTCGGCGATGACGGTGCGCCGCGACCTGTCCGAACTCGCCGACCGCGGACTCGTGCGACGTGTGCACGGCGGCGCGGTGTCGGTCGAGACACTGCCCACCGCCGGCGCACCGCACCGTCCGGCACCGCGACCCGAGCCGACCACGCGGACCGCGACCGAACCCGGCGCGCTGTTCACCCTCGGACTCGTCGTCCCCGACCCGGGCTACTACTTCCCGAAGATCGTCGCGGGCGTCGCCGAGCGCACCGAGGCCCTCGGCGGACGGGTCGTCCTCGGGGTGTCCCGCTACGACCCGGACCGCGAACGACAGCAGGTCGAACGGCTCATCGCCGCCGGGGTCGACGGGCTCCTCGTGACGACCACCGTCGCGGACGCCGTCGACACCCTCGAGCTCCTCGACCGGGCACCGATGCCCGTGGTCGTCGTCGAGCGCTCCCTCACCGAGGCACCCGTCGGCACGCAGCTCGAGTCCGTCCGGAGCGACCACGAGGCCGGGGCCGGGATCGCCCTCCGCCACCTCGCCTCGCTCGGGCACCGGAAGATCGGCATGGCCGTGTTCGAGACCCCGACGACCCCGCAGCTCCGTACCGGCTACGAGCGCAGCGTCCGCCAGCTCGGCCTCGGCACCGACGCACCCGTCGAGGTGATCGACGAGACGCACGCGGTCGGCGAGGCCACACGGGCGTTCATCCGACGCTGCATCGACACGGGCACCACCGCGGTGTTCGTGCACTCGGACCACTACGCCGTGGAGTTCGTCGAGACCGTCACCGAGATGGGCCTGACGATCCCGGGCGACCTCTCCGTGGTGGCCTACGACGACGAGGTCGCCGCGCTCGCCGGGGTCCCGCTCACCGCGGTGGCGCCACCGAAGAACGACGTCGGCCGGTTCGCGGCGACGATGTGCTTCGAGCGGATCTCGGCCACGGCGCAGACCGGGTTCGCCCGACGGCACATGACCCTGACGCCGACGCTGAGCGTGCGCGGGTCCTCGGTCGCGCCGGTGTTCGCTTCGTGATCGTTTGCGCGGCTGTTCTTGACATCGAACACCGCGCGGCGCTGGCATGGTGATCGCCGACCGCCTACGAGGAGCCGCCGACGATGACGTCACACCCCCGCACGCACCGCGCCGCACCGCGGGTGTCCGAACCCGTGCCCCCGCCCGGAACAGGCCGCGTACCCGTCGCGTTCGTGATGCCGGAGACGACCTTCGCGCGGGTGTTCGACCACGGGGACCTCGCCGCACTCCACGCCTCCGAGGCGGTCCGGCTCATCGCCGACCGCCCGCTCGACCCGGACGACCCGCGTGACGCCGTGCTCCTCACCGAGGTCGAGGTCCTCGTGACCGGGTGGGGGAGTCCGGAGCTCGACGCGGGCCGCCTCGACCGGATGCCGCGGCTGCGCGCCGTGGCGCACTCCGCCGGGTCGGTGAAACCCGTGGTGGACGACGACGTCTGGTCCCGGGGCATCGCGGTGACCTCGAGCGCCGCTGCGAACGCCGTGCCGGTCGCCGAGTTCACGGTCGCGATGATCGTCCTCGCCGCCAAGCGCGCCTTCGCGACCGCCGCCGCCCTCGGGTCCGCCACCGGGCCCGTCGATGTCGAGGGGTCCTGGCCGGTCGTCGGTATGCACGGCATCACCGTCGGCGTGGTCGGTGCCTCCCGCGTCGGCCGTGCGGTGATCGAGCGTCTCCGGGCACACGACGTCCGAGTGCTCGTCAGCGACCCGTACCTCGACGACGACGAGGCCACGCTGCTCGGTGTCACCGTGGTCGACCTCGACACGCTCGCCGTCACGAGCGACATCGTCACGCTGCACGCGCCATTGCTGCCGTCCACCCGGGGCATGATCGACCGGCACGTCATCGGCCTGCTCCGGCCGGGGACCACCGTCGTGAACACCGCCCGTGGCGCGATCCTCGACCAGGACGCCCTCGCCGACCGACTGGACCGCGGTGACCTCGCCGCCGTGCTCGACGTCACCGAACCCGAGCTCCTGCCGCCGGACGCGCGCCTCCGCTCGACGCCGAACACCTTCATCACGCCCCACATCGCGGGCTCACTCGGCAACGAGCTTCGCCGGCTCGCCGAGAACGCGGTGCGCGAGACCATCGCCTTCGCCGCGACCGGCGCCTTCACCGACCCCATCGTCCCCGACGGCTTCGCCGTCCAGGCCTGACCGCTGGAACCCCCATGACCGTCACCGTCGACGCCCAGACCCTCACCGACCGCTTCACCGCGACCGCCCGCCGGGCGCTCCGACCGAGGACGTGGCGACCCGCGCCTCCCGTCACCGACCGCGCCGCGTGGGCCGACGTGGCGACGGCGGACCAGGAGGCGCTGCTCGCGCTGGCGAGGGACCGTCGCGACGCCGCCGCGGTCGCCTTCCCGACCCTCTCGCTCTGGGCGCGCTACAGCCGGGACGGCGACCGGCAGCCGTACGAGCGCGCGCAGCGGAACCTGCTCGAGTCGGCCGCTTCGGCCGCGCTCGCGCTCGCGGTGACCGACGAGGACGAGTGGGCGACGGTCCTCGCCGACCAGGTCTGGCGGATCTGCGAACTGCGCGCGTGGTGCCTGCCGTCGCACTACGCGCTGCCGGAGAGCGGCGAGCGGCCGTTCCTGCCGGTGCCGGGCCGGGACGTGCTCGACCTGTCGGACGCGTACGTCGGCGGCATGCTGGCGGCGATCGACGCGATCGCCGGTGAGCGGCTCGAACGCGACGCGCCGGGCATCCGCGCCCACGTGCACCACGAGGTCCGCCGCCGCGTCCTGGACCCGTGGGAACGCGAGGAGTACTTCTGGCACGGGGTCGACGGGCCGCCCAACAACTGGGCGCCGTGGATCGTGTCGAACGTGCTCGTCTGTGCTGCCGTGGTGGAGCCCGACGCCGAGCGACTCGGAGCGACGATCGACCGCGCGCTCGTCATCCTCGACCGGTTCCGGGCCGGGTACGACGCCGACGGCAGCTGCGACGAGGGCGCGACCTACTGGTGGTGGGCCGGTGCGACGCTGTTCGAGGCCCTCGACCTCGTCGAGCAGCTCACCGACGGGGCCTTCGACGGCTTCGTGGTGGAACCGGTGGCCGCCACGGCACGGTTCCCGATGGGCATGCAGATCGACGCCCACCGCCAGGTCAACCACTCCGACGGGTCGCCGGTGCTGCCCGAGAACGCGAACTGGCACCTGTTGGCCCGGTTCGGTGCACGCGTCGGGGACGACGAGGTCGTGCAGCACGCCCGGTGGATGGGGCGCCGGCACGCGTTGCGGTTCGACGGGCAGCTCGCAGCGCTCTTCCGCCGCACCCTCGCCGAGCTCCGGGCACCGGGGTGGCAGGACGCCGGACCCGCAGCGCCGGGCATGCCCACGTCGCTGTACCTGCCCGGCACCGAGGTGGCCGTTGCCCGCTCCGACGCCTTCTTCCTGTCGGCGAAGGGCGGCCACAACGCCGTCAGCCACAACCACAACGACGCGGGGTCCGTCATCGTCTCGCTCGATGGCGAACCCGTCGTCGTGGACGCCGGTGTCGGGGTGTACCGCCGTGAGACGTTCATGCCCGAGCACCGGTACGGCATCTGGACCATGCGGTCGAGCTGGCACAGCGTGCCGTGGCCGAACGGGGTCGAGCAGCACGTGGGGGAGTCGTTCCGGGCCACGGGCACCGAGTTCGCCGACGACGGCGACCGAGCGACGCTGTCCACGGACCTGACCGCGGCGTACCCCGCGTCGTCCGGGCTGGTGCGAGCGGTGCGGATCGCCTCGCTCGACCGGGCCGCCGAGGTCGTCGAGCTGCAGGACGAGTGGGCGTTCGCGGAACCGGGTGTCATGACGCTCGTGCTGTTGACGCTCCACGAACCGGTGGTGACCCCCGGCGGTCTGGACGTCGGGCCGGCACACGTGGCGGTCGACGGCGCGCGCTTCGAGGTGCGCACGGAGCGACGCGAGCTCGACGACGAGAAGCTGCGGGCGGCCTGGGGCGCGGCGCTGCACCGGGTCCTGCTCGTCGAACGCGAGCCCGCCCGCGCGGGGTCGCACACCGTCCGCATCACGAGGGCCACCGCGTGAGTGCGGTGCTGCTCGGCGGGGTCGGACGGTGGACGGACCCCTGGCACCCCTTCGACGAGACGACCGCGGCGCTGACGGCGATCGCGGCCCAGGTGGGGATCGGGCTGTCATCGTCGTCGGACGTCGACCGGACGCTCGAGTCCTTCGGGGTCGGCCCGCTGCCGTCGCTCGTGGTCGTGGACCTCGGCCTGCCGCGGGACGGCCTGCCGGTGCCGTTGCCCGCAGCGGACCCGGGGTTCCGTCGGCTGCTCGCGAGCCGCGTGCCGATGCTCGTCGTGCACGTGTCGTCGACGTCCTTCGCCGGAGACGACGACTGGGAACGGGCCCTCGGTGGCGTGTGGGTGCGCGGCACGACGATGCACCCGCCGTCCGGACCGTGCACCGTGCACGTGGTCGACGACCAGCACCCGGTCACGGCGGGCATCGGCGACTTCTCGCTCGACGACGAGCGGTACTCCCACCAGCGCGTCTCGGGGGCGGTCCGGGTCCTGGTCGACCACGAGCACGACGGTGTCCGACACCCGCTGGTCTGGGTGCACGAGCGTCCGGGCGGCGGCGTCACGGTCTACGACGGCCTCGGTCACGCCGGGGCGTCGTTCGCCTCGCCGGATCACCGCCGGCTGGTCGCACAGGCGCTGGGATTCCTGACCGAGTCCGGCTCGTGACCGTTCCGGTTCGCGATCGCGGGGGATCGCGAACCGGAACGGTCACGACGGCTCAGGAGACCGTGACGTCCCCGACGACGAGCCAGCCGTTCGTCGTCGTCCCCTGCGCCGCGAGCGCGATCGCCGGGGTGTCCGACCGGGTCGTGTCCACGATCGCGACGCCCCAGCGGTAGGAGCCGCGGGCGACGCCGGCGACCGACGGCGTGTACGAGTACGCGGTGGGCGTGCCCCGCAGCCAGTCCGAGGGCTCGGACGCCGCGTCCACGACGACCCGGACGGGCGTTCCGTCCGCCCCGAGCAGCGCGAGCGCGGCCTTGTACTTGTGCTTCCAGACCGGGAGGTTCGTCGGCAGGAAGCCCCACCCGAGGTTCGTCCACTCGTGGGTGATCGCAGCGGTACCGCCGGCACGGAGCGCGTCCGGGGCGACGACCTTCGACGGGTAGAGCCGGTACCCGCCCTCGGCGTCGAAACGCTGCGTGAGCGGGGCGGTCTCGGCGGCGAACCACGAGAGTGTCTCGCCGTTCCGGAAGTCCATCATGTTGACGTGGGCCTCGACGGAGTCGTCGAACTCGCCCTGCCGCACGTCGGCGACCGTCTCGTAGCCGCGGGGGTCCTGCGTGACGTCGTGCTGGGCGGTGACCCACCCGCCCTCCATGATGATCGGGCGCCGGTACCGCCACTTCGCGGCCATCGACCTCTCCCAGTCGGAGTAGTAGGTGGTCATCCCGAAGGCGTCGTGGCGGAGGACGTACCCCTTCTCGTACGCGCCGTCGAGCATCCGTTCGCTCTCGGGGTCCGGCGCACCCCAGTCCTTCCCGCCGCCGATCATCCGGTGGTAGTTCAGCGCCAGCGGCACCGTGGTGAAGTGCCGCTGGTACAGGTCGATGATCCAGTCGAACACGGGCTCGCGGTTCGCGGCGTCCCGGTAGAGCATCGAGTGTCCCTCGCCCCACTTGCCGAGGCCGTACCCGTCGATGAAGTCCGTCGTCTCCGGGTCGTCGTACTGCGCGGCGAAGGCGGCGACGAACGCCGCGTACTTCGCCTGGAACACCGGGTCGTCCGGGTAGGGCGACCAGACCGTCTTGCTGCCGGTCTGCGTCTCGTACCCGGAGGCACCCGCGGCCCGCACCCAGTCGGGCGTGAAGTTCGACGCCTTGTCGCGGCTGTCGACCACCACGCGGAACGCCAGCCGGAGTCCCCGACGGCGGGCCTCGGCGAGGATGCCCGCGAAGGCAGCGTTCGTGTCCCATCCGTAGACGCCCTCTGACGGTTCGAGGATCGTCCACGACACCCGCATGTACAGCACCGAGGCGTGGTCGGACACGGTGATCGTGGTGCCGTCGGGCAGCGGGACGTCGTCGTACTGCGTCCAGTAGTCCGCCGCCGGGGTGGACGAGCCGTACAGCGCCCAGCCGTTGAGCGGGTTCTTCAGCAGCGTCGTCGTGTCGGCCGCGAACTCCTTCGTGACCGTGGCGGCGAGGTGTGGTCGGCCGTGCCCTGGTCCGAGGACCCCGCTCGCGGCCGATGCGGTGGCGACGATGCCGAGACCGAGTGCCGTCCGTCTGGTGATGTCGTTCGACGTGCTCATGCGTTCTCCCCTTCGAGAAGCGATCGATGCACGTCGATGCTCCCGAGGGTCCCGCACAGTGGGCAAGGAATCCCGCCCAGTCGAACAGGAGTCGCACATCGCCGGCGCTACGGCAGCGTCGGCGCAGCCTCCACCAGGGTCCGGGTCACCGGGTGCTCGGGCGCATCGAGCAGGGACACCGACCCGTGCTCGACGATCCGCCCCGCGGACATCACCGCCACCGTGTCGCACAGCCGCTGCACCACGCCGATGTCGTGCGACACCAGCACCAGCGTCAGCCCGAGGTCGTCCGCGAGCGACCGGAACAGCTCGATCACGCGGGCCCGGACCACCACGTCGAGGGCGCTCATCGGCTCGTCCCCGAACAGGATCCGCGGCGAGTGCACGACGGCCCGAGCGATCGCGATGCGCTGCCGTTGGCCGCCGGAGAACTCGTGCGGGTACCGGTCGACGACGTCGGCGGGGAGGTCGACGCGCGCGAGGACGTCCCGGACGAGCGCGTCGTGCGAACCGTCGATCCGGAGCGCCCGCAGCGGTTCCGCGACGATCGCGCCCACGCGCATCCGCGGGTCGAGCGAGGCGTACGGGTCCTGGAAGACCACCCCGGTCTCGCGACGGAACCAGCGCATCGCGGCCGCGGACCCGGACGCCACCACCGGACGACCGGAGGCGGTCACGGTGCCTGCGGAAGGCGCCTCCAGGCCGGCGAGCAGCCGCACCAGCGTCGACTTGCCCGATCCGGACTCGCCGACGATCCCCAGGCGTGCGCCGGACGCGACCGTCAGGTCGACGCCGTCCACCGCGGTCCGGACGGGCCCGGGTTCGAACGGGCCGCGGCGGGGGAGTCGGTAGGTGCGGTGCAGGTCGCGGGCGTGCAGGACGTCGGTCATGCGGAGCCTCCGGTCCGAGGGGCACGCCGGGCGGTGGCGCGGGCGGCGTCGACGAGGGCGGCCGTCGCGGGGTGCTGCGGTGCCGCGAGGAGTCCTGCGACCGACCCGTGTTCGACGACCCGGCCGGCGTCGAGCACGACGGCCGTGTCCGCGATCCGGGCGAGCACCGCGAGGTCGTGCGTGACGAAGACCATGCCCGCGGTGAGGCCCTCGAACAGCTCGAGGATCCGGGCCTCGGTCGTGACGTCGAGTGCCGTGGTGGGTTCGTCGGCCACGAGGTAGGACGGCTGACCGGCCATCGCCATCGCGATGCAGATCCGCTGGCGCTGCCCACCCGAGAGCTGGTGCGGGTACTGCCGCAGCATCGACTCGGGGTCCGGCAGGCCCACGCTGACGGCGAGGTCGAGCGCGGCAGCCGCTGCGGCACGCCGGTCGAGTCCGCGGTGCAGCCGCAGCGGTTCGGCGATCTGCGCGCCGACCCGGCGGAGCGGGTCGAGCGCGGTGCCGGGTTCCTGGAAGACCATCCCGATGCCGGCGCCGCGGTGGCGGGCGCGCTCGCGGTCGGGCAGGCCGACGAGCTCGGTGCCGTCCAACCGGACGCTGCCGGTGACGGTCGCGCCGGTCGGCTCGAGTCCCATCAGGGCCAGCGAGGTCATCGACTTGCCAGACCCGGACGCGCCGATCACGCCGACGCGGCGGCCAGGAGGCACGGTGAACGTCACGTCGTCGAGGATCGTCCGACGGTCGATGCGGACCGTCAACCCACGCACCTCGAGCCCGGAGGCTGCGGTACCCGGAGTGGTCGCGTCGCTCATGCGGTCACCCCCGTGCTCGTCGTGGCCGGGTCGTCCGGCGTGCGGGGCGCGGGTCCGCCACCGGCCGCGCGGTCGTTCGTGGTCAGGCGCGGGTCCGTCGCGTCGCGGACGGCGTCGCCGAGCAGCGACAGCGCCGCGACGACCAGGGCGATGGCCGCGCCGGGCCAGGTGGCACTCCACGGGTGCACGCCGATGTACGTCTGCAGGTCGGCGAGCATGCTGCCCCACGAGGCCGTGTTCGAGCCGGCGCCGTACCCGAGGTACGAGAGCCCGGCCTCGGCGAGGACTGCGGTGGCCATCGCGAGCGAGAGCTGCACGGTGAACAGCGGCGCCGCGTTCGGCACGAGGTGGCGGAACAGCACCCCGGCACCGCCCACCCCCGACGCCCGCGCGGCGGTGACGTAGTCGCTGCGGGCGATGCGGCGGATCTCCCCGCGGGCCACCCGGGCGATCGTGACGCCGAAGGACAGGCCGACGCTGACGATCACGACGCCGAGCGACCCGCCGGCGATCGCGGTGAGCAGCATCGCGGTGAGGAGGGTCGGGAACGCCACGAGGATGTCGAGCAGGACGGCCGTGCCCTCGCGGACCCAGCGCGCGGTGAGCGAGCCGATCGCGGTGAGGACCATGCCGACGACGCTCGCGATGACGCCGGAGCCCACCGCGACGAGCACGGTCGTGCGGGTACCGGCGAGCAGGTAGCTCGCGATGTCCCGGCCGGAGGCGTCGGTGCCGAACCAGTGCGCTGGGCTCGGCGGCTCCCACTGGTGGAAGGGGTCGGCGCGGAAGGGGTCCTGCGGCGTCCACACGAGCGACACCACGGCGAGGACGACGAGCAGGCCGAGGACGACCACGGCGAAGACCCCGGTCGGCCGGGCGAGGAGACGGCGGATCACTCGGACACCTCGCGCTGTCGGGGGTCCAGCGTGCGGTGCACGACGTCGACCGCGAAGCCCACGAGCAGCACGAGTCCGGTGAGCACGAGCAGCTCGGACTGCACCTTCGTGATGTCGCGGCGCCCGACGTCGGTGACGAGCATGCGTCCGACGCCGGGGAGCGAGAAGAGCTGTTCCACGACGACGGCCCCGACCAGGAGCCCGGCGATCTGCACGCCGAGCACGGCCAGCACGGTCAGCGCCACCGACGGGAGCCCGTGCTTGACGAGCGCCTGCGTCCGGGTGAGCCCGATCGCCGCCGCCGTGCGGACGTGGTCGGCGTCGAGCACCCCGAGCGTCGCCGAGCGGGTGAAGCGCAGGATCACCGCACCCTCGACGGCGCCGATCGTCAGCGCGGGCAGCACGAGCGCGGCGAACGCCCGACCGGGTTCGTCCCACCCGTCGAGCGGGAAGCCCTGCGTCGGCAGCCAGTGCAGCGTGACGGCGAACAGCGCCACGAGGAGCATGCCCGCCCAGACGATCGGGATCGCCGCGACCGCCTGCGCCACGAAGGCGATGACGGCCCCGCCCGGGCGACGCCGCAGCACCGCCGCGAGCACGCCGAGCGGCACCCCGATGACGAGCGCGGCGACGAGCGACATGGCCGCGAGCGGCAGCGTGACGCTGAGCTTCTGGGCGATCTCGGGTGCGACCCGTCCGTCGGTGACGAGGGACCGCCCGAGGTCGCCGCGGAACAGCCCGCCGATCCAGTCGAGGTACTGCACGACGACCGGTCGGTCGAGCCCGAGCTGTTGGCGCAGTTCGGCCACCTGCGCCGGCGACGCCTGGGTGCCCGCGACGATCTGCGCCACGTCGCCGGGCAGCACCCGGAGCGTCGCGAAGATGATCACGCTGGCCACGAGCAGGCCGACGACGAGCAGGAGTACCCGCCCGATGAGGAACCGGGTCACGACACCGATGCTACGGGAGCCGTGGTCCGTGCCCGCCTCACTTGACGGCGAGCTTCGACAGGTCGAGGCGCGAGTTCGTGCCGTCGTACGGGAAGCCCGTGACGCCCTTCCGTACCGCCGTGATCGACGTGGCCGTGTAGAGCCACTCGCCGGCAGCGTCCTCGCTGACGATCCGCGCCGCCTTCTGCAGGTCGGCGACCTTGGCGACTTCGTCCGTCGCGGCGACCGAGTCGGCGTAGAGCGACTGCACCTCGGCGTTGTCGTAGCCGAAGTAGTACTCCGGGTTCGCCCAGTTGCCGAAGTCGCGCGCCTCGACGTGGTTCACCATCGACAGGTCGAAGTCGCGCGTGCCGCTCTTCGGCGCCTCGAACACCTGCGACAGCCAGGTGGCGAAGTCGACACGCTTGACCGTCAGGGTGATGCCGACGTCGGCGAGCTGCGACTTCAGCACGTCGCCGATCGTCGCTGAGTAGATGTTCGCGTAGGTCAGCGTGAGGTCGAGCTTCGGGTGACCGGCCTCGGCGAGGAGCTTCTTCGCGTTCGCGGGGTCGTACGCGTCGATGTCGGTGAGGTCCTGGTAGCCGGGGTCGAGCTCGGGGATCGGGCCGCCCTGCTCGACGCCGGTGCCGCCGATCGCCTTGATGATCGCCTTGGCGTCGATCGCCTGCCGGATCGCCTGGCGCACCCGCTTGTCGGTGAACGGCGCCTTCTGGTCGTTGAACGCGAGCGTGTACTTGTCGGTCGTCTTGCCGGTGTGCAGCGAGATGTCCGAGCTGTTCTGCAGCTGGCTCTTGAGCGTGCCGTCGACGGCGGTCTGCACGTCGAGGTCGCCGTTCGCCATGGCGTTCACCGCGGTGGACGGCTGCGTGATGTAGCGGAAGACGACCTTGGCGACCTTCGCCTTCGTGCCCCAGTAGTCGGCGTTCCGCTCGAAGGTGAGCGAATCGCCCTGCTTCCAGCTCGACACCTCGTACGGGCCTGTGCCGTTGGCGGTGTCCGACAGGTCGTTCTTCGCGGCCTTCTCGAGTACCAGACCTGCGCGCCCCGTGAGGTTCCAGAGCAGGTCGGAGTCGGGCTTGGCGAGCTTGAGCTCCACCACACCGGAGGACGGCGAGGTGATCGACGTCACGTTCGCGAGCTGCGCGGAGTCGACGTACGAATCGTTCGACTTGACCTGCTGCAGCGACCAGACGACGTCGGCCGCGGTGACGTCCTTGCCGTCCTGGAACGTGGTGCCGTCGCGCAGCGTGAACGTGTACGTCAGGCCGTCGTCCGACACCGCGTGCTTCGACGCCAGCACGTCGCGGACGTCACCGTCCGCCGTACGGCCGACGAGCCCCTGGTAGACGTTGTCGATGAGCACCTGGTCGAGTGCGGCACCGGACTGCGTGCGGATGTCGAGGCTCGTCGGTTCGAGGACGAGACCGACGCGGACGGTGGCGTCGGTGCCGCCGTCCTCGTTCGAGGATCCGGAGCAGCCGGTCAGCACGAGGGCCGAGGCGACGGCCACCGCGGTGGCGGCGAGGGCCGCGCGGCCGAGGCGGGAGGTGCTGCGGGCGGGGAGCGGACTCATGGGTGGTGGGTTCCTTCCGGCGCGGTGGCGACGGTCGTCGCGCGCGCTTGCACGAGGTTAGCGGCGGCCGGGGTGCTCCGGCGACGGTTCTTCGATCCGGTGCAACAAACCGTTACGTTCCGCCCATGCCCGGATCGCCGTGGCCAGTTCGAGGGGCGCCTGGTTCTGCACCGCGTGCCGGGCCTCGACCGTGACGATCTCGGCGTCGGGCAGGCGCTCGGCGAACTGCGCGTGCAGCTTCGGTGACACGTAGCCGCGGTCGCCGCGGACGAGCAGGATCGGGACGTCGAGGGCCTCGAGGTCCGGCCACGCGTCCGCGAACCGCCCCACCGACGAGGTGCGTCCGGCGGGGAGGTGCGGGAAGTGGTGGCGTCGCACGAGCCGCCCGTCGGCCCCGAGCCGTGTGGTGTGCCGGGCCTCGCGCAGGAGCACCGCGCGGTCGTCGCCGACGCGGGCCTCCACGGCGCGGTCGACGACCTGTTCGAGCGACGTGAACGGCTCCTCGGCCTCGAGCGCGCGGGCGATCCGGTCGACGGCCCGCTGGGCGAAGTCCGGTGACATGTCGACGAGCACGAGTCCGGTGACGCGTTCCGGCGCGGTCGCTGCGAGCCGGGCGGCGAGGATCGCGCCGAGGGAGTGCCCCACGACGATCCCCGGCCGGACCCCGAGCGCGTCGAGGGCCGCGAGCACGCTCGGTGCCGTCGCGCCGGCCCCGTAGTCCGCGTCGTCGCGCCACCCGGACCGGCCGTGGCCGGGCAGGTCCACGGCGACCGCCGGCTCGCCGACGGCGAGCGCGGTCTGGTCGAAGCTGTGGGCGTCGATGCCGAGCCCGTGCAGGTAGGTGATCCGCGCCTCCTGGCCGTCCGCCGTGTCCCAGCGGATCGCGGCGAGCTCCTGTCCGTCGGTGGTGCGGACCACCTGCCTGGAGGCGCGCATCGGCGCCGTCACGCCGCTCGCGTGGGCGAGGTCGGCCAGGTCTGCGAATTCGTCGTCGGCATCGGGCACGGGGACGATCCTCGCACCGTGCGGACCCTTGGGTCTCTTAGGTAAGGCATGCCATACTTGCCGCGTGGCAGCCCGGTACCGTGTCTTCTCCGTCCGCGTGGCAGCCGTCACGTCCCTCACCCCGCACTTCGTCCGGGTGACCCTGACGGGCGACGCCCTCGCCGAGTTCTCGTCCGTCGGCCTCGACCAGCGCATCAAGATCGTGCTGCCGATCCCCGGGCACGGCTTCACGGACCTGCCCGACGGCGAGGACTGGTACGGCGCCTGGCGTGCCCTGCCCGACGCGGTCCGGAACCCGCTCCGCACCTACACGGTCCGCTCCTTCCGACCGGACGCCCGTGAGCTCGACATCGACTTCGTCGCGCACGGCGACACCGGACCCGCCTCGCGCTGGGTCTCGGAGTGCCGGGTCGGCGACGAACTGCGCATCGTCGGGCCGGCGGTGCCGTCGTCGCCCGCGGAGCTCCCGACCGGTGCGGCCGAGTTCGACCCCGGTGCCGCGAACCGGATCCTGCTCGCCGGCGACGAGACCGCCGCCCCGGCCATCTGCGCCATCCTCGAGGCGCTCGACGTCGCCACCGTCGGCCACGTCTTCATCGAGGTGCCGACCGACGCCGACCGGCTGCCCGTGTCCGCGCCCGCCGGGGTCGAGGTCCGCTGGATCGCCCGGAACGGCGCCTCGCACGGCGTCCGGATGACCGACCAGGTGCACGCCTGGGCGTCGACCGTCGCGGCGGGGCCGTCGTGCGGCGACGCGGGGGAGCTCGTCGACGTCGACGTCGACGAGCAGGTGCTCTGGGACATCCCGGCCGGCGACGAGCCGCGACCCGTCTACGCCTGGATCGCGGGCGAGGCCGGGTGCGTCAAGGAACTCCGCCGGCACCTCGTGCGCGGTGTCGGGCTCGACCGGAAGCAGGTCGCGTTCATGGGGTACTGGCGGCACGGCAAGGCCGAGAATTGAGCGCTTCCGTCGACGGTGCCGGCGCTGCGTCGTCTGTGCCGGCGACCGCGCTCGGGGCCCGGGGGCTGACGCTCGCGTACGACGACCGGGTCGTGGTGTCCGCGCTCGACGTCGACATCCCGGACGGTGAACTCACCGTCATCGTCGGGCCGAACGCGTGCGGCAAGTCGACGCTGCTGAAGTCGTTCGCGCGGACGCTCAAGCCGACCGCCGGCACCGTGTACCTGGACGGGTCGCCGATCTCGTCCCTCCGCCCGAAGGCCGTCGCGCGCCGCGTCGGGATGCTCCCGCAGACCCCGATCGCGCCGGACGGCATCACCGTGCGCGACCTGGTGTCCCGGGGGCGGTTCCCGCACCAGGACCTGCTGCACCCCTCGTCGGGGTCGGACCGGCGGGCCGTGCAGGCCGCGCTCGAGCAGACGTCGACCGTGTCGCTCGCCGACCGCAGCGTGGACGAGCTGTCCGGCGGGCAGCGACAGCGGGTGTGGATCGCGATGGTGCTCGCGCAGGAGACCGACATCGTCCTGCTCGACGAGCCCACCACGTTCCTGGACATCGCGCACCAGTACGACGTGCTCGAGCTGGCCTCGGCGTTGCACGCGGCCGGTCGGACCGTCGTCGCGGTGCTGCACGACCTCAACCAGGCGGCGCGGTACGCCACGCACGTGATCGCGATGCGTGACGGGTCGATCGTGGCGTCGGGGCCGCCGGCGTCGGTCGTGACGGCCGACCTCGTCGAGGACGTGTTCGGGCTGCCGTGCGTGGTCGTCGCCGACCCCGAGACGGGCACGCCCCTCGTGGTGCCGCGGCGCCCCGCGGCCTGACGCGCTGCGCGCTGCGCGGCGCGCTGCGCGGCGCGCTGCGCGGCGCGCTGCGCGGCGCGCTGCGCGGCGCGCTGCGCGGCCGCGGGCGCGCCCGCTGCGCGCCCGCGGGTGCGCGCCCGGGGTCGGTCAGGTCGCACGAAGTGCCGCTCGCGCGCGCCGCGGGCGGCACTTCGTGCGACCCGGGCGTCACGCCCGCGGCGTGTCGTGCGACCTCGAGACGGACGTGACCCGACGCGGTGGGCGCGCACCGATCCGGACGGGAGGCACGGTGCGGGACCGTCCCGCGCCTCCCGTCGGGGTGTCGGCCAGCTCCACCCCCGCGAGGTCGCGAGAACTGCCGCTCGCGCGCGCCGCGGGCGGCACTTCGTGCGACCTCGCCGCCACGCGCGCGGCGTGTCGTGCGACCTCGGGGCGCGCGCGCGCGGGCGCGCCGCACGCGCGTCAGCGGTAGTTGCCGTCCTCGAGGCCGGCCTCGATCTCGAACCGGTTCCGCAGCGGATCCTGCCCCGCCAACGCGTACACGATCGGCATGAGCATCCCGTACCGCCGCCACTGGTCGACGTGCACCCGCTCGTGCCGGAGCACCCGGTCGCCGTCGTTGTCCCGCGTGAGGTAGACCGACCCCACGCACGTGCCACCGCGGCGGAACACCCACCGCGGCAGCCCGGTGCACACGATCAGCCCGTCGACGACCCGCACCGTCCCGGTGGAGAGCGGGACGCCGACGGCGAGGCCGACCGCGGTCGCGAACGCCCACCCCGCCCGGGACACGGGGGAGTCGAGCAGGGGGTTCCGCACCGCTACTCCGGGCGGCCGTAGGTCTCGAGCAGTCGCAGCCAGATCTCGTTCATCGTCGGGTAGGCGGGGACGGCGTGCCAGAGGCGGTCGACCGGGACCTCGCCCACGACGGCGATCGTCGCGGCGTGCAGCATCTCGGCGACGTCCTGCCCGACGAAGGTCACGCCGACGACGACCCCGCGGTCCTCGTCGACGACCATCTTCGCCCGCCCGGTGTAGCCGTCCGCCTGCAGCGAGGCGCCGGCGACGTTGCCGAGCTCGTACTCGACCGCCCGGACGTTCAGCCCCTGCTCGCGGGCCTTGGCCTCGGTCAGGCCGACGCTCGCGACCTCGGGATCGGTGAAGGTGACCTGCGGGACCGCAGCGTGGTCGGCGGTGGCGACGTGCGCGCCCCACGGTTCGGTGTGCAGCGGCGTGCCCTGGTGCCGGGCGGCGATCGCCTCGCCCGCGGCACGCGCCTGGTACTTGCCCTGGTGGGTGAGGAGCACGCGGTGGTTGACGTCGCCGACGGCGTAGAGCCAGTCGGTGCCCTGCACGAGCATCGTGTCGTCGACCTGCAGCCAGTCGCCCGCGGTCAGCCCGACGGACTCGAGGCCGAGGTCCTTCGTGGTCGCGGCGCGTCCGGTCGCGGCGAGGACCTCGCTCGTGATGACCGTCGAGCCGTCGTCGAGCGTCGTCGTGACGAGGCCGTGCTCGTCGCGGTCGACGCGGGTGGGGTTCACGCCGGTGCGGACGTCGACGCCCAGCTCGCGGAGGGAGTCGGCGACGAGCTCTCCCGCGAACGGCTCCATGCCGCCGAGCAGCCCGTGCCGTGCGACGAGCGTGACCTTCGCCCCGAGGGACGCCCACGCGGTCGCGAGTTCCGAGCCGGAGACCCCGCCGCCGATGACGAGCAGGCTCTCGGGCACCGTCTGCGCACTGGTGGCCTCGCGCGTGCCCCACGGCGTCGCGTCGGCCAGCCCCGGGACGTCGGGGAGGGTGTGCAGCGAGCCCGTGACGACCGCGATCGCCGCGGCTGCCGTGTACGTCGTGCCGTCGACCTCGATCGTCTTCTCGCCGGTGATCCGGGCGTGGCCGCGGATGAGGTCGATGTCGGCGGACTCGAGCCACGAGACCTGGCCGTCGTCCTTCCAGTCCGAGGTGAAGGAGTTCCGTCGGGCGAGCACGTGCGCCGCGTCGAGGTCGCCCGTGACCGCCTGCTTCGCACCGTCGAGTCGCTTCGCCGCGGCGAGCGCGTGCCCGCTGCGCAGCAGGGCCTTGGACGGCATGCACGCCCAGTAGGAGCACTCGCCGCCGACGAGCTCGGCCTCCACGATGGCGACCGACAGGCCGCGCTTCTTGGCGTAGTCCGCCACGTTCTCGCCGACTGCGCCGGCGCCGATCACGATGAGGTCGTAGTCCGTCATGTCGCCGAGCGTACGCGGATCGGCATGGGTCATGCCGGGCGCGGTGCGTACCCGTGGAGAACGGGTCCGCGGGGGAGCGCGGGGACCGTCAGACGGTGCGGGACGCGCTCGTCAGCGCGCCGACCGCACGCAGGATGACGCCGAGGTCGTCGACCGCGCGGTCCGGGTCGACCGGCGCGAACCCGGTGAGGGCCGCGCCCGCCAGTCGTCGTCCGCGCGTGGCGGCCTGGATGCGCTCGACGAGACCGGCGCCGTCCAACCCGAACGGGACGGGCTCGAGCAGCCCGTCCACCTCTGACGGGTCGAGGACGTCCAGGTCGACGTGCACGAACACCGCCTGGGCACCGGTGGCGTCCACCGCTGCCGCGATCGCGTCCGGGGTGGCGGCGTCGACGTCGAGGTGCACGATCCCGGCACGGTCGAGGGCACCTGCCTCGGCGTCCTCGACCCCGCGCACGCCGGCGACGACGACGGACGAGGCCGCCAGGGTCGGAAGGGCCGGGAACAGGTCGTCGGGGCGGTCCACGAGGATGCGGAGCACGGCGGTCTCGGCGGCGACGGGCTGGGCGCGGTTGAGTGCCCGGAAGCCGCTCGACCCTGCGATCCGCACGAAGGCGGTGTCCGGTGCGAGCCCGACCGTGGCGCCGAGCACGCTCGCACCGTCACCGCCGACGACGAGGACCGGCTCGCTCGACACCGTGGTCTCCTCGGCGACGCGTTCGGCCACCGAGAGGACCGAGGTGTACCGGGCGACGGCCGTCTCGAGACGGTCGCCGGCGCCCGCCGGGACGTCGACCACGGTGGTCGACGCGCGCGGGAGGTCGGCCGCGATCGCCGCGGCTCCGTCCCCGAGGCGCATCGCACGGGACGACGCCGAACCCTGCCACTGACCGACCACGAGGAACTGCATCGTGCCAGTCTGTCAGGCAGGGTCCGGCGTCGTCCGAGGAGCGCGTCAGATGCTCGACGAACCGCCGGACTTCAGGGCGGCGAGCCGTGCCTCGACCTCGGCGTCCTTGCCCACGTCCTCGAGGCTCTCGAACTGCGAGTCGAGGCTCGACGACTGCAGCTCCTGCTGGCCGAGGACCTTCGCCTCTTCGCGGCGCACCTTCTCCTCGAAGCGGCCGAGGTCGCTCGTCGGGTCGAGCACGTCGATGTTGCCGAGCGCGTCGTTGACCTTGGACTGCGCCTCGGCCGTCTTCGACCGGGCGACGAGGTTGTCGCGCTTCGAGCGGAGCTCCTCGAGCTTCTGTTCCATGCCGGCGAGGCCCGACTTGAGCTTCTCCACCGCCTCGTTCTGCGAGGCGAGGTTCGGCTCGGCGTCCTTGACCTCCTGCTCGGCCGCGATCTGCTTGCCGATCGCGATCTTGGCGAGGTTGTCGAACTTGTCCGCCTCGGCCGTCTTGCCCTCGGTGCGGTACTTGTCCGCAGCGGAGGAGGCGTTGGCGGCCTTCTGGCCCCACTCCACCGCTGCCCGCTTGTCCTCTTCGTGGTCCTGCTCGAGCAGTCGGACGTTGCCGATCGTCTGCGCGATCGCCGTCTTGGCGTCCGCGATGTTGTTCGTGTAGTCCCGCACGAGCTGGTCGAGCATCTTCTGGGGATCCTCGGCGTCGTCGATGAGCTGGTTGATGTTCGCCCGGACGAGGGTCGAGATCCGCCCGAAGATCGTCTGCTTTGCCATTGCTGTTCCCTTTCGTGGAAGGACTGGTGTGGTGCTGTTGGTCTGTGGTGCCGGGTCTAGAAGCGGCCGCCGCCGGAGAAACCGCCCCCGCCGCCTCCGCCGCCCCCGCCGAAGCCGCCGCCGCCCCCGAAGCCGCCGCCTCCGCCGAAGCCGCCACCCCCGAAGGAGCCGCCGCCGTAGCTGCCGCCGCGACCGCCGAGCAGGCCACCGAGCACGATGCCGGTGACGAGGCCGCCGAGCTGCGCGCCGTTGCCGCCACCGCCGCCGAGGCCGCCGCCACCGCCCCAGCCGCCCATGTCGTCGTTCGCGGCGTCCATCGCGGCCGCCGCGTACTGCTCGGCCGCACGCGCTGCCTGGAGCGCCTGCCCCGGGTCCGTCGTGGCGAGCTGGACGGCGTCGTCGAGTGCTCGTTGCGCCTCGGACAGCCGCGTCCGCGCCGTCGGTCCGACCCCGCCGCGGTGCAGCGAGATGAACTCGCGCGCCTGGCTGATCCGGTTCCGGGCGTCGCGGAGCGCGTCGTCGAGCGCACGGGATGCCCGACGCTGCTGTTCCTCGGCGCCACGGGCCGCGGCGATGGCCTGGTCGATCTCGGTGTTCGCCTTGGTGAGGGCGTCGACCGCGGTGATCGGGTCCTTCGGGTCGAAGCCCTGCCGCAGCACGGTCTCGGCACGGGTGACCGCGGCGGCGAGTTCCGGTCCGCCGACGGTGAGGGTGCGCGCCGCGGCGACGTCGCCCTCGATGTCGACGCGCATCGCCTCGGCGCGTGCGGTGGCCTCGGCGAAGCTCGACTCGGCAGCGCTCGCGCTCGACGTGAGCTGCTGCACCTGCGCGAGGGCGTGCTGGGCGTCGCGCACGGCGACGACCGCCTCGCCCTTGTCGCCCGCGGCGATCGCTGCGGTGGCCGCCTGGGACCGTTCGGTCGCGTAGGCGAGGACCTGCTCGGCCTGGTCGACGCTGTCCGACACGGTGGCGAGGGTCCGGCCGGTGTACGCCGAGCGGACCCGGTCCAGCGCGGCGCTCGCCTGCTGGACCGATGCCGGGGCGGCCGCGACGGCCTGCGCGAGCGCGGCAGCGGCGTCCTCGACGCCGTCCTCGAGCGAGCGGAGCTTGTCGAACGACTCCGTCTGCTCCTCGATCGAGGCGTGCGCCTGCTCGCAGATGGCGATGATCTGGTTCGCCCAGTCGGCGCGCTGCTGCGGTGAGTCCGGGATCTCGTCGTCGAGCTGCTGCTGGAACGTGAAGGCCTTGCGCACGGCCTGCTGCGCCGCGGCGACCGCCTCGGCGAAGGGCTTCGCGGCGTCGGCCCCGAACTGCGCGGTGGCGAACCCGACCTCTTGCTCGGCGGTGCGCAGCTCGTCGTCGATCGTCACGAGGGCGCCACCGGCGGTCCGCTCGAGGTCGGCGAGGGACGCTTCCTGCGCCTTCGTCGCGGCGGCCGTCCGGCGCTTGTTCCGCGTCCGGACGACGAGCACCACGACGACGACCGCGACGACGACGACGGCGAGGAGGATCCACAGCCAGGTGAGGTCCGGCGGCGCCTGGGTGTCGGCGAGGCCGTTCGCGAAGGCCAGCGCGGCACCGGACCAGTCGCTCTGCTTGAGGGCCGGCAGCAGGTCGTCGTCCACCGCGGACTGGACGTCGGACTCCGAGATGCTCGTCTCGTTCGTCTGCTGGACGTCGTAGTTCCGGTCGTCGACGGCGACCGACAGCAGGATGCCGTCGGAGTCGATCTGGTTCGCCGACATCGTCGCGGCGCCCCACTCGGTGTGGTCTGACGGGTTCGTGAACGTCGGGACGAAGACGACGTAGAGCTGGGTCTTCGTGTCCGTGTAGAGCTGTTGCACGGCGTTCTCGATCCGGGACTGCTGCGAGGAGCTGAGCACGTCGGCTTCGTCGAGGACGTACGCGCCACCGAGGTCGACCGGCGCGGTCGCTCGCGCCGTCGCCGCCGGTGCCAGCACGAGGAACACGGCCAGGAGTGCCGCAGCGATGCGTCCCACCAGCCCCGGCGTCCCCCTGTCGGTCCTCGTCGTGCCCGTGGCCGATCCGCCCTGGACCGCTCGCATCCGTCCTCCGTCCGTCGCCGTGGTCACGGTCCGAGTACCCCCGGAACCGCGCCCCGGAGCGCTGTTGCCCGGAGTCTATCCACGCCGCGCAGCGCTCGGACAGACTCCGGGCGAACCCTCGTGGAACCCCGGGCCTGTGCAGGTGTTGTACCCCGGACCGGGGTATGCTCGGGGAGCGTTCGACGACGAACGAGACAGGGGAACTGCAATGGAGCGAACAACCAGCACCGAGGTCGTCCCACTCGAGGACGGCTACCACCGTGTGTCGACGCCGGCGAGCGGTGTCATCGGCTTCGTGCGCGAGCACGACGGCCGCTACGAGGTCCTCCGCGGACGGGTGCGCCAGGCGACCCGGTCCGAAGGGCTCTACAGCACGATGAACGTCGCGCTCATCGCGCTCACCCACGCCTGAACCACCCCACGTAGGCTCGCCTGCGTGAGTCTCCCGCGCCTCCAGACCGTCGTGGTGACGATCCGGCGGTCCGGCGGCAGTCCCGACGCGGACCGGGAGGCGCTGCTCACCGCCGTCGCGTCGGCGGCGGATGTCGACGTGTCGGCCGTGCGCGCGGGGCGCGTCTGCCCGCACTGCGCTGCGACGGACCACGGTCGCCCCTGGGCCGAGGTCGACGGCTCCGCCGTCGGCGTGAGCCTCGCACGGACCGCCGACCTCGTCGCACTGGCCGTCGGACCACCCGGGATCGGCGTCGACCTCGAGCGCGTGTCGCGGGTCGCGGCAGCCCCGCTCGACGCGTTCACGCCCGGGGAGCTCGCCCGGTCCGGCGACGACACTGCACGGGCGGCGTGCTGGGCGGTGAAGGAGGCCGTCCTCAAGCGTGACGGTCGAGGACTCCGGGTGGACCCCACCCGCGTCGACGTCGACCTGGGTCGGGGCACGGCGGTCCTCGACGGGGTGTCGCAGCCGGTCTCGGTGCTGTTCCCCGCGGTCGACGTGGTGCTCGCGGTCGCGGCGGGAGGGGCTCCGGTCAGCGTGGGAGCGTGAGGACCTCGACGCCGTCCTCGGTTGTCGCCACCGTGTGCTCGGTGTGCGCGGTGCGTGCTCCCGTGGCGCTGCGGAGCGTCCAGCCGTCCGGGTCGGTGACGAGCACGTCGGTGTCCGCCATCACCCACGGTTCGAGCGCGAGGAGCAGCCCGGGGCGGAGGGTGTAGCCGCGTCCGGGTCGCCCGGTGTTCGACACGTGCGGGTCCTGGTGCATCGTCGAGCCGATGCCGTGGCCGCCGAACTCGACGTTGACGGGGTAGCCGGCGCCCTCGAGCACCGTGCCGATGGCGTGCGACAGGTCGCCCGTGCGGACGCCGGGGCCGGCGGTCTCGATCGCTGCGGCGAGGGCGCGCTCGGTGGCGTCGATGAGGGCCAGGTCGGCCGGGTCCGGTGTGCCGACCACGAAGCTGACGGCGGCGTCGGCGGCGATGCCGTCGAGCGAGACGGCCAGGTCGAGCGTCAGCAGGTCGCCGTCCTGCAGGGTCCGGTCGTGGGGGAGTCCGTGCAGGACGGCGTCGTTGACGGCGGTGCACACGTGGTGGCCGAACGGCCCGCGTCCGAACGACGGGGCGTAGTCGACGTAGCAGGACTCGGCGCCGGCGTCCTCGATCATCGCCTTCGTCCACCGGTCGATCTCGAGCAGGTTCGTGCCGACGCGGGTGCGCTCGCGCAGGGTCTGCAGGATCGTGCCGACGAGCGCTCCGGTGGCGCGGGCCCGGTCGACCTCGGCCGGGGTGAGGATCTCGATCATGGGATGATCATACCGGTACTGGAAGACCGGTATTAGTGTGGGCACATGGTCCGTCTCCCGCTCAGCCCCGACGAGGTCGCCCGTGGTCGGCGGCTCGGAGCGCTGCTCCGTCGTGCCCGCGGGGAGCGCTCGATGCTCGACACGGCGCTGCGGGCCGGGATCTCGCCGGAGACGCTGCGGAAGATCGAGACCGGCCGCATCGCGACGCCGGCGTTCTCGACGATCGCGTCCGTCGCCGGGGTCGTCGGGCTGTCCCTCGACGCGGTGTGGGCCGAGGTGAACCGTACCCCGGAGACGGCCGACGTCGGCGGCGCTCCGGACCTGGTCGAGACCGCGAGCTGACGCGCGCGACGCCGCCGACCGATCCCTAGAGCGCGGGGACGGTGGGCTCGTCGAGCCAGGGTGCCGTCACGGCCCGGACCGCGTCGACGTCGGTCCCTGCTGCGTCGGCGAACGCGGCGTGCACGTCCTCCGGTGCGACCGACCCGTACCGGTGTCGCTCGGTGATCGTCCGGAGCCCGGCGAAGAACGCGTCGTCGCCGACCGACCGGCGGACGGCGTGCAGGGCCAGGGCGCCGCGCTTGTAGACCCGGTCGTCGAACATGTCCTTCGGGCCCGGGTCGGCCACGACCAGGTCCTCGGGCTGCTCCAGGAGCCCGTCGCGGTACGTCGCCGCGAGGGTGTCCGCCGACTCGCCGCCGCGGTGCTCCGACCAGAGCCACTCGGCGTAGCAGGCGAAGCCCTCGTGCAACCAGATGTCCTTCCACCTGGCGACCGTCACCGAGTTGCCGAACCACTGGTGCGCGAGTTCGTGTGCGATCAGCCGGTCGGTGCCGTGCTCGCCGTCGACGTGGTTCCGGCCGAACACCGCCAGGCCGTGCGCCTCGAGCGGGATCTCGAGCTCGTCGTCGGTCACCACGACGCCGTACGACGCGAACGGGTACGGCCCGAACCGGTCGGCGTACAGGGCGAGCATGTCCGGTACCCGTCCGAAGTCCGTCTTCGCGGCCGTGCCGAGGTCGGCGGGGTGGTGCAGCGTGACGGGGGTGTCCGAGCCGCGGAGCTTCGTCGTGCGGTAGCGCCCGATCTGCACCGTCGCGAGGTAGGTCGCCATCGGCTCGGTCGTGGCGTACGTCCACGTCGTGCCGGCGCGGGCGCGCTCCTTGCCGAGCAGCTCGCCGTTCGCGACGACGTCGTAGGCGGCCTCGGCGGTGATCTCGAACCGGTAGGTGGCCTTGTCGTCCGGTCGGTCGTTGCACGGGAACCACGACGGGGCGCCGGTGGGCTGCGCGGCGACGATGACGCCGTCGGTCAGCTCCTCCCAGCCGATCTGGCCCCACGGGCTGCGGAGCGGGTGCGGTGTGCCGCGGTACCGCACGTGGACGGTGAAGTCCGTGCCGGCGGCGACCGGCTCGGCCGGGGTCACGGTGAGCTTGTGCGTCGCGGCCGTGTGCTTCTTCGCCCGCTTGCCGTCGACGTCCACCCGGTCGACCGTCATGCCGTGCAGGTCGAGGACGACACGGTCGAGGTCCTCGTGCGCACGGCCGGTGATCGTCGCGGTGCCGTCGAGGCGGTTCGTCGCGACGCGGTACTCCAGACGGAGCTCGTAGTGGTGGGCGCTCCAGCGTCGGTCGCCGCTGTGCGGGGTGTACGGGTCGGCGTCTGGGTTCGTCGAGGCGGGCTTCACGGTGCCGTCGAGTCTGCCACGGCGACGTGCTCGACGGACGACCGCGCCGGCACCGGCGGCGCCGATGTCCACGGAGCGATCGGGTTGCCGGACCAGTGCGTCCCGCCGGGCACCTGCTCGCCGCGCATCACGAGGGACGCCGGCCCGACGGTGGCGCCCGGTCCGATGCCCGCCGCCGGCAGCACCACGCTGTGCGGCCCGAGCGTCGCACCCGGGTCGAGACGGACCTCGTCGAGCTGCATCACCCGGTCGTGGAACAGGTGCGTCTGCACGACCGTGCCGCGGGCCACGGCGGCTCCGGACCCGATCGTCACGAGGTCGGCCTCCGGGAGCCAGTACGTCTCGAGCCAGGTACCGCGGCCGATCGTCGCCCCGAGACTGCGGAGCCACGCCGCGAGGGCCGGGGTCCCCGTCGCCTGCTCGGCGAACCACGGCCGGGCGACGGTCTCGACGAACGTGTCCTGCACCTCGTTCCGCCACACGAACGACGACCAGAGCGGGTGCTCGCGGGCGGCGATCCGGCCGACGAAGGACCACTTCGCGATCGTCGACACCACCGCTGCGACGGCACCGGCGACGATGAGCACCGGCCCGGCGAGCAGCACCGTCCACCCGATGCCCACGGCCGTCCAGAGCGCGAGCAGCGTGCCGACGACCCCGAGCGCGATCCCCGCGGACACCATCGGGGCGACCAGGCGCAGGAGTTCCCAGCAGCCTCGAGCGACCTTGAGGGACCGCGGCGGCCGGAACGTGCGCTCCTCGTCGAACTCCGCCGTGGCGCGTCGGAGCCGCACCGGGGGAGAGCCGAGCCACGACGATCCGCGCTTCGCCTTCTTCGGGACGGCGGACAGCACCGCGACCAGGGCCTCGCGCGGCACCGAACGTCCGGCGCCCGTCATCCCGCTGTTGCCGAGGAACGCCCGCCGTCCCACCTTCGACCGACCGATCCGCACCCGACCGCCGCCGAGCTCGTACGTCGCCACCATCGTGTCGTCGGCGAGGAACGCCCCCGAGGCGATCTGCGTGAGCGCCGGGATGAGCAGGACCGTCGAGATCTCGGTGTTCCGTCCCACCCGCGCCCCGAGCAGTCGGAGCCAGAACGGGGTCACGAGCGACGCGTACACCGGGAACAGCAGCGTCCGGGCGCCGTCGAGGATCCGCTCGGTCGTCCACACCTGCCAGCCGATCCGGGAGCGCACCGGGTGCCGACCCTCGTGCAGACCGATCCCGAGCAACCGCACCGCGGCCACGACGAGTGCCGCGTACACGAGCCCCGCGACGACCGTCCCCACCGGTACCCACGCCAGCGCGAGCAGCACGGCCCGCTGGAGGGACGCGACCGGTCCGACGAGGAGCCACACCAGCCCCACCCCCGCGGCGACACCGATCACCGGCAACCCGGCCACGGCCAGGGACCCGGCCCCGTACGCCAGCAGCCACCGGCGTCGGGACGGGGGTCGCGCCTCCCGGTCGTGCCGAGCCGACCCGACGCGTTCCGCCGGCGACCCCGCCCACCGCTCCCCGTCGGGGACCCGGTCGGCGACCGCGGAACCGGCCTCCACCTCGGCACCGACGCCCACGTGCGCACCCGGCAGCAGCGTCGTCCGGCTGTGCACCACGGCGTCCGCGTCGATCCGGACCCGGCCGAGCCGGAACACGTCGCCGTCGACCCAGTGCCCGGCGAGGTCGACCTCGGGCTCGATCGACGCCCGCTTGCCGACCGTCAGCATCCCGGTCACCGGCGGCAGCGCGTGCAGGTCCACGTCCTTGCCGATCGTCGCGCCCAAGGCCCTGGCGTAGTAGCTGATCCACGGCGCACCGGCCGTCGAGGGGCCGTCCACCGCCTCAGCGATCCGCTCCGCGAGCCAGACCCGCACATGCACCGACCCGCCACGGGGGTGGTCACCCGGACGCACCCCGACGAGGAGGGCCCGGACGAGGACGACCGTCACGGCCATCTTCCCCGCCGGGGTGACGAACAGGACGAGCGCCACGACGAGCGCCGGCCAGGGCAGCACCGGGACGGACGGCAGCGTCGTCGCGTGCAGCACCGCCGCCACGAGCGCCGTCCACGTCAGCACCCGCAGACCACGGAGCACCTGCAGGGGCAGCCCGAGCACCGTCATCACCACACCCGTCGCCGGCGGGACCGGCCGGACCTCGCGCGGCACCGACGTCACCGGGCCGGAGTCGTCGAGCGCGGCCGCCAGCGCACCGATCCGCGGGTGGTCGTACACGTCGGCCACCGTCGTCGTCGGGAAGCGCTCACGGATCGCCGACACGAGCTGCGCCGCCGTCAGCGACCCCCCGCCGTGCGCGAAGAAGTCGTCGTCGACGCTCGCCACCGGCACCCCGAGGATCGCGGACCACCGCTCGGCGATCCACGCCACCGTGTCCGGGAGCATCGCCGTGTCCGACGACCCCGGCAACGGCCACGGGAGCGCGGCACGGTCGACCTTGCCCGAGGTCCGCGTCGGCAGCGAATCCACCACCGCGAGCAGCGGCACGAGCGCCGCCGGGAGTTCCTCGCGCAGCCGAGCGTTCGCCGCCGCCACGTCCACCGTCGCACCCGCGACCGGCGCGACGTACCCGACCAGCACCTGGTTGCCCGCCGGCGTCCGCTGCACCACGGCAGCACCCCCGGCCACGTCCGGCAGCCCCTGCAGCGCCGCCTCGATCTCCCCGAGCTCGATGCGACGACCGCCGAGCTTCACCTGGTCGTCCGCACGACCCTGGAACACGAGTCCCTCGGGGTCGTACCGCACCAGGTCACCGCTCCGGTACGCCCGCTCCCACCCGAGCTCCGGGAACGGCGCGTACTTCTCGGCGTCCTTCGCCGGGTCCAGGTACCGCCCGAGCCCGACGCCGCCGATGACGAGCTCCCCGACACCCCCGGGCTCCACCCGGGCACCCGCCGCGTCCACCACCGCGAGGTCCCAGCCGTCCAACGGCAACCCGATCCGGATCGGCGTGCTCCCGTCGAGCAGGGCACCGCACGCCACCACCGTCGCCTCGGTCGGACCGTACGTGTTCCAGACCTCCGGATCGCGGCTCGCGATCCGCGCAGCGAGCTCCGGCGGGCAGGCCTCACCACCGAAGATGACCAACCGCACCTGCTCCAGCGCGTCGTCCGGCCACAGCGCCGCGAGCGTCGGCACCGTCGACACCACCGTGATCCCGTGCGCGATGAGCCACGGCCCGAGGTCCACACCCGTGCGCACGAGCGACCGCGGCGCCGGCACCAGGCACGCACCGTGGCCCCACGCCAACCACATCTCCTCGCACGACGCGTCGAACGCCACGCTCAGACCCGCCAGCACCCGGTCGCCCGGACCGATCGGCGCGGCCTGCAGGAACATCCGCGCCTCGGCGTCCACGAACGCCGCAGCGGACCGGTGCGCGACCGCGACGCCCTTGGGCACACCGGTCGACCCGGACGTGAAGATGATCCACGCGTCGTCGTCCTGCCGGGGGAGCTCGGCGCTCGCCGCGGGGTCGGTCACCGGGAGTTCCGCGCCGTCGCGGTCACGCAGGACGCCGCCCACTCCGATCACGCCGACGACGCCGGCCTCGCCGAACACGAGCGTGGCGCGTTCCTCGGGGTCATCGGCGTCCACCGGGACGTACGCGGCGCCGGCGGCGAGGACCGCGAGGATCGACACGTACAGGTCGCGCCCGCCGGACGGGATCCGGACGCCCACCCGGTCGCCCCGTCGGACCCCGCGTCGCGCGAGGTCGTCGGCCTGCTCGCGCACCAGTCGCACGAGCGTCGTGTAGTCGATCGTGCCGGCCGGGTCCTCGAGCGCGGTGGCGTCGGGGTGCTCGGCGGCGGTCGCGGTGAGGACGTCGAGCAGGGTCCGTGGTGCCGGGGCGTCGGCGCCCCGGGCGAGTTCGTGCTGCGGGTTCCCGGTGGCTGCGGTCATCGAGTCCTCTTCCCGGTCGCGTGCGGGGTCGACCGGCCCGTGATCCTAGGGGGTGGACGTGTCGCGTTCGGAAACACCGGGGGCGTCCGCCCGGGGACCGAGCGCGGACCGCGCCGCGTCGAGCGTCGCGGCGAGGCCGATCGAGTCGTCGAGCGAGTGCAGCGGCGACTCCGTGCGCCCCTCGGCGACGTACTGCGCGAGCGCCGCGGTCTGCCAGACGAGGCCCTGTCTTCCACGGAGGCCGCTCTCGTCCTCCCAGTGCGCCGCCTCCGCGCCGTGGTGCAGCGCGAAGGACGCGGGGAACACGAAGTGGTCGGTGTACCGCACGGTGGCCGTGCTCCCCGCGATGACCGCGAGTCCGGGCGTCCACGCCGTCATCGTCGTGGTCACCACGGCCTGCGCGCCGCCGGCCGACGTCGACACGGTGACGGACTGGAGGTCCACCCCGCGTCCGGAGACCGCTCCCGTCGTGCTGCTGGTCACCGGGGCGCCGGTGGCGAACCGTGCGAACCAGTGCCCGTAGACACCGGCATCGAGGAGGGCGCCGCCGCCGGCGGCAGGGTCGAACATGCGGTCGGCGGGGTCGGGGTCGTGCGGCCAGCCGACGTCGACGGACGCGAGCCGGACGTCGCCGAGGGCGCCGTCCGCGAGGAGTCGTGCGACGACGGTGGTCCCCGGGAGGTACCGGGTCCACATCGCCTCCATCGTGAACACCCCGGCACGTCGGGCGGCCTCGGCGAGGGTGCGGGTGTCCGCCTCGGACGTGGTCATCGGCTTCTCGACGAGGACGTGCTTGCCCGCGGCGATCGCGAGGAGCGCGTGGCCGAGGTGCTGCGGGTGCGGTGAGGCGACGTAGACGACGTCGACGGCGGGGTCCGCGACGAGGGCCTCGTACGAGCCGTGCACGCCGGGGATCCCGTGTCGCCGGGCGAAGGCGGCGGCGCGTTCGGGGGAGCGGGAGCCGACGGCGACGACGCGCTGGTCGGAGTTCGCGTGGAGCGTCGACGTGAAGTCGCCCGCGATCTCGCCGGGCCCGATCACGCCCCACCCGAGCCTCGGCCCGCCTCGCAGCGGCGCAACACCAGGTTCCGGGAACACGAGGCTCATGCCCCCGACGCTACCGCGTTGTGCACCCCTGATGGCCCCTGCCCTGACCGCCCCCGGAGGGAAGGTCGGCGAAGCCGACATCGCGGGCAGCCGCCTGAGCGAAGCGAAGTCGCCTGCTTCCGCGGGGATGTCACTGTGCCCCCAGGAGGATTCGAACCTCCGCCCCTGCCTCCGGAGGGCAGTGCTCTATCCCCTGAGCTATGGGGGCCCTGGGTGGAACCAACCGTAGCAGGTCCGCACGGCTGTCCGAGACCACGCGTGTCGACCCCGGTCCTTCCCAGAACGTGCGCGATGGGAAGCGGGATCGGGCGTACTCGGTCGAAAGAATCGACCAGGTATGCCCGTTCCCGCCAGGGTACGCGGGTGACTAGCTGACGGACAGGAGGCGCGGGGCAGGGCCGCACTGCGCCTCCCGTCCGTCTGGTGGGTACGGCGGGCGCGGGGCGCGCTCGGTGCCGGTCTTTCCCAGAACGCGCGCGATGGCAAGCGAGATCGACCCGTGTCGGGTCAGCCGGCCGGCGTCGCGGACGCGCTCGGCTGCACGACGCTCCGCACCGCGTCGACGACCGGCTGCGCGCCGCCGGGCTCGGTGAAGAGGGTGGAGGTCGCGGTGATCCAGTACGGGTCGGCGAAGGCGTCCGCGCGCCCGACGCCGTCGGTGAGCGAGAAGTACCCCTCGACCCGGTAGGTCGGCACGGATCCGCCCCGTTCGTAGAGCGCGTCCTTGAGGTTCGTGAGCGACTTCTCAGGCAGGTCGGCGACGGCGACCGTGATCGTCGTCGAGGCGTCGTCGGTCGCGCTCCAGTGGCACACGCGGCCGCGCTGCTCGGCGATGCGCGCCGCCGGGGTCCCCTTCTCCGGCGTGAAGTCGTCGTCGAGGGTGAACGTCTTCCCGTAGACGGACAGGGCGTCGGCGGGCAGGAGCTCGGCGCACGTCTGTGCGACCCGTTTCCCGATCGGACCCGCCGTGGCGCTCGGCGTGGCGCCGTCCGAGCCGCCGCCGGAGCACGCCACCAGGGCGACGGACGCGGACACGGTGAGGAGGGCGACGCTGATCGCCCGGACGCGGCTGCGGGTGGTCATCCCGACATGATGGTGCATCGACCGGGGAGGACCTGTGCGTCCCGGTAGACTCGACCCTCGTGACTCCTGCCGAACTCTCCGCCGCGTACCTGTCGATCCTGACCGGGATCGTCGAGCGACGAGGCGCGTCCGATACCGTGACCATCGAGGAGTCCCACGCGGCACTCGAACGTCCGAAGAACCGCGCGCACGGCGACTGGGCCTCGAACGCGGCGATGCAGCTCGCGAAGCGGCTCGGCACGAACCCGCGCGAGCTCGCGACGGAGATCGCCGGCGAGCTGACCGAGCTCGACGGCGTGGACTCGGTCGACGTCGCCGGCCCCGGCTTCATCAACATCACGCTCGAGGCCGCCGCTGCCGGCGAGATCGCGCGCACGATCGTCGAGGGCGGCGAGTCCTTCGGGCACGGCGACCTGTACGACGGCGTGCGGATCAACCTCGAGTTCGTGTCCGCGAACCCGACCGGGCCGATCCACATGGGCGGCGTGCGCTGGGCCGCGGTGGGTGACAGCCTCGCGCGGGTGTTCCAGGCGCAGGGCGGCCTCGTCACCCGCGAGTACTACTTCAACGACCACGGCGCGCAGATCGACCGCTTCGCCCGCTCCCTCGTGGCGTCGGCGCTCGGTGAGCCCACGCCAGAGGACGGCTACGGCGGCGCGTACATCGCCGAGATCGCGGCGCGTGTGATCGCGACGCTCGACCCGTCGGTCGACGTCAAGGACCTGCCGCGCGACGAGGCGCAGGAGCTCTTCCGGCGCGAGGGCGTCGACTTCATGTTCGCCGACATCAAGTCGTCGCTGCACGACTTCGGCGTCGACTTCGACGTGTACTTCCACGAGAACGCCCTGCACGAGTCGAAGGCCGTCGAGCGCGCCATCGAGCGACTCCGCTCGGCGGGCGTGATGTACGAGGCCGAGGGGGCCGAGTGGCTCCGGACCACCGACTTCGGCGACGACCGCGACCGCGTCGTCATCAAGTCGGACGGCGAGCCCGCCTACATCGCCGGCGACCTGGCGTACTACCTCGACAAGCGCGAGCGCGGGTTCGAGCGGAACCTCATCATGCTCGGCGCGGACCACCACGGCTACGTCGGCCGGATGATGGCGATGTGCGCCGCGTTCGGGGACGAGCCGGGCAAGAACCTCGAGATCCTCATCGGGCAGATGGTGAACCTGCTCAAGGACGGCGAGCCGATGCGCATGTCGAAGCGCAACGGCACGATCGTCACGATGGAGGACCTCGTCGACGCCGTGGGCGTGGACGCCGGCCGGTACTCGCTCGTCCGGTTCGCCAGCGACACCGCGATCGACATCGACCTCGACCTGCTCACGAAGCGCACGAACGACAACCCCGTCTTCTACGTGCAGTACGCCCACGCCCGCACGCAGTCCGTGGCCCGCAACGCCGCGAACGCCGGGGTGGACCGGTCGGCCTTCGACGCCTCGCTCCTGACGCACGACACCGAGGGGGCCCTGCTCGGCGCCCTGGCGGAGTACCCGCGCGTGGTGCGCCAGGCTGCCGAGCTGCGCGAGCCGCACCGTGTGGCGCGGTACATCGAGCAGCTCGCCGGGCTCTACCACCGCTGGTACGACGCCTGCCGGGTCACGCCCCTCGGCGACGAGGCCGTGACGGACCTGCACCGCACGCGCCTCTGGCTGAACGACGCCACCGGCCAGGTCGTCCGCAACGGGCTGGGCCTGCTCGGCGTGACGGCGCCGGAGCGCATGTAGCGGTCATCGTGCGGCCGGCGCGGAGCGCTGCGCACAACCAAAGTCGCCCCGAACTGCGGAATGCCGTGGTTCGGGGCGACTTCCGTTGTGCGGCGGGCGCTGGGCGCACGCGGCCGGCGCGACCGCGACCGCGCGCCCGTCCGGCCGACGCGCCGGGCGCACGCCGCGCCTCCAGGCTCGCTGCCGGGGCCACCTGGCAAGGTGGGACGCATGTCCGCCGCCACCGTGACCCCCCGGAAGCGCCGTCGCTGGCCCGTCGTGCTGATCGTCGTCGTGGTCGTCCTCGCCGCGCTCGTCGTGATCGCCGAGTTCGTCCTCCGCGGGGTCGTCGACCGCATCATCGCCCAGCAGGTCGAGCAGTCGCTGCCGTCCGGCGCCACCGGTGAGGTCGAGGCGCACGCGAAGGGCATCGTCATCCCGCAGCTGATCAGCGGGCAGCTCGACGAGGTCGAGATCTCCTCCGAGAAGCTCACGATCGACGGCATCCCGCTCGCCGCCGACGTCACCGCGCGTGACGTGCCCGTCGACGGCAAGGGCGACGTGCGCGACGTCGACGGCCACGTCCGGCTCGCGGCCTCGTCCGTGAAGGACCTGTCGAAGTACAGCCCGCTGTTCGACCGGCTCAGCCTGGCCGACGGTGGCGTGGAGCTCTCCGGCAAGACCGCGGTCCTCGGCTACGACATCACCTACGCGGCGAAGGGCGACGTCGCCGCGCAGGACGACGGTAAGGGCATCACGATCACGCCGAAGACGGTGCGGATCACGAACTCGTCGCTCGGCCTCAAGGTGGACTCGATCCCGGGCGTCACGAACGTCCCCGTCGAGGTCTGCACGGCGCAGTTCCTGCCGTCGGGGCTCCTCGTGCGGTCGCTCGACGTCACCGCCTCCGAGGCGACGGTGCGCGTCACGGCCGACTCGCTGCCGCTCAACGAGGCGGGGCTGCAGACGGTCGGTTCGTGCGGTTGAGCGCGTGGCTGCGTCACACGGCCAGGAGGCGCGGCTCGGCTCGGTAGGATCGGGTCCCGTGAGCGAGAACCCCCTTGCCCCGCAGCACCTGCGGTTCCCGACGGACGCCTCCGCGCTGACCGCGCGGATCTGGCCTGCCTCCGCGACCCGGACCGACGACGGCGAGCTCGTCGTCGGCGGGATCGCCGCGTCCGACCTGGTCGCGCAGTTCGGCACGCCGCTGTACGTGGTCGACGAACGCGACGTGCAGTCCCGTGCGGTGCGGGTGCGGAACGCCTTCACCGAGGCGTTCGAGCGGATCGGCACCCGGTCGCACGTCTACTACGCCGGCAAGGCGTTCCTGACGACGCAGGTCGCGGCGTGGATGGTCGAGGCCGACCTCCGCGTCGACGTGTGCACCGGCGGCGAGCTCGCGGTGGCCCTGGCCGGGGGAGTCGACCCGGCGCTGCTCGGCTTCCACGGCAACGACAAGTCGGACGCCGAGATCGCCCGCGCGGTCGAGGTCGGCGTCGGCACCATCGTCCTGGACAGCCACGAGGAAGTGCAGCGCGTCGCCCGTGCCGCGGCCGACGCCGGGGTCGTGCAGCGCGTGCGCATCCGGATCAACAGCGGGGTGCACGCGTCGACGCACGAGTACCTCGCCACCGCGCGCGAGGACCAGAAGTTCGGCATCCCCCTGACCGAGGCCGTCACCGCTGCCGAGGCCGTCCGCGCCGAGCCCTCGCTCGCCTTCGTCGGCCTGCACTCGCACATCGGCTCGCAGATCTTCGACGAGTCCGGCTTCCGCGAGGCCGCGCGTCGCCTGATGGACGTGCACGCCACACTCGTGGCGACCGGTCCGGTGCCGGAGCTCAACCTCGGCGGCGGCTGGGGCATCGACTACACCGAGGCCGACTCGGCGTTCGAGCCGGAGGACGTCGCCGACGCGCTCGCGACCATCGTGGCCGAGGCCTGCGCGGAGCGGGACATCCCGGTCCCCGAGATCGCGGTCGAGCCCGGCCGGTACATCGTCGGGCCCGCGGGCATCACGCTCTACCGCGTCGGCACCATCAAGCCGGTGACGCTCTCGGACGACGAGCAGGAGCCCGCCACCCGGACGTACGTGTCGGTCGACGGCGGCATGAGCGACAACGCCCGACCCGCGCTCTACGGCGCCGACTACACGGCCCGGCTCGCCCGGACGTCCGACGCCCCCGCGGTCCTCACCCGGGTGGTCGGGAAGCACTGCGAGTCCGGCGACATCGTCGTGAACGACGAGTACCTGCCCGGTGACGTGCACCGCGGGGACCTCCTCGCCGTGGCCGCCACCGGTGCGTACTGCTGGAGCCTGGCGAGCAACTACAACCACGTCGGACGCCCGCCGGTCGTGGCGGTCGCCGACGGCGTACCCCGTATCCTCGTGCGTGGCGAGTCGATCGACGACCTCCTCGCCCGCGACACCGGGGTGGTCCCAGGGGCCTGAGCCCCTCGGACGACCCGACTCCCCACGAACAGGACCCGCACCAGATGATCGAATACCGCAACGTCCGCGTCGCGCTGCTCGGAGCCGGCTCGGTCGGTTCCCAGGTGGCGCGGCTGCTCCTCGAACACGGCGACGAGCTCGCCTCTCGTGCCGGGGCCGGCCTCGAGCTCGTCGGGATCGCGGTGCGCGACCTCGACGCCCCGCGCGACGTCGACCTGCCGAAGGAGCTCTTCACGACGGACGCGGCGTCGCTCATCCTCGGCGCGGACATCGTCGTCGAGCTGATCGGCGGCATCGAGCCGGCACGGACGCTCGTGCTCCAGGCGCTGCAGTCCGGCGCCGACGTCGTCACCGGCAACAAGGCCCTCCTGGCGACGCACGGCCCGGAGCTCTTCGCGGTCGCCGAGCAGGTGGGCGCGCAGCTCTACTACGAGGCCGCCGTCGCCGGCGCGATCCCGATCATCCGACCGCTGCACGACTCCCTCGCCGGTGACCGCATCGAGCGCATCATGGGCATCGTCAACGGCACGACCAACTTCATCCTCGACCTGATGGACCGCGAGGGCTCGACGTTCGAGGACGCCCTCGCGACCGCCACCGAGCTCGGGTACGCCGAGGCCGACCCGACCGCCGACGTCGAGGGCTACGACGCCGCGCAGAAGGCCGCGATCCTGGCGTCGCTCGCGTTCCACACCTCGGTTCCGCTCGCCGCCGTCCACCGCGAGGGCATCACCTCGGTGACGATCGAGCAGGTCCGGGCCGCGCGCAAGGCCGGGTACGTCGTGAAGATCCTCGCGACGGCCGAGCGCCTGACCGACGAGCAGGGCACCGAGGGCGTCAGCGCCCGCGTGTACCCGGCCCTCGTGCCGGAGTCGCACCCGCTCGCGAGCGTGCACGGGGCGAAGAACGCCGTGTTCGTCGAGGCCGAGGCCGCCGGCGACCTGATGTTCTACGGCGCCGGTGCCGGCGGGGTCGAGACCGCCTCGGCCGTCCTCGGCGACCTGGTGTCCGCCGCGCGCCGACACGTCATCGGTGGCCCCGGCATCGCCGAGTCGACCCAGTCCGCGCTGCCGGTGTTCCCGATCGGCACCGTCCGCACGCGCTACCAGATCACGCTGCACGTCACGGACGCCCCGGGTGTCCTGTCGACCGTCGCCGGCGTCCTCGCGAAGCACGGCGTCAGCGTCGAGACCGTCGAGCAGACCGTCGCGACCGGGTCCGACGCGACCGCGACCCTCGTCATCGGCACGCACCTGGCGCGCGAGTCCGACCTCGCCGCGACGGTGGTCGCCCTCCGCAACGAGGACGTCGTCGCCGAGGTCACGAGCGTCCTCCGCGTCGTCGGCGCCTGACCCGCGCCCGACCGAACTCCAGAACCGACAAGAAGGGGAGCCTCATGGCCCACCAGTGGCAGGGTGTCCTGCGCGAGTACGCCGACCGTCTCGACGTCACCGAGGCGACGCCCGTCGTCACGCTCGGTGAGGGCGGGACCCCGCTCATCCCGGCGCGCCGCCTGTCCGAGCGCACGGGGGCCGAGGTCTACGTCAAGTTCGAGGGCATGAACCCGACCGGGTCGTTCAAGGACCGCGGCATGACCATGGCGATCTCGAAGGCCGTCGAGCACGGTGCGAAGGCCGTCATCTGCGCCTCGACCGGCAACACCAGCGCCTCCGCCGCCGCGTACGCCACGCACGCCGGCATCACCGCCGCGGTGCTCGTGCCCGAGGGCAAGATCGCCATGGGCAAGCTCAGCCAGGCCGTCGCCCACGACGCCCAGCTGCTGCAGGTGCAGGGCAACTTCGACGACTGCCTCGACATCGCGCGCGACCTCGCCGCGAACTACCCGGTGCACCTGGTGAACTCGGTCAACAACGACCGCATCGAGGGGCAGAAGACCGCCGCGTTCGAGGTCGTCGACGTCCTCGGTGACGCGCCCGACTTCCACTTCCTGCCGGTCGGCAACGCGGGCAACTACACGGCGTACTCCCGCGGCTACCGCGAGGACGTGGCCGCCGGTCGGTCGTCCAGGCTCCCGCGCATGTTCGGCTTCCAGGCCGCGGGCTCGGCCCCGATCGTCCGCGGCGAGGTCGTCCGCAACCCGGACACCATCGCGTCCGCGATCCGCATCGGCAACCCGGCCTCGTGGGAGTTCGCGCTCGAGGCCCGTGACGAGACCGACGGCTACTTCGGTGCCATCACCGACGAGGCGATCCTCGCCGCGCACCGCATCCTCTCCGCCGAGGTCGGCGTCTTCGTCGAGCCCGCCTCGGCCATCGGCGTCGCCGGGCTCCTCGAGCGTGCCGACGCCGGCGTCGTGCCGAAGGGCGCGAAGGTCGTCATCACGGTGACCGGCCACGGCCTCAAGGACCCGCAGTGGGCCCTCCGCACGCAGGACGGCGGCGAGGTCACCCCGACGAGCGTCCCGGTCGACACCAAGTCGGTCGCCGACGTGCTCGGACTGGTCGGCGCCGAGTGAGCCCCGACCGCTCGTCCGGACCGGGGGAGGGCATGACCGCCCAGATCGCTGTACCGGCCGGACGGGCGGTCCGCGTACGGGTCCCGGCGACCTCCGCGAACCTCGGACCGGGGTTCGACTCCCTCGGCCTCGCCCTGTCGCTCTACGACGAGGTCGTCGTCCGGGTCCGGCCCGAGCCCGGCGCGACCGTCACGGTCGACGGTGTCGGCGCGGGTGAGGTCGCCACCGACGACTCGAACCTCGTCGTCCGCGCCGTGCGCCGCGGGCTCGAGCACGCCGGCGTCGCACAGCAGCCCGGCCTCGAGCTGCACGCGGTGAACGCCATCCCGCACGGCCGCGGCATGGGGTCCTCGGCGGCCGCGATCGTCGCCGGGCTGATGGCCGCGCGCGGGTTGCTCGAGGGCGTCGTCGACCTCGACGCCTCGACCCTGCTCACGCTCGCGACCGAGATGGAGGGGCACCCGGACAACGTCGCGCCGGCGCTCTTCGGCGGGCTGACCATCGCGTGGATGACGGCGGAGGGCCCGGCGTACAAGCGCCTGCTCGTCCACCGCGGTGTCTCGCCGGTGGTCTTCGTGCCGACCTCGACCCTCTCGACGAAGCTCGCGCGCTCCCTGCAGCCGGCGAGCGTCCCGCACGAGGACGCCGCGTTCAACGTGTCCCGCTCCGCCCTGCTCGTCGCCGCGCTCATCCAGAGCCCCGAGCTGCTCCTGGCGGCGACCGAGGACCGGTTGCACCAGGCCTACCGTGCCAGCGCCATGCCGGAGACCGACGCCCTCATCGGCCTGCTGCGGCAGCACGGCCTGGCGGCGGTCGTCTCCGGAGCCGGCCCGAGCCTCCTGGTCCTCGGCAGCGACCCCGCGCAGCGACTCACCGCGGCCGACCTCGTGTCGCGACACGGGGAATCCGACTGGCGGGCGCTCATGCTGGCCGTCGACCTCGGTGGTGCTACAGTGGTCCCGCACTCGGCGCTCCAAGCCGAACCCGCGTAGGCAGCAGGAACTTCCTCGCCATGCTGGGTCCGGTGCGCGGGGGCAATCTCTTTCTGATCACCGAATCCCGGTCCGTCGTCTGAACGGCGGTCGATGCATACCCGTGCATCCGGGACGGTGGAAACTCTCCGCGTTCTGCGGTTCGAAAGGAAACACCGACCTTGACGAACGTCAACGACTCCACCCAGGTGGAGATCCCCAGCGATCTGCGCGCCCTCCGGCTCCCGGAACTCCAGCGCATCGCCTCCTCCCTCGGCATCACGGGGCTCTCGAAGCTCCGCAAGGGTGACCTCATCGCCTCGATCGAGGACAAGCGTCCCGTGACGGACGACGCTCCCGCCGAGCCGGCCGCACCCGCGGTCGAGGCCCCCGTGGCCGAGCAGCCGACGCTGCCGGAGCCGACCGAGGCACCCGCTGCCGAGGCCCCCGCCGAGCAGCCGGCGTCCTCGCGGGCCCGCCGTTCGCGCCGTGCCTCGTCCGGCGGCACCGTGAGCGCCGCGCCGACCTCGGCCGCCGAGCACACCAACCACGGTCAGACCGGCACCGAGGACCTCCTCGCCGGGCTCGACCAGGTCCGCGCCGAGAAGGACGCCCAGGAAGCCGCGCAGACCGGCGGCCAGCGTCGTGGCCGCGGGCAGCGCGACCAGCAGAACGGCCAGCAGGCCGAGCGCACCGAGCGCTCCGAGCAGACGTCGGACCAGGCCGAGCAGCCGACCCAGCAGGACGCCGCGGGCGACCAGCAGGAGCAGTCCGCGCACGGCACCGAGTCGGGCGACCAGAACGACCAGCAGGGCGAGGGCGGCTCGCGCCGCGGTCGTCGCAGCCGTGGTCGCGGTCGTGGCCGTGGCCAGAACGCCGAGAACGGCGAGCAGGGCGGCGACCAGAACGGTCGCGACAACGCCCCGAAGACCGACGCGGCCCAGAAGAACGGCCAGAACGGCCAGGGCCAGCAGGGCGACCAGAAGAACGCCCAGCAGGACGACAAGAACGAGCAGAAGCAGAACGGCCAGCAGCAGAGCGGCCAGCAGAAGCAGCAGAGCCAGCAGGGTCAGCAGAAGCAGCAGCAGGCCCAGCCGAACGCCGACGAGACCGAGGGCGGCCGCAGCCGTCGCCAGCGTGACCGCAAGCGCGGCCGCGGCGGGCAGAACGACGAGTTCGAGCCGGAGATCACCGAGGACGACGTCCTCATCCCGATCGCGGGCATCCTCGACGTCCTCGACAACTACGCCTTCGTGCGCACGACCGGCTACCTGCCGGGCCCGAACGACGTCTACGTCTCCCTCGGCCAGGTGAAGAAGTACCACCTGCGCAAGGGCGACGCGGTCGTCGGTGCGATCAAGCAGCCGCGCGACAACGAACAGCAGAGCCGCCAGAAGTACAACGCGCTCGTGAAGGTCGACTCGGTCAACGGGCAGACCGCCGACGAGGCCGCCGCGCGCGTCGACTTCCAGGACCTCACCCCGCTGTACCCGAACGAGCGTCTCCGCCTCGAGACCGAGCCCTCGAAGCTCAGCACGCGGATCATCGACCTCGTGTCGCCGATCGGCAAGGGCCAGCGCGGCCTGATCGTCTCCCCGCCGAAGGCCGGCAAGACGGTCGTGCTGCAGGCCATCGCCAACGCGATCGCGAAGAACAACCCCGAGGCGCACCTCATGGTCGTCCTCGTGGACGAGCGGCCCGAAGAGGTCACCGACATGCAGCGCACGGTGAAGGGCGAGGTCATCGCCTCGACCTTCGACCGTCCGGCAGAAGACCACACCACGGTCGCCGAGCTCGCCATCGAGCGTGCGAAGCGCCTCGTGGAGCTCGGCCACGACGTGGTCCTGCTCCTCGACTCGATCACCCGTCTGGGCCGCGCCTACAACCTGGCGACGCCGGCCTCCGGTCGCGTCCTCTCCGGTGGCGTCGACTCGTCGGCCCTCTACCCGCCGAAGCGCTTCTTCGGCGCCGCGCGCAACATCGAGGACGGCGGTTCGCTGACCATCCTCGCGACGGCGCTCGTCGAGACCGGGTCGAAGATGGACGAGGTGATCTTCGAGGAGTTCAAGGGCACCGGCAACATGGAGCTCCGCCTCAACCGTCACCTGGCCGACAAGCGGATCTTCCCGGCCGTCGACGTCAACGCGTCCGGCACCCGTCGCGAGGAGCAGCTGCTCTCCGCCGACGAGGTCAAGATCACGTGGCGCCTGCGACGTGCCCTCGCCGGGCTCGACCCGCAGCAGGCCCTCGAGATCGTGCTGCGGAACCTCAAGGAGACGCAGTCGAACGTCGAGTTCCTGGTCCAGGTGCAGAAGTCGGTCCCCACGACCGGTGGGCACCACAACGGTCACCAGGAGTAACGCGTGTTCGAGTCGGTGGCAGGGCTGCTGGCGGAACACGAGGACCTGACGCAGCAGCTGTCGGACCCCGCGCTCCACGCCGATGCGGCCCGGGCGAAGAAGGTGAACCGGCGGTACGCCGAGCTCAACCAGATCAAGTCCGCGTACGAGTCCTGGAAGGCGGCGGGGGACGACCTCGCCGCCGCCCAGGAGCTCGCGCGTGAGGACGAGGCGTTCGCGGACGAGGTCCCGGCGCTCGAGGAGCAGCTGTCGGAGCGCCAGGAGCGTCTCCGCCGGCTGCTCATCCCGCGCGACCCCGACGACGGGCGCGACGTGATCATGGAGATCAAGGGCGGCGAGGGCGGCGAGGAATCGGCGCTCTTCGCGGCCGACCTCCTGCGCATGTACTCGCACTACGCCGAGTCCAAGGGCTGGAAGATCGAGATGCTCGAGCGCACCGAGTCCGACCTCGGTGGCTACAAGGACGTCCAGGTCGCGATCAAGTCGAACGCGACCGATCCGTCCCAGGGCGTCTGGGCGCACCTCAAGTACGAGGGCGGCGTGCACCGTGTGCAGCGGGTGCCGGCGACCGAGTCGCAGGGGCGCATCCACACCTCGACGACCGGCGTGCTCGTCTTCCCCGAGGTCGACGAGCCCGAAGAGGTCCAGATCAACCAGAACGACCTCAAGATCGACGTCTACCGGTCCTCCGGCCCCGGGGGACAGTCCGTCAACACGACCGACTCCGCGGTCCGCATCACCCACCTGCCCACGGGCATCACGGTCGCGATGCAGAACGAGAAGTCGCAGCTGCAGAACCGCGAGGCCGGCATGCGCGTGCTGCGTGCCCGCATCCTCGCGCGCCAGCAGGAGGAGCTCGACGCCATCGCCTCGGACGCGCGCAAGTCGCAGATCCGCGGCATGGACCGTTCGGAGCGCATCCGCACGTACAACTTCCCGGAGAACCGCATCGCGGACCACCGCACCGGGTACAAGGCGTACGACCTGGACCGCGTCATGAACGGTGCGCTCGAGCCCGTCATCCAGTCCGCCATCCAGGCGGACGAAGAGGCACGACTGGCCGCCATCGGCGACCAGGACGCGTGAGCGACGTCCCCTCGGACGGCCTGGAGGCGCGACCCGCCTCCGACACGCCCGTCGCGTTCGCCGCGGACCGCCTCCTGCGCGAGGCGGCCGCGGCGTTCGACGCGGCCGGCGTCCCGACCCCGCAGGTGGACGCGGAGCTGTTGCTCGCCTGGGCGACCGACACCTCGCGCGGCGCCGTGCAGGCCCGGGCGATGACCGGCGGCGCGATCGCCGCCGAGCACGTCGAGCGCTTCCGGCACGCCGTCGCCCGACGCGCCACCCGCGAGCCGCTCCAGCACATCACCGGCGAGGCGTACTTCCGGGCGCTGACCCTGGCCGTCGGACCCGGCGTGTTCGTGCCGCGGCCCGAGACCGAGGGCGTCGTGCAGTTCGGCATCGACGCACTCCGCGCGGTGCCCGTGGCGTCCCCGGTCGCCGTCGACCTCGGGTCCGGCAGCGGCGCGATCGCCATCGCCATGGACACCGAGGTGCCGAACGCGGTCGTGTACGCGGTCGAACGCTCGCCCGAGGCGCTCCCGTGGACGCGGCGCAACATTGATGCCCACGGCGGGACGGTCCGCCTCGTCGAGGGCGACCTCGCCGACGCACTGCCCGAGCTCGACGGCACGGTGTCGGTCGTCGTGTCGAACCCGCCGTACGTGCCCGACGACGCGGTGCCGATCGACCCCGAGGTCCGCGACCACGACCCGGCCGTGGCGCTCTACGGCGGTCCGGACGGACTCGACGCGGTGCGTGCCCTCGCCGACACCGCGTGGCGCCTGCTCGTCCCCGGGGGAGTCCTCGTCATCGAGCACGCCGAGCCGCAGGGCGCCGGCGTGCGTGAGGTCCTGGCGCGCCGGGGGTTCCGTTCCCCGGAGACGCACGTCGACCTGACGGGACGCGACCGCACGACCACGGCGACGCGCTAGGCGGGGTCGAGCCGCGCCTCCTGGACCCGGTGTCTAGACGCCAGCCGTCTCGTGCTGTTCCGCGACGAAGGCGAGGACGGCCTCGCGCAGGTCGGTGTGCTCCTCGACGAGCACCGCGTGGATGCCGACACTCTGCGCGCCCTCGACGTTGATCGGCATGTCGTCCGCGAAGAACGTGCGCTCGGCGGGCACGCCGTGGTGCTCGAGCGCGCGCCGGTAGACCTCCGGCTCGGGCTTGCGCGCCCCGAAGTTGCTCGTGGTGTCGAGGTGCTCGCCGAAGACCGGCGCGAGGGACGGCGCCCAGCGGTGGATCCACCGGCCGGCCAGCGGTCCGTTGTTCGTCAGGAGGCCGACGCGGCCGTGCTCGCTCGCGACGCGAACTCCCTCGATCCGGTCGGGCAGCTCGGTCATCGCGGCGCCGCGGATCCGCGCCCACTCGGTCTCGGGGACGTCGCAGCCCATGGCCTCGGCGAAGGCGGCGAGGTACTCGTCGCCGTCGGCGTACCCGCCTGCCTCGGCGCGCTGCTCGTTGCCGCAGTCCCACCACCGGCGACGGAGCTCCGCGAACTCGTGCCCGGTGAACTCGGCGAGTGCGGCCATCCGCACCTGCCAGTCGTACCGGACGAGGACCTCGTCCATGTCGAAGAGGAACAGGAGGCGGGGCGCAGGGGACTCGTTCACGATGCCACCCATTGTGTCGCACTATCATCGTCGAGTCATGGCATCCCGATACGACTGCACCGACTCCGACGGGCTCCTGACCGGGATGCGGCTCGCACGTGCCGCACTCGGGCGCGGAGAGCTCGTCGTGGTCCCCACCGACACCGTCTACGGCGTGGCCGCGGACGCCTTCAGCGCGGCCGCCGTCCAGCGACTGCTCGACGCGAAGGGACGCACCCGGCAGTCGCCGCCGCCGGTGCTCATCCCCGGACCGCCGACCCTGGACGCGCTCGCGAGCGACATCCCGCAGCAGGTGCGCGACCTCGTCGACGAGTTCTGGCCCGGCGGCCTCACCGTGATCCTCCGTGCGCAGCCGTCCCTCGACTGGGACCTCGGCGAGACACGCGGCACCGTGGCGCTCCGGATGCCGGACTCGCGGATCGCGCTCGAACTCCTGCAGGAGGTCGGTCCGCTCGCGGTGTCCTCGGCGAACACGACGGGGGACCCGGCCGCGATGGACGCCGACCAGGCCGAGGCGATGCTCGGCGACAGCGTCGCGGTGTACCTCGACGGGGGCTCGCTCGAGCCGCACGAGGGGTTCGCGGAGTCGACCGGTTCGACGATCGTCGACGCCACGGGGCTCTCCGACGGCGGGAAGCTCCGGATCGTCCGCCACGGTGTGATCCCGGACGAGGAGATCACCAGGGTCGTCGGAGCCGACCTCGTCGGATGAAGTACTACCTGCTCGCCGGGGCCATCGCGGCCGTGGTGAGCTTCTGCGTCAGCTGGATCGTCTGGAAGCTGGGGCTGAAGTACAAGTGGTACCCGAAGGTCCGCGAGCGGGACGTGCACCGCACGCCGACGCCCCGGCTCGGCGGCATCGCGATGTACATCGGCGTCATCGTGTCGCTGCTCGCGGCGTGGTTCCTCTTCCCGTCGATCGCCGGTACCGACTACTTCCGCTTGGTGTTCTCCGAGCCGGGTCGTGTGCTGGCGGTGCTCGGGGGAGCGACCATCATCGTGGTCCTCGGCGTCGCCGACGACATCTGGGACCTCGACTGGATGACGAAGCTCGCCGGGCAGATCATCGCCGCGGGGATCCTCGCCTGGCAGGGCGTGGCGATCGTGTCGCTGCCGATCGGCAACACGCTCGGGGTCGGGTCGTCCTACATGAGCCTGATCTTCACCGTGCTGGCGGTGGTGCTCGTCATGAACGCGGTGAACTTCATCGACGGCCTCGACGGGCTCGTCGCCGGCGTGGCGATCATCGCCGGCGGCGTGTTCTTCCTCTACACGTTCTTCATCAACCGCGTGGTCGTGCAGACGGAGTTCTTCTTCAACCTGCCGTCACTGCTCACCGCTGTGCTCGTCGGTGCCTGCTTCGGCTTCCTCATCCTCAACTGGCACCCCGCGAAGCTCTTCATGGGGGATGCCGGCGCCCTGCTCGTGGGCTTCCTGATGGCCACCAGCGCGGTCTCGGTCACGGGCAACATCGACCCGGCTGCGGTGCAGACACGCCAGGCGCTGCTGCCGGCGTTCATCCCGATCCTGCTGCCGTTCGCGATCCTCATCGTGCCGATCCTCGACTTCGGGCTCGCGGTCACGCGTCGGCTCAGTGCGGGCAAGTCGCCGTTCTCGGCCGACCGGAAGCACCTGCACCACCGCCTGCTCGACATGGGGCACTCGCACTTCCACGCCGTGCTCATCTTCTACGCGTGGACGGCCACCGTGGCGATCGGCTGCCTGCTGTTCCTCTTCGTGGACTGGTACTGGGTGGTCGTCTTCGTCGCCGTCGGCTTCATCGTCTGCGCCGTCGCCACCTTCGCCCCGCTCGGCCGCAAACGCGCCGAGTTCGCCGCACAGGTCGCCACCCGGTCCACCGCCGTGGTGGACGCCAGCCTCGACCCGCTCGACCGGGCCGCCAACGACCGCTCGATCCCAGGAGACAACTCGTGACCGCACCGAACGCGCTCGACCACGTCCGGCCGGTGTTCCGCCGCATCATCACCTGGGGCGCGCTCCTGGCCGTCGGACTCGCCGTCGTCGGGGGAGTCGTCGGACTGCTCGTCGCCGGCGGTCCCGGGCTCGCCGGTGGCCTGCTCGGAGCCGTCCTCAGCGTGGTGTTCCTCGGGCTGACCGCTGTGAGCGTGCTGGTGGCGCTGCGCGTCTCCAAGGGGCAGATGATCTCCGGCGCGTTCTTCGGGATCGTGATGGGCACGTGGCTGCTCAAGTTCGTCGTGTTCATCGTCGTGCTCGTCCTGCTGCGCGACCGCGCCTGGGTGGACTTCCCGGTGCTCGCGATCGCGATCATCGTCGGTGTCGTCGGCTCGCTCGTGATCGACGTGGTCGCGGTCGCGAAGGCCCGGATCCCGATCGGGGTCAGCCTCCCCGGAGACTCCGCGTCTCCTGAGAAGGACGCGCCCCGCAACTGAGAGCCCGGGAAGCCTCTCGCACCTGATAGGCTTCTCGGAGTCCGCGTCCGGAGCATTGCTCGGAGCGGACGAGCCTCCACAACGTCCACCATCGCGTGCCATGCGTGCGCGCGCCGACACAGGAGACAGCGCTGCTATCCCACGCTCTTCCCCTGTCCCTCACCGCTGCGGGTAACACCGTTGCGGCGGGGAGCAGCAAGGCCGCCGAGTTCCATGGTCCGTCGATCAACGAGTTCTTCCCGGATGCGATCTTCTTCGCCGGGACGCCCTTCGAGATCGACCGACTCGTCATCATCCGGTTCATCGCCGTCGCGGTCCTGCTGCTGATCGGCATCATCGGGACCCGTTCGCTCAAGCTCGTCCCCGGCCGCGGCCAGGCGCTCATCGAGTACGCGTTCGACGTCGTCCGCCGGAACACCTTCGACAACCTGGGTGAGAAGGACGGCAAGCGGTTCCTCCCGCTGCTGGCCACGATCTTCTTCTCCGTGCTGTTCCTGAACCTCACGGGTCTGATCCCGGGGCTCAACCTGCAGGGCACCAGCCGTATCGCGTACCCGATGATCCTCGCGATCGTCGCCTACGTGGCGTTCATCTACGCGGGTCTGCGCAAGCACCCGGGCACCTTCCTCCGGAACTCGCTGTTCCCGCCTGGTGTCCCGTGGTACCTGTACATCATCGTGACGCCGATCGAGCTCGTCTCGACCTTCGTGCTCCGTCCGGTGACGCTGACCCTGCGACTCCTGATGAACATGGTCGTCGGCCACCTGCTGCTCGTCCTCTTCTTCGCTGCCACGCAGTTCTTCTTCTTCGACGCCTCGCTCGGTTTCAAGGCGTTCGGAGTCGGGACGCTCGCGTTCGGCATCGCGTTCAGTTTCTTCGAGATCCTGGTCGCGCTGCTGCAGGCGTACGTCTTCATGCTGCTGACCGCTGTGTACATCCAGCTCGCGCTGGCTGACGAGCACTGACCAACGACCTGAACTGACCCCCAATACGGCACGGCATCCGCCGGGCCGCATCCTGAAAGGAAAACACGTGGACGCAACGACCGTTCTCGCGGAAATCTCCGGCAACATCGCGACGGTGGGCTACGGCCTCGCGGCGATCGGCCCGGCCATCGGCGTGGGCATCGTCGTCGGCAAGACGATCGAGTCCGTCGCTCGCCAGCCGGAGCTCCAGGGCCGCCTGACGACCCTCATGTACATCGGTATCGCCTTCACCGAGGCCCTCGCCTTCATCGGTATCGCGACGTACTTCATCTTCACCAACTAAGGCCTCTCGATGCAGAACGCACTCATCATCGCGGCCGAGGAGACGCACAATCCCCTCGTACCGCCGCTGTACGACATCGTGTGGTCCGCGGTGGCGTTCGTCGTCATCCTGCTGGTCTTCTGGCGGGTCATCATCCCGCGGATCACGAAGATGCTCGACGAGCGCACCGAGGCCATCGAGGGTGGCATCAAGAAGGCGGAGGCTGCTCAGGAGCAGGCCGCTGCCGCGCTCGACGAGTACAACAAGCAGCTCGCCGAGGCCCGTGCCGAGGCATCTCGCATCCGTGAGCAGGCCCGTTCCGACGCGAACGCGATCGGCAACGAGCTCCGCGAGCAGGCGCAGGCCGATGCAGCACGCATCACCGCCAACGCGCAGGCACAGATCGAGGCCGAGCGTCAGAGCGCGCTCCAGTCGCTCCGGACCGAGGTGGGCACCCTCGCCCTCGACCTCGCCTCCGGCGTGATCGGGGAGTCGCTCAAGGACGACGCCAAGTCGACCGCGGTCGTGGACCGGTTCCTCGCTGACCTCGAAGCCTCGCAGGGTTCGTCGGCATCGTCGGCCGGGGAGCGCTGAGCATGCGCAGCGCCACCAGGGAAGCACTGGCGTCGACGAGGGCGGTGCTCGCCGACCTCGGCGGTGCGGCCGACCTCGCCGCCGGTGCCGAGATCCTCGCCGCAGGGCGTGCGATCGCCGGTGCGCCGCAGCTGCTCGGTCTGCTGTCCGACCCGACGGCCGACCCGGCCGGCAAGAAGGTGGTCCTCGACCGCGTCTTCGCCGGCCAGTCGGCCGCGACGCGTGCGGTCCTGACCGCGGTGGCCGGCTCGCGCTGGTCCTCGCACCAGGACCTGCTCGTCGGCATCGAGGACGCGGGCATCCGCGCCGTCGCCGCCACGGCAGCGTCCGGCACGCCGATCGAAGCCGAACTGTTCTCCTTCGAGACCGCCGTCCGTTCGGACGCCGACCTCGAGCTGGCGCTGGGCACCAAGCTCGGCAGCCCGTCGGAGAAGAGCGCCCTCGTCGAGCGGCTGCTCGGCGGCAAGGCATCGGAGCAGACCATCGTGATCCTGTCGCACCTGGTGCAGCAGCCGCGTGGTCGTCGCATCGGTGAACTCGTCCGCGACGCCTCGCGCATCGTGGCCGAGCAGGCCGGCAAGCTCGTCGCGACGGTCATCACCGCGACGCCGCTCACGGACGGCCAGGCGGCTCGCGTCGCCCGTGCCCTCGCGGAGCAGCACGGCAAGGGCATCAGCATCAACCACGTGGTCGACCCTTCGGTCGTCGGCGGGGTCCGGGTGCAGATCGGCGGCGACGTCATCGACGGCACCGTGTCCACGCGGCTCTCGGAGCTCCGGCTCCAGCTCGCCGGCTAGGCGTACCGTCGAAGCCGCTCCTCCCAAGTCCACAACGGGAACTGCCGAGTCAGGCAGCGTCACCCTCTCGGAGCCGAAGGGCCCCGGAAACCAACAAGGAAAATCCCATGGCAGACATCACCATCAGCCCCGATGAGATCCGTGATGCCCTGAAGGACTTCGTCTCGAACTACGAGCCGACGAAGGCCTCCACGGCCGAGGTCGGGCACGTCATCGACGCCGGCGACGGCATCGCGCACGTCGAGGGCCTCCCCGGCGTCATGGCGAACGAGCTCATCCGCTTCGAGGACGGCACGCTCGGCCTCGCGCAGAACCTCGACGAGGACGAGATCGGCGCCATCGTGCTCGGCGAGTTCGCCGGTGTCGAAGAGGGCCAGGAAGTCACCCGCACGGGCGAGGTCCTCTCGGCTCCCGTCGGCGACGGCTTCCTCGGTCGCGTCGTCGACCCGCTCGGCGCCCCGATCGACGGTCTCGGCGAGATCCCGGCCGAGGGTCGTCGTGCCCTCGAGCTGCAGGCGCCCGGCGTCATGTCCCGCAAGTCGGTGCACGAGCCGCTCCAGACCGGCATCAAGGCCATCGACGCGATGATCCCCGTCGGCCGCGGTCAGCGTCAGCTGATCATCGGCGACCGCCAGACCGGCAAGACGGCCATCGCGATCGACACGATCATCAACCAGAAGGCCAACTGGGAGTCGGGCGACGAGGACAAGCAGGTCCGCTGCATCTACGTCGCCATCGGTCAGAAGGGCTCCACGATCGCCTCCGTCAAGGGTGCGCTCGAGGACGCCGGCGCGATGGAGTACACCACCATCGTCGCCGCCCCGGCCTCCGACCCGGCCGGCTTCAAGTACCTCGCCCCGTACACCGGCTCGGCCATCGGCCAGCACTGGATGTACCAGGGCAAGCACGTCCTGATCATCTTCGACGACCTGTCGAAGCAGGCCGAGGCCTACCGTGCGGTGTCGCTCCTCCTGCGTCGTCCGCCGGGCCGCGAGGCCTACCCGGGTGACGTCTTCTACCTGCACTCCCGCCTGCTGGAGCGTTGCGCGAAGCTGTCCGACGAGCTCGGCGCCGGTTCGATGACGGGTCTCCCGATCATCGAGACGAAGGCGAACGACGTCTCGGCGTACATCCCGACCAACGTCATCTCCATCACCGACGGCCAGATCTTCCTGCAGTCGGACCTCTTCAACGCGAACCAGCGTCCGGCTGTCGACGTGGGCATCTCGGTGTCCCGCGTCGGTGGTGACGCGCAGGTCAAGTCGATCAAGAAGGTCTCCGGCACGCTCAAGCTCGAGCTCGCGCAGTACCGCTCGCTCGAGGCCTTCGCGATGTTCGCGTCCGACCTCGACCAGGCGTCGCGTCGTCAGCTGGAGCGCGGTGCCCGTCTGACCGAGCTCCTCAAGCAGCCGCAGTACTCGCCGTACCCGGTCGAGGAGCAGGTCGTCTCGATCTGGGCCGGCACGAACGGCAAGCTCGACGAGGTCCCCGTGGCCGACGTCCTGCGCTTCGAGTCGGAGCTGCTCGACCACCTGCGTCGCAACTCGGATGTCCTGACGACGCTCCGTGAGACGAACCAGCTCAGCGACGACACCGTCGCCGAGATGACCAAGCAGATCGACGAGTTCTCCAAGAGCTTCCAGACGAGCGACGGCAAGACGCTCGGGTCCGAGCAGTTCGAGGCCGCTTCGGCCGACGACGTCGACCAGGAGCAGATCGTCAAGGGTCGTCGCTAGATGGCAGCGCAGGTCCGGGTCTACCGACAGCGAATCAAGTCCGCGAAGACCACGAAGAAGGTCACTCGCGCGATGGAGTTGATCTCGGCGTCGCGGATCCAGAAGGCGCAGGCCCGCATGGCCGCGTCGGGTCCGTACTCGCGGGCCGTGACGCGCGCGGTGTCGGCCGTGGCGACGTTCTCGAACGTCGACCACGTGCTGACCACCGAGCCGGAGTCGTCGACGCGTGCAGCCGTCGTGCTGTTCACGTCGGACCGCGGCCTGAACGGTGCGTTCAGCACGAACGTCCTCAAGCAGGGCGAGGAGCTCGCCTCCCTGCTCCGCAGCGAGGGCAAGGACGTCGTGTTCTACCTGGTCGGGCGCAAGTCCGTCGGGTACTTCGCGTTCCGTGAGCGCGCGTCGGAGCAGCAGTGGGTCGGCAACACCGACCAGCCGGAGTTCTCGACCGCGAAGTCGATCGGTGACGCCGTCGTGGCGAAGTTCCTGCAGGACACGGCCGAGGGTGGCGTGGACGAGATCCACATCGTCTTCAACCGCTTCCTGAGCCTCGCCACGCAGGAGCCGCAGGTCGTCCGGCTGCTGCCGCTCGAGGTCGTCGAGGGGGTCGAGGCGCCGTCGAACGACGAGCCGCTCCCGCTCTACGAGTTCGAGCCGGATGCCGACGCGGTGCTCGACGCGCTGCTCCCGGTCTACATCGAGAGCCGCATCTTCAACGCCATGCTGCAGTCGGCTGCTTCCGAGCACGCCGCCCGGCAGAAGGCGATGAAGGCGGCGAGCGACAACGCCGACTCGCTCATCCGCGACTTCACGCGTCTCGCGAACAACGCCCGACAGGCCGAGATCACCCAGCAGATCTCCGAGATCGTCGGCGGCGCCGACGCCCTCTCGTCGAAGAAGAAGTAGTCCGCGTCGTTCGCGGACAGTTACCCACCCTCAGGAAGGCACCAGCCATGACCGACACCGCAACCACCGCGGTCGAGACGTCGTCGGCGCCCGGTGTCGGCCGGATCGCCCGTGTCACGGGCCCCGTCGTCGACATCGAGTTCCCGCACGACGCCATCCCCGAGATGTACAACCTCCTGTTCACGACCATCACCATCGGTGACTCGTCGCAGGAGATCGGCCTCGAGGTCGCGCAGCACCTCGGCGACGACCTCGTCCGCGCCATCTCCCTGAAGCCGACCGACGGTCTGGTCCGTGGCCAGGAGGTCCGTGACTCGGGCGCTCCGATCTCGGTCCCCGTCGGCGACGTCACCAAGGGCAAGGTCTTCGACGTGCTGGGCAACGTGCTCAACACCGACGAGAAGCTCGAGATCACCGAGCGCTGGCCGATCCACCGCAAGGCCCCGGCCTTCGACCAGCTCGAGTCGAAGACCTCCATGTTCGAGACCGGCATCAAGTCGATCGACCTCCTCACCCCGTACGTGCAGGGTGGCAAGATCGGCCTCTTCGGTGGTGCGGGCGTCGGCAAGACGGTCCTCATCCAGGAGATGATCCAGCGCGTCGCGCAGGACCACGGTGGTGTGTCGGTGTTCGCCGGTGTCGGCGAGCGCACCCGTGAGGGCAACGACCTCATCGGCGAGATGGAAGAGGCGGGCGTCTTCGACAAGACCGCCCTCGTGTTCGGCCAGATGGACGAGCCGCCGGGAACGCGTCTGCGCGTGGCCCTGTCGGCGCTGACGATGGCGGAGTACTTCCGCGATGTCCAGAAGCAGGACGTGCTCCTCTTCATCGACAACATCTTCCGCTTCACGCAGGCCGGCTCCGAGGTCTCCACGCTGCTCGGCCGCATGCCGTCCGCGGTGGGCTACCAGCCCAACCTCGCCGACGAGATGGGTGTGCTCCAGGAGCGCATCACCTCGACGCGTGGTCACTCGATCACCTCGCTGCAGGCGATCTACGTGCCGGCTGACGACTACACCGACCCGGCGCCGGCGACCACGTTCGCGCACCTCGACGCCACGACCGAGCTGTCGCGTGAGATCGCTTCGCAGGGTCTCTACCCGGCGATCGACCCGCTGACGTCGACCTCGCGGATCATGGACCCCCGTTACCTGGGTGCTGACCACTACGAGACGGCCACGCGCGTCAAGCAGATCCTCCAGAAGAACAAGGAACTGCAGGAGATCATCGCCATCCTCGGTGTGGACGAGCTCTCCGAAGAGGACAAGATCACGGTCGAGCGCGCTCGTCGTATCCAGCAGTTCCTCTCGCAGAACACGTACATGGCGAAGAAGTTCACGGGCGTCGAGGGTTCGACCGTCCCGCTGAAGGACACCATCGAGTCCTTCCGCGCCATCGCCGACGGCGAGTTCGACCACGTGGCCGTGCAGGCCTTCTTCAACGTCGGTGGCATCAACGACGTCGAAGAGAAGTGGGCGCAGATCCAGAAGGAGAACCGCTGACATGGCGGCACTCACCGTGAGCGTCGTCTCGGCTGACCGCGAGGTCTGGTCGGGCGACGCCACCATGGTCGTCGCTCGCACGACGGAGGGCCAGATCGGTATCCTCGCGGGACACGAGCCGCTGCTCGCGACCCTCGCGCAGGGACAGGTCCGCATCACCCGAGCCGACGGCTCGACGGTGGCGGCGGACGCCGAGGACGGCTTCCTGTCGGTCGAGCACGACACGGTCACGATCGTGGCGCGGCAGGCCGCGCTGGCGTCCTGACCGGACTGACCGTCCTCCTCCCGCCTTCGGAGACGAAGCGGGAGGGCGGGGACACGGACCGCACGCTCGACCTGCGTGCGCTGTCGTTCCCGGAACTGGCTGCTGAACGGGCCGCGGTGATCACCGCGGCCCGTTCCGTCAGTTCCGAGGAGTCCTCGGCCCGGACGGCCCTGAAGCTCGGCCCGAAGTCGATCGGGGAGCGGTTCCGCAACCTCGAGCTCGACACGTCGGGCACGATGCCGGCGATCGACCGGTACACGGGTGTGCTCTACGACCCGCTCGGTTCGCTCGACGCGGACGCCGCGACGCGTGCGTGGTGGTTCGAGCACGTGGTCGTGCAGTCCGCGATGTTCGGTCCCGTCCGCGGTGGCGATCTCGTCCCGGCCTACCGGCTCTCCCACGACTCGCGGCTCGGGTCTGTCCGGCTCGCGTCGCACTGGCCGGAGCCGTCCGCCCGGGTGCTCGCGGCACACACGGCGGACGGGCTCGTGCTCGACCTGCGTTCCGAGGGGTACCGGCAACTCGGCCCCGTCGCCGGCGCGGTCGTCCCGCGCGTCGTGAGCGTCGACGGATCCGGTCGGCGGAAGGCGTTGAACCACTGGAACAAGACCGCGAAGGGTCGCCTGGTCGCGCTCCTCGCCCGGACGGGCGCAGCGGCCACGACGACGGCCGAGCTGCTCGACTGGGCCGGCGCGCACGGTGTCGTCCTCGAGGAGCACGACGGCTCGTGGGACCTCGTCGCGGAGAGCCTCGAGCCCGCGACGGTCTGATCCCGGTTCCGCCCCGCTCGTCCTCCACAGGACGGGTGGGGCGGGTCGCGTTCCACAGGTGCCCACGTCGGCGGGTCCTGGAGGCGCGGCGTGCGTTTCGATGACGTGCATGATCCCCGTCACGACACGAAGCCACCCCGACGCCGCAGTGCGCTACCCGCGCGAGATCGCGGCCGCCGTCACCCTCCCCGCCGCCTGCGCGGCCCTCGTCGCGCCCGGCGACGCACCGTCGTCGCGTGGTGCGTCGATCGCCGTCGTCACGGCGTGCGGAGCACTGGCGACCCGGCTCGCGGTGATCCGGTTCCTCGCCGAGCCCGGGCCGATCGAGCCCCGTGCGGTGGCCGCCTTCGACCCCTTCTCCGACCCGACACCGCCGGCGCTGTGCGGGTTCGGTCCCGAGCCGGACCGGGCGCGACTCCGGACCGCGGGTGACCGGTGCGCCGATGCCTGGCGGCACTGGCGTGCGGAGGACCCGTCGGCCGACTCGGCTGCCGGCGCCGCGGGGGCGTTGGCCGTGGCGGCGTGGTGCTCCTGGGCGCTCGGGTCCGCCGCGCGGGCACAGACGCGGGCGCAGCACGCCCTCGACACCCGGGCGGACGATCCGTTGGCGGGCCTGGTGCTGCGCTCGGTCCGGGCGGGGAGCGGTCCCGCGTGGGACCGTGGATGACGGTCGGCGGACAGGATCGTCTACGGTTGTCTCGACCACGCTTGGAGGGCTCGGGTGCGCGACGACGACATCGACGACACGGTCGTCCGTCGACCCCGCGCCGCCGCGTCCCACGAACCGGTGCACGCGTCGGTGGACGACCTGTTGGGCGACACCGTGATCCGTCCGGTCCCGCCCGTCCCCGGTGCGTCCCGAGTCCCGGCTGCTCCGGCCACCAACTTGGTTGACGACACCGTGATCCGTCCGGTGCCGCCGTTGCCGCCCGCGCCGGTGGTGGACGGCGTCTCGGAAGCGCAGGACATCGACGACACGGTGATCCGTCCGGTGCCGCCCGTGCCGGGTGCGCCTGCCGCTCCGGCGACCGGTTCCCTCGACGACACGGTGCTGCGGCCCGGTCGTGCGCCGCGCCCGGGGGACGGGTCGATCGACGACACCGTGGTCGGGGCCCGGACGCACCCCACCACCCAGGGCGGGACGCCCGTCGGGGGCGAGCCGCGCCTCCCGTCCGACGTCCCCGCACCGACGACCAGGGTGCCGTCCGTGCGGATCGGCGACCGCGTCATCCGACTCGACCACCCCGTCATCGTCGGCCGGCGGCCCGCGCTGCCGCGGATCCTGCGCGGTCCGGCTCCTGAACTGGTGTCCGTCCCGTCGTCGAGCGGCCAGGTGTCGTCGTCGCACGTGATGCTGCACGCCGAGGGCGAAGCCGCCGTGGTCGACGACCTCCGGTCCACCAACGGGACCGTGGTGCGGCCCGCCGGGTCGGCGCCGTTCCGGATGCCGGCGGGTGCGTCGAACGTCGTGCTGACGGGTACGGTTGTCGAGATCGGTGACGGCAACGTGATCGAGGTCCTCTCGCCACACCTGCGGGTCGCACCGTCGTCGAGGGACCTCCCACCCCTTCCCACGTGGCCGACCGACCCACCCGCCGGCACGCCCCGAACCCCCAGAGAGCGATCCTGAAACGTGACCGAACTCGGCCGAGCAGCGACTGCGCACGCCATCGACGTCCCCGGTGCCGACGGCGCCACCCTGACGCTCTCGTGGGGAGCCGCGACCGACGTCGGTCGGCGCCGTGACCACAACGAGGACAGCTACATCGTCGGGGCGCCCTTCTTCGTCGTCGCCGACGGAATGGGCGGCCACCTCGCGGGTGACCGTGCGAGCGACGCCGTGGTCCGCCGCCTCGAGCAGGCGACGGAGAGCGCGTTCACGACGCGGCAGTCCATCCAGCGGGCGCTCCTGCTCGCCACCGCCGACATCGAGCGCGCAGCGGGCGGCAACGCGATCGGCGCCGGGACGACCGTCACCGGCATCGCGCTCGTCGCCGCGCAGGGACAGCCGGCCGCGCTCGTCTTCAACGTCGGCGACTCCCGGACCTACCGGATCGAGGGCGGCGTCCTCCGACGCGTCACCGTCGACCACTCGGTCGTGCAGGAGATGGTCGACGCCGGCCTCCTCCGCGCCGAGGATGCCGAGCGGCACCCGGACAGCAACGTGATCACACGGGCCGTGGGCTTCGGCGAACCGCCGGAGCCGGACTGGTGGACCCTGCCGCTCCGTGCGGGGGACCGGTACATCGTGTGCTCGGACGGGCTCACCAAGGAACTCGGCGACGCCGGGATCGCCCGGATCGCCGCACGCGTGCCGGCGGCGCAGGACCTCGCCGAGCGTCTGGTGGGCGACGCGGTCGTCGCGGGCGGTCGGGACAACGTGACGGTCGTCGTCCTCCAGGTGGACGACGCCCCGGACGACGGCGACGTGGAGGACACGCTGCCGCGGCACTGAGTGCCCCCCGAACTGGGGGACGGGTGACCTCGGGCTGCGCGCAGTGTGCGGAATGTCGGTCACCCACGGTTCGTACAATGGCATGGCCGTGACGAGAGAGCTGGCCGCTCGGCCGGGGAGGAGGGGACGATGGCGCGACGCCTGCCGTCCACCCCGCCCGTCATCGCGGGCTTCAGCCCCGTGCACGTCCTCGGTTCCGGTGGCTTCGCGGACGTCTTCCTCTACGAGCAGGACATGCCGCGCCGGCAGGTCGCCGTGAAGGTCCTGCTCGACGAGGTCGTGGACGACCGCGTCCGGCAGATGTTCCAGGCCGAGGCGAACCTGATGGCGCGACTCAGCACGCACCCGTCGATCCTCACGGTGTTCCAGGCGAGTGTGGCCTCCGACGGCCGGCCGTACCTGGTGATGGAGCTCTGCTCGTCATCCCTCAGCGAGCGGTACCGCCGTGAGCCGATCCCCGTGTCCGAGGTCCTCGCGATCGGCATCCGCATCGGATCCGCGCTCGAGACCGCGCACCGTGAAGGCGTGCTGCACCGCGACATCAAGCCGTCGAACATCCTGCTCACGGCGTACGGCAACCCGGTACTGTCCGACTTCGGCATCGCGGCGACCATCGGCGAGGCCGACCCCGACGAGCCGATCGGCATGTCGATCCCGTGGTCCGCGCCCGAGGTGCTCATCGACGAGTCCCGCGGCACGATCCAGTCCGAGGTCTACTCGCTGGCGGCGACGGTCTTCTCCCTGCTCGCGGGCCGGAGCCCCTTCGAGGTCCGCGGCGGCAAGAACGGCGCGGCCGACCTCATGGGGCGCATCGACAAGGGCGGTGTGAAGCCCACCGGGCGGACCGACGTCCCGCCGTCGCTCGAGCGGCTGCTCGCATCCGCGATGTCGCGCAAGGTCGCCGGTCGGCCGTCCACCGTCATGGAGCTCGTCCGTGGGTTCCAGCAGGTCGAGGCCGAGCTCGGCATCCCGCAGACCTCGGCGGACGTCGCGGTCGAGGCGTGGGCCGTCGCGACGCCGACACCGCACGGTGACCGGACGATGATCCGCGAGCTGCAGCCCCCGACCCGCGTGGGTGCACGTCGGCGCACGCGCAAGGCGCTGCAGGGCGGATCGGCGGGGGCCGCGGCGCAGAGCGTCGGCACCGTCCACCGCACCGGCTCCGTCACGCGCGCCCGCCGCCGCACGCGGTCGACGTTGGTCTGGGCGACCTCGATCGCGGTCGTGGTGGTCGCCGCACTCGCCGTCGCCACCGTGCTCGTCATCGGTCGCCTCGGCTCCGGCGCGATCCCGGTGGTCGCCGACGTGCGCGCCGAGCCGTCACCGTCGTCCGTGACCTTCACCTGGGCCGACCCGGGCCTGCGCACGGGGGACACCTACGTCATCTCGTCGAACGGTGCGGCGAGCCAGCAGACCGGCACCAGCTTCGTCGTCTCGGGTCAGAAGGGCGACGAGGAGTGCATCGCCGTCGCGGTCAACCGTGACGGCAAGACCGGGGTCGCGAGCGCCCAGAAGTGCGCCACGATCGGGAGCGCCGGGTGATCCGGGCGTTCCTCGCCAAGCACCGGTCCGCAGCGGTGACGGTCGGCGCCTCGGTCGTCGTCGGCGCGGTCGTCGCCACCGCGGCCATCGCGTCGACCGGGTACCACACGCAGCGGGTCGACCTCGGTGACGGCACCGTGTGGGTGCCGTCCGCCGAGTACGGTGCGGTCGGCCGGGCGAACACCGGGGTCCTGCAGCTCAACACCGCCGTCGAGACCGCGAGCGACGACCTGTCCGTCCTGCAGCGCGGCTCCACGGTCTACAGCGTCGACGAGACGAAGGGCACGGTCGCGAAGGTCGACGTGGCCGACGCCACGGTGGCCGACCCGGTCACGCTGCCGGCCGGGACGCCGCAGGTCTTCTTCGCGGGGTCCACGGCGGTCATCGGCAACGGGGACACCGGCGAGCTCTGGGCGACCCCGGCGAAGGACCTCGGCGAGTTCGACGCGTCGACGAAGGCCGACCTGACGCTCGGCGCCGACGCCGTCTTCGACGCCTCGGACGACCACGTCGCCGTCTACTCGCCGAAGACCGGCACCGCTGCACTCGTCGACGTCGGCACCACGCCGACGGTCGCGAAGCGGTGGACGGTGAAGATGGACCGCGCCGACGACTTCCAGGTCGCGTCCTTCGGGGACCACCTGGCCGTGCTCGACCGCAGCTCGGGCCGGATGTCGGTGGACGGTCGCACGGTCGACCTCGGTGACCGCGTCGGCAGTGCACCCGCCCTGCAGCACTCGACGGACAGCTCGTCCGAGGTCGTCGTCGCCGGCACCGCCGGGCTCGTCCGTGTCTCGGCATCCGGCGACGTCAGCAACACTGCGATGCAGGTCTCCGGTCGTGCGGCACGACCGATGGTCGTCGGCTCCTGCACGTACGCGGCGTGGGCCGGCGGGCAGGCGATCGACACCTGCAAGGGGTCCGGCCTGCAGCGACTCGCGAGCACCGCGGGCACCGGGGACCTGCAGATCCTGCACAACGGCGAGACGGTCGTCGCGAACGACCCGCAGAGCGGGCGCTCCTGGGCGATCGACCGGAGCGGACAGCTCATCGACAACTGGGCCGACCTCATCAAGAAGGACGAGGACCAGCAGCAGGAGCAGGTGTCCGACGACGACCCCGAGGTCGAGAAGGACCAGAAGCCGCCGGTGGCGGTCGACGACGACCTGGGCGCTCGTCCGGGACGCACCACGAGCCTCCCGGTCCTGCTGAACGACTACGACCCGAACGGCGACCCGATCGTCGTGAGCGAGGTCGGGAAGATCGACGACGCCGTCGGCGACGTCGCGATCGTCGGCGACGGCCAGCGCCTGCAGATCACGCTGTCCGGCCGCGCCACCGGGACCGTCTCCTTCCCGTACACGATCACGGACGGCAACGGCGGGTCGGACACCGCCACCGTCCGGGTGACCGTCCGCCCCGACTCCGAGAACGACCCGCCCCGACAGGTCCGCGACACCTCGGCCGACGTCGTGCAGAACGGGCACGTCGTCTCGAACGTGCTCGGTGACTGGGTCGACCCCGACGGCGACCCGGTGTACCTCAAGTCGGCGACCGCGGCCGACGGGGACCGTGTGTCGACGACGCCCGACGGGCTGCTGGACTACCGGAACGCGAGCGCGCGGACCGGCGACCGCGCCGTGCAGCTCGTCGTGAGCGACGGGCGTGCGGACGGTCGGGGCTCGGTCACGGTCCACGTGGCGAAGCAGGGCAGCGTGCCGCTCTACGCCGACCCGTTCCCCGTGCAGGGGTACGCGGGCAAGGCGTTCACGGTGGACCCGCTCGACCACGTCCGCGGCGGGAACGGCACCGTCACGCTCACGAGCGTGTCGTCGTCGACCGGCCTCACCATCACCCCGAGCTACGACTCCGGCACGTTCCGCGTGCAGGGCGCCGGCGCGGGGGACCACCAGCTCGAGTACACCGTGACCGACGGCACGAAGACGACGAGCGGCATCGTGCGCGTCACGATCCTCGCGCCGCCGGACGCCTCGACCGCGCCGATCACCACGCCGAAGACCGTGTTCGTCAACACCCTGTCGACGAAGGACACCGACGTCACCGCCACCGACATCGACCCGGCCGGCGGCGTACTGCTCGTGACCGCGCTCGACGGTCCGGGCCGTGGTTCCGGCGTCGAGGCGAGCATCCTCGACCAGCACACCGTCCGGGTCACACTCACCGCGCCGCTCGACGGTCCGGTCTCCTTCGGCTACACCGAGACGAACGGACTCGCCTCGGCGACCGGCACGATAACGGTCGTCGAGATCCCGAAGCCGGACCGGATCCAGCCGCCAGTGGCGCAGCCGGACGCCGCGACCGTGCGGGTCGGCGACGTGGCGAACATCGACGTGCTCGACAACGACACCCAGCCCGAGGGGGAGCCGCTCACGCTGCAGCCCGACCTCGTGCAGAACGTCCCCGGCGACGGTGGCCTGCTGTTCGTCTCGGGCGACCACCTGCGGTACCTCGCCCCGAAGACCCCGGGCAACTACACCGCGGTGTACCGAGTCGCCGGGCCCGACGGCCAGTACGCCGACGCGACCGTCTCGATCTCGGTGCGCGAGCAGGACGCCGCGACGAACAACCCGCCCGTCCCGCAGACGGTGACCGCGCGGGTCGTCGCCGGGCAGTCCGTCCGGGTGTCCATCCCGTTGAACGGGATCGACCCCGACGGTGACTCGGTGCAGCTCGTCGGTGTCGCCTCGAACCCCGACAAGGGGTCCGTCGCCGACGTGTCGTCCGACTCGCTGACGTACGAGGCCGGCGACTACTCCGCTGGCACCGACGAGTTCACGTACACGGTCGTCGACGCGCTCGGCGCCCGTGCGACCGGCACCGTGCGTGTCGGCATCGCGCCCCGCGCGGAACAGGCGTCGAACCCCGTCGCCGAAGCCGACCACGTGACCATCCGGCCCGGCGGCTCGGTGACCGTCCGGGTCCTGCAGAACGACTCCGACCCCGAGGGTGGGCAGCTCACCGTCACGAAGGCCGAGCCCACCGCCGAGTCGGTCTCCGCCAAGATCCTGCAGAAGCAGCAGATCCGGGTCACACCGCCGAAGACCGCGAAGAACGGCGACTACGCGGTGCTGTACACGGTGACGAACGAGAACGGCGGAGCGAGCACGGCCTTCCTCACCGTCACGGTCGACCCCGACGCCCAGCCGCTGCGGCCCGAGGTCGACGACACCACGCTCGACCTGCAGGACATCCTGCACCGGCAGAGCGTCACGGTCGACGTCCTCGAGAACGTCTTCTTCGCCGAGGGGACCACGGCCGACCTGAAGGTCGGTGTCGTCGACGGGTACGGCGACAACGCCCGCACCACCGACGACGGGCGCATCGTCGTCCGGCTCTCCGACGACTCGCAGGTGATCCCGTTCTCGGTCGCCCGCGTCGACCACCCGGACATCGTCTCCTACGGGTTCATCCACGTGCCCGGCTTCGACGACGCCCTGCCGCAGGTCAACCGGACCGCCGGTGCGATCACGGTGAAGAGCGAGGCGACGGTCCGGATCCCGCTGTCGAAGTACGTCGTCACAGCGAACGGGCAGACCGCCAAGATCACCGACCGCGGCACGGTGAAGGCGACGCACGCGAACGGGCAGAGCCTCGTCGTCGACTCCTCGACGCTGCAGTTCACCTCGTCGAAGCTCTACTACGGGAACGCCTCCATCTCGTTCGAGGTCACCGACGGCTCGAACGCCAACGGCGGCAAGGGACGCGTCGCGACGCTCGTGCTGCCGGTCAAGGTCACGCCCCGGTCCAACCAGCCGCCAGCGTTCACCGGCTCCGCCGTCGACATGCAGCCGGGGGAGTCGCGCGTGATCGACCTCAGCAAGCTGACCGACTACCCGTACCCGCAGGACCTCCCCGAGCTCAAGTACTCCGTCGTCAGCAAGCCGAGCGACGGCACCACCGCCACGATCAGCGGGCAGAACCTGACGATCAAGGTCGCCGACACCGCGAAGAAGAACACGACCGCCTCGATCGGCATCGGGGTCGCCGACGACGCCAACGCCGGCCGGTCCGGGGTCGTGAGCGTCGACGTCGTCGCCTCGACGCGGCCGCTCGTGCAGCCCGGGGCGGACAAGTCCGTCACGAAGCGTGGCCAGACGACCACGATCGACGTCCTCGCCAACGACCAACCGACGAACCCGTTCCCTGGCCAGCGGTTGCGCGTCGTGAACATCCGCGGCCTCGGCGGCGGGCTTCCCGGCGGCGTGACCGTCACGCCGAGCGCAGACAAGTCGCGGCTGCAGGTCAGTGTCTCCGACAGTGCGAAGCCCGTCGACACGCACCTGCAGTACCAGGTCGCCGACGCCACCGACGATCCGGACCGGTACGTGTGGGGCGACGTGACGATCTCGGTGCAGGACGTCCCGGACGCACCCGGCGCCCCCACCCGCACCGGCTCGTACGAAGGCGGGCAGGCGACCCTGACGTGGTCGACGCCGCAGGCGAACAACTCGCCCATCACCGGGTACCGCCTGCAGGGCACGAACGGGGTGTCGAAGGACTGCGGTACGGCGACGGTCTGCACGATCAAGGGGCTCGACCCGAAGGGCTCGTACCAGTTCTCCGTCGTGGCCACGAACGCCGTCGGCGACTCGGCCGCCTCCGCGAACTCCGCGCCGATCAGCGCCGACTTCGTCCCCGCGCCGCCCACCGGCATCAGCGTCACCCCGAGCAAGAGCACGCCGAACCAGCTCGACGTGACCTGGAACGCGGTCGCGGCGCCGAACAACGGCAGCGCCGTGGACAACTACGTCGTCTCGATCGAGGGGCCGGATCTCTCGACGACACGCAGCACGGGTACGGCCACGAACACCTCCTTCACGGGGGCGCAGAGCGGGGCGCAGTACACGGTGACGGTGTCCGCCCGGAACGGCGCCGACCGCAACGGGACCGTGGTGCAGTGGAACTCGGCTTCGGCGACCGGCTCGGCCGTGGGCGTGCCGGGCAAACCGACCAACCTCTCCGCCGTGGCGGGGAAGAACCCGGACCGGGACGGCAGGTCGTCGGTCACCATCACGTGGAGCGCCGCCGACCTCGCCGGCGGGACGAGCGGCTCCTACAACGCGTTCCGTGGCGCGCAGAGCGACTGCACCGCCCGAGGCTCGCTCGGCCAGACGAGTCCCGCGAGTGACTCCGGCGTCGGCGGCGGGACGGCGACCTACTCGGTGACCGTCTGGAACGGCTACTTCTGCAACGCGCAGACGACGACCACCCAGACGTACGAACGTCCTTCGGGTACCTCGACCCCTGCGGTGTTCCTCACGTCGGACAGCTCCTCGACCCCGGACGTGGTCGTCGCCGCTCCGACGACCCCGGTCGACCATTACCAGCTGGAGGTGGGCGGCGCTCCGATCACGCTGCAGCCCGGACAACGGTGGAGCGGGGTGCCCGGTGACGGTGCCCGGAACGTCGCGGTCGCGATGACACTGCGCGCGTGCGGGAGCCCCGGCTCGAACTTCTGCACGACGGACGACGGCTCCTCGTACACCGCGAACATCGCCGCGCTCGACGCGACGTCCTCGGTGACGAGCGCGCAGCTGACCAAGTCGATCACGGTGAGCGGGCCGACGTCCTCGGCGGTGTCCGTGCGGTACACCGCCTACTGGTACTCGACCGACGACGGTAGCGGCTTCCCGCGGACGGACTCGTGGGACGCGGGTGCTGCCGCTCCACAGCCGCCGGACGACCTGCTCTTCACCGCGAAGTCGGTCCGAGTACGCGCAGAGGTGACCTTCAACGACAACGGGGCGCTGACGACGAACGGCGACTACTCACCGTTGGCGGCCGTCGCTCCGGCGCCCGCTGACTCCGGAAACGCGGCGGGCAACTGAGCAACTCACGGGACACGCCCTACGCTGCCCAGTAGCGCTCGCCCGATCACTTCCCCCGACGGCAACCGACCATCCCCGAGAACGAGGAACGACACCGCATGAGCATGACCCCGGAGCAGGCCACCTGGTTCGCCGACGTCGCAGGCCGCATCGTGACCAACGTCGAGCAGGTGCTCCTCGGGAAGACGTTCGTGATCCGCCTCGCGGTCACGGCGATGCTCAGCGAGGGGCACCTCCTGCTCGAGGACGTCCCCGGCACGGGCAAGACGAGCCTGGCGCGGGCGATGGCCCAGAGCGTGCAGGGCTCGACGAACCGCATCCAGTTCACGCCGGACCTGCTGCCGGGCGACATCACGGGCATCAGCGTCTACGACCAGAAGACCCAGGAGTTCGACTTCCACCGGGGCCCGATCTTCTCGAACATCGTGCTGGCTGACGAGATCAACCGTGCGAGCCCGAAGACCCAGTCGGCCCTGCTCGAGGCGATGGAGGAGTCCGCCGTCACGGTCGACGGCGTGAACCACCGACTCGCGGCGCCGTTCATGGTGATCGCGACCCAGAACCCCGTCGAGCAGGCCGGCACGTACCGCCTGCCGGAGGCCCAGCTCGACCGCTTCCTCATGAAGGCGTCGATCGGGTACCCGGACCACGCCGCGACGGTGAAGATCCTCGAGACGTCGTCGGCGCCGTCGAGTTCGGTGCCGCTCGCGAGTGTCGTGCCCGCGGCGACGATCACCGAGATGGCGACGCTGGCGCGCTCGGTCCACGTCGACCCGGTGATCGCCGACTACGTGGCCCGACTGGTCGACGCGACCCGGTCGGCGAGCGAGGTCCGGCTCGGCGTCAGCGTCCGCGGTGCGATGGGCCTGATGCGCGCGTCCCGCGTCTTCGCGGCGTTGGCCGGTCGCCACTACGTCACGCCGGACGACGTGAAGGCACTCGCGGTGCCGATCCTCGCGCACCGCCTGGTCCTCGACGCCGAGGCTGAGTTCGACGGCGTCAGCGCCACGAGCGTCATCGCACAGCTGCTGGTCGAGACCCCGCCGCCGGCGGACCGGGCCGGGTCGTGACCGACCGCCGGCCCGTCTCGACGCGCTCGCGCCGTCCGTCCTCGACGCGGTCGCGTCGAGGCACGACGGCCTACGAGCGCACCGGGACGGTCGCCGGCCTCACGAACGTCCGGACGCGCCTGGTGGGCGACCGGGACGGCGTGGCAGCGGACGCGGTCGTCGGTCTCGCCAGGGCCTGGTCGACGGCCTGGAGGCTCGTCAAGCGTGGGTGGGCAGAGGTCTCGTCCGTGGTCACCGGCCTCGGGTGGACGGTCGCGGCGCTCACGCTGGTCGCGTTCGTGCTCGGCTACCGGTTCGGCCTGCGCGAGGTCGTCGTCGTGGGCTTCGCGGGGGCGCTCCTCGTCGTCGTCGCTGCGGTCGCGCTCATCGGCCGTTCGAGGCTCGTGATCCGGATGCGCCTGCCGCAGCACCGGGTGGCGGTGGGCGATGCCGCCGGTGTGGTGGTGACGGCGGAGAACCCGGTGCGGTTCCCCTCGGTCCCGACGACGGTCGAGGTGCCGGTCGGGTCCGGGCTGGTGGACGTGGCGATCCCGTCGATCGGCCCGCGCGGCACGTTCGAGCGCGAGGTCCCGGTCCCGACGGTCCGGCGCGGCGTGCTCGACGTCGGTCCGGTGACCGGTGTGCGAGCGGACCCGGTCGGCCTGGTCCGGCGCGAGATCGTCTGGACGGCCCGGGAGCAGGTCATCGTGCACCCGCGGACGATCGCGATCCCGTCGACGAGCACCGGCCTGGTGCGGGACCTCGAGGGGCAGGCGACGACCGACCTGTCGCCGTCCGACATCGCCTTCCACGCCATCCGGGAGTACATGCCCGGTGACGACCCCCGCACGATCCACTGGAAGTCCACGGCGAAGTCCGGTGCGCTGATGGTGCGCCAGTTCGAGGACACCCGCCGGTCGCACCTCGTGGTCGCCCTCGGCCTCTCGCGTGCCGAGTTCGCCGACGACGAGGAGTTCGAGCTCGCGGTGAGCGCAGCAGCGTCGCTCGGCGCACGCGCGATCCGCGACGGCCGCGAGGTCACCGTGGTGGTGTCGGAGCGGACGCCGGAGTTCGCCAAGCGCCCCGTGTACGCCGTGCACCCGCTGCCCACGGTGACGCCCACCCGCCTGCTCGACGACTTCGCGTCCGTCGGACTCGCCGACGCCTGCCTGCCGATCGCCGAGGTCGCGCGCATCGTCGGCACCGACACCGCGGGCATCTCCGTGGCCTTCCTGGTGGTGGGCTCGACGGTCGAGCTGCCGGCGCTGCGACTGGCCGCGACGCGGTTCCCGGTCGGCGTCGAGGTCGTCGCGGTGATCTGCGAGCCCGAGGCCCAGCCCCGGTTCCTGCGTGTGGCGGGCCTGACGGTGATGACGATCGGCTACCTCGACGACCTCCGCCACGCACTGCACCGATCGGCGTCGGCCGCATGAGCGTCGCAGCGGGCCCGGACACCCGGGCACGGAAGACGGTCCGGCGCGATGCCCGCCGTGTCGCTCGCCGCCTCTCACCCTTCCGGCTGGTGGGTGGCACGCTCGCGGTGTGGCTGGTCCTCGCCGTCGCGAGCGTCGCCTGGTGGCCCGTCTACCGCGACGACGCGATGATCGTCGCCGCCGTCACCGCGGTGGTGTTCGGCACGCTCGTCGCGCTCCTGGGCACGGTGTTCCGGCTGCCGACCGCGGTCGTCGCCGTCGCCACGGTCGCAGCGTTCGCGCTCACCGGCGTGCCGGCAGCGGTGCCGGGTGAGGCGAACGGGATCCTGCCGACCGGCCAGGGGCTGGTCGACCTGTTCGCCGGCGTCGCCCTCGGCTGGAAGCAGCTGGTGACCATCAGCCTGCCGGTCGGCTCCTACGAGTCGTTGCTCGTGCCATACTTCGCGACGTTGCTCGTCGCCACGGTGACCGGCGTGAGCGTGGCGACCCGCGCCTCCAGGCAGGAACTCGCCAGCATCCCGGCGCTGGTGGTCTTCGCGGCCGGTGTGGTCGTCGGACCCGGTCGTCTCGACACGTCGATCGTGACGGCCGTCGCGCTCACCGGGATCGCGCTGGTGTGGGCGCTGACGGTGCGGCACGCGCGGCGTGCCGTCGCCGTCGCGACGACCATCGGGTCCCGCGTGCCGGTGGCGCGTTCGGTGATCCGGCCGGCGCTCGTCGGGACGGGGACCATCGTCGCCGCGGCGGTCGTCGCGACCGGACTGGGGCTCGTCGCTCCGCCGTCCGTCGGCCGGACCGTCGCCCGGACCGACGTGGTGAAGCCGTTCGACCCGCGGGACTACGTCAGTCCGCTCAGCGGCTTCCGCGCCTACGAGGAGGACACCGCGTCGAACACGCCGCAGCTCACGGTCACGGGGCTGCCGGAGAACGGGTTCGTCCGGATCGCCACGCTCGACACCTACGACGGGGTCGTCTACCGCGTCGGCGGGTCGGACGGATCGACGGCGTCCGGGACCTTCGAGCGCGTCCCGACCTCGGTCGACGTCCGGGGCGTCGAGGGGACGACCGTGCGCGTCGGCGTCCGGGTCGACGGGTACAGCGGGGTGTGGCTGCCGACGGTGGGTGACCTCGAGCGGGTCGACTTCACCGGGTCCGGGGCCGAGCAGGAGCGTGGCGCGTTCTTCTACAACGGCTCCACCGCGACCGGAGCGGTCGTCGGTGGTGTCGGTGAAGGAACCCGGTACGACCTGACCGCCGTCGTGCCGGACCAACCGACGGACGAGCAGCTCGCGTCCGCACGCCCGGGGAGCGCCTCGGTGCCGACGCCGCGGTCGGTCCCCGACGCGGTGCGGGACACCGTGGACGCCTACTCCGACGATGCCGACACCGACGGTGCGAAGCTCGTGGCGATGGTGCAGGCGCTCAAGCGCAACGGGTACGTCAGCCACGGCGTCGGCGACGACCGAGCGAGTCGTTCCGGGCACGGTGCCGATCGCATCCAAGAGCTCCTGACGTCGCCGCTGATGATCGGCGACCAGGAGCAGTACGCCGCCGCGGCGGCGCTGATGGCGGACCAGCTCGGCTTCCCGGCGCGCGTGGTCATGGGGTTCACCGCCGGCGGCGACGCGGGCGGCGGAGCGGGCCGGAGCGCGACCTCGGGCGGGACGACGACGTTCCGCGGGTCCGACGTCACCGCGCGGGTGGAGGTCGACACGGCGCAGTGGGGGTGGGTCATGATCGACCCGAACCCCGCCGTCCGTGAGATCCCGGACGAGCAGCAGCAGACGCCGCAGCCGGTCACGCGCCCGGAGACGGTCGTGCCGCCGCCCCCGGCCGAGCAGCAGGACCAGTCGCAGCAGGCGCCGCCGCAGAGCGACCGCAACACGCCGCCGGTGCAGCCGCTCTGGTTGCAGATCCTGCTCGCCGTGCTGCCGTGGGCGCTCGCGGTGCTGGGGCTCGCCGCGCTCGTGCTGCTGCCGTTCGGCGTCATCGTGCTGCTCAAACGGATCCGTCGTCGTCGCCGGCGCCGAGCCCCGACGCCACGTGCACGGATCGTCGGGGCGTGGGACGAGTACCGCGACGCCCTGGTCGACCGGGGTCACGACGTCGCGCGGGCAGCGACCCGCCGCGAGGCCGTCGTGGGAGCTCCGGGGGAGGGCGGCACCGGACTCGCGGCGTTGGCCGACCGGTCCGTCTTCGGGCCGAGCGAGGCCGACGGCACCGCTGCCGACCGGATGTGGTCGGCGACGGACGACGCGATCACGAGCCTGCGGGCCGGTCGGACCCGCAAGGAACGGATCCGCGCGGCGGTGTCCCTGCGCTCGCTCCGCGTCGTGGACGCCACCCGGTCTGCGCGGGCATCGGTCGCCTCCGCGGTGACGGTCCGGGGCGGACGCTCCACAGGTGGCCAGGGAGCCGCTGGAGGGCGCGACTACGATGGCGTGCAGGCCGGCGAGCGTCGTGGACGGCCGAGTGAGGACAGGCGGAACACGTGATCAGATGCGAACACTGCGGATCGACGCTCCCGGACGGAGCCATCTTCTGCGGTGAGTGCGGACGCGCCGTGACCGCTGCGGCGAGTCGGCGCCCGGTCGCGACGCCCCCCGTCGAGCAGGCACCGCCGCCCCCGCTCCAGCAGCCGGACCTGCACGGACGCCGTCAGGACCCGGCGGCCGAAGCCTGGCTGCCCGAATCGACCCTCGACCCCGCGACCCGTGCCTGGCTGACGGGTGCGGACCGTGGCGGCGAGCAGCAGCCCGCGGCCGTGCCGGTCGAGCGTCCCGACGACTTCACGCCCCGGACGGCACCGAGCCACGTGCACGGGAGCGGTTCCGGGCTGACCGACTGGTCCGGGCAGCAGCCGGGTGGGGTCGGCCCGTCGGAGCCCGCCCGTCCGGCGGAGCCGTCGGAGCCGTCCCAGACCGACGAGCCGATCGCTCCGCGTGCGCCCGAGGTGCCGTTCACCCCGCAGCCGCCCGAGCCGCCGCTCGACCCGGACGCGTACCCGTCCGACGCCGACGCCGTCGCCGACGCGGACGCGAAGTCCGTCTCGTCGCCAGAGGGGGAGGACCCCGAGGTCACCCGCATCGCCGAGCGCCCAGCCGCCCAGCGCTGGGCGCCGCCAGCAGAGCAGGCCGCTGCACCGGCGCCGTCCGGGCCCTCGTGGTGGGTCGGACGATCCACGGCTGCGAACGACTCCGCTGCGGACGCCGCGGACGCGACTCCCGACACCGCCGGTGCTCCGGACGCGGTCGTCTCCCCGCCGCAGCCCGGTGACACCGCGGTCGTCGAGCCCTTGGTCGACCGACGCCCGCCGCGCCCGGCACCGCTGGTCACTCCGGGCTCGCAGGCGACGACGTGCCACGTGTGCGGGCACCGTCTCGAGCCCGACGACATCTTCTGTGCTGAGTGCGGCGCCGTGCGGCCCGCAGTGACCGCGGCGTTCACCGGACCCATCGTGCCGCTCCCGATGGACCGACCCGACTGGGCGGCGGACGACGCCGCCGAGACTCCCGACGACGCGGTTGACGCTCCGGACGACGCGGCGGACGCTCCGGATGACGAGGTCACCGACGACGACGTCGCCGAGGTGTCGGACGACGCTGCTCCGGACGTCGTGCGCGACGACGATGCGCTGCCGGAGCCTGCGGTCGCCGACGACGGCGCCGAGGGCTCCGCCGGTGTGCTCCCCTCGTGGGTGAACGGTGGCGGCGACGGTGCACCGGCCGGCGACACCCCGCCCCGACCGCGCGGTCTGCACGCGGCCCCGGAGCCCGAGTCACCAGCCGTCGGCACACCCTTCGTCCCGCCCGCTCCCGGTTCCGCGACCGTCCCGTCGTCGGCACCCTCAGCACAGGACAGCGGCGCGATCGGAGTACCGATGGCCGCGCCGCTGCCGCCGTTGCCCGGGGCGGACGATGCCGTGCGCCCGGCTCCTTCGACGACCGACGCTCCGACGAGCGCCGACGGCGACCTCGAGGACGACGTCGACGAGACCCGCATCGTCTCCGCGACCCCGACCCACGCGCCCTTCGTGCTGCACTTCAGCACCGGGGAGCGCTTCGGCGTGCACGGCACCGGCCTCGTCGGACGACTCCCGCGCCCCCAGCCCGGGGAACGGTTCGACGACCTGCTGACCGTCCACGACCCGGGCAAGTCCGTGTCGAAGACCCACCTCGAGCTCGGGCGCGACGGCGACGACCTGTGGGTGTCCGACCGGTTCTCGGGCAACGGCACCGTCGTCCGGCACATCGACGGGTCGATCCGTCGCTGCGAGCCGGGCCGCCGGTACCGGGTCGAGCGCGGCGCTCGCGTCGACATCGGGGAGCAGTTCTTCCTCGTGCAGTGACGGCGGGGGAGTCCTCCACAGCGGTGTGATCGTCAGTGCTCTCCACAGTTCGGTGGCTGAGCGTCGGGGCCCCGGGGCCATGTGGTGCTCTGGAGGCATGACCCCCTTCACCGCCCGCTGCACCCTGGTCGGCGCAGCGGTGGTGCTGCTCGTGGTGGGGCTCGTCGTGCCGGTCGAGTGGCCGTCGCGCGCGGTGCTCCTCGGAGCGGCGGGGTGTTGCGCGGTGCTCGACGTCCTCGTGGTCCGCGCGACCAGGGTCCGTCGCTCCCGCGGCGCCGAGTGCGGGGCGGACGTGGCGGACGTGGTGGTCCTGGTGCCGACACCGTCCGGACAGTCGGGCCCCGTGGACGGGACCGTCGGGACGGGGACGCACCGGCGGCCCATCGTCCTCGGCACGGCGTCGAACGGCCGTGAGGTCGCCGTCGACGACCGGTCGCGGCCCCACATCGTCGTGATCGGGTCCGGCGTGCTCGCGCTGGCGGTGTTCCGGGCCGTCGTGTCGCAGGTCCGCGCCGCGGCCGGTCCGGACGACGAGGTCCGAGCCGCGTGCGGTGCCGAAGCGCGCGCGGTGGTGGCTGCGGGGGCCGATCACTGCCCGGCGATGCCCTCCGGCACGGCCGCGGTCGTCGTCGACCGCCCGGCCCACGCAGCGAGCCCCGACCACGCATCCCGTGCAGCGAAGGCCGACCACCCGGACCGTGCAGCGCATCCCGACGACGCAGACCGCGCAGGGAGCCCGAACGGCCCAGCCCACGCAGCGAGCCCCGAGCGCCCGGACCGGGCGTGCCCGCCGACCCGCACGACCGTGGTCCTCGTACCCGGCCTCAGCGTCCTGCCCCGGCACTGGGACGTCGCCGTCGAGGTCACCCGCCACGGATGCACCGTCCGACACCCGCACGAACGGCGGGGTACCCCCGTGGCACCGGCACTCCCGCAACTGCAGCTGGACGAACCCGGATGACCCCGGCACGGGGTCTTCCCACGACCCCGCCCTCAGCGCAGCCCGGACCCCGCCCGCAGCGTCCCCACCGGCACCCCGCCACCGAGCACCTGCTCGCCCGTGGCCGCCATGACGTCCGCGACCCCTGCCGCGTCCACGATGCCGTTGCGCTCGAGCAGCGTGAGGGCCGCGAGCGTCCCGGACCGCTGCGCGCCGTCGAGGGTCTTGACCGCGACCGCTGCACCACCGGGCAGGCCCATCACCATGACGCCCTCGGCACCGAGCTTCGCCAGCACCCGGAGTCGCTCGATCGTCACCGTGTTCGCCCGTCCGATGCCGTCGATGGCCCACGGGTGGTCGAGCACCGCGTCGGTGAGCGCTGCCGTGTCGGACTCGGCGCGCGCGACGACACCGGCGAAGCCCCGGGCGAGTCCGGCCAGCGTCAGGGGGAACACCGGGGCCCCGCACCCGTCGGTCCCGACGACGTCGACGGTCTCGTGGGTGAACTCCTCGACGGTCTCGCGGACGCGCTGCTGCAGCGGGTGCGCCATCTCGAGGTAGGTCTCCTCGTCCCAGCCGTTCACCCGGCACGCCGCGAGCATGCCCGCGTGCTTGCCGGAGCAGTTCATCGCGAGGCGCCTCGGCTCGGTCATGGTGCGGGCGGTGGCGCGGTCGAACGGCATGTCCGGCGGGCAGCCGAGGTCCGACTCGACGTGGTCGTACGACTCGAGCATGTGCAGCGCGATGGCCTGGTGCGCGGGGGTGCCGGCGTGGCTCGCGGTGGTGAGGACGAGCTCCTCGTCGGAGAACACGGCTCCGGCACGGCGGACCGCGAGCGCCTGGAAGGGCTTCATCGTGGAGCGGGGGTAGACGCTGGCCTGCACGTCACCGACGGCGTCGATCACGGTGCCGTCCGCGGCGACGACGACCCCGGCACCGACGTGTCGGCTCTCGTCGAACCCGTTGCGGTCGAGGACCGCCAGTTCGACCGACCCCTCGGCGGTGAGAGGATGGCGGTCAGTGTGGACGTCGGAGAGCACCGTCATGCCGCAATCGTACTGATCCTGTGAGGAGCCCACCGTGTCCGACCACTCCTACGAGGTCTCCGTCCACTGGACCGGCGACCGCGGCACCGGAACGAGCGGCTACCGCGACTACGGGCGCGACCACGACGTCCGCGCCGCGGGCAAGCACGGCATCGAGGGCTCCGCCGACCCGACGTTCCGCGGGGACCGCGACCGCTGGAACCCCGAGGAGCTCGTCGTCGCGTCCCTCGCCCAGTGCCACATGCTGAGCTACCTCCACGTCGCCGTGACCGAGGGCTTCACCGTCGTCGACTACGAGGACCGCGCCACGGCCAGCCTCAACCTCAACCGCGACGGCTCCGGGGAGCTCACCGAGGCGACGCTGCACCCGGTGGTCACCATCCTCGAGGCGGACCGCGTCGCCGACGCCGAGGCCGCGCACGCCACTGCGAACAGCCTCTGCTTCATCGCACGCTCGGTGGCCTTTCCTGTGCACCACGTCCCGCACACCAAGGTCCGTGCGGCAGACTAGGTCCTCGTGAAGCGTCTGCGTCTCCTCCCGATCGCCCTCGTCCCCGCCGTCGTGCTGGGACTCGCCGCGTGCTCCGGATCCGGGTCGAGCGACTCGACCGCCACCCCGAGTGCGTCGTCGAGCGCGACCGCCGCGGCCATCACGTCCTGCCCCGACCCGGGTTCGGCGTCGAAGGCGATCACGGTGTCCGGCGCGTTCGGCGGCAGCACGGCACCGACGGTGAAGTTCACGGGCGGCCTCACCGCGAGCAAGCCCCAGGCGAGCACGGTCGTGCGCGGCAAGGGTGCCTCGCTGGACGAGGGCGACTACGCGCAGGTCTCGTACAGCGTGTACCAGGCGTCGGACGCGAAGAAGCTCGGCACGGTCGGCTTCGACCAGGGCAACCCGCAGGTCCTCTCGGTGGGCGGTTCGGGCTTCGGCGCCCTCCTGGCGTGCTCGAAGGTCGGTGACCGCATCGCTGCGGTCGGTCAGTCGTCGGCGCTCGGCTTCAACACCGGCGGCGAGATCGTCGTCGTCGCCGACGTCGTGGCGCAGACCCCGACGAAGGCCACCGGGAAGGCCCAGGAGCAGGACCCGAAGCTCCCGACCGTGCAGGACAAGGCGGACGGCGAGCCGGAGATCACGATCCCCAAGGGCGTCGCGGCACCGTCGAAGACCACGCCCGAGGTCATCAAGCAGGGCACCGGCGACGTCATCGCCGACGGCGACACCGCGCTCGTGCAGTACAAGGGCGTCGTCTACGACACCGGCAAGGAGTTCGACTCCTCGTGGTCGAAGGGCGTCCCGACGACCTTCACCATCTCCGAGGGCTCGCTCATCAAGGGCTTCGTGACCGGGCTGGTCGGCCAGAAGGTCGGCTCGCAGGTCCTCATCGTCGTCACGCCGGAGGACGGCTACGGCGCGAACCCGCAGGAGGGCTCGGGCATCCCGAAGAACGCCACGCTCGTCTTCGTCGTCGACATCCTCGCCAAGGGCTGACCGTGCGCCAGAAGCGGCGCATCGCGATCCTCGGCAGCACCGGCTCGATCGGCACCCAGGCACTCGACGTCGTCGCCCGCAACCCCGACCGCTTCGAGGTCGTCGGCCTCACCGCCGGCAGCAACCGCACCGTGGTCGCCGAGCAGGCCGAACGCTTCGGCGTCCGTGACACCGCGTTCGGCGCCGCGGACACCGAACGCCTGGTCCGCAGCGTCGAGGCCGACGTCGTCCTCAACGGCATCACCGGGTCGGTCGGCCTCGGCCCCACCCTGGCCGCGCTCGAGTCCGGCGCCACGCTGGCGCTGGCGAACAAGGAGAGCCTCATCGTGGGCGGCCCGCTCGTGCAGGCCGCCGCGGCACCCGGCCAGATCGTCCCGGTCGACAGCGAGCACTCCGCCATCGCCCAGGCGCTCCGCTCCGGCACGACGGACGAGGTCCGCCGGCTCGTGCTCACCGCGAGCGGCGGCCCGTTCCGCGGGCGGTCGCGCGCGGACCTCACGGACGTCACCCCGGCCGAGGCGCTCGCGCACCCGACGTGGGACATGGGGCTCGTGGTCACGACGAACTCCGCGACGCTCGTCAACAAGGGCCTCGAGGTCATCGAGGCCCACCTGCTCTTCGGCGTCCCCTACGACCGCATCGACGTGACGGTGCACGCGCAGTCGATCGTGCACTCGATGGTCGAGTTCGTCGACGGCTCCACGATCGCACAGGCGTCGCCGCCGGACATGCGGCTGCCCATCGCCCTCGGTCTCGCGTGGCCCGACCGGGTCCCGGGCGTCGGGGTGCCGCTCGACTGGACGTCGGCGAGCACCTGGACGTTCGAGCCCCTCGACGACGAGGCCTTCGGTGCTGTCGCCCTCGCGAAGCGCGTCGGGCAGCTCGGGGGCACGTTCCCGGCCGTGTTCAACGCGGCGAACGAGCAGGCCGTGGCCGCGTTCCACGCGGGAGCGATCGGTTTCCTCGACATCGTCGACACGGTCGAGCGCGTGGTCGACGAGCACACGGCGGGGGACCCCTCCCTCGAGGGCGTGCTGGCAGCGGAGCGCTGGGCGCGCACCGCGGCCGACCGCATGCTCTCCCGCTGAGGCGAGTCGCGCCTCCCGTCCGTCAGCACGGCTGCGGGAGCAGACGGACCGGGCGGTCCAGGAGGCGCGGCGCACCTCCCAGGGTGCGCTCGGCTCGGTCATGGGAACCGTCCCGTACCCTTTCCCGGTGACCGTCGAAACCGTCCTGCTCTTCGTCCTCGGCGTGGTCGTCTTCATCATCGGCCTGCTGGTCTCGATCGGACTCCACGAGCTGGGGCACCTGTCCTTCGCGAAGCTGTTCAACGTCAAGGTGACCCAGTACTCGCTGGGCTTCGGCAAGGCGATCTGGTCGTTCAGGCGGGGCGAGACCGAGTACGGCATCCGCCCGATCCTGCTCGGCGGCTACATCTCGATGGTCGGCATGCTCAAGCCGCGGGCGTCCGGGCGACCGAGTGCGATCACGAACACGGGCATGTACGGCGCCTTCGTGCAGGACGCCCGGCAGGCGAGCGCCGAGCAGATCGCGGACTCCGGCGGCGACGACTCGCGTGCGTTCTACCGGTTGACCCCGTGGAAGCGGATCATCGTGATGGTCGCTGGTCCGGCGATGAACCTCGTGATCGGCATCGTGCTGTTCGGGGTGCTGCTCGTCGGGTTCGGTGCGCCGACGACCACGTTCACGTCGAGCGTCGACTGCGTGCTGCCGACGAGCCAGGCGACGACGTGCACCTCCGGGGACGCCGTCTCGCCGGCGAAGCAGGCCGGCATCCGGTCTGGTGACGTCGTGCTCTCGGTCGACGGGAAGCAGGACCCGACGATCGCCCAGGTCTCCGAGGTCTTCCAGCGGTCCGCCGGCGAGGACGTCACCGTCGTGGTGTCCCGCGACGGCGCCGAGAAGACGCTGCACATCACGCCGACGACCGCCACGCGGGACGTCTACACCGCCGACGGCACGGTCGCGAAGAACGACGACGGCAGCACGAAGACGCAGCAGGTCGGCGTCGTCGGCGTGAGCATCGGCCAGTCGCTCGTGCGGCAGTCGCCGGCCGCGGTGCTGCCGGCCACCGGGGCGCAGATCTCGGCCTCGGCGCACCTCATCATCGACCTGCCGCAGCGGCTGGTCGCGGTGTGGAACGCGGCGTTCGGCTCGCAGGAGCGGTCGCAGGACAGCCCGGTGTCGGTCGTCGGCGTCGGCCGCGCGATCGGCGAGGTCTCGTCGATGAGCGGCGTGCCGGTGGTCGACAAGGCGTACACGATCCTCGGGCTGCTCGCCTCGCTGAACATCGGCCTGTTCGTCCTGAACATGGTGCCGCTCCTGCCGCTCGACGGCGGCCACATCGCCGGCGCCCTGTGGGAGGCCGTGAAGCGCCGCTCCTTCAAGTTGGTCGGCAAGGCGGACCCGGGGCCGATCGACCTCGCGAAGACGATGCCGCTGACGATGGTCGTCGTGGTCCTGCTCGCGGGCATGAGCGCACTGCTCATCTACGCCGACATCGTGCGCCCCGTGAACCTGTTCGGGTAGCGACGAGGTCTCGGCCGCGCACTACGCTTTCGCACATGAGCACAGCTCCGGAAGTCCGCACGGTCGAGCGGCAGGGCACCGACGTCATCGCCGAGTCCGACCGGAAGGGACGTCCGAGGGACCTCTTCTGGCCGTGGTTCGCGGCGAACATCTCGGTGCTCGGCCTGTCGTACGGCTCGTTCGTCCTCGGGTTCGGCATCTCCTTCTGGCAGGCCACGATCGTCTCCGTCATCGGGGTCGCGTTCTCGTTCCTGCTGTGCGGGATCGTCGCCATCGCCGGCAAACGGGGCTCGGCACCGACGATGGTGCTCGGCCGCGCGGCGTTCGGCGTCCGGGGGAACCGGCTGCCGGCGTTCCTCAGCTGGATCCTCACCGTCGGGTGGGAGACCGCGCTCGCGTCGGCGGCGGTCCTGGCCACGTCGACGGTGTTCCGGGAGCTCGGGTGGGACGGCGGCGTCCTGACGAAGCTCGTCGCACTCGTGGTCGTCGCTGCACTCGTCGTCGGTGCGGGCATCGCCGGGTTCGACGTGATCATGCGGCTGCAGACGTGGATCACCGTCATCACCGCGGTGCTGACGATCGTCTACGTGGTGCTCGCGCTGCCCTCGATCGACCTCGGTGCGATCGCCGCACTGCCGGCCGGGAGCGCCCAGAACGTCGTCGGCGCCCTCGTGCTCGTGATGACCGGGTTCGGCCTCGGTTGGGTCAACGCCGCCGCGGACTACTCGCGCTACCTGCCACGGTCGGCCTCGACCCGCGGGGTCGTCTGGTGGACCACGTTCGGCGGGGCGCTCGCGCCGATCGTGCTCGTCGTCCTCGGCGTCCTGCTCGCCGGCTCGTCGAAGGACCTCAACACGGCGATCGCCGCCGACCCGATCGGTGCGCTGACGACCGTGCTGCCGGTGTGGTTCCTCATCCCGTTCGCCCTCGTCGCCGTGCTCGGGCTCGTCGGCGGTGCGGTGCTCGACATCTACAGCTCCGGACTGGCCCTGCTGAGCGCCGGCATCCGCATCCCGAGGCCCGTCGCGGCCGGGGTCGACGGCGTGTTCATGGTGGCGGGCGCCGTCTACGTGGTGTTCTTCGCCGACTCGTTCATCCAGCCGTTCCAGGCGTTCCTCGTGACGCTCGGCGTGCCGATCGCCGCGTGGTGCGGGATCTTCGTCGCCGACGTCGTGATCCGCCGGGCTCCGTACGCCGAGCGGGAGCTCGAGGACCGCCGTGGCCGGTACGGCGACGTGCGCTGGCTCGCCGTCGGCCTCGTCGTCGTGGGGACCGCGCTCGGCTGGGGCCTGGTGACGAACACGTACGGCGTGCCGTCCTGGCTCAACTGGCAGGGGTACCTGCTCGAGCCGTTCGGCCTCGGCGGGCGCACTGGTGCCTGGGCGTACGCGAACCTCGGGGTGCTCGTGGCGCTCGTCGTCGGGTTCCTCGGCACCCTGCTGTTCGCCCGCGGCTCGGTCCGCCGGCAGGAGCAGGCATGAGCGCGGTCGAGGCCGCCGTCGCCGGGGTACCGGACGACGCGTGGCTCGTCGTCGTGGACATGCAGGAGGTCTTCACGGGCGAGAGCCCCTGGGCCACCGGGCGCTTCGACCACGCCGCCGCCGGGATCGAGCGCCTGCTCCCGCGGTTCACCGGCCGCACCGTGTTCACCCGCTTCGTCGCTCCGGAGCACCCGCGGGGTGCCTGGGTGCCCTACTACCGGGACTGGTCGTTCGCGCTCGTGCCGGACACCGACCCGCTCTGGGACCTGACCGAGCCCTTCGCGACGGCAGCCGCGGACCGACGCGACGCCGTCGTCACCGAGACGACCTTCGGCAAGTGGGGGACGCGCCTCCAGGCCGTCACCGGCGACCACCCGCACCTCGTCCTGGTCGGGGTGTCCACCGACTGCTGCGTCCTGTCGACCGCGCTGGCGGCCGCGGACGCCGGCGCGACGGTGACCGTCGTGGCGGACGCGTGCGCCGGGGCGAGCGACGAGGACCACGAGCGCGCCCTCGCGGCGATGCGGCTCTACGCGCCGCTCATCACCGTCGTCTGAGCATCACGCGTGCGCGGGGCTGGGCGTCACCGGGAGCGGGTAGAGTGCACCTCGTGCCTGCAGTGAACCTCGGTCTGCCGAAAGTCCCCGAAACCCTGAGCCCGCGCCGCAAGTCCCGGCAGATCCGGGTCGGCAAGGTGCTCGTGGGCGGCGATGCGCCGGTGTCCGTCCAGTCGATGACCACGACGCCGACGACGAACATCAACGCGACCCTCCAGCAGATCGCCGAGCTCACGGCGTCCGGTTGCGACATCGTCCGCGTGGCGGTGCCGAGCCAGGACGACGCCGACGCGCTGCCGATCATCGCGAAGAAGTCGCAGATCCCGGTCATCGCCGACATCCACTTCCAGCCGAAGTACGTCTTCCAGGCCATCGACGCCGGGTGCGCCGCGGTCCGTGTGAACCCGGGCAACATCCGGAAGTTCGACGACCAGGTCGGCGCCATCGCCAAGGCCGCGAAGGACGCCGGCGTCTCACTCCGCATCGGCGTCAACGCCGGTTCCCTCGAGCCGACCCTGCTGCAGAAGTACGGCAAGGCCACGCCCGAGGCGCTCGTCGAGTCCGCCGTGTGGGAAGCCTCCCTGTTCGAGGAGCACGACTTCCACGACTTCAAGATCTCGGTCAAGCACAACGACCCGATCGTCATGGTGAAGGCCTACCGGCAGCTCGCAGCGGCGGGGGACTGGCCGCTGCACCTCGGCGTGACCGAGGCCGGCCCGGAGTTCCAGGGCACCATCAAGAGCGCCACGGCGTTCGGCATCCTGCTGGCCGAGGGCATCGGCGACACCATCCGCGTGTCCCTCTCCGCCCCGCCTGCGCAAGAGGTCAAGGTCGGCCTGCAGATCCTGCAGTCACTCAACCTCCGCGAGCGCAAGCTCGAGATCGTCTCGTGCCCCAGCTGCGGCCGGGCCCAGGTCGACGTCTACCAGCTGGCGAACGACGTGACGAAGGGGCTCGAGGGCATGACCGTGCCGCTCCGCGTCGCCGTCATGGGCTGTGTCGTGAACGGCCCGGGCGAGGCGCGTGAGGCCGACCTCGGCGTCGCGTCCGGCAACGGCAAGGGGCAGATCTTCGTCAAGGGCGAGGTCATCAAGACGGTTCCCGAGGCCGAGATCGTCGAGACCCTGATCACCGAGGCGAACCGTCTCGCCGACGAGATGGGGCCGGCGGCCGGCACCGGCAAGCCGCTCGTCGTCACGTCGTAGGCGCGCGCGCGGGCAGCGCGCGCGGGCGCGCGCAGCGCTTTCGTGAGCAGAAGAGGTCGGGTCGCGCGAACGCACCCGACCTCTTCTGCTCACGAAGTGCCGCACACCGGACCGAACGCAGGACGGGAGGCACGGTGCCAGCCCGCACCGCGCCTCCCGACCGCAGACGCCCGCCGCACCCACTCCCACGCGCCGCTAGGCTTGCCCCGTGGTCACACGGCTTTCGCATCTGTTCCTCCGTACGCTCCGCGACGACCCCTCCGACGCCGAGGTGACGAGCGCGAAGCTCCTCGTCCGCGCCGGCTACGTCCGTCGCCAGTCCCCGGGGATCTTCGCGTGGTTGCCGCTCGGTCTGAAGGTCCGCGCCCGCATCGAGGCGATCATCCGCGACGAGATGGTCGCCGCCGGCGCGCAGGAGGTCCTGCTCCCGGCGCTCCTGCCGCGCGAGCCGTACGAGGCGACGAACCGCTGGACCGAGTACGGCGACGGCATGTTCCGCCTGCAGGACCGCAAGGGTGCCGACTACCTGCTCGCGCCCACGCACGAGGAGATGTTCGCGCTCCTGGTGAAGGACCTGTACGGCTCGTACAAGGACCTCCCCGTCACGCTGTTCCAGATCCAGGACAAGTACCGCGACGAGGCACGCCCCCGCGCCGGACTCCTGCGCGGCCGCGAGTTCACCATGAAGGACGCGTACTCGTTCGACCTCACCGACGAGGGCCTCGAGCGCAGCTACCAGATCATGCGCGACGCCTACGAGAAGATCTTCGCCCGACTCGGTCTCGAGTACGTCATCGTCAAGGCGGACGCCGGCGCGATGGGCGGCTCGAAGTCCGAGGAGTTCCTGCACCCGATCGGCGTCGGCGAGGACACTTTCGTCCGCAGTGCCGGCGGCTACGCGGCCAACGTCGAGGCCTACGTCACCCCGGTGCCGGACGCCCTGCCGATCGAGGGACAGCCCGAACCCGTGCTCCTGCCCGCGTCGGACACCCCGACGATCGAGACGCTCGTGGCGCACGCGAACGAGATCGCACCGCGCGACGGCGCACCTTGGACGGCCGCCGACACGCTGAAGAACGTCGTGCTCGCCCTGACGCACCTCGACGGCACGCGCGAGATCGTCGTCGTCGGGCTCCCCGGTGACCGCGACGTCGACCTGAAGCGCGCCGAGGTGGCCTTCGCCCCGGCCGAGGTCGAGCCCGCCGGTGACGACGACTTCCGCAAGCACACGGGCCTGGTCAAGGGCTACATCGGCCCGCAGGTCCTCGGCGCCGAGAGCACGACGGGCATCCGCTACTTCGTCGACCCCCGCGTGGTCGACGGCACCGCGTGGATCACGGGCGCGAACGAGCGCGGCGTGCACGTCTCCGGGCTCGTCGCCGGTCGTGACTTCGTGGCCGACGGCGTCGCCGAGGTGTCCGACGTCCGCGCCGGCGACCCGGCCCCCGACGGCTCCGGTCCGCTCGAGACCGCGCGCGGCATGGAGATCGGCCACGTCTTCCAGCTCGGCCGCAAGTACGCCGAGGCGCTCGGCCTCAAGGTGCAGGACGAGAACGGCAAGCTCGCCACGGTCACGATGGGCTCGTACGGCATCGGCGTGACGCGCATCCTCGCGATCCTCGCCGAGGCGCACAACGACGAGAAGGGCCTCGCCTGGCCGAAGAACGTCGCACCGTTCGACGTGCACGTCGTCGCGACCGGCAAGGACGAGGTCGCCTACGACCTGGCCACGTCGATCGTCGCCGAGCTCGAGGGTGAGCGGTTCGAGGTCCTCTACGACGACCGTCCGAAGGTCTCGCCCGGCGTGAAGCTGCGCGACGCCGAGCTGCTCGGCATGCCGATCGTCGTCGTCGCCGGTCGCGGCGCCGCCGACGGCGTCGTCGAGCTGTGGAACCGGGCGAGCGGCGAACGCCGCGACGTGCCGGTCGCCGAGCTGCTCGAGGCGGTCCGCGCGATCTAGCGGGTCACGCCCCCGACGTGACGACACGACGGACGGGAGGCGCGGTGCCAGCTGGCACCGTGCCTCCCGTCCGTCGTCCGGCCGGGTCCGCGACCCGCAGTGCGGTAGTCTGGTCGCCGACTTCCGCGCGGTTCCATCCGCGGGAGCGACTCATCTGAATACGGAGGCCCTCGGTGAAGATCGATCTCGCAGTCCTGCGACTCATGGAGCGTGAGCGGGAGATCCCGTTCGACGAACTCGTCCAGATCATCGAACAGGCCATCCTGACGGCGTACCAGAAGCACCGCACCGAGAACGAGGAGCCCGTCGAAGCGGACGTCCGCGTCGAGCTCGACCGCAAGTCGGGCGAGGTCTCGGTCTACGTGCCCGAGCGCGACGACGAGGGCACCGTGATCGGCGAGGCCGTCGACCAGCCCAGCGACTTCGGTCGCATCGCCGCGTTCGCCGCCAAGCAGGTCATCAACCAGCGCCTGCGCGACATCGGCGACGACAAGATCCTCGGCGAGTTCCGCGGCAAGGAAGGCGACATCGTCGCGGGCATCGTCCAGCAGGGCCCGAACCCGAAGATGGTGCACGTCGACCTCGGCACCGTCGAGGCGATCCTGCCGCCGGAGGAGCAGGTGCCCGGCGAGGACTACAAGCACGGTGCACGGCTGCGCGTCTACGTGACGAGCGTCGGCCGCGGCATGAAGGGTCCGCAGATCACGGTCTCGCGCACCCACCCCGGCCTGGTCCGCAAGCTGTTCGCGCTCGAGGTCCCGGAGATCGCGTCCGGCGTCGTGGAGATCACCTCCCTCGCGCGCGAGGCCGGCCACCGCACGAAGATCGCGGTCAAGGCGAACGAGCCCGGTGTGAACGCGAAGGGTGCGTGCATCGGCGAACTCGGTGCCCGCGTCCGTGCCGTGACGACGGAGCTCGGCGCCGAGAAGATCGACATCGTCGACTACTCGTCCGACCTGGCCTCGTTCGTCGCCAGCGCCCTGTCGCCGGCCAAGGTGACGAGCGCCTTCGTGCTCGACGCCTCGACGAAGGCCGTCCGCGCCCTCGTGCCGGACTACCAGCTGTCGCTCGCGATCGGCAAGGAAGGGCAGAACGCCCGCCTCGCCGCGAAGCTCACGGGCGCCCGGATCGACATCCAGCCGGACTCGATCCTGGACGGCGAGGACTGACGGTTTCGCTCGTGGCACGTCCGGTCCGGGCGTGCCGGATCGCGGTCGTCGAGAGGGAGGAGTAAGGTGGTTCCCGTCAGAACATGCATCGGCAGTCGCCGTCGTGCTCCCCGGTCCTCCCTCCTCCGTGTCGTCGCCCTGAGCGACGGTCGTGTCGTGGCGGACCCGAAGGCAGTCATGCCGGGGCGGGGAGCGTGGCTCACCCCGACCGTCGAAGCACATGATCAGGCCGTCAAGCGCAAGGCGTACCGCCGGGCGCTCCGGCTCGATCATGAACCGGACACGTCCGCGGTGCGTGACTACCTCGAAGCGCTCCGGCGCCCCGAACCACAGGCACGCGACCAGGACATGACAGAACAGGCTGAACGGCTTATGGACAACTGATGAGCGGCTCGAAATGAGACCCGTCATCCATTGAGTCCTGCCCCTCCACGGGGTGGGACCCGTGAAGGAGAACAGTGGCAAAACCACGCGTACACGAGATCGCATCCGAACTCGGTGTCGACAGCAAGACCGCAATGGAGAAGCTCAAGGAACTCGGCGAGTTCGTCAAGGGCCCGAGCTCCAGTGTCGAACCCCCCGTAGCGCGCAAGCTCCGTGCTGCGCTGCAGGCTGACGGCGCCTCGGCGTCGAAGCCCGCTGCGGCACAGACCCCGAGCGCGCCGGCCAAGACCGCGGCGCCGAAGTCGGGCGCACCGAAGCCCGGCGGCCCCCGCCCGGGTCCGGCCCGTCCGGCACCCACCCCCGAGCCCGAGCCCGAGGTGCAGGCGCCCGCCGCCGACGTGCCGACGCCGGCCGCCCCGAAGTCCGTCGCCCAGCGACAGGCCGAGGCCGAGGCTGCTCGCAAGGCCGCCGCTGCCGACAAGGCCGCTGCCGAGAAGTCCGGCGACGCCGGCCCCGACGCAGCAGCCGAGCCGAAGGACGACGCCGTCAAGCCCGGCGGCGCACCGAAGCCCGGTGCCGCAGCCGGCCCCAAGCCGGGTGGCCCGAAGCCGGGCGCACGTCCCGGCAACAACCCCTACGCGTCGAGCCAGGGCATGGGCTCGCGCCCGCCGCGTCCGGGCAACAACCCGTACTCGTCCAACCAGGGCATGGGCCAACGCCCCGCCGCCGGCGCCGGTGGCGGCAACGGCATCCCGCGTCCGGCCCCGCCGCGTCCGGGTGCTCCCCGTCCGGGCGCTCCGCGTCCCGGTGGTCCCGGCCAGGCAGGCCGTCCGAACGGCTTCGGGCAGCGCCCGGGCCAGGGTGGCGGCGGTCGTGGCGGCCCCGGTGGTCGTCCGGGCGGTGCCGGTGGTGCCGGTGGCGGCTTCCCGCGTCCGGCCTTCAGCGGCCCGCGTCCCGCCGGTGGCGGTGGCCGCGGTCGTGGCCCCGGTGGCGGTACCGCTGGTGCGTTCGGTCGCGGTGGCGGCAAGAGCCGTGCCCGCAAGTCGAAGCGGACGAAGCGCGCCGAGTACGAGATGCGGCAGGCGCCGTCGCTCGGCGGTGTGCAGGTCCCTCGTGGCGACGGCAACACGGTCGTCCGTCTGCGTCGCGGTGCGAGCATCTCGGACTTCGCCGACAAGATCGACGCGAGCCCCGGCAACCTGGTGACGGTGCTGTTCCACCTCGGTGAGATGGCGACCGCGACCGAGTCGCTGGACGAGGCCACGTTCGAGGTCCTCGGCGAGGAGCTGGGCTACAAGATCCAGATCGTCTCGCCGGAAGACGAGGACAAGGAGCTCCTCGAGGGCTTCGACATCGACCTCGAAGCCGAGCTGGACGACGAGGACGACTCGGTGCTGCAGCAGCGGCCCCCGGTGGTCACCGTCATGGGTCACGTCGACCACGGCAAGACCCGCCTGCTCGACGCGATCCGCAACTCGAAGGTCGTCGAGGGCGAAGCCGGTGGCATCACCCAGCACATCGGTGCGTACCAGATCGTCACCGAGCACGAGGGCATCGAGCGCCCGATCACCTTCATCGACACCCCGGGTCACGAGGCCTTCACGGCCATGCGTGCCCGTGGTGCCCAGGTGACGGACATCGCGATCCTCGTGGTCGCGGCGGACGACGGCATCATGCCCCAGACGATCGAGGCACTGAACCACGCGCAGTCGGCCGGTGTGCCGATCGTGGTCGCGGTGAACAAGATCGACAAGGAAGGCGCGAACCCGGCCAAGGTCCGCCAGCAGCTCACCGAGTACAACCTGGTGGCCGAGGAGTACGGCGGCGATGTCATGTTCGTCGACGTGTCGGCTCGTCAGAACATCGGCATCCAGGACCTCCTGGACGCCGTGCTGCTCACGGCCGACGCCGGTCTCGACCTGCGTGCGAACCCCGACAAGGACGCCCGCGGTGTGGCGATCGAAGCACGCCTCGACAAGGGCCGTGGTTCGGTTGCGACCGTGCTCATCCAGTCCGGCACACTGCACGTCGGCGACGCCATCGTGGCGGGGACGGCTTACGGCCGCGTCCGTGCGATGACCGACGAGAACGGCGTGGCGGTCAAGGCCGCGACGCCGAGCCGTCCGGTCCAGGTGCAGGGTCTGTCCTCGGTGCCCCGCGCCGGTGACACCTTCCTCGTCACCGAAGAGGACCGCACGGCACGTCAGATCGCCGAGAAGCGTGAAGCCGCCGAGCGCAACGCCCAGCTGGCCAAGGCCCGTAAGCGCATCTCGCTCGAGGACTTCACCCGTGCACTCGAAGAGGGCAAGGTCGACTCGCTCAACCTCATCATCAAGGGTGACGTCTCCGGTGCCGTCGAGGCACTCGAGCAGTCGCTCCTGGACATCGAGGTCGACGACAGCGTCCAGCTCCGGATCCTGCACCGCGGCGTCGGTGCGATCACGGAGTCGGACATCGACCTGGCCACGATCGACAACGCGATCGTCGTCGGCTTCAACGTCCGCCCGGACGTCAAGGCCCGCGAGCGTGCAGCGCGCGAAGGCATCGACGTGCGCTTCTACTCGGTCATCTACAACGCACTCGAGGACATCGAGCAGTCCCTCAAGGGCATGCTCAAGCCCGAGTACGAAGAGGTCCAGTCGGGTGTCGCCGAGATCCGCGAGGTGTTCCGTTCCTCGAAGTTCGGCAACATCGCGGGTGTCATCGTCCGCTCCGGCACGATCACGCGCAACGCCAAGGCGCGCGTCATCCGCGAAGGCGTGGTGCTCGCCGATGGTCTGGCCATCGAGTCGCTGCGTCGCTTCAAGGACGACGTGACCGAGGTCCGCACGGACTTCGAAGCCGGTATCGGTCTGGGCAAGTTCAACGACATCCAGATCGGCGACGAGATCGAGACCACCGAGCTCGTCGAGAAGCCGCGCGACTGATCGCGTGACTACCCTGGGCCCCGGCTTCCTTCACGGGAGGTCGGGGCCCAGCCCCGTTCCAGAGCAAGACATCTCCACAGGAGGCACCCATGGCCGATCCGCAGCGCGCACGCAAGATGGCGGACCGCATCAAGGAAGTCGTCGCACGCCGACTCGACAAGGGCCTTCGCGACCCGCGACTCGGGTTCGTGACGATCACCGACGTCCGTGTGACCGGTGACCTGCAGCACGCGTCGATCTTCTACACCGTGTACGGCACCGACGAGGAGCGTGCCGACTCCGCCGCGGCGCTCAAGGCCGCGACCGGGATGCTCCGGTCCGAGGTCGGCAAGAACATCACCGCTCGTCTGACCCCGTCGCTCGAATTCATCGCCGACGCCCTGCCGGAGACCTCGGCGCACATGGAGGACCTGCTCGTGCAGGCCCAGGTGCGCGACGAGCAGGTCCGTGCAGCCGCGGCCGGCGCGACCTACGCCGGCGACGCCGACCCGTACAAGCACGACGAGGACGAGGACGAGGACGACGCCGACGCGGCGCGCGCCTGACCCGTCCGATCAGCCCTCGGGCAGCCGGTAGCCGCTCGCGTCGTCCCCGACGGCCAGTCCGTCGCGCAGGAGCGACGCGAGCGCCCGGTCCCGCTGCTCCGCGTCGGGCCACACCGGTTCGATCTCGTCGCGCGTGACGGGGACGTCGCTCGCGCGGAGCTCCGCCATGATGAGCCCGCGCACCTGCCGGTCGCTGCCGGCGAACTTCGCCTGCTTCGGCGCGCGTGGGCCGTCGTGCTCCGGGTAGTCGGCGGCCCGCCACGCGCAGCGGTCGGCGATCGGGCACCTGTCGCACGCGGGGGAGCTGGCGACGCAGACGAGCGCGCCGAGCTCCATCACCGCGGCGTTCGTCGCTGCGGCGTCGTCACGGTCGTCCGGCAGCACCGACTCCATCAGCGGGAGGTCCTGCTTCGCCTTCGCCGGGCCCGGTTCGCCCTGGCCGAGCAGGGCGCGGGCGAGGACGCGCCGGACGTTCACGTCGACGACCGGGTGCCGGTCGCCGTACGCGAACACGGCGACCGCCCGGGCCGTGTAGTCCCCGATCCCGGGCAGCGCGAGCAGCGCGTCCACGTCCCGGGGCACCACGTTGTCGTGCTGCTCGGCGATCCCCGTCGCGGCCGCGTGCAGCGCGAGCGCCCGTCTCGGGTAGCCGAGCCGGTCCCAGGCACGCACCGCGTCCGCCGGGGGTGAGGCCGCGAGGTCCGCAGGCGTCGGCCAGCGGGTGAGCCATGCCTCCAGGCGGGGCACGACGCGCGCGACCTGCGTCTGCTGCAACATGATCTCGCTGACCAGCGTGCCCCACGCGGGGAACCCGGGACGCCGCCACGGCAGGTCGCGCGCCTCGGCGCGGAACCACGCGATGAGCGGCGTCGCGATGTCCGTTCGTGGGGTCGCGTCCTGTGGACGGGTCGGGTTGTCCACATTCGGACTGGAGGCACGACTCGCGTTCACCACGACAGCCTACGGTGGGTGCATGGCACGTTGGGCACCCCAGGAGACCGACACCATGGCCGCGATCGCGGCCGAGGTGATCGCGCAGGTCGGCACGAACCGGACGGTCGTCGGCATCGACGGACAGGACGGCGTCGACCTCGAACGCGTGGCCTCCGGGCTCGTCGACGGCTTCCAGCAGCACGGGGTGTCCGCGATGGCCGCTGCCGCACCGTCGAGCGACGTCGACGCGCTGCGGGCCGACCTCGTCGCGCCGTTCCGGTCCACCGGCGAGGGCCCTGGCATCCTCGTGGTGCACGGACACGGGGTGCTGGCACACGGTGCCCACCGGCTCTGGCGCTGGTCGCTGTGGGTGGAGCAGGAGTCCGGGCGCCTCGAACGCCGCGCGGACGTCAAGATCGCCGCGTCCGCGGTGCTGGACGTCACCGACCCCGAGCACCCGCGTCGCGAGTGGAACGACGCCTGCTGAGTCGCCGGAGCGCTGGTAATCTCCTCTGGTGCTCGAAACCGCGCCCGACGGCATCCTCCTCGTCGACAAGCCGCAGGGGATCTCCAGCCACCGGGTCGTCTCCATCGCCCGACGTCGGCTGGGCCTGAAGAAGGTCGGCCACGCCGGCACGCTCGACCCGATGGCGACCGGCCTGCTCCTGCTCGGGATCGGCCCGTCGACCCGGCTCCTGACCCACCTCGTCGGGCTCGGCAAGACCTACACCGCCACGATCCGTCTCGGGGTCTCGACCGACTCGGACGACGCCGACGGGACCCCCACCGCAGCCGTGGGCACGTCCTCGGCGGACGTGTCCGAGGCCGCCGTCGAGCGGGCCGTCGCCGCGCAGCGCGGACAGATCTCGCAGGTGCCGTCGACCGTCAGCGCCATCAAGGTCGACGGCCGCCGCGCCTACGACCTCGCGCGCAAGGGTGAAGCGGTCGTCCTGCAGTCCCGGACCGTGACGGTGTCGCGGTTCGACGTCACCGGCCGGGGCGACCGCGTCGTCTCGGTCGACGGCGAGGACGTGGCCGTGATCGACCTCGACGTCGTCGTGTCGTGCTCGTCCGGCACCTACGTGCGCGCGCTGGCCCGTGACGTCGGCGCCGCACTCGGCACCGGCGCCCACCTCACCGCGCTCCGCCGCACCGAGGTCGGCCCCTTCAGCGTCGACGACGCGATCGACCTCGAGGACGAGTCCGTCGACGTCCGGGCTGCACTCGCCCGACCGGTCGACGTCGCCCGCACCCTGTTCCCGTCCGTGCCGCTCGACCCGGCCGCGGCGAAGGACCTCGCCGACGGCAAGCGCGTCGCGGCGGACCACCCGGACACCGACGGCCCGGTCGCGGCCGTCGCCACCGAGGGGGACCGGCTCGTCGGGCTCGTCTCGGTGCGACGCGGACTGCTGCGCGTCATCACCAACTTCCCGACGGCACCGGGGGTGGGCGCGTGATCGAGTGGTTCATGTGGGTGCAGCTCGTCATCGCCGTGCTCGCCGGGCTCTTCGCGGTCGTCGTGGGGTTCATCGGTTGGAAGCCGAACGACTACACGGTCGGGTCGCTCGCGCTCATCGAGCTGCTGCTCCTCGCCCAGGGTGTGATCTCCCTCGTCCTGCCGGCCACGGGCAGCCCGCCGGTCGGCAACGCGCTCGAGTTCGGCGTGTACGCGGTCTCGGTGCTCCTCGTCCCGCCGGCGACCATCGTCTGGGCGCTCATCGACCGGACGAAGTGGAGCACGGTGGTCCTCGGGGCCGGTGCGTTCACGGTCGCGGTGATGGTCTACCGGATGTACCAGATCTGGTTCGCCCTGAACTGACCCGCTCGCGTGCCCTCGGCGACTGCGCGTTCGTCGTGGTGCGTCATCCTGGCCGCCCGCCGTCGGTAGAATCGGTGCAATGGCGACCAGATCCTCCCTCGCGACCGGCATCGGCCGCGTCCTCATCGCCGTCTACGGCATCCTCGCGCTGGCAGCGACGGGACGCAGCGTCGTGCAGATCATCGAGAAGTTCTCGTTCGCACCGTTCGCGTACACCCTCAGCGCCGTCGCCGCGGTCGTGTACATCGTCGCGATGATCGCCCTCATCGTGCCGGGTCGGTTCTGGTACCGCGTGGCCTGCGTCACGATCGTCTTCGAGATGACCGGCGTGCTCGTGATCGGCACGCTGTCGCTCTTCGACCGGCAGCTGTTCCCCGACGACACCATCTGGTCGTACTACGGCATGGGCTACGCCTTCGCGCCGCTGGTGCTGCCGGTGGCCGGACTCTGGTGGCTCCGCAAGCACCACCGCACCGCCACCGCGACCGAGACGACCCCGTCCGCCGTACCGGCCGGCGAGTAGGGACCGACGTGCAGTACTACGACGACACCGCCGACGTGGCGCAGGGCTTCGGGCCGAGCGCGGTCACCATCGGGAAGTTCGACGGGGTCCACGTCGGACACCGTGCGGTCATCGCGCACCTCGAGCGTGCGGCGCGCGAGCACGGCCTCGTGTCCACGGTCGTGACGTTCGACCGCCACCCGCTCGACGTGATCGACCCGGACAAGGTGCCGCCCGCCCTGACGAGCATCGCCCAGCGGCGCGAGCTGCTCGACGACGTCGGGGTCGACGCCACCCTGCTGCTCCGGTTCGACCACGAGCTCCAGTCGAAGGCACCAGAGGCCTTCGTGTCCGAGATCCTCGTCGACACCCTGCACGCCCAGCTCGTGTTCGTCGGCAGCGACTTCCGGTTCGGGGCGAAGGGCGCCGGCGACGTCGCCCTCCTGCGCGAGCTGGGGGAGCAGCACGGCTTCACCGTCGAGCTCATCGACGACGTCGACCTGGTCGACGACGTCCGGCCGGACGGCGAGCGACGGGTGTCCTCGACGTGGATCCGCGAGCTCCTCGGGGACGGCCGCGTCGCCGAAGCCGCGCGCCTGCTCGGCCGTGAACACGCGGTGCGGAGCGTCGTCGTGCACGGGAACGAGCGCGGTCGGGCGATGGGCTACCCGACGGCGAACCTCGACCCGGCGTCCGAGGGCTTCGTCCCCGCCGACGGCGTCTACGCCGCACGGGTGCTGCACGACGGCACGGTGTACCCGGCTGCCGTCTCGGTCGGCAACAACCCGACGTTCGAGGGCGTGCCGGCGAAGCAGATCGAGGCGCACCTGCTCGACGTGGACATCGACCTCTACGGCGACACGATCTCGGTGCTGTTCGTCTCGTACGTGCGGGGCATGGTGAAGTTCGACTCGATGGACGAGCTCGCCGAGCAGATGCGGCAGGACGACCGTGACATCCGGACGCTGCTGGGGCTCCCCGCCGTCGTCTGACCAGTTGTCGCAGTGTGCGAGGTTCCGGCCTCGGTGCGAGGGCATCCGCGTCCCACGGTGTGCGGGACCTCGCACACTGCGGACGTCCCCCAAGCCCTGCGACCGCACGTCGAAGCCCCCGCGACCGAACGGTCGCGGGGGCTTCGTCGTACGGGGCGGATCAGCCGCCGAGGGCGTCGAGCCAGATCTTGCGGGCGTCGAGCGCTTCCTGCGCGTCCTTGATCTTGCGGGCGTCGCCCGAGGCCTGGGCATCGGCGAGCTCCGCTTCGAGCTTGCCGATCGCGTCCTCGAGCTGGCTCGCGAGACCGGTCTGACGGGCCTTGCGCTCCGGGTCGGACGCCTTCCAGTGCTCGTCCTCGAGGCTGCGCACGTGGTCCTCGACCGCGCGCAGACGGTCCTCGATGCGCCGGACGTCGCCGCGGGGGACCTTGCCGATCTCGTCCCACCGGCGCTGGATGCCCGTGAGGGTCTTGCGTGCGGCGGCCCGGTCGGTCACCTTCAGGAGCGGCTCGGCCTCGGTCAGGAGGGCCTGCTTCGCTTCGAGGTTGGCCGAGTACTCGACGTTCTCGGCGGCGGCTTCGGCGTGGCGCTGCTCGAACAGCACGTCACCCGCGGCCTTGAATCGCGCCCAGAGTGCGTCGTCGTGCCGCTTGCCGGCCCGCCCCGCGCCCTTCCAGTCGTCGAGCAGTTCGCGGTACGCCGGGATCGCGTCGGACCCGCGGGGAGCGAGCGCCTCGGCCTGCTGGACGAGCTCCTGCTTGCGGTTGCGGGCGTCGCGGTGCTGCGCGTCGAGCTCGGAGTAGAACGCGCGACGGTGCTGGTCGACGGTGGATCGGGCCGCGCGGAAACGCTTCCAGAGCTCGTTCGCCTCGTTCTTGGGGATGCGCGGGCCGTCGTGCTGGTGCTGCTGCCACCGCGCGAAGACGTCGTCGAGCTGCGCGGTGATCTGCTTCCACTGCGCCCGTGCCGGGTCGACCGCGGCGAGGGCCTCGGCTTCTTCCACCAGGGCGGTGCGGTGCGCCAGGGCGTCCGCGAGGGCCTGCTGTGCCTGCTCGGCCTGCTCCTTCGTCAGGGAGCCGAGCTGCTCGGTCAGGGCGGCGACGCGGGTCTCGAGCGACTTGAGGTCGCCGACGACCCGGGCCTCGGCCACGAGGGCCTGCAGGTGCTCCACCGTGCGGGCGACGTCGTTCGCCGAGGCACCACGCTGGACGCGCTGCTCGGCGATCTTCACCTGCCCCTCGAGGTCGGCGTACTTCCGCGCGAAGTAGGCGAGGGCTTCGTCGGGTGTCGCGTCCGGGTACTCACCGACGGCTTTCTCGGTGTCCTCGTACCGGACGTACACCGTCCCGTTCTCGTCGACCCGCCCCCAGGTCGTTGCTTCGTCAGGTCCCACAGGTCTCGCCTCGATCGTGGTCGTGCATCACCGACGTCGCCGTCGGCACGGTCAGGTCGTCAGCCTATTGCACGGAGAGCATCTGCGACCCGCCGGGTCGGCGCGCCTGTGGACTACTTCTCCTGCTCGATCGTCGCGCCGGTGATCTTGGTCGCCACCTTCGGCTCGCCGGTGCCGTCGCTGCCGGCGGAGGAGATGCCCTTCGACGTGATCTTCGACTCGAGTTCGTCGAGGCCGCTGGTGACCTTCCCGACGACGGTGTAGCCGCCGGTGGAGCCGTCCAGCGTGGTGTCGCCGTAGACGATGAAGAACTGCGTGGTCTGCGAGTACGCCGACGAGCTGCGGGCGATCGCGATGGTCCCCTTGGTGTACTTGCCGTCGCTCGGGACGTTCTCGAGCGGGCCGTACTGGAAGCCGGCGTCACCGGTGCCGTCGCCGTTCGCGGAGCCGCACTGCAGGAACTCGAACCCGGTGCTGTCGGCGAGTCGGTGGCAGGTGGTGCCGTTGTAGAACTGCTCCTGGATGAGCTTGATCTCGACGCTCGCGGCCTGGGGTGCCTTCTCGCCGTCCAGCTCGATGCCGAGCTTCACGTCCTTGTTCAGGGTGAGCGATCCGGTCCAGGTGGAGTCCTTCGCGATGGACTTGCTCGGGACGTCGCCCGTGTTCGCGGCGGTGGCACTCGCGGACGGGGTCGGCGTCGCGGTCGCTGAGGCACTCGCGCTCGCGTCCGCCCCGCCGCCCTGCGACCCGGCGAAGGCGAGCTGCGAACCGGTCGCCAACGCCGCGACGAGGACTAGGACACCGGCGCCGACGACGTTGTCCCGCACCCGGCGACGCCGCTGCCGTTCGTGCAGGCCCTGCCGTGCCGTGTAGAGGCGGAGGCGCTCGCGCGCCTCCCGGTTGTCACGCGCCTGGTTCTTCGGTGCCACGGTGCTGGTCGTACCTCTCGTCGAGTGTGCGACGAGCGTACTGTAAACGGCCCTGTCGGAGGCCTGGAGGCACGCCCCTGTCGGTGGGTCGGCCTACGATTGGTCACATGGCAGCGGACCGTTCGGGCATGCGTGCGCCCACCACCGGCGGTCGCGCCGGGCTGGCGCAGGGGTCCGTCCCGCTCGCGGTGCGGATGCGGCCGACCAGCCTCGACGAGGTCGCCGGCCAGCAGCACCTGCTCGGCCGCGGCAGCCCCCTCGTGCAGCTCGCGACGGGCACGCGCGAGAACCCCGGCGGCGTCTCGGTGATCCTGTGGGGACCGCCCGGCACCGGCAAGACGACCCTGGCGCAGGCGATCGCGCGGCAGTCCGGTCGCGAGTTCGTCGAGCTGTCGGCCGTGACCGCCGGCGTGAAGGACGTGCGCGAGGTCATGGAGAAGGCGCTCACGCACCGCGACCTCTACGGCTCGACCACGGTCCTCTTCCTCGACGAGATCCACCGCTTCAGCAAGGCCCAGCAGGACGCCCTGCTGCCCGGCGTCGAGAACGGCTGGGTCATCCTCATCGCGGCGACGACCGAGAACCCGTCGTTCTCGGTCATCTCGCCGCTGCTGTCCCGCTCCCTGCTGCTCACGCTCAAGCCCCTCACCGACGAGGACCTCGGCATGCTCGTCGACCGCGCGGTCGAGGACCCGCGGGGCCTCGGCGGATCGGTCGTCCTCGGCGACGAGGCCCGCAGCGCCATCGTGCGGCTGTCCTCCGGCGACGCCCGTCGGGCACTCACCGCGCTCGAGGCCGCGGCGTCCTCGGCCGTCGCGGCGCAGGCCGACGACGACGCGGACGGGACCCTCGACGGTGTCGACACCGTCCCGGTCGTCGACGCCGACACCGTCGCCGCAGCGGTCGACCGGGCACTGCTCCGCTACGACCGCCAGGGCGACGAGCACTACGACGTCATCAGCGCGTTCATCAAGTCGGTCCGGGGGAGCGACGTCGACGCCGCACTCCACTACCTGGCGCGCATGATCGAGGCGGGCGAGGACCCGCGGTTCATCGCCCGTCGCATCATCATCTCGGCGTCCGAGGACATCGGCATGGCCGATCCCCAGGCCCTGCCCATCGCGGTCGCGGCCGCACAGGCCGTCCAGCTCATCGGCATGCCCGAGGGCCGGATCCCCCTGGCCGAGGCGGTCGTCTACCTGGCGACCGCGCCGAAGTCGAACGCCGCCTACAACGGGGTGAACGCCGCGATCGCCGACGTCAAGGCCGGGCGGCTCGGGGTCGTGCCGATGCACCTCCGCGACGCGCACTACCCCGGCGCGAAGCGGCTCGGCCACGGCAAGGGCTACGTCTACTCGCACGACGCCGAGCACGGTGTCGCCGAGCAGCAGTACCTGCCCGACGCGCTCGAGGGCACCGAGTACTACACCCCGACGGCGAACGGCTTCGAGCGCGAGGTCGGGCCGCGACTCGAGCGCCTCCGGAAGATCACCCGCGGCGAGTAGTGGCCGCCCCGAGTTCCTGCTAGCATTGCCGGGCCTACGTCCTGGTCCTCGAGCACGGCTGCGTCGAGGACAGAGTGCCACTCCGGTGGTACGGGGGCAGAGGTTCGGACTGTAGCCGTCCGATCCCACAGGCTCATCCCTCTGGATCCCGTCGTCGGGACCGATCCCTTCCGTGTGTCTCGTTGCCCACGGTCGGACGGATCCCCTCGAGTCATTCAGTTCAGACAGAGAAAAGGACCCTGTGTCTACCAAGTCACGTACCCGCAGCAAGACCCGCCTCTCGCGCGCGCTCGGCATCCCGCTGACGCCGAAGGCGGCCCGTTACCTCGAGAAGCGCCCCTACGGCCCCGGTGAGCACGGCCGCACCCGCCGTCGTGCGGACAGCGACTACGCCGTCCGCCTCCGTGAGAAGCAGCGTCTGCGCGCCCAGTACGGCATCCGCGAGAAGCAGCTCCGGATCGTCTTCGAAGAGGCCCGCAAGACGAAGGGCCTGACCGGTGAGAACCTGGTCGAGCTCCTCGAGCAGCGCCTCGACGCCCTCGTGCTCCGTGCCGGCTTCGCCCGCACCACCGCGCAGGCCCGTCAGCTGATCGTGCACCGTCACATCCTGGTCGACGGCAAGCTCGTCGACCGTCCGTCCTTCCGCGTGAAGGAGGGGCAGCTCATCCACGTGAAGCAGCGCTCCGAGTCCCTCGAGCCCTTCCAGGTCGCCGCCGCCGGTGGGCACCAGGAAGTCCTGCCGAAGGTCCCGGGCTACCTCGAGGTCGAGATCGACAAGCTCCAGGCCCGCCTGGTCCGTCGTCCGAAGCGCGCCGAGGTCCCCGTGACCTGTGAAGTGCAGCTCGTCGTCGAGTACTACGCAGCTCGCTGATCCACTGATCACACCCGAACGGCGGGTCGTCCTCTCACGAGGGCGGCCCGCCGTTCGGCGTCGGTGGCCGGTGTCGTCGGTAAGATCGTCTGGGCACGCACCGCTCGCGTGCACGAGAGGGAGAGGCACCGTGAAGCAGCTGTTCTTCGTCGCCGTCGGCGTCGTCATCGGGTTCGCCGTCGCGCACAAGGTCGCGAACACCCCCGGTGGCGCGCGGTTCTTCGCCGACGTGAACGCTCGCGCGGAAGCCTTCCGTGGTGCCGTCGCCGAGGGCTACCGCTCTCGCGAGGCCGAGCTCCGCACCGACGTCTGACCGACGACCCCTCCCACGCACACGACCTGAAACCAGGAAGCACCATGCAGACCGCAGAGATCCGCCGCCGTTGGCTCCAGTTCTTCGGTGACCGCGGCCACACCGTCGTCCCGTCCGCCTCGCTCGTCTCGGACGACCCCTCGCTCCTGTTCACGGTCGCCGGCATGGTGCCGTTCATCCCGTACCTGACCGGGCTCGTCCCCGCGCCGTACCCCCGCGCCACGAGTGTCCAGAAGTGCATCCGCACGAACGACATCGAAGAGGTCGGCAAGACCCCGCGGCACGGCACGTTCTTCCAGATGAACGGCAACTTCTCGTTCGGCGACTACTTCAAGGAGCAGGCGATCGAGTACGCCTGGCAGTTCCTGACGACGCCCGAGCCGGACGGTGGGCTCGGCTTCTCGCCCGACGACCTCTGGGTCACCGTGTACGAGGACGACGACGAGGCGATCGCCTTCTGGAAGCAGCACTCCTCGCTCCCCGACGACCGGATCCAGCGGCTCGGCAAGGACACCAACTACTGGTCGACCGGGCAGCCCGGGCCGGCGGGGCCCTGCTCCGAGATCTTCTTCGACCGCGGTCCGGAGTACGGCATCGACGGCGGTCCGGCGACCGACGACGACCGCTACGTCGAGATCTGGAACCTCGTGTTCATGCAGTACCAGATCGCCGACGTCCGTTCGAAGTACGACTTCGAGATCACGGGCGAGCTGCCGAACAAGAACATCGACACCGGCATGGGGCTCGAGCGCGTCGCCTTCATCAAGCAGGGCGTCGACAACATGTACGAGATCGACCAGGTGCGCCCGGTCCTCGACGAGGCGGCGGCGATCTCCGGTCGTCGGTACGGCGCCGTGCACGAGGACGACGTCCGCATGCGCGTCATCGCGGACCACGTCCGGTCGGCGCTCATGCTCATCGCCGACGGCGTCTCCCCGTCGAACGAGGGCCGCGGCTACATCCTCCGTCGCCTGCTCCGCCGCACCGTGCGCGCGATGCGCCTGCTCGGCGTCGAGGGCGCGACCTTCCCCCGGCTCTTCCCCGCGTCGCGTGACGCCATGCGCGACGCCTACCCCGAGGTCGGCAGCGACTACGACCGCATCGCACGCATCGCCTACGCGGAAGAGGAGACCTTCCTCCGCACGCTCGCGCAGGGCACGACGATCCTCGATGTCGCGGTCGAGCGCGCGAAGCAGGACGGCGCGCCCGCGATCGGCGGGGACACGGCGTTCCTCCTGCACGACACCTTCGGCTTCCCGATCGACCTCACGATGGAGATGGCTGAGGAAGCCGGCGTCCAGGTCGACCGGTCCGCGTTCGAGACCCTGATGTCCGAGCAGCGGGCGCGGGCGAAGGCGGACGCCAAGAGCAAGAAGACCGCACTCGCCGACCTCAGCGTCTACAGCGCGTTCCGGGCGAAGGGCGAGACCGTCTTCCTCGGCTACGACGCGCTCGAGGCCGAGACGAACATCCTCGGCATCATCGTGGACGGCGTGAGCGTCGACCGTGCGGTCGCGGGCGACATCGCCGAGGTCATCCTCGGCGAGACCTCCCTCTACGCCGAGTCCGGTGGTCAGGACGCCGACCAGGGCTCGATCGTCGGCAACGGCTTCGACCTCGAGGTGCTCGACGTCCAGCGTCCCGTCGCCGGTCTGTGGAGCCACACGGTCCAGGTGCGCTCGGGCGAGGTCGGTGTCGGTGCGCCGGCGACGACCGTGGTCGACGCCGAGTACCGCCGCGGTGCGACCCAGGCGCACTCGGCGACGCACCTCGTGAACGCCGCACTGCGCGACATCCTCGGCCCGGAGGCGCTCCAGGCCGGTTCGTACAACAAGTCGGGCTACATGCGGCTCGACTTCTCGTGGTCGCAGCCGGTCTCGCTCGAGACCCGTTCCGAGATCGAGGAGGTCGTGAACAACGCGATCCGCTCCGACCTCGAGGTCTCGACGCGCGTGCTCCCGCTCGACGAGGCCAAGTCGCTCGGCGCGCAGGCGCTGTTCGGCGAGAAGTACGGCTCCGAGGTCCGCATGGTCGACATCGGCGGCCCGTGGTCCCGTGAGCTCTGCGGTGGCACGCACGTGGCGTCCAGCGCCCAGGTCGGGCTCGTCAACCTCGTGGGGGAGTCGAGCGTCGGTTCGACCAACCGCCGCGTCGAGGCGCTCGTCGGGCTCGAGGGCTTCCGCGACCTCGCCGTCGAGCGGACCATCGTGTCCCAGCTGTCGAGCGCGCTCAAGGCCCCCCGAGAGGACCTGCCGACCCGCGTGCAGTCCCTGATGGAGGACCTGCGGACGGCGCAGAAGCGCGTCGCCGAGTTCGAGTCCGCCAACCTCCAGCAGCGCGTCCCGGCGATCGCACGCCAGGCGACGACGGTGGGCGCGACGACCGTCGTGGCCGAGTCCGTCCAGGGACTCCAGTCCGGTGACGACCTCCGCGCGCTCGCGACCGGTGTCCGCAGCCAGCTCGGCGACGGTGCCGCCGTCGTGGTGCTCGGCGCGGTCATCAACGACAAGCCGGTGGTCATCGTCGCGACGAACGACGCCGCCCGCGCCGCCGGTGTGCAGGCGGGACCGCTCGCGAAGGAGGCCGCCGGCGTCCTCGGTGGTGGTGGCGGCGGCAAGCCGGACCTCGCGCAGGGCGGTGGCACCGACGCGTCCGCGCTCCCGGCGGCCCTCCGCGCGGTCACCGACCGGCTCGCGGCCTGATCGTGGCGATCCGTTCCGGGCGCCGGCTCGGTGTCGACGTCGGCCGCGCCCGGATCGGGGTCGCCGTGTGCGACCGTGACGGGCTCCTCGCGACGCCCGTCGAGACCGTCGCCCGGCACGACGCCACGGACGTCCGGCGGATCCTCGAGATCGCGGAGGAGTACGACGTCCTCGAGATCGTCGTCGGGCTGCCGCTCTCGATGTCGGGCGGGGACACCCCGTCCACGGCGGACGCCCGGGAGTTCGCCGGGCGCCTGGCGGAACACCGTCCGGTGCGTCTGGTCGACGAACGACTCTCGACCGTGACGGCCCAGCGCGGCCTGCACCAGGCCGGCAAGAACACGAAGAAGTCCCGCGCCGTGATCGACCAAGCGGCCGCTGTTATCATTCTGCAACACGCGCTCGACCACGAGCGTGCGGCCAGTGCCCCACCCGGGGCCACGCTCCCCTGAAACTGCGGACCACCGCAGTGCTCGCCTGAACGCGGCTGCCACACCGTCGCCCAGCACCCCGAGCCCAGACGGAGTTCCCGACCGAGAGACCCGAGGACCGTTGGCAGACGACCTGGACTGGAACGCGATCATCGCGCCCGGCAACGACGCCGAGCGGCGGAAGACGACTTCCGACCGTGCGGAGACCCCCGACGCACGCGGTGACGCGGGCGAGACCACCGGTGCGCGGAACGGCGCCCCGGACGCGACCGGTCGACCGATGTCCCGACGCGAAGCACGCGCCGCCGAAGCCGCGCGGGCACGCGCCGAAGCGGGCCCCGCGGACGCGAGCCCGGCCACCACCGACGCGGCCGGGTCGAGCACCGACCGTCCCGACCTCGGCCGGGCCGACGACGACCGTCGCGCCGCCGCGGCGGACGCCCCGGCGGCGTCGTCACCCGACGAGCTGCACCCGGACGTGCACGCGCTCCTCACCGGCGAACTCCACGTCGACGACGACGCGCGTGCCGCGGCACGCGGCGGTGACGCCGGCACGGCCACGGCCGCCGGCGCGGGTGCCGGCGCAGGTGGTCCCGACCAGCCCGGCAACGGCCCCGGAGGCGCGGGAGACGGTGGACGCGGCGGTCGCGGTGGACGTGGGGGCGCCTCCAGGTCGCCACGCGGCCCGCGTGAGCCGCGTCCGAAGCGTCGTCGCGGCCCGCTCATCGCGGGCATCGTCATCGTCGCGGTGGTCCTCGCGGTCGGGGTGTCCGCGTACTCCTTCGCGGCGCCCAAGGTCCAGCAGCTCGTCGCCGCCATCAGCGGTTCGCAGGAGCCCGACGACTACTCCGGCGACGGCACCAGCAAGGTGACGATCACCATCAAGCAGGGCGACATCGGCGAGAACGTCGCCGCGACCCTGCAGCGCAGCGGTGTCGTGAAGGACTCGAAGGTCTTCTACAAGCTCCTGCTCGCCTCGCCGGACGTCCAGTTCCAGCCGGGGTCGTACGCGCTCAAGAAGAAGATGAGCTCGAAGGCGGCCCTCGCGGCGCTGCAGGACAAGGACAACCGCGTCCAGGCCTCCATCGTGATCCCCGAGGGCACGGCGCTCAAGGACATCGAGGCCGGCATGGTCTCGAAGGCGGGGCTCTCCGCCGCCGAGGTCTCCGCTGCGGCGAAGGACCTCTCCGCGTACGACCTGCCGGCGAACACGACCACGCTCGAGGGCTGGCTGTTCCCCGCGACCTACCCGATCAACCCGGGGTGGAGCGCGACGGAGTACTTCAAGTCGATGGTCGACACGATGAAGGAGCACCTCTCGGCCGCCGGTGTGGCCGAGGCCGACCAGGAGCGCGTGATCGTCTTCGCCTCGCTCGTGCAGAAGGAGGCCGGCCTCGCCGCCGACTACCCGAAGGTCGCGCGGGTGTTCCAGAACCGGCTCGACATCGACATGCCGCTGCAGTCCGACGCGACGGTCGCCTACGGCACGGGCAACACCCACCGGGTGACGACGACCGACGCTGAGCGCAAGGATGCGTCGAACAAGTACAACACCTACGTGCACGACGGCCTGCCGCCGGCGCCGATCTCGAACCCCGGTGACATCGCGATCAAGGCCGTCACGAACATGGCGCAGGGGAAGTGGCTGTACTTCGTGACGGTGAACCTCGAGACCGGTGAGACAGTGTTCTCCGACACGTACGCGCAGCACCTCGTCGCGGTCGACCAGTTCCAGGCGTGGCTCCGGGCACACCCCGACTACCAGTAGTCGAGCGGCGTCGCACGGGGCCCGGGCTGTGGGAAGATGGACACCATGCTTCGTTGGTTGACTGCTGGTGAGTCCCACGGACCCGAACTGATCGCGATGCTCGAGGGCCTGCCCGCGGGTGTCCCGGTGTCGTTCGAGTCCATCCGTACCGATCTCGCGCGACGCAAGCTCGGCTACGGCCGCGGCTCCCGCATGAAGTTCGAGCAGGACGAACTGCACGTCTCCGGCGGCGTCCGGCACGGCTACTCCCTCGGCAGCCCGATCGCGATCCGCATCGGCAACACCGAGTGGCCGAAGTGGGTCGAGGTCATGAACCCCGAGCCCGTCGAGCAGACCGACCTCTCCCGTGGTCGGAGCGCCCCGCTCACCCGTCCGCGTCCGGGGCACGCCGACCTCGTCGGCATGCAGAAGTACGGCTTCGACGAGGCCCGCCCGATCCTCGAACGCGCGAGCGCTCGCGAGACCGCGGCCCGGGTCGCGCTCGGCGCCGTCGCGAAGTCCTTCCTGGCCGAGCTCGGCATCCGATCGGTCGCGCACACGCTGCAGGTCGGCACCGTCCGCGTCCCCGACGGCACCGCGCTGCCCCTGCCGGACGACGTCGACCGCCTCGACGACGACCAGCTGCGGTGCTTCGATGCCGAGACCTCCGCCCGCATGGTGACCGAGGTCGAAGCCGCGAAGAAGGACGGCGACACCCTCGGCGGCGTCGTCGAGGTGCTGTTCTACGGCGTCCCGCCCGGACTCGGATCGCACGTGCAGTGGGACCGCCGGCTCGACGCCCGCCTCGCCGCGGCGATCATGGGCATCCAGGCGATCAAGGGCGTCGAGGTCGGCGACGGCTTCGCGACCGCTGCCCGCCGCGGGTCCGAGGCGCACGACGAGCTCTTCCGCGAAGACGGCGAGATCTACCGCACGTCCGACCGCGCCGGCGGCACCGAGGGTGGCATGTCCACGGGCACCGTGCTCCGCGTCCGCGCCGGCATGAAGCCGATCGCGACCGTCCCGCACGCGCTGCACACCATCGACGTCGCCACGGGTGAGGACGCCTCGGCGCACCACCAGCGCTCCGACGTCTGTGCCGTGCCGGCCGCCGGTGTCGTGGCCGAGGCCATGGTCGCGCTCGTCCTCGCCGACGCCGTGCTCGAGAAGTTCGGTGGCGACAACGTCGTCGAGACGAAGCGGAACCTCGACGCGTACCTCGCGTCGATCCCGGAGACGCTGCGCACCCGCAGCACCGAGGCCGCCGAGCACTCCTCGGCCTGGTGACGCACACACCCGAGCCGGCGGCGGCGTCGCCGTCGGCCGGTCCCGCAGCCCCGGTCGTCATCATCGGGCCGATGGGCGCCGGCAAGTCCAGCGTCGGCAAGCGCGTGGCGAAGGCGCTGGGCGTCCCGTTCACCGACACCGACCGGGTGATCGTCCGCGAGCACGGTCCGATCCCCGGGATCTTCGCGGACCGCGGCGAGGCCGCCTTCCGTGAACTCGAGGCGGCAGCCGTCCGGGCAGCGCTGTCGACCGGGGGCGTCATCGCCGTCGGTGGCGGGGCCGTCACCCACGTCGACACGCGCGAGGCCATGGCCGGAGCGCGCATCGTCCTGCTGACCGTCTCGCCCGAGGCCGTCGCCGACCGGATCGCCGGCAGCGACCGCCCGCTCCTGGCGAACGGCGGCATCGACGCGTGGCAGACGATCATGGACGCGCGAGCGGCGACCTACGCCGAGCTCGCGCACGCGGTGTTCGACACCTCGCGCCGGCCGATGTCGCGCGTCGTCGACGACGTCGTCGCGTGGCTGCGCAACGAGACCCCTCCGGCCCGCACCGGTGCACCCACGAGCGAAGGAACAGCGTGACCGACCCGACCCAGTCCGTCCTCCCCGAGGGCACCACCGAGATCCGCGTCGGCGGCGCGGACGGCTACGTCGTGGCCGTCGGCAACGGCCTGCTCGGCTCGGTGCCGGCGCTCCTCGGCCCCCGTGTCGCCAAGGTCCTGATCGTGCACGCCCCGACGCTCGGCGCCCGGGCGAACGCGCTGCGCGACCTGCTCGTCGACGCCGGCCTCGAGGCCCTCATCGCCGAGGTCCCGGACGCCGAGGGCGCCAAGCGCGTCGAGGTCGCCGCGTTCTGCTGGCAGATCATGGGGCAGTCCGACTTCACCCGCACCGACGCCGTCATCGGCCTCGGCGGCGGTGCCGTGACCGACCTCGCCGGGTTCGTCGCGGCGACCTGGCTGCGCGGGGTGCCGTACGTCGCGATCCCCACGAGCGTCCTCGGCATGGTGGACGCGAGCGTCGGCGGCAAGACCGGCATCAACACCAACGAGGGCAAGAACCTCGTCGGCGCCTTCTACGCACCCCGCGCGGTCGTCGCCGACATCGACCTCGTCGCCACGCTGCCCCGCAACGAGATCCTCACTGGCTTCGCCGAGATCGTGAAGGCCGGCTTCATCGCCGTCCCGGAGATCCTCGACATCATCGAGGCCGACGTCGACCGCGTCACCGACCCGACCACGCCGGAGTTCCGTCGCGTCGTCGAGCTCGCGATCGAGCTCAAGGCGCAGGTCGTCTCGGACGACTTCACCGAGCAGGGCCGCCGCGAGATCCTGAACTACGGGCACACCCTCGGGCACGCCATCGAGCACGCCGAGCGGTACCAGTGGCGACACGGAGCGGCCGTCGCGGTCGGCATGGTCTTCGCCGCCGAGCTCGCGCGCCTCACCGGACACCTCGACGACGCCACGGTGGACCGGCACCGCGCGATCCTCGAGTCGCTCGAGCTGCCGACGACCTACGGGATCGGCCGCTGGGAGGGTCTCCTCGCCACGATGCGTCGAGACAAGAAGGCCCGCGCCGGCATGCTCCGGTTCATCATCCTCGACGGTGTCGGCAAGCCGGTCACGCTCGAGGGACCCGAGGACCACCTGCTCTTCACCGCCTACCAGGAGGTCGGGGTCTAGCTCAGCGGAGGACGCGGCGGGTCCGTCGCCACCACCACTTCACCCGCATCGACACGGTGAGGACATCCGTCCGCTTCCATTCGTGGAACTCGGCGATGGTCGCTCCGTTCTCCCATGCCCAGTACGCGTCGTCGTCGCGGTCGGGATCGAGCGCATCCGGGAGGCGTCTGAAGATCGGCATCACTCCGGCTCCTTCGTGTCGACGGTCGGCCTGCTCCGAGGGACGCGGCGGCGCAACGCGCGGTCTGCGAGCCGCCGGTCCGCCTTGGACCACCACGATACGTCGGCGAGTCCCCGGAGCACAGTTGCCGAGATGTCGTATGTCTGATCACCCTGGTGCTGCGAGACGGACCAGGTGAATCGGTCGCAGCCTGACGCAGTGGAGGCGGCCGCAGGACGGGCGTCGGCCGACCTGGGGACGGCGAGCCGCGCCTCCAGGCTGTGGAGGAACCGACCACGCAGGGCGGGGGAGCAGACTGGAACCGTGCCCACCCCGCCACGCCTGAGCGACCTGTCCACACCGGACGCGACCGACCCCGGGACCGTCCGGTCCCGTGCCCGCCGGTTCACCGAGCTGCTGTCGATCGCACGCCGGCACGGCCTCGTCCCGTTCCGGCGCCTGGACTTCTCGCACGACCCGGCGACCTCGGACCTCCGCCGCAGCCAGGCCGAGCACCTGCGCCGTGCGCTCGAGGAGGCCGGCGGCGGGTTCGTGAAGATGGGACAACTTCTCTCGACCCGCGACGACCTGCTCCCCGAGGAGTGGACCGAGGGACTCGCACACCTGCAGCGGAACGTGTCCCCGGCACCCGCGGACGAGGTCGCAGCGCTGCTCGAACGTGAACTCGGCGCCCCCGTGGACGAGGTCTTCGCGGCCTTCGACCCGGTCCCGGTGGCCGCGGCGTCGATCGCACAGGTCCACCGAGCCCGCCTCGCCGACGGCACGAGCGTCGCCGTCAAGGTGCAGCGGCCCGGCATCGACCAGGCCGTGCGGCGCGACGTCGACATCGCCCTCCGCGTCGTGCGGTTCATGGCGCGCTGGTCGGTCGAGGCCCGTCAGGTCGGCGTGCAGGACGTGGCCCAGCAGTACGCCGACGACCTCGTGCGGCAGGTCGACTTCAGCTCGGAGCTCCGGAACCTCGAGGCACTGCGGGCTGCCCAGCGCCGGAGCGCCCGCCCCGACGAGGTGCGCTTCCCGGACCCGTACCCGGAGCTCTCCGGTCGGCGCGTGCTCGTGATGGAGTTCCTCGAGGGGGACACCCTCAGCGCGATCCGGGCCGAGCGGAGCGACCGCGACCTCGACCAGCCGATGCGGTCGATCCTCCGGGCGTTCCTCCGGCAGGTGGTGTTCGACGGGGTGTACCACGGTGACCTCCACCCCGGGAACGTCCTGCTGCTGCCCGACGGCCGGCCGGCGCTCATCGACTTCGGATCGGTGGGCAGGCTCGACCCCGGCCTGCGGGACATCGTGCAGGAGCTGCTCGCCGCGTACATCCAGGACGACACGTCGCGGATCGCCGACGCGGTGCTCCGGATGGCACCGGTCCGGGACGCCCAGGACGAACCCGACTTCCGCCGGGACATCGCGCGCTTCGTCGCGGACGAGCTCGGTCCGGGTGCCCGGATCGGCGTCGACACGGTGGACGACGCCGTCGCGGTGTTCGGGCGGTACCGGTTGAAGGCGCCGCCGGACTTCGTCGCCGCCGCGCGCGCCCTGGCGATCTTCGAGGGGACGCTGCGCACGCTCGCCCCCTCGTTCGACCTGCTCGAGGAGTCACGCGGACTCGCCTCCGAACAGATCCGCGACCAGCTGCGGCCGGGCAAGCTCCGGGACGTGGCGGTGCGCGAGCTGTTCGGCGCGGTGACGGCCGCACGCCGGCTGCCGCGCCGGGTGGACCGCATCGGCGAGGCGATCGAGACCGGCAAGCTGTCGGTCAACATCCGGCTGTTCGCGGACCGGCGGGACCGACGGACGCTGAACGGGGTGGTCCGGCGGGTGCTGCTCGTGCTGCTCGGCGCCGGGGCCGGCATCCTGTCGATCGTGTACCTCGCGCTGCCGGCCCGGCCGACGGCGGTCATCTCGACCGGGGTGGCCGGAGCGCTGCTCGGGGGAGCGGCGGTGGTGCTGCTCGCCTGGGCGGCGGTCGACGCGATCCGCGCGCGGCGACGAGAGTGACCGTACAAGCACTGCGCGGGGACGCCACGACCCGTCCGCTACACTCGTCCGGGACCCAGCGCGGTCCGCAGACCTTCACAAGACGATCGAACGGGACATCGAAGACTCATGGCCAGTACCACTGACATCAAGAACGGCGCCGTTCTCATCATCGACGGGCAGCTCTGGTCGGTCGTCGAGTTCCAGCACGTCAAGCCGGGCAAGGGCGGCGCGTTCGTCCGCACCAAGCTGAAGAACGTCGTGTCGGGCAAGGTCGTCGACCGCACCTTCAACGCGGGCGCGAAGATCGACACCGCGACGGTCGACCGCCGTGACTACCAGTTCCTCTACGAGGACGGCGACTCCTACGTGTTCATGGACACCGACACCTACGACCAGATCCCGGTCTCGGCGACGGTCGTCGGCGACGCGAAGAACTACCTGCTCGAGTCCGCGATGGTCACCATCGCGATGAACGAGGGCAACCCGCTCTACGTCGAGCTCCCGACGTCGATCGTGACCGAGGTCGAGACCGAGCCCGGCCTGCAGGGCGACCGCTCGTCCGGTGGCACGAAGGACGCGACGATCATCGCGACCGGCCACCGCATCCAGGTCCCGCTCTACCTCGAGAGCGGCACCACGGTGAAGATCGACACGCGCGACGGCAGCTTCCTCGGCCGCGTCAACTCCTAGGCGACGCCCGTATGAGTGCTCGTTCGAAGGCCCGCAAGCGCGCCCTCGACATGCTGTACGTGGCCGAGGTGCGTGAGCTCCCGATCGCGGACGTCCTCGCGACCGAGACCGTCCGGCACCTCGACCAGCCGGAGCGTGCCTCCAGCTGGGACTACGCCCGCCAGATCGTCACGGGTGTCGACGACGCCCGCCACGAGATCGACGCCGTGATCGTCGAGCACGCCCAGGGCTGGTCGATCGCCCGCATGCCGGTGCTCGACCGCTGCATCCTGCGCATGGGCGTCTGGGAGCTCCGGTTCAACCCCGAGGTCCCCGACGCGGTCGCGATCGCCGAGGCGGTCGAGCTGGCCCAGTCGCTCTCGACGGAGGAGTCCGCCGGGTTCGTCAACGGTGTGCTCGGGGCCGTCGCCGGCGGCCGCGCGCCGGGCGAGAAGTCGAGCGGTGCACCGTCCGGTCGGACGGTCGCAGAGGACCAGGAGTCCCGGTAGGGTTGACCACGTCAGCATCCTTTAATGCCGTCCGGTGAGGCGGGGAAGGAGGTCGGCGTGGGCACCAGAACGGTCCTGCAGCACTCCGACATCACGCGTGCTCTGACACGCATCGCGCACGAGATCCTCGAGGCCAACCACGGTGCCTCGGACCTCGTGCTCCTGGGCATCCCGACGCGGGGTGCCGTCCTGGCCGAGCGGCTCGACCGCATCCTGGCGGACATCGAGCCCGAGTGGGCGGACATCGAGCCCGAGCGGACGAGCGAACCGGCAGCGACCGGCGCGGACGCCGGCAGGTCGCACCGCGTCGGCACGCTCGACGTCACGATGCACCGCGACGACCTCGGCCACGGCATCGGTCGCGCGCCGCACCGGACGACCATCCCGGCGAGCGGCATCGACGGCAAGGTCGTGGTCCTCGTCGACGACGTCCTGTACTCCGGTCGCACGGTCCGGGCGGCGCTCGACGCGCTCCAGGGCATCGGTCGCCCGCGGGCGGTCCGGCTCGCCGTGCTCGTCGACCGGGGCCACCGCGAGCTCCCGATCCGCGCGGACCACGTCGGCAAGAACCTGCCGACGGCCTCCGACGAGCGGGTGACGCTCCGGCTGACCGAGACCGACGGCACCGACGAGGTCGTCATCGAGCAGGGCGACGGGGGTGCAGCGTGAAGCACCTCCTCTCCACCGCCGACCTCTCCCGCGCCGAGGCGATCCACATCCTCGACGTCGCCGAGGAGATGGCCGAGGTCAACACGCGCGAGGTCCGCAAGCTCCCCGCGCTGCGCGGCAAGACCGTCGTGAACCTCTTCTTCGAGGACTCCACGCGCACCCGGATCTCGTTCGAGGCGGCCGCCAAGCGCCTCTCCGCCGACGTCCTCAACTTCGCGGCGAAGGGCTCGAGCGTCTCCAAGGGCGAGTCCCTCAAGGACACCGTGCAGACCCTCGGCGCGATGGGCATCGACGGCATCGTGATGCGCCACGGCGCGTCCGGTGCGCCGCGGGTCCTCGCCGACGCCGACTGGATCGACGTCCCGGTCGTCAACGCCGGTGACGGCACGCACGAGCACCCCACGCAGGCCCTGCTCGACGCGTTCACGATGCGTCGGCGCCTGCACGGTGCCGGCAGTCGGGGCCAGGGCCTCGACGGCGTCCGAGTGCTCATCGTCGGCGACGTGCTGCACAGCCGGGTCGCTCGGAGCAACGCCTGGCTCCTGCAGACCCTCGGCGCGAGCGTCACGTTCGCCGCGCCGCCGACCCTGCTCCCGGTCGCGAGCACGCCGTTCGGCGCCGCGGTGCACCACGACCTCGACGTCGCCCTCGCCGAGGACCCGGACGTCGTGATGACCCTGCGCATCCAGCAGGAGCGGATGAACGACGCGTTCTTCCCGAACCCGCGCGAGTACACCCGGCACTGGGGCCTCACGGCGAGCCGGTTCGCCCGGCTCGACGAGCGCACGCTGATCATGCACCCGGGCCCGATGAACCGCGGGCTCGAGATCGCCGGCGTCGCCGCCGACGACCCCCGCTCGACGGTCGTCGAGCAGGTCGAGAACGGCGTGTCGGTCCGGATGGCCGTGCTCTACCTGGCCCTGACCGGGTCCGAAGCGACCGCAGCAACGAAGGAGACCGTCGCATGACCGCCCACCTCATCCGCGGCGCGCAGCTGGTCGACGGCACGCGTGCCGACATCCGCCTGGAGGCGCGGCGCATCACCGCGGTCGGCTCCGGTCTCGACGCGGCCGGCGCCACGGTCGTCGACGCGGACGGTCTGATCGCCCTGCCCGGTCTCGTGGACCTCCACACCCACCTGCGCGAGCCCGGCTTCGAGGAGTCGGAGACGGTCCTCACCGGCTCGCGTGCCGCGGCCGCTGGCGGCTTCACCGCCGTCAACGCGATGGCGAACTCGTCGCCGGTGGCGGACACCGCCGGTGTGGTCGAGCAGGTGCAGGCGCTCGGCGACGACGCCGGGTACGTCACGGTGCGCCCGATCGGCGCGGTCTCCCAGGGACTCCAGGGCACCCACCTGTCTGAGATCGGCGCCATGGCGACGAGCCGGGCGAAGGTCCGGGTCTTCTCGGACGACGGTTCGTGCGTGTCCGACCCGCTCCTCATGCGCCGGGCGCTCGAGTACATCAAGGGCTTCGGCGGGGTGCTCGCGCAGCACGCACAGGAGCCGAGGCTGACCATCGGCGCCCAGATGAACGAGGGGCGGCTGTCGTCGGAGCTCGGGCTCGCCGGTTGGCCCGCGGTCGCGGAAGAGGCGATCATCGCCCGCGACGTCCTGCTCGCCGACCACGTCGGGGCCCGGCTGCACGTGTGCCACGTCTCGACCGCCGGCAGCGTCGAGGTGATCCGCTGGGCGAAGTCCCGCGGCATCGACGTCACCGCCGAGGTCACGCCGCACCACCTGGTGCTGACCGAGGACCTCATCGCCGGGCACGACGGCGCTCCCGGCTACGACGCCCGGTACAAGGTCAACCCGCCGCTGCGCTCCCGCGAGGACGTCGACGCGCTCCGGGCCGCCCTGGCCGACGGCACGATCGACATCGTCGCGACCGACCACGCGCCGCACACGGCCGAGGCGAAGTGCTGCGAGTGGCCCGCGGCGGCGAACGGCATGGTCGGCCTCGAGTCCGCGCTGAGCGTCGTGCAGTCCGCCGTGGTCGACGACGGCCGGCTCGACTGGGCCGACGTCGCGCGCGTCCTGTCCGAGGCGCCCGCGCGCATCGGCCAGGTCGAGGGGCACGGGCAGCGGATCGCCGAGGGCGCACCGGCCGAGATCACCCTGTACGACCCGACGGCCGTCCGCGAGTTCTCCGTCGCCGACCTCGCCGGGCAGTCGCAGAACTCGCCGTACCTCGGCATGCGGCTCCCGGGCCGGGTCGTCGCGACCTTCCACCACGGGTACCCCACGCTCCTGGCGGGGGAGCTCGTCGACGCCGAGACGGTCGCCGGACACGCGCGCGCCGCGCGGGCGGAGGCGACGGCATGAGCGGTGACGCGCTGCGCTGGCTCGAAGGCGGGATCATCCTCGCCCTCGTCGTCGCGCTGTTCGTCGCCATGGCACGCACCTGGCGGACGCGGGCGAGGAAGCAGGCGGAATCCGTGCCTCCCGTCCCGGTGCCGACCGACGTCGGACCGGCGGCCGGGTCCTGGGACGGCTTCACCGTCGCGACGACCCGCGCCGACCAACCGCTCGAGCGGATCACCGCTGGCGGACTCGGCTTCCGGGGCCGCGGCGGCGTGACCGTCCACGACACCGGCGTGGTGCTCCACCACGCCGGCACCCCGGACCGCTGGATCGAAGCCTCCGCCGTCCGCGGCGCCGACCGCGCCACGTGGGCCATCGACCGCGTGGTCGAGCCCGGGGGACTGGTCCGTCTGCGATGGACGGCGACCGGCGCCGCAGGTGCGTCGGACCTCGACACCTACTTCCGGTTCCCGGAGGGCGACGGCGCAGCACTGGCCGCCCTGCAGGGACTGTCGACGAAGCACGAACACCCGCACACCGCGGGCGAAGGGACGAACTGATGACACGCGAACGGGCCGTACTGGTCCTCGAGGACGGCACCCGGTACGACGGCTGGGCCTACGGCGCCCGCGGGCGCACGCTCGGCGAGGTGGTCTTCGCGACCGGCATGACCGGGTACCAGGAGACGCTCACCGACCCCTCCTACGCCGGACAGATCGTGGTGCAGACCGCGCCGCACATCGGCAACACGGGTGTGAACGACGAGGACCCCGAGTCCCGTCGCATCTGGGTCGCCGGGTACGTCGTGCGCGACCCCAGCCGCATCGTGTCGAACCACCGCGCGAACGCGTCGCTCGACGACCACCTCGTGCGGGACGGCATCGTCGGCATCTCCGGGATCGACACCCGGGCGCTCACCCGCCGGATCCGCGACGCGGGCGCAATGAAGGGCGGCGTGTTCAGCGGCGCCGACGCCGCGCTGTCCGAGTCGGAGCAGCTCGACGCGGTCCGCGCGCAGGCCACGATGGCGGGCGCGAGCTTCTCGTCGATCGTGTCGACGCCCGAGACCTACGTGGTCCCCGCGGTCGGCGAGCAGATCGGTACGCTGGCCGTGCTCGACCTCGGCGTGAAGGCCTCGACCACGCGGTACCTCGCGGAGCGCGGCTTCGAGGTGCACGTCGTGCCGCAGGACATCACCGCCGACGAGCTCGAGGCCCTCGCGCCGGACGCGCTCTTCTACTCGAACGGCCCTGGTGACCCTGCCGCGTCGGACGCCCAGGTCGAGCTGCTCCAGGGCAGCCTGAAGACCGGGCGCCCGTTCTTCGGCATCTGCTTCGGCAACCAGCTGCTCGGACGGGCCCTCGGGTTCGGCACGTACAAGCTCCCGTTCGGGCACCGCGGCATCAACCAGCCGGTGCTCGACACCGTGACCGGCAAGGTCGAGATCACGAGCCAGAACCACGGCTTCGCGGTCGACGCGCCCCTCGGCGAGGTCGTCGAGTCACCGGCCGGCTTCGGTCGCGTCGAGGTCTCGCACTACTCCCTGAACGACCAGGTGGTCGAGGGCCTCCGCGCGCTCGACGTGCCCGCGTTCAGCGTGCAGTACCACCCCGAGGCGGCGGCCGGCCCGCACGACTCCATGTACCTCTTCGACCGGTTCGCGGACCTGGTGCGCGAGCGTCGCGACGGGGCGCCGCTCGACGCGGCGACCGCCGACGCCACGACCCCCGCAGCAGACATCACCAAGGAAGCCAACTGATGCCGAAGCGCGCAGACATCAACTCCGTCCTCGTCATCGGCTCCGGCCCGATCGTCATCGGGCAGGCCGCCGAGTTCGACTACTCCGGCACCCAGGCGTGCCGCGTCCTCCGTGCCGAGGGCGTCCGCGTGATCCTCGTCAACCCGAACCCGGCGACGATCATGACCGACCCGGACTTCGCCGACGCGACGTACATCGAGCCGATCACGAGCGCCTCGCTCGAGGAGATCATCAAGATCGAGCAGCCGGACGCCGTGCTGCCGACCCTCGGCGGCCAGACCGCCCTGAACGCCGCGATCAAGCTCGACGCCGAGGGCATCCTCGACAAGTACGGCGTGGAGCTCATCGGCGCGAAGGTCGACGCCATCCAGCGCGGTGAGGACCGCCAGCTCTTCAAGGAGCTCGTCCTCGAGTCCGGTGCCGACGTCGCGCGCAGCCACATCGCGCACACCTTGGAAGAGGCGAAGGAGTACGCGCAGGACCTCGGCTACCCGCTCGTCGTCCGTCCGTCCTTCACCATGGGTGGCCTCGGCTCCGGCTTCGCCTACAACGAGGAAGAACTCGTCCGCTTCGTCGGCGACGGGCTGCAGTCCAGCCCGACGACCGAGGTCCTGCTCGAGGAGTCGATCCTCGGCTGGAAGGAGTACGAGCTCGAGCTGATGCGCGACAACTACGACAACACCGTCGTGATCTGCTCGATCGAGAACGTCGACCCCGTGGGCGTCCACACCGGCGACTCGATCACCGTCGCCCCCGCGCTGACGCTGACCGACCGCGAGTACCAGAACATGCGCGACATCGGCATCGACATCATCCGTCGCGTCGGCGTCGACACCGGCGGCTGCAACATCCAGTTCGCCGTCGACCCGTCGAACGGCCGCGTCATCGTCATCGAGATGAACCCGCGCGTCTCCCGCTCCTCGGCGCTCGCGTCGAAGGCGACGGGCTTCCCGATCGCGAAGATCGCCGCGAAGCTCGCGATCGGGTACCGCCTCGACGAGATCGAGAACGACATCACCCGCGTCACCCCGGCCAGCTTCGAGCCGACGCTCGACTACGTGGTCGTGAAGACCCCGCGGTTCGCGTTCGAGAAGTTCCCCGCGGCGGACGCCACGCTCACCACGACGATGAAGAGCGTCGGCGAGGCGATGGCGATCGGCCGCAACTACGCGACGGCGCTGCAGAAGTCGCTCCGCTCGCTCGAGAAGCGCGGCTCGTCGTTCCACTGGGACACCCCGGCGGCCGAGCTCGACAAGAACGCGCTGCTGCAGAAGTCGGCGATCCCGACCGACGGTCGCATCGTCACCGTGCAGCAGGCGCTCGTCGCGGGCGCCACCGCCGACGAGGTCTTCGAGGCCACCAAGATCGACCCGTGGTTCATCGACCAGATCGTGTTGATCAACGAAGTCGCTCTGGAGGTCAAGAACGCCGAGACCCTCGACGCCGACACCCTCCGCTGGGCCAAGGAGCACGGCTTCAGCGACGCGCAGATCGCGTCGCTGCGCGGGATCACCGAGCAGCAGGCCCGTGACGCCCGTCACGCCGAGGGCATCCGCCCGGTGTTCAAGACCGTCGACACCTGCGCCGGCGAGTTCCCGGCCCTGACGCCGTACCACTACTCGTCGTACGACGCCGAGACCGAGGTCGCCCCGAGCGACCGCAAGAAGGTCGTCATCCTCGGCTCCGGCCCGAACCGCATCGGGCAGGGCGTCGAGTTCGACTACTCCTGCGTGCACGCGTCCTTCGCGCTGAGCGCCGCCGGGTTCGAGACGATCATGATCAACTGCAACCCGGAGACGGTCTCGACCGACTACGACACCTCGGACCGCCTGTACTTCGAGCCGCTGACCACCGAGGACGTCCTCGAGGTCATCGAGGCCGAGGCGGCGTCCGGTGAGCTCGTCGGCGTGGTCGTGCAGCTCGGCGGCCAGACGGCCCTCGGGCTCGCGAAGCCGCTCGAGGCTGCGGGCATCCCGATCCTCGGCACCAGCCCGAGCGCGATCGACTCCGCCGAGGAGCGCGGCCAGTTCTCCGCCATCCTCGACGCTGCGGGCCTGCTCGCGCCCCGGAACGGCACCGCCCACGACCTTGCCAGCGCGACCGCGGTGGCCGAGGAGATCGGCTACCCCGTCCTCGTCCGCCCGTCCTTCGTGCTCGGCGGCCGCGGCATGGAGATCCTGTACGACTCCCCGTCGCTCGCGGACTACTTCGACCGGATGGCCGACCAGGCGATCATCGGCCCGGAGCTCCCGCTGCTGGTCGACCGCTTCCTCGACGACGCGGTGGAGATCGACGTCGACGCGCTCTTCGACGGCGAGCGGCTCTACATCGGCGGGATCATGGAGCACCTCGAAGAGGCCGGCATCCACTCCGGCGACTCGGCCTGCACCCTGCCGCCGGTCGGCCTCGGCCGTGCCGAGATCCAGGGCGTCGTGGACGCGACCGAGAAGATCGCGCGCGGCATCGGCGTCCAGGGCCTGCTCAACGTGCAGTTCGCCATCGGCGCGGGCGTGCTCTACGTCCTCGAGGCGAACCCGCGCGCCAGCCGCACGGTCCCGTTCGTCTCGAAGGCGCTCGGCATCCCGCTGGCCAAGGCGGCGTCGCGGATCATGACCGGCACGACGATCGACACGCTCGTCGCCGAGGGGCTCCTGCCCGCCCGCGACGGCGCGTTCGTGCCGATCCAGTCCCCGATCGCCGTGAAGGAGGCCGTGCTGCCCTTCCGCCGGTTCCGCACCCACGACGGCCAGGTCGTCGACTCGGTGCTCAGCCCGGAGATGCGCTCCACCGGCGAGGTCATGGGCATCGACCGCGACTTCCCGCGCGCGTTCCTCAAGTCGCAGGAAGCCGCGTACGGCGGTCTGCCGACGAGCGGCACCGTGTTCGTGAGCGTCGCCGACACCGACAAGCGCGCCATCGTGCTCCCGGTGCACCGGCTGCAGCAGCTCGGCTTCACGATCACGGCGACCGAGGGCACGGCGGAGATCCTGCGCCGCAACGGCATCGAGGTCACGCTCGTCGGCAAGTACAGCGAGGGCGGCGAGAGCGTCGTCGACCTGCTGGCCCGGAACGAGGTCGACATCGTCATCAACACGCCGTCGGGTGCCGCCGGTCGTGCGGACGGGTACGAGATCCGTGCGGCGACGGTCGCGGCGGACAAGCCGCTGTTCACGACGATCGCGCAGCTCGGGGCCGCGGTCGCGGCGATCGAGACGATCGGGTCGCCGCACAGCGTGCGGAGCCTGCAGGACTACGCGCTCGAGCGCGCCACCTGGTGAGCGACCCGGGCACGGGAGGCGCGGCCTCCTTCGGCGTCCGGCTCGCGTCCGCCATCGGGTCGCGTTCCGCCCTCTGCGTCGGCATCGACCCCCACGCCGCCACCCTGGCGGCGTGGGGGCTCGGCCGCGACGAGCAGGGCCTGACCACGTTCGGCGCGACCCTGGTCGACGCGGCCGCCGGCCGCGCCGCGGTCGTGAAGCCGCAGATCGCCTTCTTCGAGGCCGCGGGGGTGGCGGGCTACCGTGCGCTCGACGCGACGATCCGTCGGGCACGCGATGCGGGCCTCCTGGTCGTCGCCGACGTCAAGCGCGGCGACATCGGATCGACGGGGGACGACTACGCGCTCGCGTGGCTGGACCGTGACGGTCCGTTCGCCGCCGACGCCATGACGGTGTCGCCGTACCTCGGCTACGGCTCCCTCGCCGGGACGGTCGACGTGGCGCGCCGGAACGGTGCCGGGGTCTTCGTGCTCGCCGCCACGAGCAACCCCGAGGCGCGCGTGCTGCAGACCGCGGTGCTCGCCGAGGGACCTCGTTCGGGGCGGAGCGTCGCTGCCGGTATCGTCTTGGACGTGGCAGACGACAACCGGAGAGGCGGCGACCAGCCCCTCGGCGACGTCGGGCTCGTGCTCGGCGCGACCCTCGACCTCGACGACTTCGGCATCGACGCGGGCACCATCGGCACCTCGCCGATCCTCGCCCCGGGCTTCGGTGCCCAGGGCGCCCGCATCGAGGACCTCCGCGCGCTGTACGGCGCCCGCGCCGAGCAGGTGCTCGTCAGCGAGTCGCGCGGTCTGCTCACCGACGGTCCCGACGGCGTCGCAGCCCTCGTGACCGACCGTGCGGACCGGACCCGCGCCGCGCTGGGGGCCGCCGCATGACGACGGACCGCGACGGCCTGCCCGCACACCGGAACCCACCCGAGGTCGACCGGGTCGCCGCGGCTGCCGCTGCGGTGGCCGCCCGTCGTGCCCGGGCCGCGGTCAAGGCCGCGGTCGCGTCGGGGGAGCGCTCCGCTCTCGAGGTCGCCCGCACCGCCTGGTCGGACGCCGACGCACCGGCCGAGAAGTCCCTGCGGGTGCGCGACCTGCTCACGAGCCTCCCCGGCATCGGACCGGCACGGGCGGAGTCGATCATGGGCGAGCTGCGGATCGCGCCGTCGAAGCGCCTCGGCGGCCTCGGCACCCGGCAGCGGTCGGAGCTCGCCGACTGGCTCGCGGCCCGCGGTCGCAAGCGCGGGTCGTCGAAGCTCGTCGTCCTCGCCGGCCCCACCGCGGTCGGCAAGGGCACGGTCAGCGCGTACATCCGCGAGCAGTACCCGGACGTCAACCTCAGCGTCTCGGCGACGACCCGCAAGCCCCGTCCGGGCGAGGTCGACGGCGTGCACTACTACTTCGTGGACGACGCCGAGTTCGACCGGATGATCCGCGACCGCGAACTCCTCGAGTGGGCCACCGTCCACAACTCGTACCGGTACGGCACGCCCCGGCCGCCGATCGACCGCGCGCTCGACGCCGGCGACAAGGTGATGCTCGAGATCGACCTGCAGGGCGCACGCCAGGTCCGGGACGCCATGCCCGACGCGGTGCTCGTCTTCCTGCTGCCCCCGTCGTGGGAGGAACTCGTGCGCCGACTGATCGGCCGGGGCACCGAATCGGCCGAGGAACAGGCACGCCGGCTCGACACCGCCAAGGTCGAACTCGCCGCCCAGGACGAGTTCGACGTGCGCATCGTGAACTCCGATGTCGGCACCGCGGCGCGTGAGGTCGTAGACTTGTTCACTGCGCCCTGACCGGGCGTCCCCCCGTTCCGTCGACTGGAGACACCATGGCCAACCCCCAGGGCATCATCGACCCGCCCATCGACGACCTGCTCGCCAAGGTGGAGTCGAAGTACGCGCTCGTCATCTTCGCCTCGAAGCGCGCGCGACAGATCAACGACTACTACGCCGACCTGCACGAGGGTTCGCTGTTCGACAACGTCGGCCCGCTGGTCGACTCGACGATCGACGACAAGCCGCTGTCCGTCGCACTGCACGAGATCAACGAGGACAAGCTCACCGTCACCAAGCAGCAGCAGCCCACCGACTGACCGCGGTGACCAGTAGCAGCCTGCGCCTCTTCACGTCCGAGTCGGTGACGGAGGGGCACCCCGACAAGATCTGCGACCAGATCTCGGACACGATCCTCGACGCGCTGTTGACCGTCGACCCGCACGCACGCGTCGCGGTGGAGACGATGGTCACCACCGGACTCGTGCACGTCGCCGGCGAGGTCACGACCTCGGGCTACGTCGAGATCCCGAAGCTCGTCCGTGACGTCATCACGGGCATCGGCTACAACTCGTCCGAGGTCTCCTTCGACGGCCACACCTGCGGCGTCGAGGTCTCGATCGGTGCGCAGTCTCCCGACATCGCCCAGGGTGTCGACGAGTCCCTCGACGCGCGCTCCGGCGCCGGCGTGGACCCGCTCGACCGCCAGGGCGCCGGCGACCAGGGGATCATGTTCGGCTTCGCGACGAACGAGACCCCCGAGTACATGCCGGTCGCGATCTGGCTGGCGCACCGCCTGGCCGAGCGGCTGGCCGCGGTCCGCAAGTCCGGCGAGCTGTCGTTCCTGCGTCCCGACGGCAAGACCCAGGTCACGGTCGGGTACGACGGCGTGGTGCCGAAGACCGTCGAGACCGTCGTGCTCTCCACGCAGCACTCGCCGTCCGTCACGCTCGACGAGCTCACCGCCGCGGTGACCGAGCACGTGATCCGTCCGGTGCTCGCCCAGGTCGACCTCGACTCGTCGCACGTCGACGTCATCGTGAACCCGACCGGCCGGTTCGAGATCGGCGGCCCCCAGGGCGACGCCGGCCTCACCGGACGCAAGGTCATCGTCGACACCTACGGCGGTGCCTCCCGCCACGGTGGCGGCGCCTTCAGCGGCAAGGACCCCTCGAAGGTCGACCGCTCGGCCGCCTACGCGCTGCGCTGGGTCGCGAAGAACGCGGTCGCCGCGGGCCTCGCCGACCGGCTCGAGGTGCAGGTCGCCTACGCGATCGGCCGCGCGAAGCCCGTCGGGCTCTACGTCGAGTCGTTCGGCACCGGACACGTCGACGACGCCACGATCGAGGCCGCGATCCTGCAGGTCTTCGACCTCCGGCCGGCCGCGATCATCCGCGACCTCGACCTGCTCCGTCCGGTCTACGCGAAGACCGCGACGTACGGGCACTTCGGCCGCGAGCTCCCCGGGTTCACCTGGGAGCAGCTCGACCGCGTCGAGGAACTCCGCGCCGCCGCAGGACTCGTCGCCGCTGCCGTCTGAGGCCTCGGCGTGACCACCGTCGCGCGCGTCGTCCTCGACTCGCCGCTCCCGCAGTTGGACCGTCTGTTCGACTACCGGGTGCCGGACGGGCTCGAGGACGACTGCGTGCCGGGGGTGCGGGTCAAGGTGCCGCTCCGCACCGGTGCGCGCATGTCCGACGCCTACGTGGTCGAGATCGTCACCGAGGGTGAGTACCCGGGCGAGCTCAGTGCCATCGAGACGGTCGTCTCCCCGGTGCCGGTCCTCGCGCCGGAGATCTGGTCGCTCGCGCGCGCCGTGGCCGACCGTGCTGCGGGGGTCGCGTCCGACGTGCTCCGGCTCGCCGTGCCGACGCGCCAGGTCCGTGCCGAGAAGGCCTGGCTGGCCCGCGACACCGCATGGTCGCCGCCGGCGGTCGAGCCGCCGCCCGTCACCGGCTACGCCGACGGCGTCCTGGAGGCGCTGGTCGCCGACCACGGTCGCGCTGCGGTCGCCGCCGTCCCCCACCCGACAGCGCTCGGTGCAGCCGACGCGCCGGTCTGGGTCGCCGGGTGGGCGGCCACGCTCGCCCAGGCGGCCGCGCACACGGTCGCCGCGGAGCAGTCGGCCGTGATCGCCGTGCCGGACTTCCGCGACGTCACCGACCTCGAGCGTGCGCTCCTCGCGGTGCTGCCGCCGGAACGGGTCGTCCGGTTCGACGCCAAGCAGACGAACGGGCAGCGGGCGAAGGCCCTGCTGCAGGCGAGGACCCACGCGGTCGTCGCGATCGGCAACCGCACGGCGGTGTACGCGCCCGCGACCGAGCTCGGACTCATCGCCATGTGGGACGACGGGGACGCCTCGTTCATCGAGCCGCGTGCCCCCTACGTGCACACCCGGGACGTCGCCCTCGTCCGGGCCGCGCAGTCCGGGGCCGCGCTGCTGTTCCTGTCGCACGCCCGGAGCACCGACGTGCAACGGCTCGTCGAGCTGCACTGGCTGCAGGAGGTCACGCCGTACCGGGTGAAGACACCCAAGGTCATCCCGACCGTCCAGCAGACCGGTGCCGAGGGGTACGCGGCACAGGCCCGCATCCCGAGCTCGGCGTGGCGCGCCGCGCGCGAGGCCAGCCAGCACGGAGCCGTCCTCGTGCAGGTCGCCAGTCCGGGGTTCGGCACCGGGCTCGTCTGCGCCGAGTGCGGTGAGCGCGCGCACTGCCGGATCTGCGGCGGTCCGCTCGGCAGCCCGCACCGGGGCGCGACGCCGCAGTGCCGGTTCTGCGGCGCGCTGGCGGTCGGGTTCCGCTGCCCGACGTGCGGCAACGGCACGGTGAAGCCGGTCGGGCAGGGGGCGCAGCGCACCGCGGACGAGCTCGGCCGGGCGTTCCCGGGCACGCGCATCGTGGTGGCCGACGGCTCCCGTCCGCTCGACGAGGTCCCGGCGCGCCCCTCGGTCGTGGTCGCCACCCGCGGAGCCGAGCCGAGCGTCCCGGGCGGGTACGCGTGCGTGCTCCTGCTCGACGGGGAGCGCATGCTCGCGCGTGAGGGGCTCCGCGTGCAGGAGGACGTGCTGCGCTTCTGGACGAACGCCGCCGCCAAGGGAGCCCCGGGCGCCGAGGCGTACCTCGTGGGCATCGGCGGGAAGCTCGCGACGGCCATGGCGCTGTGGCGGCTCGACGGTCCGGCGCACGACGAGCTCGCCGACCGCCGTGAGCTGCACTTCCCACCGGCCGTGCGGGTCGCGACGCTGACCGGCACGGACGAGGCGGTGACGGCCGCGGTCGAGGCGCTCGACGGTCTCACGGTCGGCGCCGTGCTCGGTCCGGTGCCGGTCGAGGACGACGCGCTCCCGGGCACCGTCCGTGCGATCGTGCGCTTCCCGTACGCGCACGGTGCCGAGGTGGCGGCGACCCTCAAGGCCGAGGTGATCCGGCGTGCGTCCACGCGGCGGGTGCTGCCCGGGGGGAACCGACGTCGGGCGGCGCCGGCGCTCCGGGTGCGGCTCGACGACGCGGAGCCCTTCAGCGAGGTCTGACCGGCCGGCCGCGCGCTGCCGGGCGCGGGCCGTCGCGTCGGACCCGCGCCGTGCCTCCAGGGCGCCTGCCGCGTGCCGCGCGTTGCCCGCGCGCGCATGTTCCGACGTTCCGCCCGTCGATCGACGTGTGTTCTGTCGACGCATGCGCACGCACCGTCTGCGTGCGCATGTTCCGACGTTCCGCCCGTCGATCGACGGGTGTTCTGTCGACGCATGCGCACGCACTGGCCGCGCACGCGACCGTGTCCACGCCGTGCATGCGACATGCACGGCCCACTTGCGTGACCTGTGCCAGGGTGGACGACGGCGGTCACGAGCCGCCGACGACACACATCACGCACGACGAGGTGACGCGGATGACGCCGATGAGGGCGCTGTACAAGCCGGACGCTGCTCCGGGACTGATCATGACCGAGCGGCCGGTACCGGTCCCGACGGAGGACGAGGTCCTCATCCGGGTCCTCCGCACCGGGATCTGCGGGACCGACCTGCACATCCGGCGGTGGGACGACTGGGCGGCCTCAGCGGTCACGGCCCCGCTGGTCCCCGGACACGAGTTCTTCGGCGAGGTGGTCGAGGTCGGCTCCGCCGTGCGCGACGTCGCGGTGGGGGACCGGGTCTCCGGCGAAGGCCACATCGTGTGCGGCACGTGCCGGAACTGCCGGGCCGGCCGACGCCAGATGTGCATCCGCACGAAGGGCCTCGGCGTGCAGCGGGACGGCGCCTTCGCGGAGTACCTGACGCTGCCCGGCGCGAACGTGTGGGTGCACCACGCCGACGTCGACCCCGAGGTCGGCGCCCTGTTCGACCCGCTCGGCAACGCGGTCCACACGGCGCTCGCGTCCCCCGTCGTCGGCGAGGACGTGCTCGTCACCGGGTGCGGGCCGATCGGCCTCATGGCGATCGCGGTCGCTCGGCACGCCGGTGCCCGATTCGTGGTCGGCACGGACGTCAGCGCGAACCGACTGCGGATGGCCGAGGCGATGGGCGCCGACCTCGGCGTCGACGTCGGTGCCGCCGGTGACCCGATCCGGGCGGCGCAAGAGCAGCTCGGTATGCGCGAGGGGTTCGACGTCGGCTTCGAGATGTCCGGCGCCCCGACCGCCCTCCCGGCGATGGTCGACAACATGAACCACGGCGGGCGGATCGCCATGCTCGGACTCCCGACCGGCGAGATCGCGGTCGACTGGGGCAAGGTCGTGACGCACATGCTCACGGTCAAGGGGATCTACGGCCGCGAGATGTTCGAGACGTGGCAGACCATGAGCTCGATGCTGCAGACGAGCGAGGTGCTGCGCGACCGCATCGCCTCGATCGTCTCGGGGCGCTTCGCGGCGCGTGACTGGGAGGCAGCGTTCGCCGCGGCGGCGAGCGCGGACGGCGGCAAGGTCGTCATCGACTGGACGGAGATCTGATGTACGGCGCGATCAAGGACCACCTGACGGCCGAGCTGGCGGGCATCGAGGCTGCCGGGCTCACGAAGCGGGAGCGCGGCATCGCCGGTCCGCAGCGTGCGGCGATCGAGGCGGACGGTGCTCCGCTGCTGAACTTCTGCGCGAACAACTACCTCGGGCTGGCCGACTCCAGCGATCTCGTCGACGCGGCGAAGGACGCCCTCGACCGGTGGGGCTACGGCATGGCGAGCGTCCGGTTCATCTGCGGCACGCAGGACCTCCACCTCGACCTCGAGCGTCGCGTGTCGGCGTTCCTCGGCACCGAGGCCACGATCCTGTACTCGTCGTGCTTCGACGCGAACGGCGGCCTGTTCGAGGTGCTCCTCGGGCCGGAGGACGCGATCATCTCGGACGAGCTGAACCACGCCTCGATCATCGACGGCGTGCGGCTGTCGAAGGCGCAGCGGTACCGGTACCGCAACCGCGACGTGCAGGACCTCGAGGCGCAGCTCGTCGCCGCCGGGGACGCCCGGTTCCGCGCGATCGTCACCGACGGCGTCTTCTCGATGGACGGCTCGATCGCCCCGCTCGCCGAGATCTGCGACCTCGCGGACCGGTACGACGCCCTCGTCATCGTCGACGACTCGCACGCCGTCGGGTTCGTCGGCGAGCACGGCCGGGGGACGCCCGAGCTGTGCGGCGTCGCGGACCGGGTCGACGTGTACACGGGCACGTTCGGCAAGGCACTCGGGGGTGCGAGCGGCGGGTACGTCGCCAGCCGGCGGGAGATCGTGGACCTGCTGCGGCAGCGGTCCCGTCCGTACCTGTTCTCGAACTCGCTCGCGCCGGTGATCGCCGCGGGGACGGTCGCAGCGCTCGACCTCATCGAGCGGTCGGACGACGCGCGCGAGCGGCTGCGGGCGAACGCGGGGCGCTTCCGGTCGCTCATGACCGACGCCGGGTTCGAGCTGTTGCCGGGGGAGCACCCGATCGTCCCGGTGATGTTCCACGACGCGGCCCTGACCGCACGGATCGCCGACGAGATGCAGGCACGCGGGATCTACGTGACGGCGTTCAGCTACCCGGTGGTCCCGAAGGGCCGGGCACGGATCCGGGTGCAGCTCTCGGCGGCGCACACCGAGGAGCAGGTCCGGCGGTGCGTGACGGCCTTCACCGAGGCCCGAGCGGCCGCGGCGCGAGCGGCCGCGGGTCCGGTCGGCGACGCGGTCAGCCCGCGGTGACGGCGGTGTGGCGCTCGCGCGGGAAGACCACGCCGAGCGCCACCATCCCGATCGCCAGCACCAGGTGCAGCCAGTTGTCCGCCCAGTTCAGCGGCACGAAGTTCGCCCCGAAGTCGTGTCCGGCGGTGAACAGCCCGTACACCCACAGCACGAAGTAGACGACGCCACCGATCACGAGGTACATGCGGGACCCGGTGGCGTACCGCGCCGCGAGCAGTCCGGCGACCCCGAACAGCAGGTGCACGACGTTGTGGAGCACCGACACCTGGAACAGTCCGAGCAGCATCGCCATCGAGCCGTGCCCCGCCCCGCCGAGGTCGCCCGTCGTCAGCCCGGGGACGAACCCGGCGATCCCGACGAGCAGGAAGACGATCCCGACGACGAGTGCGATCGCCTGGATGCTCGAGCCCGCGTAGCGGTTGGTGGACGTGGTGACGTCGGACATGGGACCTCCTGGTGAGCCGTGCCGCAGAACGTACCGGTCCGCGGTACGGCACGTCCGGCGGCTGCGGACATGGGAGGATCGAACCCATGCGTCTCGTCGTCGCCGGCAGCCCCGCTGCGGCCGTCCCCACCCTCCGCCGCCTCGCGGCGTCCGAGCACGAGATCGCCGCGGTGCTCACCCGTCCGGCGACCCCGCAGGGCCGGAAGCGCGTCCTCACCCCGACCCCCGTCGCCCAGGTCGCACAGGAGCTCGGCCTCCCGGTGATCGAGGCGTCCCGGGTCGACGACGAGGTCACCGACCGCATCGCCGAGCTCGGGGTCGACCTCGGCGTCATCGTCGCGTACGGCGCCCTGCTCCGACGCCCGGCGCTCGACGCCCCGCGGCTCGGCTGGGTGAACCTGCACTTCTCGGACCTGCCGCAGTACCGCGGCGCCGCCCCCGTCCAGCGCGCGGTGATGGCCGGCGACACCCGCACCGCCGCGACGGTGTTCCAGCTCGTCGAGGCGCTCGACGCCGGTCCGGTGTACGCGAGCGACCCGTTCGACATCGACCCCGAGGCGACCTCCGGCGAGGTCCTCGCCGCGATGGCCGAGACCGGCGCCGAGACCGTCGTCCGCGTCGTCGACGACATCGCCGCGGGCACCGCGGTCGCCGTGGAGCAGACCGGCGAGCCCACCCTCGCCCCGAAGCTGACCATCGACGACGGTCGCATCGACTTCGCCGCACCGGCCACCGTCGTGCACGCACGCCTGCGCGGCGTCACGCCCGAGCCCGGCGCGTACGCCCACCTCGGCGAGACCCGCGTCAAGCTGCTCCGCAGCACCCGACTGCCAGGAGGCGCAGCAGACCCCGCCCCGTCGCTCGCCCCCGGTGCGCTCAGCGTCCAGGGCGGTCGGCTGCTCGTCGGAACCGCCGACGACCCGCTCGTGCTCACCGAGGTGCAACCCGCCGGCAAGAAGGCGATGGACGCCGCCGCCTGGGCCCGGGGCCTCGGCTCCCTCGACGGGAAGGTCCTGGCGTGAGCGCCGCGAGCACCGGGCAGCGCCGGCACCACGGACCGCGGCAGACGAGTGCCCGCCGTGTCGCCTTCGACGTGCTGCGGGCGGTGCAGGTCGACGACGCCTACGCCAACCTCCTGCTCCCGACCCGGATCCGCCGCGCCGGGCTCTCCGCGCGCGACGCCGGGTTCGCCACCGAGCTGACCTACGGGTCGATCCGGATGCTCGGCCGGTACGACGCGATCATCGCCCTCGCCTCCGGCCGTCGCATCGACAACGTCGAGTCCGACGTGCTCGACGTCCTCCGGCTCGGCGCCCACCAGCTGCTCGGGATGCGCACCCCGACGCACGCCGCCGTCGACGCCACGGTCGAGCTCGCCCGCGAGGTCGGTGCCCGCCGCGCCACCGGCTTCGTCAACGCCGTGCTGCGCAAGGTCGCCGCACGCACCGACGACGAGTGGGACGCGCTCATCACCGAGGGCCGCGGTGGGGACGCACTGCTCGCCACCCGGTGGTCGCACCCCACGTGGGTGGTGTCCGCGCTGCGGGACGCCCTCGCTGCCGAACGCTCGCGGGACGAGCTCGCCGCGCTCCTGGCGGCCGACAACGCCGCGCCCCGGGTTCAGCTCGCCGCGCTGCCCGGGCTGGCCACCGACGAGGACGTCGCCGCTGCGCGGGCCCACGCCGCGACCGCGACCGAACACGAGACGGACGCCGACGACGAGACGCAGGTCGCGCCTCCCGAACCGCTCACGGACCCCGAGGCGGACTTGCCGGTCTCGCCCGTCGGCATCCGCGGGATCTCCGGCGACCCCGCCCGCGTGCCGGGCGTCACCGCCGGACGGCTCCGCGTGCAGGACGAGGGCTCCCAGCTCGCGGCACTGGCGCTCAGCCGGTCGTCGGCGATCCGGCCGGGGGAGCGGTGGCTCGACCTCTGCGCCGGGCCCGGTGGCAAGGCGGCGCTCCTCGCGGCCGAGGCCGCACAGGGCGGGGCGACCCTCGTGGCGAACGAACTCGTGCCGGCGCGTGCCGGACTCGTGCGAAAGGCCCTCGCGGGTTCCGGCGACGGCGTGACCGTGGTCGAGGGCGACGGTCGGCGCTTCGGTCGCGACGGCGCCGGGGTGACGTTCGACCGGATCCTGCTCGACGCGCCGTGCACCGGACTCGGAGCGCTCCGGCGTCGTCCGGAGGCCCGGTGGCGCAAGCAGCCCGAGGACGTCCCCGAGCTCGCCGCGCTGCAGGCCGAACTGCTCGACGCCGCCGTGCGGGTGCTCGCACCGGGCGGGACCCTGGCGTACGTGACGTGCTCGCCGCACCTGGCGGAGACCCGCGGACAGGTCGACGCGCTGATGGCTCGGCACGGTGGCGAGCTCGAGCAGCTCGACACCGCTTCCGTCGTGCGGTCCGTGGCCGCGCGGGACCCTCGGGCGGCCGACGGGGACACGGTGCAGCTCTGGCCGCACCGGATCGGGACGGACGCGATGTTCATCGCGCTGTTCCGGCGCGTCGCCTGACCGCTTCGCTCAGGCATGAAACCTGTTCGAAGCAGTCACCCCTCGGGCCAGAAGGACGCGGAACTCGCCGAGGCGAGGCCTTTCCCAGCTGCGTTGACCGCGTTCACCCGCACTTGGTAGTTGTTCCGCGGCAGACCGGTCAGGGTGATGGGACTCTCCGAGCCCGTGGCGGTGAACGACCCGGTGGAGACTTCGTAGCCGGTGATCGGCAAGCCACCGTCGCTCGCGGGAGGCGAGAAGGACACGGTGACCGACCCCGGTCCGGGTTCGATCCCGGTGATCGTCGGGCTACTGGGGGTCATGACGGTCACGGGAGTCGTGCCGAACCCGGCTGTGCCTGCCGAGCTGACGTTTCCAGCTGCGTCCACGGCGAAGACTGCCACCGTGTACCGCTGCCCGGTCGGCACAGTCGGCAGCGTGGCGGACGTGCCGGTGACGTCGAGCGGGACACCGCTCTGCGGCGTCGCGCCGGTGCCGTCGCCCTGGACGAGTCGGGCGACCGTCCTCACCGCGTCGCTGGACGGGGAGGGTTTCCACTGCACGGACGTCGAGGTGGCCGACACCCGTACAGCGGTCGGCGCGCCCGGAGCTGCGACGTCGGGACGCGCCTGCCACTGCAACGACCCCCGCTGCGCGAGCTTGTCGAAGCAGTACTGCGTGAACGACATGTCGACGGTGTCGGGCAGTCCCGTGACGGGGTCGAGGAGGAACTGCTTGACCGTCATGGTGCCGGTGGTGTCACATCCGAGGCCACGCACCGTCGTGACGATCTTGTACGGTCCACCGGTCGTGGTGGCTCGTGTGCCTCGCGGGAAGGACTTGAGGCCGGGACTCTGCAGTCGGACACCGATGATCTCTCCCTTGCCGCCCAGGTCCTGCGCGCTGAAGAACCATGCCTGCGCGCTCTCCCGAACGGACATCGCACTGGAGGTGGAGGTCTCGGTCGTGGTCTTGCCCTTGTCCACGCTGTCCTTGCCCGACGACGTGATCGCAGTCTTCCCCGAGAAGGCCGAACCTGTCAGAGCGACTCGTTGGCTCGTGCCCCCGATCGGCACGTGGAGCGAAGCCGACGCGGGTCCGGAGGCCTTCGGCTTGAAGTCGACAGAGAAGGCGCACGTGGCTCCCGCCGCGAGCGTCGTCCCGCAGGTGCTGCCGCTCGCGGCGAAGGACGTGGCTTCCGGGCCGGTCACCGTGGGTTTGCCGAGTGTGACGGGTGCGCTGCCGGTGTTGTGTACCGTCTCGACCTGACTCGTCCTCCGTGCCCCCACGTACGCCTTCTGGAACACCAGGTTGCGCGCACCGAGGACCACCGACCCTGGTGCGTCCTCGCCGAAGCGGAACTCGCCGATCCCCGGCGCGACCGCGTCGAACCGAGTGATCCGACCATCTGCCGGGTCCGACGCGAGATCGATGATGTCGAACTCCCCGAACACGTCCGCGCCGTTGATCTGGAGCGTCGGGATCGTGTCGATCGACTGCTGTCCGACGAGGCGGTAGACGCCGGTCGTGAGGGGCTTGCCCGTGGGCGGCGTGAGCGTGAACGTCGCGCTGCTGGTACTCGACAGCGTCGCTCTGGCATCGATCCCACGACTGGTGTCGGCGGTCCGGAGGTCGACGTCCTCCCCGTCGGCGAACTGCGGTGTCCCTCTGTCCTGATACCACGGCGAGAGGATCTGGAGCACGGCTCCGCCCTGCGTCGGAGGTGAGGCGGCCGTCGCCGGACTGGTGGCCGCGATCGCGACGGAGGTGACGAGCAGCGCAACGCCGAAGGTTGCCGCGCGGGCGGGAAGCCGCATTCTGTTTCCGTTCCTGAGGTGGTGAGCGGGCCTCAACTCGTGCCAGCGACCCCACGGTACCCGCGCCGTCCAGGCTCGTCCGCTCCGGAGGCTGCCCTCTGCTCAGCGTGACCGGCGGTACGCGCTCCCGTCGCAGGTGTGCACGGCGTCCTCGTCGAACAGCGCCCGCAGGTTGTACGCGGCGCAGTCGCGGAAGGTCGCGATGCTGATCCACCGCGCCGAGCGGCGGAGCTCGCCCTTCGCGGGCCCGTCCGAGCCGATGCCGGCCCGGTGCACCGTCCAGGCGATGTCCCGCGCCTCGGCGTCGAGGTAGCGCATCACCGCCTCGTTGTCGGCGTGCTGACCGCGGTACGCGCGGGCGAGCGTCGCCCGCACGAGCCGCAGCACCGGTGCGAGCCGCCGGCCGGGAGGCGCGCTCAACCCGCCCGCCTGGTAGAGCAGGCGGGTGGCACCGCTCCGACGCATCGCCGGCACGAGCGCCCGGACGAAGGGCGTGTTGACCAGACGGTCACGCTGCGCGTCGACGTCCCCGAGCATCACGACGACGGCGGTCACACCGTCCAGCAGTGCGTCGAGGTCGAGGTCGTCGGGGACGGAGCCCGGTACGACCTCGAGGTCGCCGTGCTGGATCGTGAGCTTGGCCGGCGTGCGGGCGACGGCGCGCACCCGGTGTCCGGCGTCGAGGGCGAACTGCGTGAAGTGCTGGCCGGTCTGGCCCGTCGCGCCGAAGACGAGCAGGTGCTGTTGCGGTGTCATGGTCCCAATCTAGGCACTGACTAGAAAATAGGCAATGCCTAGTCGCGGTGTAGGGTGGAGCCATGCCGGATCGTCCCTTCCACCACGGGAACCTCCGCGCCGTCCTGCTCGACGAGGCCGTGACGGTCCTGCGTGAGGACGGTGTCGACGGGCTGTCCCTGCGTGACCTCGCGCGCCGTGCCGGTGTGAGCCACGGAGCGCCACGGAGCCACTTCGTCGATCGCCAGGCGCTCCTCGACGCCGTGGCCGAGCTCGGCTTCGACCGGCTGGCCGCCGCGGTGCGCCGAGCGCTGGCCGGGGCCGGTGACCTGGACGACCGCTTCCGCCGGGTCGCCCTCGCGTACGTCGACTTCGCGATCGACGACGCCGCGCTGATGGACCTGATGTTCCAGGCGAAGACGACCACCCGGGCCGAGTCGGTGCAGGCCGCCGCCTCGTCGCTGTTCGCCGTGCTCGACGGCGCGATGGGGAGCGCGCTGGCGGACGGCGGCGACGGCGACTCCCGGCACCTGTTCAAGCTCCTGTTCGCCGCCACCATGCAGGGGATCGCCGCGCTCGTGGTCTCGCGTCGGATCGACCGCGCCGAGGGGGAGCGGCTGGTGGACGCGGCGCTGGAGACGATGCTCCGCTCGGACCTCGGCTCCCGCGCGGTCGGCGCGAGCTGAGGCCGGTGCGGAGCGGGCTGACGGACGCACCCCGGTAGGCTCGACGGGTGACGATCCGCATCTCGCCGAGCATCCTGTCCGCCGACTTCGCGAACCTCGAACGCGAGCTCCACCGCATCGAGACCGCCGACCTGGTGCACGTCGACGTGATGGACAACCACTTCGTGCCGAACCTCACGCTGGGCCTGCCGATCGTGCAGCGCCTGCAGGAGGTCTCCCCGGTGCCGCTCGACGTCCACCTCATGATCACGAACGCCGACACCGAGGCGCCGAAGTACGCCGAGACGGGTGCGTCGAGCGTGACCTTCCACTTCGAGGCCGCCGACGACCCGGTGGCGACCGCCGCGGCGATCCGCTCGAACGGCGCCCGGGCAGCCGTCGCGGTGAAGCCCGGCACCCCGATCACCCAGGTGCTCCACCACCTCGACGCCTACGACATGATCCTGCTCATGACGGTCGAGCCCGGGTTCGGCGGCCAGGCGTTCATGCGCTCGGTGATGCCGAAGCTCGCCGACGCCCGTGCGGCGGTCGACGCCTCGGGGCTCGACGTCTGGCTCGAGGTCGACGGCGGGATCGCGGTCGACACGGTGCCCGAGGCGGTCCGCAGCGGTGCCGACACCCTCGTGGCGGGCTCTGCGGTCTACGGCGGCGAGCCGGCCGCGCGCATCGCGGACCTGCGCGAGGCGGCCGCGGCAGCACGCTCGTGACCGGACCGGTGCCCGAGGTGACGGGCGCGGCGGACACGAGCCGCGCCTCCCGTCCGGACGGTACGTCGGTCGTGTCAGTGGGGGACGGTAGCCTGGTGCGCGTGAAGACGTTCGACGACCTGTTCCAGGAGCTCACCGAGAAGGCGCGCACGCGCCCCGAGGGCTCCGGCACCGTCGCCGAACTCGACGCCGGCGTGCACCAGATCGGCAAGAAGATCGTGGAAGAAGCGGCCGAGGTCTGGATGGCGGCCGAGTACGAGGGCGACGAGCGCACCTCGGAGGAGATCTCGCAGCTCGTGTACCACCTGCAGGTGCTCATGGTGGCGAAGGGGCTCACCCCGGCGGACGTCTGGCGACATCTCTGATCCGCTGATCAGCCGCCGACCCTCCACCAGAAAGCAGACCCCCTGATGCTCCGCATCGCCGTGCCCAACAAGGGCTCCCTGTCCGAGACCGCGTCCGACATGCTGCGCGAGGCCGGGTACGCCGGCCGTCGCGACCCGAAGGCGCTCCACCTGCTCGACGAGCGCAACGGCGTCGAGTTCTTCTTCCTCCGCCCGCGCGACATCGCCACGTACGTGGGTTCCGGCGCGCTCGACGTCGGCATCACCGGCCGCGACCTGCTGCTCGACTCCGGCTCCGCTGCGCACGAGGTCGACGCGCTCGGGTTCGCCGACTCGACGTTCCGGTTCGCCGGTACGCCCGGCCGGTTCAGCACGCTGCAGGACCTCGACGGTGTGCGGGTGGCGACGAGCTACCCCGGGCTCGTGGGGGAGTTCCTCGCGAAGCACGGCGTCACCGCGACGCTCGTGAAGCTCGACGGCGCGGTCGAGAGCGCCGTGCGCCTCGGTGTCGCCGACGCCGTGGCTGACGTGGTCTCGACGGGCAGCACGCTCCGGGCGGCCGGGCTCGAGATCTTCGGGCCGGTCATCCTCGAGTCGACCGCGCTCCTCATCTCCACCGACGAGACGATCCCCGGCATCGACGTCCTGCGGCGCCGACTGCAGGGCGTGCTCGTCGCGCGCGGCTACGTGATGCTCGACTACGACATCCCCACCGGGCTCCTCGAGCAGGCGACCGCGGTGGCGTCGGGCATCGAGTCGCCGACGGTCTCGCCGCTGCACGGTCGCGACTGGTCGGCCGTCCGCGTGATGATCCCGCGCGACGACGCGAACCTCATCATGGACGCGCTGTACGACCTCGGCGCGCGCGCCATCCTCGTCAGCCCGATCCACGCCGCACGACTGTGACCGGGGTGACCGGCTCCGGTGCCGTGCCGCCGGCACGCGCGGGCGGGGCCGCCGTCCGGGTCATCCCCTGCCTGGACGTCAAGGGCGGCCGGGTCGTCAAGGGCGTCAACTTCCTGGACCTGCAGGACGCCGGTGACCCGGTCGAGCTCGCCGCGCGCTACTACGAGCAGGGCGCGGACGAGCTGACCTTCCTCGACGTGGGTGCCACGGTCGAGAACCGCGCGACGATGTACGACACGGTGACGCGCACGGCCGAGCAGGTGTTCATCCCGCTCACCGTCGGTGGCGGCGTCCGGAGCGTCGACGACGTGTCGCGACTGCAGCAGTGCGGTGCGGACAAGATCGGCGTGAACAGCGCCGCGATCGCGCGTCCGGACCTCGTCGGCGAGATCGCGGACCGGTTCGGCGCGCAGGCCGTCGTGCTCTCCCTGGACATCAAGCGGTCCGACCGGATGCCGTCGGGCTTCGTCGTGACGACCCACGGCGGTCGGACCGAGTCCGACCTCGACGCGCTCGCCTGGGCGCGCGAGGCCGTCGAGCGCGGCGCGGGGGAGCTCCTCGTCAACTCGATCGACGCGGACGGCACGAAGAACGGGTTCGACGTCGAGCTCGTGGCAGCGGTGCGCGCGGTCGCGTCGGTCCCGGTCATCGCTTCGGGAGGCGCGGGTCGGCTCGAGCACTTCGCCCCCGCGATCGAGGCGGGCGCGGATGCCGTCCTCGCCGCCAGCGTCTTCCACCGCGGCGAGATGACCATCGGTGACGTGAAGGCCGCGCTGCGCGCGACCGGGCACGCCGTCCGCTGACCCGCCGCCGTAGGCTAGGAGTCTCATGACCGACAGCACCAGCACCAGCACGGACGCGGTCCTCGACCGCGCGCGGTTCGGTGCGGACGGGCTGCTCCCCGCCATCGTGCAAGAGGAATCGTCGAAGGACGTCCTCATGCTCGGCTACATGGACCGAGAAGCCCTCCGCCGCACCCTGACCGAGGGACGGGTGACCTTCTGGTCGCGGTCCCGGAACGAGTACTGGCGCAAGGGCGACACCTCCGGGCACGCGCAGTACGTGCGCGGGGCGGCGTTCGACTGCGACGCGGACACGCTCCTCGTGACCGTCGAGCAGGTCGGCGCCGCGTGCCACACCGGCGCGCACCGCTGCTTCGACGTCGACCCCCTCGAGCCCGTGACGGCGTCCGCGCCCGACGGTGCCGCGTCCGACCTCGCCGGTGCGCCGTCCGCTGTCGCCGGTGGGGCCGTGGAGGAGACCCGATGAGCACCGCGACGCTCTCCGACACGCCGCACACGACCTCCCGTCCGGAGTTCGACGCCCTGCTCGACGCCCACCGAGTCGTCCCCGTCGTGCGCGCGCTCTACGCCGACAGCGAGACGCCGGTCGGTGTCTACCGGAAGCTCGCCGACGGCCGGCCCGGTACCTTCCTGCTCGAGTCCGCCGGGCAGGGCGGCCTCTGGTCGCGCTGGTCCTTCGTCGGGGTGCGCAGCTTCGGCGTGCTCACCCAGGACGGCGACCGTGCCGCGTGGATCGACACCGGCATCCCGGCGTCCCGCGCCGTCGACTCGCTCGACGGCGAGCCGCTCGAGGTCCTGGCGCGGCTGCACGAGCGCTGGGCGACCCCGCGGATCCCCGGCACCCCGCCGCTCGTCGGTGGCACCGTCGGGTTCATCGGCTGGGAGGCCGTCCGTCAGCTCGAGCACCTGCCGAACGTGCCGCCGGCCGACTTCGACGTGCCGGGGCAGGCTCTCGCGTTCGTGTCCGAGCTCGCCGCGCTCGACCACCGCACCGGGCTCGTCCTGCTCGTCGCCAGCGTGCTGAACGACGGTGTCGACGACGCCGAGGCACTGTGGGCGGACGCCCAGGCGCGGCTCGACCGGATGCAGGCCGACCTCGTGCAGCCCTCCGCCGCGACCGTCGCCGAGGCGTTCGACATCGCCGAGCCGACCCCGACCCACCGGTCCACCCCCGCGGACTACATGGCGGCCGTCGAGCGATCGAAGGACTTCATCCGCGACGGGGACGTCTTCCAGGTCGTCATCTCGCAGCGGTTCGACCACGAGGTCACCGCGGATCCCCTCGACGTCTACCGCGTGCTGCGGACGCTCAATCCGAGCCCGTACATGTACTTCCTGTCGCTGGCGGACACCGCCGACGAGCGCTTCTGGATCGTCGGTGCCTCGCCCGAGGCCCTGGTCAAGGTGCAGGACGGCCGGGCGATCACCCACCCGATCGCCGGGTCGCGTCCGCGCGGCGCCACACCCGAGGCGGACGTCCGTCTCGGCGAGGACCTGCTCGAGGACCCGAAGGAGCGCGCCGAGCACCTCATGCTCGTCGACCTGGCGCGCAACGACCTGCAGAAGGTCTGCGAGCCGGGCACGGTCGCCGTTACCGAGTTCATGACGGTCGAGCGGTTCAGCCACATCATGCACCTGGTGTCGAGCGTCGAGGGCGCCGTGCGGCCCGGGGCCTCGGCGATCGACGTGTTCCGTGCGACCTTCCCGGCCGGCACCCTCTCCGGGGCGCCGAAGCCGCGGGCGCTCGAGATCATCGACGAGCTCGAACCCGCGAAGCGTGGGGCCTACGCGGGCGTGGTCGGGTACTTCGACTTCGCCGGCGACGCTGACCTCGCGATCGCGATCCGCAGCGCCCTCATCAAGGACGGTGTGGCACGCGTGCAGGCCGGGGCCGGGCTCGTGGCCGACTCCGACCCCGAGACCGAGCACATCGAGGCCGTGAACAAGGCCGCGGCACCGCTGCGGGCCATCGCGACCGCCAACCGGATGCGCGGGGTGCACTCGTGACGGCCCGCCGCTCCCGGCCGCTCGTCGTCGTCGCCGGCCTCGCCGTCGCGGGCATCATCATGCTCTCGTGGACGCAGACCTGGTTCACGGTCCACCTCCACGCGGGCGCTGCCGTCGCCGCGAAGGTGGACGCCGACGGTGCGGCCGCGGTCCCGCAGTACACCGCCCTGGCGATCGCGAGCCTCGCGCTCTTCCTGGCGATGACCATCGCCGGTCGGGTCGTCCGGATCGTGCTCGCCGCCGTCGAGATCCTGCTCGGCGTCGGCGTGGTGGTGTCCGGCATCACCGCCCTGGCCGACCCGGTCGCCGCAGCGAAGGGTGCCGTGGGCGAGGTCGCGGGCGTCGCGGACTTGTCCGCCGTCCGCCGGGCCGTGTCGAGCGTGGACGTGTCGGCGTGGCCGGTCGTCGGCATCGTCGGCGGCGTGCTCGCGATGGCTCTCGGGGTCGTCGTGCTCCTCGTGCAGCGGTCCTGGCCGGGGCCGAGCCGGAAGTACGGTGCGGCCACCGCGGGTGCGGCGGCGGATGCCCGTGCGGTGGCGCCGGTCGAGCGTGACGCCGTCGTCGACTGGGACGACCTGAGCGCCGGTGTCGACCCGACCTCGGACGCGGTCGCTGGCCCCGACAGCGCAGCCGCGGGCCCCGACGACGCGAGCGCGGACGCTGCCGGAGCGGCCTCGGACGACACGGTAGGATCGAACGGACGCCGGTCGAACGACGGCGTCGAAGCAGAACGAGGAGCACCGTGAGCAACACTGAGCCCGCAGAACTCGGCGAAGGCCACTCGCCGGCAGCCTGGACCGCCGTCGTGATCATGTTGATCGGATTCGCGGCCGGCACGCTGTTCTTCTGGTTCGACCAGCCGTGGGGCGTCTGGGCCTCCGCCGGCGTGGTGCTCATCGGCCTCATCGTCGGTGGCGTCATGAAGAAGGCGGGCTACGGCGTCGACGGCCCGAAGTTCGTCCCCAAGCACCACTCCGAGTAGGTCCAGCATGCCGAACGTGCTCGAGACCCTCGTCGCGGGCGCGCTCGAGGACGCCGCGGCCCGTCGCGTCGACCGTCCGTACGCGGACGTCGAACGCGACCTGGACCGCGTCGCGTCCCCGCTCGACGCCCTCACGTTCCTGGCCCCCGGCGACCGGGTGAAGATCCTCGCCGAGGTCAAGCGTGCCAGCCCGTCCCGCGGGTCCATGGCTCCGATCGAGGACCCCGCGTCCCTCGCCGCCGACTACGAGCGCGGCGGTGCCTCGACGATCAGCGTCCTGACCGAGGGGCGCAAGTTCCTCGGCAGCCTCGCCGACCTCGAAGCGGTCAGGGCCCGGGTGGGCGTCCCCGTCCTCCGCAAGGACTTCATCGCCGACCCGTACCAGGTGATCGAGGCCCGGGCGTCCGGTGCCGACGTCGTCCTGCTCATCGTGGCGGCGCTCGAGCAGCAGCAGCTGGTCGAGCTCCACACCCTGGCGGAAGAACTCGGCATGCGCGTCCTGGTCGAGGCGCACTCGGCGGACGAGGTCGCACGCGGGCTCGACGCCGGAGCGCGGATCCTCGGGGTGAACGCCCGCGACCTGACCGACTTCTCGCTCGACCGCGACCTGTTCGGATCGCTCGCCGACCGGATCCCCGACGGGGTCGTGCGCGTCGCCGAGTCCGCGGTCGCCGGTCCGGCCGACGTCGCGCACTACCGTGCCGCCGGCGCCGACGTCGTCCTGGTGGGGGAGGCGCTCGTGACGGGCGACGACCCCGCTGCCACACTCGCGTCGTTCATCGCAGCCGCCGACCGCGACTGACCGACGACAGCATCCATCCCAGCCCGGTTCGCCGGGCGTGTCCCGGGAGACCCATCGTGACCTCACTCCGCGACCTGCACGGACCGTACTTCGGCGACTTCGGCGGGCGGTTCGTCCCCGAGTCGCTCGTCCTCGCGCTCGACGAACTCGAAGCGGCGTTCCGCGAGGCCTGGGCGGACCCGGCCTTCCGCGACGAGCTCGACACGCTCCAGCGCGACTACACCGGGCGGCCCTCGATCATCACCGAGGTGCCCCGGTTCGCCAAGCACGCCGGCGGTGCCCGGATCATCCTCAAGCGCGAGGACCTCAACCACACCGGCTCGCACAAGATCAACAACGTGCTCGGTCAGGCCCTCGTGGCGAAGCGGCTCGGCAAGACGCGCCTCATCGCCGAGACCGGCGCCGGCCAGCACGGCGTGGCGACGGCCACCGCGGCGGCGCTGTTCGGCATGGACTGCGTCGTCTACATGGGCGCCGTCGACACCGAGCGTCAGGCGTTGAACGTCGCCCGGATGCGCCTGCTCGGTGCCGAGGTGATCCCGGTCGAGACCGGCTCCCGCACGCTGAAGGACGCCATCAACGACGCCCTGCGCGACTGGGTCGCCAACGTCGATTCCACGCACTACCTACTCGGCACCGTCGCCGGCCCGCACCCGTTCCCCGAGATGGTGCGCGAGTTCCACAAGGTCATCGGCGAAGAGGCCCGCCAGCAGGTCCTCGACCGGGTCGGACGCCTGCCCGACGCGGTCGCCGCGTGCGTCGGCGGCGGCTCGAACGCCATGGGCATCTTCGAGGCCTTCCTCGACGACGAGTCCGTCGCGCTGCACGGCTTCGAGGCCGGTGGCGACGGCGTCGAGACCGGTCGGCACGCCGCGAGCATCACGCTCGGTCGCGAGGGCGTCCTCCAGGGCACGAAGTCCTACCTCATGCAGGACGAGGACGGCCAGACGATCGAGAGCCACAGCATCTCCGCCGGGCTCGACTACCCGAGCGTCGGGCCGGAGCACGCCTACCTCGCCTCGATCGGGCGTGCGAAGTACGAGCCGATCACCGACGACGAGGCGATGGAGGCCTTCCGCCTGCTGAGCCGCACCGAGGGCATCCTGCCGGCGATCGAGTCGTCGCACGCCCTCGCCGGGGCGATCAAGCTCGGCAAGGAACTCGGCCCAGAGGGCGTCATCCTCGTCAACCTGTCCGGCCGGGGTGACAAGGACGTCGCGTCCGCCAGTCGCTACTTCGGCATCCTCGACGAGAACGCGGTGCAGCTGTGACCACGAACCAGACGGTCGCGACGACGATCGACACCGCCAACGTCGAGCGCGCGGGGGCCGTCGTCGGCTACCTGCCCGCCGGCTACCCCGACGTGCAGACGAGCGTCGACGCCGCCGTGGCCCTGGCCGAGAACGGCGTCGACGTCATCGAGCTCGGCCTGCCGTACTCCGACCCGGTGATGGACGGCCCGGTCATCCAGCGGGCGGCAGAGGAGAGCCTGGCGAACGGCTTCCGCGTCGCGCAGGTCTTCGACGCCGTGCACCAGATCACCGAGCGGGCGAACGTGCCCGTGCTCGTTATGACCTACTGGAACCCGGTGCTCCGGTACGGCGTCGAGCGGTTCGCCGACGACCTCGTCGCCGCGGGTGCCGCCGGGCTCATCACGCCGGACCTCATCCCCGACGAGGGCGCCGAGTGGATCCGCGAGTCGGAGCGCACCGGCCTGGACCGGGTGTTCCTCGCGGCCCCGTCCTCGTCGGACACCCGCATGCAGCAGGCGGTCCGGTCCAGCCGCGGGTTCGTCTACGCCGTCTCCACGATGGGCGTCACCGGCGCGCGCGAGGGCGTCGACGTCGCAGCCCGCACCGTCGTGTCACGGCTCCGCGACGCCGGGGTCGAGCGCACGTGCGTCGGTCTCGGCATCTCGACGGCGGAGCAGGTCGGCGAGGTCCTCGAGTACGCCGACGGCGCCATCATCGGCTCCGCCTTCGTCCGGGCCCTGGCGGACCTCGGCGTGCAGGGCGTGGCCGACCGGGCAGCCGACCTCACCTCGGGCGCGCAGCGCCGCTGACGTCCAGGAGGCGCGGTGCCGGCGACCCCGTCGGCCCACCTGCACCGCGGCGCGGGTGAGCGACGCGTCCGCCCCGCACCGCGGTGCGGGTGGGCGACGCGTCCCGCCCGCACCGTGCCTCCCGTCGGTCACAGTTTCCACAGGACCGGCCCCTCGGTTCCTGACGCACGCACCTCCCGCGCTACAGTGAGCGGGGCCGACGGCACGTCGGCACCGCGCCCAGCCAGCACCGAAAGGCGACAGCACCTCCATGCCCCTCCTGAGCATCCCGAGCCCGAGCACCGCGTGGCAGTACTTCGACCTGACCGCCTGGCTGCGCGACGCGTTCGGTTGGTCGCTGCCGCTCGACTTCCGCATCCACGCCTACGCGATCTGCATCCTGCTCGGCATCGTCGCCGCCGTCATCCTCGCGAACCGCCGGCTCAACGCGCGCGGCGTCGAGCGCTGGATCATCATCGACATCGCGATCTGGGCCGTCCCCGCCGGGATCATCGGCGGTCGCCTGTTCCACGTGTTCACGCACGTCAGCGACTACTTCGGCCCCGGGCGCGACCCGCTGTCCTTCCTCTACATCTGGGAGGGCGGCCTCGCCATCTTCGGCGCGCTCATCCTCGGTTCGATCGGCGCCTACATCGGCTGTCGCCAGGTCGGCCTGCGGTTCACCGCGTTCATCGACGCCGTCGTGCCGGGCGTGCTGCTCGCCCAGGCGTTCGGTCGCCTCGGCAACTACTTCAACCACGAGCTCTTCGGCATGCCGACCAGCCTGCCGTGGGGCCTGCAGATCGAGTCGTCGAACGCGGCGTTCCCGAAGGGCCTGCCCGAGGGCACGCTCTTCCACCCGACGTTCCTCTACGAGATCATCTGGAACGTCGTCGGCGTCGTCGTGATCCTGCTGCTCGACAAGAAGTTCCGCCTGCAGTGGGGCAAGGTCCTGTCGCTCTACCTGATCTGGTACGGCATCGGTCGCTCGGTCCTCGAGTCCATCCGCGTCGACACGAGCGAGACGTTCTTCGGCATCCGGACGAACGTGTGGATGTCCTTCGCGGCGATCCTGCTGGGCATCATCATCTTCCTCGTCCAGTCCAAGCGGCACCTCGGCAAGGAGCCGAGCCCGTACCTGCCCGGTCGCGAGCCCCGCTCGAAGTCCGGGGTAGACTCGGACGACACCTGGTCAGAGTCCGACGACGACGCTCCGGCGGCCGTCACCGACTCCGATCCGGTCACCAGCAGCACGGCTGGCCGCGCGTAGGAAGCACCCCTCCTGCGTGACCGATCCCGATCGGTCACGAGTGTCAGCAGCACCTCCCGGACCCACCACAAGCGGGTCCGACACCTCGCACGCCGCCAGGGCAACTCACTGACGGCGGGCACGGGCACCAGTTCCGCCCACGCGTCGCGGAACGCACCACCGGGCCACCGCTGTCCCTGTTCCACTTCCTCGTGAGGACGGTTCCCCATGGCGCTCCAGCCACCCCAGTCCCCGGCGGCACTCGTGCCGCCGCACCGTCGGTTCTCCGCGATCCCGGACGCCACCGGCATGTACGACCCGGCGAACGAGAAGGACGCGTGCGGCCTGGCGATGGTCGCGACGCTCCGCGGCACGGCCGGGCACGACATCGTCGACGCCGCCCTCGGTGCGCTGCGCAACCTCGAACACCGGGGCGCGGTCGGTTCGGACGCCGGGACCGGCGACGGCGCGGGCATCCTCTGCCAGGTGCCCGACGAGTTCTTCCGCGCCGAGGTGTCCTTCGACCTTCCCGCAGCGGGGGAGTACGCGGTCGGTACCGCGTACCTGCCCGTCGACGAGGACGACCGCCACGCGGTGAAGGGCGCCGTCGAGCGACTCGCGCGTGAAGAGGGCCTGCGCGTCCTCGGCTGGCGCGAGGTCCCCGTCCGACCCGAGGTCCTCGGCACCCTGGCCCGCGCGGCGATGCCCGCGTTCGAGCAGCTCTTCGTCGCCTCGATCCGGCACGACGTGCACGGTGCGTCGTGGAGCGGCGTCGCGCTCGACCGCCAGGCCTTCCGCCTCCGGAAGCGTGCCGAGCACGACACCGAGGTCTACTTCATGTCGCTGTCGAGCCGGACCATGGTGTACAAGGGCATGGTCACGACGCTCCAGCTCGAGCCGTTCTACCCGGACCTCAGCGACGAGCGCTTCGCGTCGAAGCTCGCGATCGTGCACTCCCGCTACTCCACGAACACGTTCCCCTCGTGGCCGCTCGCGCAGCCGTTCCGCACGCTCGCGCACAACGGTGAGATCAACACCGTCCGTGGCAACCGCAACTGGATGCGGGCCCGGCAGTCGCAGCTGCAGAGCGAACTGCTCGGCGACATGGCGCCCCTGCTGCCGATCGTCAGCCCGGGCGCCAGCGACTCGGCGTCCTTCGACGAGGTGCTCGAGCTCCTGACGCTCACCGGCCGGTCGCTGCCGCACGCGGTGTCGATGATGGTCCCTGAAGCGTGGGAGAACCAGGTCGGGATGGACCCCGAGCTCCGGGCGTTCTACGAGTACCACTCGATGCTCATGGAGCCGTGGGACGGCCCGGCAGCCATCACGTTCACCGACGGCACGCTCGTCGGCGCCACCCTCGACCGCAACGGCCTGCGCCCCGGTCGCTTCCTGGTGACCGACGACGGCCTGATCGTCATGGGCTCCGAGACGGGCGTCATCGACGTGCCGGCCGACAAGGTCGTGCGCAAGGGCCGGCTCCGTCCCGGCCGGATGTTCCTCGTCGACACCGAGGCCGGTCGCATCATCGAGGACGACGAGGTCAAGCGCGAGCTGGCCACGTCCGGCCCGTGGGGCGAGTGGCTCGACGGCGGCCGGATCAACCTCGGTGACCTGCCGGACCGCGAGCACATCGTGCACACGCCCGCTTCGGTGACCCGTCGCCAGCGCGCCTTCGGCTACACCGAGGAAGAGGTCCGCATCCTGCTGCGTCCGATGGCGCAGACCGGAGCGGAGCCGCTCGGGGCGATGGGCTCGGACACGCCGATCGCGGTGCTGTCCCAGCGTCCCCGGCTGCTCTTCGACTACTTCACCCAGCAGTTCGCCCAGGTGACGAACCCGCCGCTCGACTCGATCCGCGAGCAGGTCATCACCTCGATGGGCATGGGACTCGGGCCGGAGCGCAACCTCCTGAGCGCCGGCCCCGAGCACGCGAAGCAGATCACGCTCGACTTCCCCGTGATCGACAACGACGAGCTCGCCAAGATCCAGCACTTCGAGACCGAGTCCGGTCGCCACCTGACCGTGACGATCAAGGGCCTGTACCGCGTCGACGCCGGCAAGAAGGCCATGCAGAAGCGCATCGCCGCGGTCTGCGACGAGGTCGACGCGGCGATCGAGGCCGGCAAGCAGTTCATCGTGCTGTCCGACCGCGACGGCAACGCCGAACAGGCACCAGTGCCCAGCCTGTTGCTGCTCGCCGCCGTGCACCACCACCTCATCCGCACCGAGCAGCGCATGAAGGTCGGGCTCATCGTCGAGGCCGGTGACGTGCGCGAGGTCCACCACGTCGCGACCCTCATCGGCTACGGCGCGTCGGCCATCAACCCGTACCTCGCGATGGAGACCTGCGAGATCCTCGTCCGCCAGGGCATGATCAGCGGCATCACGCCGGAGCAGGCCGTCAAGAACGTGATCAAGGCGCTCGGCAAGGGCGTGCTGAAGATCATGTCGAAGATGGGCATCTCGACGGTGTCGAGCTACGCCGGCGCGCAGGCGTTCGAGGCCGTCGGGCTCAGCCAGGAGTTCGTCGACCGGTACTTCACCGGGACCTCGTCGATCCTCGGCGGCGTCGGCATCGAGGTCATCGCGAAGGAGAACGCCGAGCGGCACGCCCAGGCGTACCCGCAGGACGGCGCTGTCCTCTCGCACGAGCGCCTGCAGACCGGCGGCGAGTACCAGTGGCGTCGCGAAGGCCCGCCGCATCTCTTCAACCCGGACACCGTGTTCCGGCTGCAGCACGCGACGCGCTCCCGTCGCTACGACATCTTCCGCGAGTACTCGCAGGCGGTCGACGACCAGTCCGAGCAGCTGATGACGCTCCGCGGCCTCTTCCGCTTCGCGCAGGGTGCCCGCAAGCCGGTCCCGCTCGACGAGGTCGAGCCGATCGAGTCGATCGTCAAGCGGTTCAACACCGGTGCGATGTCCTACGGTTCCATCTCGAAGGAAGCCCACGAGACGCTCGCGATCGCGATGAACCGTCTCGGCGGCCGGTCGAACACGGGCGAGGGCGGCGAGGACGTCGACCGCCTGCTCGACCCCGAGCGTCGGAGCGCGATCAAGCAGGTCGCGTCCGGGCGGTTCGGCGTCACGAGCATGTACCTGACGCACGCGACCGACATCCAGCTGAAGATGGCGCAGGGTGCGAAGCCGGGCGAGGGCGGGCAGCTGCCCCCGACCAAGGTGTACCCGTGGGTGGCCCGCACCCGGCACGCGACCGCGGGTGTCGGCCTGATCTCGCCGCCGCCGCACCACGACATCTACTCGATCGAGGACCTCAAGCAGCTGATCTTCGACGTCAAGCGGGCGAACCCGTCCGCACGCGTCCACGTGAAGCTCGTGAGCCAGTCGGGCATCGGGGCCGTGGCCGCCGGTGTGACGAAGGCCCTCGCCGACGTCGTCCTGGTCTCCGGGCACGACGGTGGCACCGGTGCGTCGCCGCTGAACTCGCTCAAGCACGCGGGCACCCCGTGGGAGATCGGCCTCGCCGAGACGCAGCAGACGCTCATGCTCAACGGCATGCGCGACCGCGTCGTCGTCCAGGTCGACGGGCAGATGAAGACCGGCCGTGACGTCGTCGTGGCCGCGCTGCTCGGCGCCGAGGAGTACGGCTTCGCGACCGCGCCGCTCGTGGTCGAGGGCTGCATCCTCATGCGGGTGTGCCACCTCGACACGTGCCCGGTCGGCGTCGCGACCCAGAACCCCGAGCTCCGCAAGCGATTCAGCGGCAAGCCGGAGTTCGTCGTGAACTTCTTCGAGTTCATCGCGCAAGAGGTCCGCGAGCTCCTCGCCGAGCTCGGCTTCCGGTCCCTCGAAGAGGCGATCGGCCACGCCGACGCCCTCGACGTCGACCGCGCGGTCGAGCACTGGAAGGCGTCCGGCCTCGACCTCGAGCCCGTGCTCAAGGGACCGCGGTTCGACGCCGACGAGCCCCGCCGGCACCAGCGCGACCAGGACCACGAGCTGGAGCAGCACTTCGACGTGCAGCTCATCCAGCAGACGGCCGACGTCCTCGAGCACGGCGGGACGATCGCGCTCGACCTGCCGATCCGGAACACGGAGCGCGCGGTCGGCACGATGCTCGGCCACGAGGTCACGCTCCGCCACGGCGAGAACGGCCTGCCGTCGGGGTCGATCGACGTGACGTTGCGCGGTTCCGCCGGGCAGTCGCTCGGTGCGTTCCTGCCGGCGGGCATCACGCTCCGCCTGGTCGGGGACAGCAACGACTACGTCGGCAAGGGCCTGTCCGGCGGCGAGATCGTCGTGCGGCCCGACGCGGGCAGTGGCTTCGACCCCGCGCAGAACGTCATCGCCGGCAACGTCATCGGCTACGGCGCGACCCAGGGCAGCATGTTCATCCGCGGCATCGTGGGCGAACGCTTCCTGGTGCGCAACTCCGGTGCGACCGCCGTCGTCGAGGGCGTGGGGGACCACGCGCTCGAGTACATGACCGGTGGGCTCGCCCTGATCCTCGGCGAGACGGGTCGGAACCTCGGTGCCGGCATGTCCGGCGGGACCGCGTACGTCCGCGGCCTGCGGGAAGAGCACGTGAACACCGACTCGCTCGCGTCCGGTGAACTCCGGCTCGAGCCGCTCGACAGCGCCGACGTCGAGATCGTGAACGACCTGCTCGCGCGGCACGCTGCCGAGACCGGGTCGACCCTCGCGAGCGAACTGCTCGAGTCCGGTGACCTGAGCGACTTCGTCAAGGTGCTGCCGCGGGACTACGCGGCGGTGCTCGAGACCCGACAGCAGGCCGTCGACGAGGGCCTCGACCCGGACGGCGACGTCGTCTGGAACCGCATTCTGGAGGTGACCGGTGGCTGACCCCAAGGGATTCCTGAAGGTCCAGGAGCGCGAGCTCCCGGCCCGACGACCCGTACCCGTGCGGCTCATGGACTGGAAAGAGGTCTACGAGCAGCAGGAGTCCGGCGCGCTCAAGCGACAGGCCGGACGCTGCATGGACTGCGGCGTCCCGTTCTGCCACCAGGGGTGCCCGCTCGGCAACCTCATCCCCGAGTGGAACGACCTCACCTGGCGCGGCGAGGGCCGGCAGGCGATCGAGCGACTCCACGCGACGAACAACTTCCCGGAGTTCACGGGTCGGCTCTGCCCGGCACCGTGCGAGGCGTCCTGCGTGCTCGGCATCAACCAGCCGCCGGTGACGATCAAGCAGGTCGAGGTCTCGATCATCGACGAGGCGTTCCAGAACGGCTGGGTCACGCCCCACCCGCCGGAGCGCCTGACCGGCAAGACCGTCGCGGTCGTCGGGTCCGGTCCCGCCGGGCTCGCCGCCGCACAGCAGCTGACCCGCGCCGGCCACACCGTCGCGGTGTACGAGCGCGACGACCGCATCGGTGGTCTGCTCCGCTACGGCATCCCGGACTTCAAGATGGAGAAGCGTCAGATCGACGCGCGGCTCGCCCAGATGCAGGCCGAGGGCACCCGCTTCCGTGCGGGCGTCGAGATCGGGCGCGACATCACCTGGGACGACCTGAAGTCCCGGTACGACGCGGTCGTCGTCGCCACCGGCGCCACGGTCCCGCGCGACCTGCCGATCCCGGGGCGCGACCTCGCCGGCGTGCACTTCGCGATGGACTACCTCGTGCAGCAGAACAAGGCCAACGCCGGCACGACCGTCGACAACCAGGTCACGGCCGAGGGCAAGCACGTCGTCGTCATCGGCGGCGGCGACACCGGTGCGGACTGCATCGGGACCGCCCACCGGCAGGGTGCGCTCAGCGTGACGAACCTCGCGATCGGCAAGCAGCCGCCGCTGGAGCGTCCGTCCGAGCAGCCGTGGCCGATGTTCCCGACCGTGTTCGAGGTCACGAGCGCCCATGAAGAGGGCGGCGAACGCCACTACCTCGCGTCCACCGTCGAGTTCCTCGCGAACGAGGCCGGCGAGGTCCGGGCGCTCCGCGTCGCCGAGACCGAGTACCTCGACGGACGCCGTGTCCCGAAGGCCGGCAGCGAGCGTGAGATCCCCGCGGACCTCGTCCTCGTCGCCATGGGCTTCACCGGTCCCGAGACCGACACGCTGGCGCCGCAGCTCGGGCTGCCCGTGACGGTCTCCGGTGCCGTCGCCCGCCAGGCCGACTACACGACCAACGAGCCGGGCGTCTTCGTCGCGGGCGACGCCGGTCGTGGGCAGTCGCTCATCGTGTGGGCGATCGCCGAGGGCCGGGCCGCCGCCGCGAAGGTCGACGAGTACCTCGAGGGCTCGACGATCCTCCCGGCTCCGGTCAAGGCGACCGACCGGGCGATCTCGGTCTGACGATGGACGTCCACCCGATGCCCACCCAGCAGTGAGCGACAGGCCACCGGCACTCGATAGGGTGCTGGTGGCCTCGCTTCGTTCCGCGCGGCCCCACAGCGCGGAAACCCAAGCACCATCCACCACCACGAAGGAATCCATTGAGACGCGCAAAGATCGTTTCGACGCTCGGACCGGCAACGTCGGAGTACGAGACCGTCAAGGAGATCATCGAGGCAGGCGTCGACGTCGCCCGCCTCAACCTCAGCCACGGTGACTACAGCGTCCACGAGGCCAACTACGAGAACGTCCGTCGCGCCGCCGAGGAGCTCGGCAAGCCCGTCGCGATCCTCGTCGACCTGCAGGGTCCGAAGATCCGCCTCGCGAAGTTCGCCGACGGCCCGCACGACCTCGCGGTCGGCGACGTGTTCACCATCACCACCGAGGACGTCCCCGGCTCGAAGGAGATCTGCGGCACGACCTTCAAGGGCCTCCCGCAGGACGTCAAGCCCGGTGACCCGCTGCTCATCGACGACGGCCGGGTCCGCCTCCGCGTGCTCGACACCGACGGCGTGCGCGTCCGCACAGAGGTCGTCGTCGGCGGCACCGTGTCCAACAACAAGGGCATCAACCTGCCCGGCGTCGCCGTGAACGTCCCCGCGCTCAGCGAGAAGGACGAGGCGGACCTCCGCTGGGGCATCCGCCAGGGTGCCGACCTCATCGCGCTGTCGTTCGTGCGCAACGCCGCCGACGTCGAGCGTGCCCACGAGATCATGGACGAAGAGGGCAAGCGCCTCCCCGTGATCGCGAAGATCGAGAAGCCGCAGGCCGTCGACGCGCTCGAGGAGATCATCGACGCGTTCGACAGCATCATGGTCGCCCGCGGTGACCTCGGTGTGGAGCTCCCGCTCGAGGCCGTCCCGATCGTGCAGAAGCGCGCCGTCGAGCTCGCCCGCCGCATGGCGAAGCCGGTCATCGTCGCGACCCAGATGCTCGAGTCGATGATCTCGTCGCCGATCCCGACCCGCGCCGAGACCTCCGACGTCGCGAACGCCGTGCTCGACGGCGCGGACGCGGTCATGCTCTCGGGCGAGACCAGCGTCGGCGAGTACCCGGTGCAGACGGTCCGCACGATGGCCCGCATCGTCGAGTCCACCGAGGACCACGGCCTCGAGCGCATCGCGCCGCTCGGCACCAAGCCGCGCACCCTCGGCGGGGCGATCACGCTCGCCGCGGTCGAGATCGCGGAGTTCACCGAGGCCTCGTACCTCTGCGTGTTCACCGAGTCCGGCGACTCGGCCCGCCGTATGTCGCGTCTGCGCCACGGCCTGCCGATCATCGCGTTCACCCCGAACGAGGCGACGCGTCGCCGCATGGCCCTCACGTGGGGTGTCCGCTCGTTCCTCGTCGAGCGCAAGACCCACACCGACGAGCTCTTCTCGCAGGTGGACGACGTCCTCCTCGAGAACGGCCTCGCCGCCCCCGGGGACCGCGTCATCGTGACGGCCGGTTCCCCTCCCGGCATCGAGGGGTCGACGAACGACCTGCGCGTGCACCGCGTGGGCGACGCCCACGCCGAGGCCGCTCCGGCCTACGTGCGCGACTGACGTCGCGTCCCGACAGGGCGCGGACGGGAGGCACGGTGCGGCGACGCACGCAGCCTCCGGTCCGCGCCCTGTCGCGTTCCGCCCCGCGGCCGCCGCGACCACGCGGTCGCGCGAGCGGGCAGGATGGCCGGTGTGAGCCTCCAGTCCCGACCCACCGCCCAGCGCACCGACGTCCGACGCTGGCGCCGCTACCTGGCGGACGAACGGGCGGAAGCCGCCGTCTACCGGAACCTCGCCGCCCGGCGACACGGTGAGGAACGCGAGATCCTGTCCGCCCTGGCCGAGGCCGAGGGACGGCACGAGCAGCACTGGCTCGACCTGCTCGGCGACGACGTCGGGCGGCCGCAGCGCGGGAGCCTCCGCACCCGGGTGCTCGCGTCGCTGGCGAAGCGGTTCGGGTCGGTGTTCGTCCTCGCGCTCATGCAGCGCGCCGAGGACCGTTCGCCCTACGCCGACGACGCCGACGCGACCGCGAGCATGGCGGCCGACGAACGGATCCACGGCGAGGTCGTCCGCGGGCTCGCCAACCGCGGGCGGATGCGTCTGTCCGGCACCTTCCGTGCCGCGGTGTTCGGCGCGAACGACGGCCTCGTGTCGAACCTGGCGCTCATCATCGGCGTGAGCGCGTCCGGGGCGGACCGGCACTTCGTCCTCCTGAGCGGCATCGCGGGACTCCTCGCCGGCGCGCTGTCGATGGGGGCGGGGGAGTACGTCTCGGTGCGGTCGCAGCGCGAGCTCCTCACGGCATCGGCGCCGCACCCCGAAGCCGGCCGGGCCGTCGCGGACCTCGACGTGGACGCGAACGAGCTCGCCCTCGTGTACCGCGCTCGGGGCATGTCCGAGGCCGAGGCCCAGCAGCACGCCGACGACGTCCTCGGCGGAGCCGCGGTGACGGGCACGGCGCCGGTGGACGACCACGAGGCCATCGGCAACGGCATGAGCGCGGCGGTCTCGAGCTTCTGCTTCTTCGCGTCGGGGGCGATCATCCCGGTGCTCCCGTACCTGTTCGGCCTCGAGGGGTGGGCGGCGATCGCGGTCGCGGCGCTCCTCGTCGGGATCGCCCTGCTCGGCACGGGTGCGGTGGTCGGCGTGCTGAGCGGTGCGTCGCCGCTGCGTCGGGCGCTCCGGCAGCTCGCGATCGGGTTCGGTGCGGCAGCGGTCACCTACGGACTCGGACTGCTGTTCGGGACGGGCAGCGCGTAGCCCTCCGACGACCGACGAGGCCGCGTCCGGCCCACCCGGGCTAGCGACGGACGGCCGCGCGGGGCGGGAGCAGTAGCAGGGCCGCAGCGCCGACGACGATGAGCGCGATGCCCGAGAAGACCATGAACACGGTCAGCGCGAGCCCCGGCGCGACCAGCACGACCACGCCCCCGAGGATCGAGAGCACCCCGCTCACGATCGACGGGACCCGCGACGACCCCGGGTGTCCCACGAAGCCGCCGATCAACGACGCGATCCCCTCGACGATGAAGCCGACGCCGGCGAGCACCGCGTAGACGACGAGCGGGACGGCGGGGTCCAGCAGCGTCACGAGTCCGGCGACCCCGACCAGGCCGCCGACGACGCCGGAGGTCCAGCGCCACACCGGCGGCGTGCCGTGGCCCCGCACCGCGGCGAACACCCGCAGTGCGCCGGCCACGACGAGGTACACGCCGAACAGCAGCGCGACGACGACGAGCGACGGCCGCGGCCAGACGATCGCGACGATGCCGAGCGCGATGGCGACGACCGCGGTGACGATGACGAACACGCGGAACGTGCGGACGGCACGAGAGTCCACGAGCACTCCTCCCTGTCAGGTCTGCTCGGTCCGACGCTACCTCGGCCGGCAGCGGTCGGTTCGTCGCGCGGAGGGCGAAGCGCCGCGAAGAGGTGCAACCGGATGCAACCTGCGCCGTCGTAGCGTTCGGACAGGCGCGGACCCAGCGCCCCGACAGAGTCGTCGAAAGGTGTCCACCATGACCATCGCACCGTCACCATCCACCTACGCCGCACCCGGCGAGGAGGGGTCCCTCGTCTCGTACCGCTCCCGGTACGACCACTACATCGGCGGCGCGTACGTCCCGCCGGCCGGGGGACAGTACTTCGAGAACCCCACTCCCGTCACCGGCAAGGTCTTCACCGAGATCGCCCGCGGCGACTCCACGGACGTCGACCGTGCGGTCGAGGCCGCGTGGAAGGCGTTCCCGGCCTGGGGTCGGACGAGCGTCGCCGAACGCGCCGGCATCCTCAACAGGATCGCGGACCGGATGGAGCAGAACCTCGAGGCCCTGGCGGTCGCGGAGACGTGGGAGAACGGCAAGCCCATCCGCGAGACCATCGGCGCGGACATCCCGCTGGCGATCGACCACTTCCGATACTTCGCCGGGGCGATCCGCGCGCAGGAGGGCTCGACGGGGGAGATCGACCACGACACCGTGGCCTACCACTTCCACGAACCGCTCGGCGTCGTCGGGCAGATCATCCCGTGGAACTTCCCCATCCTGATGGCGGTGTGGAAGCTCGCCCCGGCACTGGCGGCGGGCAACTGCGTCGTCCTGAAGCCGGCCGAGCAGACGCCGGCGTCCATCCACGTGCTCATCGACCTGATCGGGGACCTGCTCCCGGCCGGTGTCCTCAACGTCGTGAACGGCTTCGGCATCGAGGTCGGTGCACCGCTCGCGCAGCACCCGGACATCCGCAAGGTCGCCTTCACGGGGGAGACGACCACGGGCCGGCTCATCATGCAGTACGCGTCGCAGAACCTCATCCCCGTGACGCTCGAACTCGGCGGCAAGAGCCCGAACGTCTTCTTCGCCGACGTCGCCCAGCAGCAGGACGCCTTCTACGACAAGGCACTCGAGGGCTTCGCGTTCTTCAACCTCAACCAGGGCGAGGTCTGCACCTGCCCGTCGCGGGCACTCGTGGCGAGGGAGATCTACGACGGCTTCGTCGCGGACGGCCTCGACCGGGTGCGCGCCGTCAAGCAGGGGCACCCGCTCGACCTGTCGACGATGATCGGCGCGCAGGCGTCGAACGACCAGCTCGAGAAGATCCTGAGCTACATCGACATCGGGAAGCAGGAGGGCGCGAAGCTCCTCATCGGTGGCGAGCGGGCGGACCTCGGCGGGGAGCTGTCCGGCGGGTACTACGTCACGCCGACGGTGTTCGAGGGGGACAACTCGATGCGGATCTTCCAGGAGGAGATCTTCGGCCCGGTCCTCGCGCTGACGAGCTTCAGCGGCTACGACGACGCGATCTCGATCGCCAACGACACGCTGTACGGCCTCGGCGCCGGGGTGTGGAGCCGCGAGGCCACCACGCTCTACCGCGCCGGCCGTGACATCCAGGCCGGGCGCGTGTGGGAGAACACCTACCACCAGTACCCCGCCGGAGCGGCGTTCGGCGGCTACAAGCAGTCCGGCATCGGACGGGAGAACCACAAGATGATGCTGGAGCACTACCAGCAGACGAAGAACCTGCTGGTGTCCTACGCCGAGGGCCCGATGGGCTTCTTCTGATGCCCGACACCGACGACCGGCCCGACACCGACGACCGGCCCGCCACCGCCCGCGTGGCGGTGACGCCGGCGGCGGGGGAGCTCCTGCGCTCCCTCGCCGCCCGGCACGGCCCGCTCATGTTCCACCAGTCGGGCGGGTGCTGCGACGGCTCCAGCCCGATGTGCTACCCCGTCGGCATGTTCACGACCGGCTCGGGCGACGTGCTCCTCGGCGCGCTCGAGGTCGACGGCATCGCGCCCGTCGAGGTGTACATGTCGCGGTCGCAGTTCGAGTACTGGAAGCACACCCACCTCACGATCGACGTCGTGGACGGTCGTGGCGCGGGCTTCTCGCTCGAGGTACCGGAGGGCAAGCGGTTCCTCACCCGCTCCCGGATGCTGGACGACGCCGAGCTCGCGGATCTCGGCCTGGTCAGCGCCGGCCCTGGCCCGAGCGGGGTGCCGGAAGTAGGCTGACCGCACCGATCGCGACGACGCGACGGGGACCGGACAGGAGGGCGCATGCGCGAACCGTCCGGTCTCCGCCCGCTCGTCGCCGCGTCCTGGCGTCGCTCCGCCCGCGTCGACCCCGAGACCGTGCCGACGCCCTCGATCGGCGAGGACGAACTCGACTCCCTGCGCCGCGCCGGTCCGCTCGCCACGGCGCTGCCGGTCGTCCGACGACTGCTGCTCGACGACGTCCGGTCGGCGGGGTGCGTCGTCGCCCTGGCGGACGCATCGGGTCGGCTCGTCTGGGTGGACGGCGCACGATCAGCCCGGCGCGCCGCGGAGGGCATGGGGTTCGTCCCCGGTGCCGACTGGGCGGAGGAACGCGCCGGGACGAGTGCTCCGGGGACCGCGCTCCGGCTCGGACAGGCCGTGCAGATCCACGCCGAGGAGCACTACGCGACGGCCGTGAAGGGGTTCTCCTGCACGGCGGTCCCGCTCCGCGACGCCGCGGGCACGGTGGTCGGCGCGCTCGACATCACGGGCGACGACCGCGCCGTCGAACGCCACACGCTCCCGCTCCTGACGGCGACGGCCGCGGCGGCCGAGGCCGAACTCGCACTGGCGGCGCTCTCGGCCCGGACCGCACACCGTCCGGCGGCGGCCCCGTCCGTCGAGCTCACCCTGCTCGGGTCCGACACCGCGACGCTGCACGCCGGGTCGCGGTCGGTCGCGCTGTCGGAGCGGCACTCGGAGATCCTCGCGGTGCTCGCCGCGAACCCGCAGGGACTGGCCGCCGCGGACCTCGCGGTCGCCGTCTACGGCGACCCGCGCGCCGTCCAGACGCTGCGGGCCGAGGTGGTGCGGCTCCGCCGTGTCCTCGCCGACCACGCGCTCGACGCGCGCCTGACGTCCAGGCCGTACCGCCTGGAGGGGATCCGGACCGACGTCGAGACGGTCCTGTCCGCGCTCGACCGCGGGGCGCGCCTCCAGGCCGTCGACCGGTACACCGGACCGGTCCTGCCGGGGTCCGCGTCGCCCGGGGTCGACGACCTGCGTGACCGCGTCCGGTCCCGGTTCCGTGAGTCGCTCCTCCAGGACGGCGGGGTGGACGCGCTGCAGGCGTGGGCACGCACCGCGGACGGCGCGGCGGACGAGCAGGTGCTGCGGGCGCTGCTTGCGGCGTTGCCGCGTCGGTCGCCGCGGCGGGCGGGCGTGGTGGCGGCGATCGAGGCGATCGAGCGTCCCTGAGCGGACGGCTCCGCCGGCTCGGGAGGCACGGCACACGTCGGTCCGTCGGCCGACGGCGCGCGCCTCCCGCGGCGGGTGCGGGGCGGTCAGGACCCGGTCGTCGGCTCCGGTGTCGAGGTGGCGCCCGCGTCGGGTGCGGCCGGCGGGGTCGGTGCCTCGCCGTCCTTCGGCGGGGTCGGAACCTTCCCGTCCTTCGGCGGCTTCGGTGCCGTTCCGTCCTTCGGCGGGGTGGGTGCCGTGCCGTCCTTCGGGGGCTTGGGTGCCTTCCCGTCCTTCGGCGGGGTCGGAGCCGTGCCGTCCTTCGGCGGGGTCGGCGCCTTCCCGTCGGCGAGCGGGCCGGCGACGCAGCCGGGGGCGGTGCCCGTCGAGTCGCCCTTCCCGGCGGGCCCGGCGGCGGGTCCGTCCGTGGGCGCGACGGTCGGTGCGCCGCTCGGTACTCCGGACGGGGCTCCGGTTGCCGATGCGCTCGGCGTGGCGGGGGCGGCCACTGCTGCGCTCGGCGTGGCGGGGGCGGCCACTGCTGCGCTCACCCCGATCCCGCCGAGGACCAGCACGGCCGCCGCCGCGGATCCGATCCCGACCGCGCGGAGGGTCCGGCGACGCTTCGTGCCCTGTTCGTTCTCCATGGTGTTCTCCTGTTCATCCGTCGGTCGACCGGGTCGGTCCGCCGACGAGGACGACGCTCGGGTTCGAATCTGAAGCAGGACTGAAGCATTCGTGGAGCACAGGGTTTCTCCAGGCCGTTCCATGCTCCGTGCTGGCGGAGCCGACCTACGGTGTCCGCCGTGACCGCACCCGCCCGCATCCTGGTCGTCGAGGACGACGACTCCCTCCGCACCGCCGTCGTGACGACCCTCCGCGCCGAGGGGTTCTCCGTCGCCGAGGTCACGGACGGCCGTTCCATCGCCGCCGACCTCGACCGCACCGCGCCGGACCTCGTCCTGCTCGACTGGATGCTCCCCGGGCCGAGCGGCATCCTGCTCGCCGCCCGCATCCGGGCCCGGTCGGACGCCGCCGTCGTGATGACCACCGCGCGGGACGAGCTCGACGACCGACTGCGCGGGTTCGCCGAGGGTGCGGACGACTACGTCGTGAAGCCGTTCGCGATGGCGGAGCTCGTCGCCCGGGTGACGGCGGTGCTCCGGCGCCGAGGACGGGTGCCGTCCGTGATCGAGGTGGGCGACCTCGTGCTCGACCCCGACGGCTCCACGGTCCGCCGCGCCGGCGTGCTGCTCGACCTGACCGCGACCGAGTTCCGACTCCTCCGGTTCCTCGCCGAGAGCCGCGGACGGACGGTGTCGAAGGGGCAGATCACGACCCAGGTCTGGGGCTACGAGGACATCGCACCCAACCTGGTCGAGGTGCACCTCAGCGCACTGCGGCGGAAGATGGAGGCGCACGGGCCGCGGCTCGTGCACACCGTCCGGGGCCTCGGGTACCGGCTCGCGGTGGACCGGGGTGCGGCGTGATGCGCGACGGACGCCTGCGGACCACCTCGCTCCGGCTGCGGACCGTGGTCGCGATCCTCGTGCTCCTCGCGGTCCTGCTGACGGCCCTCGTCGTCGCGGTCGAGGCCGTCCTCGGCGCCCGACTGACCGCGCAGGTCGAGGACCGCCTGCGTGACCGGGCGTCCGCTGCGGCCGCGCTCGTCGGGGTGCTCGACGCGAGCGACCTCGCCGACCGGTTGTCGGCGCAAGGGCTCTCCGTGCGGATCGTCGAACCCGACGGCGCCGCGGTCGAGGCCGGCCCCAGCCCCGAGCAGTTGCGGAAGGGGCCACCCGACCCGACGGGCCTGCCCGGACCGGCGGCCCGGTCCTCGGCGGCTCCGTCGACCACCGGCTCGTCCGACAGTGCCGGCGCCACCATCACGTCGTCGTCGGTGCACGAGGACGACGGCGTGCTGACCCTCCGCTCGGAGCTCGAGGACGGCACCCGCATCACGCTGACCGCCGGCACGCGCGACGTGCAGGAGACCCTGGCGCAGCTCGGCTGGGTGATGGGCGGTGCGTCCGCCGCCTTCCTCGGCGTCGCCGTCGTGGGTGTCGTGCTCGTCGTCCGACGCTCGCTGCGCCCGCTCGACGAGATGACCGCCGCGGCCCGGTCCATCACCGCGGGGGACCGCGGACGCCGACTCCGGCCGTCCCGCACCGACACGGAGATCGGCCGGGTGGCGCTCGCCCTCGACGAGATGCTCGACGCGGTCGAGGGTGCGGAGGCGCAGGCCGTCGCCGCCGAGGAACGGGTCCGCGCGTTCCTGTCGGACGCCGCCCACGAGCTGCGGACCCCGGTCGCCGGTGTCCGGGCCGCGGCGGACACCCTCGTGCGCAACGGCCCGGACGACCCGGAGACGAACGAGCTGCTCGCGGTACACGTCGTGCGGCAGGCCGACCGGGCGGCTCGGCTCGTCGACGACATGCTGACGATGGCGCGGCTGGACCGGGGGATCGCCCTCGACCGGCGCCGGACGGACCTCGTCGACTGGCTCGACACCGAGGCCGAGCGGCTCCGCATCCGGCTGCCCGGCGTGGAGCTGCGCGTCGAGGTTCCCGAGCACCCGGTCGACGCCAACGTGGACCCGGACCGGCTCGCCCAGGTCCTCGGCAACCTGGTCGACAACGCCGCGAGGGCCACCGGGGGCACCGGCACGGTCCGGCTCGCGCTCAGCAATGGACCGGGCGGCATGCTGCTCCGTGTCGAGGACGACGGCCCCGGGATCCCGGCAGCCGACCGCGAGCGCGTGTTCGACCGACTCGTCCGGCTCGAGGACGCTCGGGACACCCGCTCCGGCGGCGCCGGCCTCGGGCTGCCGATAGCGCGCGGGATCGCCGTCGCGCACGGCGGTTCGCTCGCGCACGGGGGCGACGGAGAACTCGGCGGCGCGGTGTTCGACGTGCGCCTGCCCGCGAGCGCGACGGTGCCGGCCGGTGCACGTCCGCGAGCGGGCGTCCTGCTAGCCTGATGCCCTACGCGAGTGTGGTGGAATGGTAGACACGGGGCACTCAAAATGCTCTGCTTCACGGCGTGCGGGTTCGAGTCCCGCCACTCGTACAACGCGGCTCACGGCGTGCGGGACAGTCCCGGTACCGCAGCCCCGCCGCTCGTACAACGCAGGACTCTCCGCCTGACGAACGCGACTTCCTGCGTCTAGTAGGCTTCCGGGTGTGAGTGACACAGAAGCAACTGCAACAGCACCCCGTCGCGTCGTCGTCGCCGAGGACGAGTCGCTCATCCGCCTCGACATCGTCGAGATCCTCCGCGACAACGGGTTCGACGTCGTCGGCGAAGCGGGTGACGGCGAGACCGCCGTGCAGCTCGCGACCGACCTCCGTCCCGACCTCGTCGTGATGGACGTCAAGATGCCGCAGCTCGACGGCATCTCCGCCGCCGAGAAGCTCTCGAAGAACCACATCGCCCCCGTGGTTCTCCTCACGGCGTTCAGCCAGAAGGACCTCGTCGAGCGTGCGACCGAGGCCGGCGCCCTCGCCTACGTCGTCAAGCCGTTCACGCCGAACGACCTCCTGCCCGCGATCGAGATCGCCCTCTCGCGGCACCAGCAGATCATCACGCTCGAGGCCGAGGTCGCCGACCTCGTCGAGCGCTTCGAGACCCGCAAGCTCGTCGACCGCGCCAAGGGCCTGCTCAACGAGAAGATGGGCCTCACCGAGCCCGAGGCGTTCCGCTGGATCCAGAAGGCCTCGATGGACCGCCGCCTGACCATGCACGACGTCGCCAAGGCGATCATCGAGCAGCTCAGCGCCAAGAAGTAGCGACCCGAGCGCGCACCAGGCCGACCACCTGGCAGGGTGGAGCCATGGACGACGTGGTGATCCGTGCCTCCAGGCCCGACGACATGCCGGCGGTGGCCGACCTGCGATGGCGGTGGAGCGTCGACGAAGGCGGTGCGACGCCGGGCGTGACGCCGGACGAGTACCGCGAGGCGATGTCGGCGTTCGCCGCCGCCCACCCCGACACGCACCGCTGCGTCGTGGCCGAACGCGACGGCCGGGTGCTCGGCATGGCGTGGCTCGGGCTCGTCGCACGGCCCCCGACGCCGGACCGACCCGGGCGACGGCTGACCGCTGACGTGCAGACCGTCTACGTCCACCCCGACCTGCGGGGCGCCGGCGTCGCGAAGCGCCTCGTGACCGCGTTGCTCGACGCCGCCGACGAGCTCGGTGCGGAGCGGACGTCGGTGCACTCGAGCGTCGAGGGCGAGACGCTCTACCGCCGCCTCGGGTTCGGCGACGCCCGACTGCTGCTGCAGCGCCCGCCCGAGGACTGACCGGTCATCCGCGCGCCGGGAGCTGCTGCAGCGTCCACGCGTTCTGGTCGGGGTCGGTGAAGAAGACGAAGCGTCCCCACGCCATCTCGTCCACCCCGATCGCGTCGACGCCGAGCCCCCGCAGGTGCGCGAGGGCCTCGTCGGCGTCCGGGACGACGACCTGGATCGACTTGAGCGAGCCGGGGACGACGTCCGGGGACATGATGCCCTCGCCGAACGCGATGGAGCAGGCGGACCCGGGCGGGGTGGCCTGCACGAAGCGGAGCTCGTCGGAGACGCGCTGGTCGTGGTCGATCGAGAAGCCGATCCGTTCGTAGAACTCGCGGGATCGGTCGACGTCGCTGACGGGGACGAGGATCAGTTCGATCCTCCAGTCGGTGGCGGGCACGGGTCACTCCTTCGTGACGCCCGCCGGGGTCAGCGGGCTTCGCGGATCATGTTGGTGATGCGCACGGTGGAGCAGCGCCGCCCCTGGTCGTCGGTGAGGACGATCTCGTGCGTGGTGAGCGTGTTGCCCAGGTGCAGTGCCGTGCAGGTACCGGTGACCAGGCCGCTCGTGGCGCTCCGGGAATGCGAGGCGTTCAGCTCGATGCCGACCGCGTACCGGCCGGGACCGGCGTGCACGTTCGCGGCCATCGACCCGAGGCTCTCGGCCAGGACGACGTAGGCGCCGCCGTGCAGGAGTCCGACGGGCTGACGGTTGCCCTCGACCGGGATGGTGCCCACCGCACGCTCGGCCGTGAGCTCCGTGATGACCATGCCCATCTTCTCGGCGAGCTCGCCCATCCCACGATCGGCGAGGCGCTCGTCGACGGTCCCGGTGGTGGCAGCTCGATCGGTCACGCTGGCGGACTCCCGTGTCGGATGGCGTCGGTAGGCTGTCCGGGTGTCGGACTCCGCAAAGCCTACCCTCATGGTCATCGACGGCCACTCGCTCGCCTTCCGGGCCTTCTACGCGCTGCCGGTCGACAGTTTCGTGAACCGTGACGGGCAGCACACGAACGCCATCCACGGCTTCATCTCGATGCTGCTCATGCTCCTCCAGCGCGAGAAGCCGACCCACCTCGCGGTCGCGTTCGACATCTCGCGCTTCTCGTTCCGCACGCGTGAGTACGAGGACTACAAGGGCACCCGCTCCGAGACCCCGGCCGAGTTCAAGGGCCAGATCCCGCTCCTCCAGCAGGCGCTCGAGGCGATGGGCATCACCACCGTCACGAAGGAGGACTACGAGGCCGACGACATCCTCGCCACCTTCGCCCGCCAGGGCTCCGAACAGGGCTACCAGGTCTACGTGGTGTCCGGCGACCGCGACTCGATCCAGCTCGTGAACGACGACGTCACGCTGCTGTACCCGTCGGTCCGTGGCGTCTCCGAGCTCACCCGGTACGACCGCGACAAGGTGTACGAGCGGTACGGCATCGAGCCGCACCAGTACCCCGACATCGCGGCCCTCGTCGGCGAGACCAGCGACAACCTCATCGGCATCGACAAGGTCGGCGAGAAGACCGCGGTGAAGTGGATCACGGCGTACGGCTCCCTCGACGGAGTGCTCGAGCACGCCGACGAGATCAAGGGCGTCGTCGGCAACAACCTGCGCGAGCAGAAGGACCGGGCGATCCGCAACCGGAAGCTCAACCGGCTCGTGAACGACGTGGAACTGCCCGTCGGGCCTGCTGACGTCGCACTCCGTCCCCTCGACGAGGCCGCGGTGCGCGAGCTCTTCGCGAAGCTGCAGTTCCGCACGCTGCTCGACCGCGTGTTCAAGGTCGCGGGCTCCGGCGAGGCGTCGGAGTCCAGCGCGGTCGAGGGCTCGGTCGACAGCGGTGCGCCGACGCCGCCCGCGGTCAAGACCCTCATCGACGAGGAGCTCGGCTACTGGCTCGAGCGGCGCAACGCGGCCGAGGCGGCGAACGGCTACGGCGTCGCGGTCGAGGTCATCGACGGCCGCCTCAGCGCGATCGGCATCGCCACGCACGACGACGCCGTCCTCGTCCCGGGCGGCAGCGGCGCGAAGGACTACGAGCAGCTGTCGGCGTGGTTCGCCTCCGACGCCCCGAAGCACTTCCACGACGCCAAGACCGCGATCAAGGCACTCGCCACGGTCGGCTTCGAGGTGAACGGCATCGCCGGCGACGCCCGCCTGACCGGGTGGCTCGCGCAGCCGGGCAAGCAGGGGCAGCCCCTCGCCGACCTCGTCTACCAGGAACTCGGCGAAGAGCTCCCCACGGCCGACCCGAACCAGCTCGTCCCCGAGACCGACCCGGTGAACGTCGGCGTGCACGCGTGGTTCGTGCTCCGGGTCACCACCGCGCTGCGTGCGCGTCTCGACGAGTCCTCGCTCACCGTCCTCGACGACATCGAGCTCCCGCTCGTCCCGGTCCTCGCCGGCATGGAGACCACGGGTGTCGCGATCGACCGTCCGGTGCTCACCGGGCTGTCGCACGACCTGGGGGAGCGCGCGGCCGAACTCGCGCAGCAGGCCTTCGCCGAGATCGGGCACGAGGTGAACCTCGGGTCGCCGAAGCAGCTGCAAGAGGTCCTCTTCACCGAGCTCGCGATGCCGAAGACCCGCAAGACGAAGACCGGGTTCTCGACCGACGCCGCGAGCCTCGCCGACCTGCAGGAACAGCACCCGCACCCGTTCCTCGGCCTGCTGCTCCAGCACCGCGACGCCACGAAGCTCCGGCAGATAGTGGACACGCTCGACGCCGCGATCGTCGACGGTCGCATCCACACCCGGTACGAGCAGACCGGCAGCAGCACCGGCCGCATCTCGTCGACCGACCCGAACCTGCAGAACATCCCGGTGAAGACCGCGGTGGGGCGCCGGGTCCGGTCGGCGTTCGCCGTCGCCGAGCCCTACACGACGCTCATCACGGCCGACTACTCGCAGATCGAGATGCGCATCATGGCGCACCTGTCCGGTGACCCGGGTCTGATCCAGGCCTTCAACGAGGGCGAGGACCTGCACCGGTTCGTCGGCGCCCGGGTGTTCTCGGTCGAGCCGGCCGACGTCACGCCCGAGATGCGCACGAAGGTCAAGGCGATGTCGTACGGCCTCGCCTACGGCCTCAGCCCGTTCGGCCTGTCGAAGCAGCTCCGCATCGAGCAGTCCGAGGCGCGCACCCTCATGAACGAGTACTTCGCCCGGTTCGGCGCGGTGCGCGACTACCTGCGCGGTGTCGTCGAGCAGGCGCGCGAGGACGGCTACACCGAGACCATCTTCGGTCGCCGTCGCCCGTTCCCCGACCTGAAGAGCCCGAACCGCGTCCTCCGCGAGAACGCCGAGCGCGCGGCGCTGAACGCGCCGATCCAGGGCTCGGCGGCCGACATCATGAAGATCGCGATGCTCGGCGTCGCCGCCGACCTCCGCGACGGCGAGCTCGCGTCGCACCTGCTGCTGCAGGTGCACGACGAGCTCATCCTCGAGGTCGCGCCCGGCGAGCAGGAGCGGGTCGAGGAGATCCTCCGCACCCGCATGGGCGGCGCGGCCGAGCTGACCGTCCCGCTGGACGTGTCCGTGGGCGTCGGCCCGAACTGGGAAGCCGCTGCGCACTGAGGCGCGACCGCCCGCTGGACAGGAGGCACGGTGCCGGCCCGCACCGCGCCTCCAGTCCCGCAGGTTCCGCGTCGTGAGCGGTCGTGGATAGGGTCGTGAGCATGACCGATGACCGTCCCGTCCGCCAGCCCTCCGCCGTCGACCGCGTCGCCGAGGACTGGGTGTCCACCCTCGTCGACCTCGACCCGACCGTCGCCACGTACATCGGCGTCCCGGGGCGCACGGGGGAGTACGGCGACACGTCGCCCGCCGGTGCGGCGGCCATGGCGGACGCGGCGCGCGCCGCGAAGCGTGCACTGGACGCGGCCGACGCGGTGGACGCCGTCGACGAGGTGACGAAGACCGACCTCGGCGCCGAGCTCGACCTCGTCCAGGAGTCCTTCGACCGCAAGCTCCACCTCCGCGACCTCAACGTCATCGCCAGCCCGGCGCAGTCCGTGCGCGACGTCCTCGACCTCATGCCGACCGCGACCGAGTCCGACTGGCAGGACATCGCGAGTCGGCTGCACGCGCTCCCCGACGCGATCGAGGGTATCCGCGAGACCCTGCTCGAGGGAACGCGCGAGGACGTCACGCCCGCTCGTCGCCAGGTCGCGCTCATCGCCGAGCAGGCCACCCGCACCGGCGCGGCGGACGGCGTCTTCCGGCAGCTGGTCGACGGTGCCGCCTTCGACGACGGCGGCACGGTGCCCGAGCCGCTCCGGGCCGAGCTCGCCCGCGGTGCCGAGGTCGCCGCTGCTGCGTACCGGTCGTTCGGGCAGTTCCTCGAGCACGAGCTGATGCCGCTCGCGACGCCGGTCGACGCCGTCGGGCGCGAGGCGTACGAGCTGCACTCCCGGCGGTTCCTCGGTGCGGTCGTCGACCTCGACGAGACGTACCAGTGGGGGATCGAGGAACTCGCGCGGATGCGTGACGAACAGGAGCGCATCGCCGACCGCATCGAGTCCGGTGCGAGCGTCGCCCGGGCGATCGAGGTCCTCGACGCAGACCCGGCGCGGGTGCTGCACGGCACCGACGCCCTGCAGCGGTGGATGCAGGAGACGAGCGACGAGTCGATCCGGGCGATGGACGGCAAGTACTTCGACATCGCCGACCCGATCAAGCGCCTCGAGTGCCGGATCGCCCCCACACAAGAGGGCGGGATCTACTACACCGGCCCGTCCGACGACTTCTCGCGCGCCGGCCGCATGTGGTGGTCCGTACCGCAGGGCGTGACCGAGTTCGGCACCTGGCGCGAGAAGACGACGGTCTACCACGAGGGTGTCCCCGGCCACCACCTCCAGATCAGCCAGGGCGTCTACAACCGCGGCGAGCTGAACACCTGGCGTCGGCAGCTGTCCGGGTCATCGGGGCACGTCGAGGGCTGGGCGCTCTACGCCGAGCGCCTCATGGAGCAGCTCGGCTTCCTCGACGACGACGGGGACCGGCTCGGCATGCTCGACGGGCAGCGCATGCGTGCGGCCCGGGTGGTGCTCGACATCGGCGTCCACTTGCAGAAGACGAACCCCGACGGTGGTGCCTGGACGTGGGAGTACGCCCTCGACTTCATGCGCCAGAACGTGAACATGTCCGACGAGTTCGTGCAGTTCGAGGTGGCGCGCTACTTCGGCTGGCCCGGGCAGGCGCCGTCGTACAAGGTCGGTCAGCGCGTCTGGGAGTCCATCCGCGACGAGGTGGCCGCCCGCGAGGGTGCGTCGTTCGACCTCAAGGCGTTCCACCACCGGGCCCTCGCGCTCGGCAGCATCGGTCTGGACACGCTCCGCAGCGCCCTGCTCGGCTGATCGATCGGGGCCGACACGATCCGACACGCCCGGTTGTGGGCGCTCGCTCGCTGCGGTTAGACTTGTGCGGCGCAATCCGCGCTCACCAAACACATCGCCAGGACGGCTCGAACCGGCATCCGGTTCGGACCAGGGGGTCGCTCCCTCGCCGTCTCGGCCCGACTCATGTCCGTTCGGAGCAATCTCTACATGACAACCACCACGACCAAGGCTCCCAAGCAGGTCGCCATCAACGACATCGGCTCGGCTGATGACTTCCTGGCCGAGGTCGAGAAGACCCTGAAGTTCTTCAACGACGGAGACCTCATCTCCGGCACCGTCGTGAAGATCGACCGCGACGAGGTCCTCCTCGACGTCGGTTACAAGACCGAGGGTGTCATCCCCTCGCGCGAACTCTCCATCAAGCACGACGTCGACCCCAACGAGGTCGTCGAGGTCGGCGACGAGGTCGAGGCCCTGGTTCTCCAGAAGGAGGACAAGGAAGGTCGCCTCATCCTGTCGAAGAAGCGTGCGCAGTACGAGCGCGCCTGGGGCGACGTCGAGAAGATCAAGGAGTCCGACGGCGTCGTGACCGGTACGGTCATCGAGGTCGTCAAGGGCGGTCTGATCGTCGACATCGGCCTCCGCGGCTTCCTCCCGGCGTCGCTCATCGAGCTGCGTCGCGTCCGCGACCTCACGCCGTACCTCGGTCAGGAGCTCGAGGCGAAGATCCTCGAGCTCGACAAGAACCGGAACAACGTCGTCCTCTCGCGCCGCGCGCTGCTCGAGCAGACGCAGTCCGAGTCCCGGACCACGTTCCTCAACAACCTCCACAAGGGCCAGGTCCGCAAGGGCATCGTGTCGTCGATCGTCAACTTCGGTGCGTTCGTCGACCTCGGCGGCGTCGACGGTCTCGTCCACGTCTCCGAGCTCAGCTGGAAGCACATCGAGCACGCCAGCGAGGTCGTCGAGGTCGGTCAGGAAGTCACCGTCGAGATCCTCGAGGTGGACCTGGACCGCGAGCGCGTGTCGCTCTCGCTCAAGGCCACGCAGGAAGACCCGTGGCAGGTCTTCGCCCGCACCCACGCGATCGGCCAGATCGCACCGGGCAAGGTCACGAAGCTCGTGCCGTTCGGTGCCTTCGTCCGCGTTGCCGACGGCATCGAGGGCCTCGTGCACATCTCGGAGCTCTCGAACAAGCACGTCGAGCTCGCCGAGCAGGTCGTCTCGGTCAACGACGAGGTCTTCGTCAAGATCATCGACATCGACCTCGACCGTCGTCGCATCTCGCTCAGCCTCAAGCAGGCGAACGAGGGCGTGGACCCGGAAGGCTCCGAGTTCGACCCGGCGCTCTACGGCATGCCGACCGAGTACGACGACAAGGGCGACTACAAGTACCCGGACGGCTTCGACCCGGAGACGAACGAGTGGCTCGAGGGCTTCGACACCCAGCGCGAGGAGTGGGAGCGTCAGTACGCTGCCGCCCAGTCGCGTTGGGAAGCCCACAAGGCGCAGGTCGCGAAGACCATCGCCGACGAGGCGCAGGGTGGCTTCGACCTCCCGGCGACCGCTTCGTCGTCGTCGTCCTCGACGTTCGCGACCGAGTCGAACGGTCAGGGCACCCTGGCCGACGACGCTTCGCTCGCAGCGCTCCGCGAGAAGCTCAGCTCGACCAACTGATCGAGCGGCGCAGCCGTACCGGAAGCCCGGCATCCCTGAGAAGGGGTGCCGGGCTTCCGGCCGTTCCGGAGGTGGCGGGTCGGTAGCCTGTCGGTGTGCGCATCATCGGTCTCACGGGCGGCATCGCCGCGGGCAAGTCCACCGTCTCCGGCCGCTGGGCCGAGCACGGTGCGGCCGTGGTGGACGCCGACCGGCTGGCGCGCGACGCCGTCGCTCCCGGCAGCCCGGGCCTCGCGCAGGTCGCCGAGCGGTTCGGCCCCGGCGTCATCGCCCCCGACGGTTCGCTCGACCGGCCGGCACTCGGCGCGATCGTGTTCGCCGACGCCGCGGCGCGGAAGGACCTCGAGGGGATCACCCACCCCGAGGTCTGGCGTCTCGCCCAGGCGGCGTTCGACGCAGCCGAGGCAGCGGACCCGGACGCCGTCGTGGTCTACGACGTGCCGCTCCTCGCCGAAGCCCGGGGAAGTCGTCCACTGCGGTTCGACGCGGTCGTGGTGGTCGACGCACCCGCTGCCCAGCGGATCGAGCGGCTCGTGGAGCACCGCGGCATGCCCCGCGACGAAGCCGAGCGCCGCGTCGCCGCACAGGCGAGTGACGCCGACCGACTGGCGCTGGCCGACCACGTGGTGGACGCCACCGGCACCCTCGCCGACACGATCCGATCCGCCGACGAGGTCTGGGAGCGCATCGGCCGATGAAGCACCGGGTGCTCCTGGTCCTCGCGGCCGTCCTCCTCGTGGCGATCGGCGCCGCGTCGCTCGTCGCGGCGAACGTCCTCGGTGGCGATCGGGTCGCGGAACACGGCCGGGTGTCCGCAGCCGACCGACCGCGCGGCGACGAGCACGGTCCGGTCGGGGAGTTCCACCGCTTCCGCCTCGGCACGATCAACGGCCAGCGCCTCGAGCCGAACCGTGACGACTTCGCGGCACGCACCGACTCCGGCGGCCCGCTGCTGTTGTTCCTGCCGGCGACCCGCGCCCGGCCCGCCGACTACCAGCTGTTCCTGTCCGCGGCGCTGCGCGACGGGTACCACGTGCTCGGGCTCGACTACTGGAACCTCGGCAAGACGCTGTCGGGGACGTGCGAGGCGGATCCGCACTGCTACGGGCAGGTGCAGCGGAACCGGTTCGACGGCACCCGGCCGTCACGGTTCAGCTCGGTGCAGCCGGCCGGCTCGATCGTCTCGCGGTTCCGCGACGCGATCGCCTACCTCGACGACCACGACCCGGACGGCGGGTGGGGACGGTTCGTCCAGGGCGACTCGGACATCGCCTGGCAGGACATCGTGGTGGCCGGGCACTCGCAGGGCGGTGGAGAAGCGGCGTACATCGCGCACATCCGGCCGGTGCGGGGCGCGCTGATGTTCTCCTCGCCCGTGGAGTCGTTGGGCAGCGAGCACGCGGCCTGGATGGACCGCCCGGGGCGGACACCGGTCGCCCGGATGTACGCGATCGACGACGTGCGCGACGTCTTCGGCCCGCGGATCCGCGGCTCCTGGAAAGTGCTCGGGCTCGACGGTCCCGACGGGCCGTTCCGGACCGACACCGCGCCGCCCGGACCCGACGAGGACCCGCACGCGATCCTCACCGACATCGCGGTGGGGTCGCCGGCCGAGTCGCACTCGCGCACGATCAAGGACACGACCCCGATCGGCCGCGACGGGCTCCCGCGGATGGAGACGCTGTGGCAGTGGCTGCTCCACCGCTTCCCCTCGGACCGGTCATAGGATCCCGCAATACTCTGAGTCCGTGCAGCAAGCAGGCGAACGACCCGACCTGCGCTCGACCATCCGTGCCCGCGCGGCGCAGGACGGGGAGCGCAGCTACCTCGAGGACGCGCGCAGTGACCGCGTCCTGACCTACCGCGCGCTCGAGGACGCGGTGTCGGCGTGGTCGTCGACCTTCGACGCGATCGGCGTCGCGCCGTCCGGGGCGGTCCTGGTCGACCTCGCCGATCCGCTCTCGTTCGCGGTCGTGCACCTCGCCGCCCTCGCGACCGGTCGGCGGGCGATCCCCGTCGACACCGGACAGCCGACCTCGGAACCCGGCCGTCTCGCCGACCTGATCGGCGGCGCCTCGCTCGTGGTGTCGGACCGCGCCGTGGACGCGACCGTCCCCGGGGCGCCGGCGAGCGGGATCGATGCGGCCACGTTCCTCCCGGCATCCGTCCGCGACGGCGACCTGCCGTCGGAGAACCCGGACGCACCCGGCGAGGGGTCCGTCGTGCTCTTCACCTCCGGCTCCACCGGAACCCCGAAGGGCGTCGAGCTGCCCGAGTCGCAGCTGCTGTTCGTGGCCCGGGCCGTGGCGCAGCACAACCGCCTCACGCCGGAGGACCGCGGGTTCAACTCCCTCCCGCTCTTCCACGTGAACGCCGAGGTCGTCGGGTTGCTGGCGACCCTCGTGGCCGGCGGGACCCTCGTGCTCGACCGGCGGTTCCGTCGCACCGGCTTCTGGGAGCTGCTCGCCGAGCGCCGGATCACCTGGCTGAACGCGGTCCCGGCGATCCTCGCGGTCCTCGCGAAGACCGGTCCGCTCGACTTCCCCGAGGGCCTCCGGTTCGTCCGCAGCGCCTCCGCTCCGCTGCCCGATCCGGTGCGGCAGGCGCTCGGCGACGTCCCGCTCGTCGTCAGCTGGGGGATGACCGAGGGGGCGTCGCAGATCACCGCCACGCCGCTCGGTGCACCCGCACACGTCGGGACCGTCGGCGTGCCGGTCGGATCCGAGGTGCAGGTCCGGGGCGAGGACGGCACGGTGCTGCCCGCCGACGAGGTCGGTGCCCTCTGGATCCGCGGCGAGGGCATCGTCCACCGCTACCTCTTCGGTCGCGCAGCCGAGCGCTTCGACGCGGACGGCTGGTTGAGCACGGGCGACGTCGGATCGGTCTCGGCGGACGGCTGGGTGTCGCTCGCCGGTCGCTCGGACGACGTCATCAACCGGGGCGGCGAGAAGGTGTACCCCTCCGAGGTGGAGGACGTGCTGCTCGGCGACGACCGCGTGCTCGAGGCCGTGGTCGTCGGGCGGCCGCACGAGGTCCTCGGCGCGGTGCCGATCGCCTACGTGATCCCGCAGCCGGACGAGGCCGTGGACGCCGAGGCCCTGGTCGCCGACCTCACCGCGCGAGCCGAGGCGCACCTCACACGGTTCCGCCGTCCGGTCGAGATCGTCGTCGTGCCCGACCTGCCGCGCGCGCCGACCGGCAAGGTCCAGCGGGCGAAGGTGCGGACGATGGCCGAACACCCGTGACCGACGCCGCCACGCCCACCGCCGACGCCGCCACGCCCACCGCCGACGCCGCCACGCCCACCGCCGGCGCTGCCGACCGTCGGGTGCAGACGCCGACCCGCACCGCCAAGGGGAAGCCGCGGCACCTCTACGAGGTCGACGTCCTCCGCATCCTGACCTTCGCCTGCGTCATCGGCGTGCACACCACCAGTCACACGGTCGCCGCCGACGACGTCCCGCTGAACGCCCTGCTCGGCCTGCTCCACTTCACCCGCCTGGTCTTCTTCTCGCTGACGGCCTTCGTGCTCGTCTACAGCTACACGCTCCGCCCGCGGCCGATGGCCCAGTTCTGGCCGAAGCGCTTCCTGCTCGTCGGCGTGCCCTACCTGGCGTGGTCGTTCGTCTACGTGGCGTCGTCCTGGCTCCTCAGCGCCACCCGCCGCGGCGACGTGCCCGACCTCGTGCGCACGTACGCCGAGGGCATCGTCACCGGCGTCTCCTGGTACCACCTCTACTTCCTGCTCGTGACGATGCAGGTGTACCTGCTCCTGCCGGTCATCGCGTGGCTGGTCCGGAGGACGCGCGGCCACCACGTCGCGGTCCTCGCGGTGACACTCGTGTTCCAGCTCGTGGTCTTCGCCGGGTACAAGTACTTCCCCGCCAGCGACGCGTGGATGCACGGCTACCAGAAGCAGTTCTTCTTCTCGTACGTGTTCTTCATCGTGTCCGGCGCGATCGCCGCTGACCACGCGGATGCCTTCCTCCGGTTCATCCGCGTGCACCGCCGCGCCGTCCTCTGGGGCTTCGCGGGGGTCGGCGCGCTCACCCTCGGCGTGTGGTGGCTGCAGGTCGGTCTCGGGCAGTCGCTCTACGCCGCCGGCACGCCCCTGCAGCCCGTCCAGGTGCTCTGGAGCAGCGCCGTGTTCGTCGGGTTCCTGGCGATCGGCGCGCGCTGGGCGGATCGGCGCCGGCCCGGGAGCGCGCTCGCCCGCGTCGTCGATTACGGCTCGGACCGGTCGTTCGGCATCTTCCTCAGCCACCCGTTCGCGATCTGGATCCTGCTGTACGGCGACAGCTGGCTCGAACGGGTCGTGCCCCAGCCCTGGCTCACGCTGGTCACCTACGTGCTCGTGCTCGTGCTGTCGGTGGCCGTGACGGAGCTGTTCCGGTGGACGCCGTTGAGCGTGCCGCTCACGGGGCGGCCGTCGTTGTCATCGCGTGGGCAGCGGGCGGCGCGGGCGCGGAAGCGGGAGGCGGCTGCTCGGGGTGCGGGTGCTGGTGCCGTGCCGGTGGTCGCCCCGGAACCGCGGGTCGAGCCGGTCGAGCCGGACGATGCGCTCGTGGGGGAGACGGACGACGTCGGGCGGCGGTCGACGCGCTGAGCGCGTCCGCCGATGGGGCGTCGCCCGCACCGGGCGGGGTCTGGAGGCGCGGGTCGGGCCCGCAGCGCGCCTCCCGTCGTGCGCAGTGCTGGACGGGAGGCGCGGGTCGGGCTGGCACCGCGCCTCCCGTCCGCAGCGTGTCGCGGTCGTCGCGACGCGGATCAGCCGGCGTGCTGCTCGGCCTTCGGGACGCCGATCTCGAGGACGCCGTCCGTCATCGTGAGCCGCTTCGGCTTCATGAACCACGCGACCACGGCCGCGGCGGCGAGCAGCGCGCAGGAGAGCGCGAAGGGCAGCTGCCAGCCGGAGGCGTCGATCAGCGCGCCGAACACGATCGGCGAGATCACGCCGGCGATGCCGAAGCCGGTGTTCATGAACCCCGACGCGGTGCCGGACCACTGCGGGGCGACGTCCATCGGGATGGCCCAGAGGTTGGCGTTGCAGAGCTCCAGGAAGAAGAACGAGAGGGCGAGCGAGATCGTCGCGACGACCAGGCCCTGCCCGATCACGAGGGGGACGAGACAGACGAGGGAGCCACCGAGGCCGATGACGAGGACGATCCTCCGGGCGTTCCGGCTGTCGCCGCCGCGGTGGATGATCCGGTCGCTGAGCATCCCGCCGACGGTGTCGCCGACGACGCCGGCGAGGAGCACGAGCGTGGTGAAGAGGGCGAACTGGCTGATCGGCAGGCCGTAGGTGTCGCTGAGGAACGTCGGGATCCAGGTGAGGAACACCCAGAGCACCCAGCCGTACCCGAAGTCGACGAAGGTCACCGGGGAGATCTGCCGGGCCAGCGTGCGCCACGGGACGGGCGGCCGGGTGGCGCGGGTCTCGACGGGCGGGAGCTCGTCGAGCTCGACCTGCTGGATGCCGGCGGTGTCCTCGGGCTTGTCGCGGAACCAGACGAACCAGACGATCGCCCAGGCGATGGACAGGACGGCCGTCGCGAAGAAGGCCCACCGCCAGCTGCCCGTCGCACCGATGACCCAGGCGACGAGGAGCGGTGCGAGGGCGTTGCCGAGGCGCGCCGCGGAGTGCACGACGCCCTGTGCGAAGCCGTTGCGGTCGCGGGGGATCCAGCGGCTCATGGCCTGGGTGGCGGCGGGGAACGCGGCGGCCTCGCTCAGGCCGAGGAGCGCGCGGGCGGCGAAGAGCGTCCAGAAGCCGACCGAGAACCCGGTCCAGAGGGTGGCGACACCCCAGATCACGGTGATGACGAACAGGGCCTTCCGGGGACCGAACTTCTCGGCGATCGTGCCGCCGAAGACCTGCAGCAGGGCGTAGGGGAGTGCGAAGGCGGAGACGATGAGCCCGGCGGTCGTCTCGTTGAAGCCGAAGTCCTCGGTGATGTGGGGGAGCGCCGTGGAGATGTTGGTGCGGTCGATGTACGAGATCGCGTACATGCAGCACAGCAGGATGAGCACTCGTCCGCGGATGCGTCCGCGGAACGGGGTGCCCTTCGTCGGTGCGGCGGGGGTCGCCGTCGTCATGGGGGCCTCTTCGGGGAGTGAGAGCGAGTCGGGTTGCTGAACGGATCGGAGGCTATGCCGGGTCCCTATCAGCGGTCTCGGAGCGTGCTTGGCGTGGACGATACGCCGAGGGCGAGCAGACGGCTCCGGTGTCAGGGGTGCCGACTACCGTGGTGGGCATGGCAGTGTCAATCGAGCCCACGCGCGCGGTCCGCCCGTTCGAGGTCATCAGCGAGTACTCGCCGAGCGGCGACCAGCCCGCGGCGATCGCCGAACTGGCCGGTCGTATCAACGCCGGTGAGACCGACGTCGTACTGCTCGGTGCGACCGGTACGGGCAAGTCGGCGACGACCGCGTGGCTCATCGAGCAGGTGCAGCGGCCGACGCTCGTGCTCGCGCACAACAAGACCCTGGCGGCCCAGCTCGCGAACGAGTTCCGGAGCCTGCTGCCGAACAACGCCGTCGAGTACTTCGTCTCGTACTACGACTACTACCAGCCCGAGGCCTACGTCCCACAGACGGACACCTTCATCGAGAAGGACTCCTCGGTCAACGCCGAGGTCGAGCGGCTCCGGCACTCGACGACGAACTCGCTGCTCAGCCGGCGCGACGTCGTGGTGGTCTCGACGGTGTCCTGCATCTACGGCCTGGGGACGCCGGAGCAGTACATGAACGCGTCGGTCGCGCTGCACGTCGGCCAGACGATCTCCCGCGACCAGCTCGTCCGCAAGTTCGTCGCGATGCAGTACCAGCGGAACGACGTCGACTTCGCACGAGGGACCTTCCGGGTCCGCGGCGACACGCTCGAGATCATCCCGATGTACGAAGAGCACGCGATCCGCATCGAGATGTTCGGCGACGAGGTCGAGGCCCTGTCGTACCTCCACCCGCTCACCGGCAACGTGATCGAGGACATGCCCGCCGTGTCGATCTTCCCGGCGTCGCACTACGTCGCCGACACCGAGGTCATGCACCGGGCGATCGCCACGATCAAGGACGAACTCGCCGAGCGCCTGGCCGAGCTCGAGGGGCAGGGCAAGCTGCTCGAGGCCCAGCGGCTCCGGATGCGTACCACGTTCGACATCGAGATGATGGAGCAGATCGGCTTCTGCTCCGGCATCGAGAACTACTCGCGCCACATGGACGGCCGTGCCGCGGGGGAACCGCCGCACTGCCTGCTCGACTTCTTCCCGGACGACCTCCTCATCGTGATCGACGAGTCGCACGTCACCGTGCCGCAGATCGGCGCGATGTACGAAGGGGACGCCTCCCGCAAACGCACGCTGGTCGAGCACGGGTTCCGGCTGCCGAGCGCCCTCGACAACCGGCCGCTCACCTGGGAAGAGTTCCTCGAGCGCTCCGGCCAGAAGGTCTACCTGTCGGCGACCCCGGGCCGGTACGAACTCGGCGTGACCGACAGCGTCGTCGAGCAGATCATCCGCCCGACGGGCCTGGTCGACCCCGAGATCGTCGTGAAGCCGAGTGACGGCCAGATCGACGACCTGCTCGAGGAGATCAACCAGCGCGTCGAGAAGGACGAGCGTGTCCTCGTCACGACGCTGACCAAGCGCATGGCCGAGGAACTCACCGACTTCCTCGGCAACGCCGGCGTCCGGGTCCGGTACCTGCACTCCGACGTCGACACCCTCAAGCGCGTCGAGCTGCTGACCGAACTGCGCCAGGGCGTCTACGACGTGCTCGTCGGCATCAACCTCCTGCGCGAGGGGCTCGACCTGCCCGAGGTCTCCCTCGTGGCGATCCTCGACGCCGACAAGGAGGGCTTCCTCCGCTCGTCGACGTCGCTCATCCAGACGATCGGTCGTGCCGCCCGCAACGTGTCGGGCCAGGTGCTGATGTACGCCGACAAGATGACCGACTCGATGAAGACCGCGATCGAGGAAACCGACCGGCGCCGCGAGAAGCAGGTGGCGTACAACACCGAGCGCGGCATCGACCCGCAGCCGCTGCGCAAGAAGATCGCCGACATCACCGAGATCCTGGCGCGTGAGAACGACGACACGAAGGCGCTGCTCGAAGGTCGCCCCGGAGCGGACGGCCGACGCTCGCCGACGCCGAACCTCAAGCGCGGCGGGATCGCCGGCGAAGGGGCGATGCAGATCGAAGCGACCATCGGCGACCTCAACGAGCAGATGCTGCAGGCGGCGGCCGAGCTGAAGTTCGAACTCGCCGCACGGCTCCGCGACGAGGTGCAGGACCTCAAGAAGGCGCTCCGCCAGATGGAGTCGGCGGGCCATGTCAGCTGACGCCGGCGCGCGCGCCGCGCGCGACGGGTCTCGTCGCACGGTCGTCGTCACCGGTGCGAGTGCCGGCCTCGGGTACTTCGCCGCGGAGCAGCTCGCCGCCGCCGGTCACCGCGTCGTCCTCGCGACCCGCAGCCGCGAGCGCGCTGCGGCGGCCGAGCGGAGCATCCGTCGCCACGTGGACGGCGCCGACCTCGCGCACGTGCACCTCGACCTCGCCGACCTCGACGGCGTGCGGGCAGCCGCCGACGAGCTCGCGGCGCTGCAGCCGGAGGGTGTCGACGCGATCGTGAACAACGCCGGCGTGGTGGGCGCGAGCACGATGCAGCGAACGGCCCAGGGCACCGAGCTGCAGGTGGGCACGAACCACCTCGGGCACTTCGCCTGGACGGCGCTGACGCTCCCACTGCTCGACCGACGCGCGGGGCGCGTGGTGCACCTCGGGTCGATCGCACACCGGTGGGCACGGCTCGACCCGTCGGACCCGCTCGGCGCGAGCCACTACTCGAGTTACCGCCAGTACGGGCGGAGCAAGCTCGCGGTCATGCTCTTCGGCTTCGAGCTCGCCGAACGCCTCGCCGATGCCGGGTCACCGGTCTCCAGCGTCGTCGCCCACCCCGGGTTCTCGCTCGACCTGCTGTCACCCGAGCGTCCCGACGTCGCATCGTCCCGATCGGAGCCGGCGTGGACCCGTCCGGCGCAGCGGCTCTACGCCCAGGGCAAGGACGCCGGCGCCGACCCGCTCGTGCACGCGGCGATCGCCGACGGCGTCCGATCCGGCGAGTACTGGGGGCCGTCGGGCTGGATGCAGCTCCGGGGGCCGGCAGCGGTCGTCCGGGCCGAACCGCGGGCCCACGACCGGGCCGAGGCCGCCCGGCTGTGGGTGGCGAGCGAGCGTGCCGCCGGGGTCGCGTTCGCTCTCGACGCACTCGTCTGACCGTCCATCGCGGCCGAATGTCGGTGCCGCTTCGTAGAATCGACGACGATGACCATCACCTCTGACCGCGGAACCTCGACGTCGGGCCGGAATGCCTTCGGCGAGCCCGTAGACCTCCACATCCCCGGCGGCACGGCACCGCACAGCACCTCCACGCTCAGCGTGCGCGGCGCCCGCGTGCACAACCTGCGCGACGTCGACCTCGAGATCCCACGCGACTCGCTCGTCGTGTTCACGGGTCTGTCCGGATCCGGCAAGTCCTCGCTGGCGTTCGACACGATCTTCGCCGAGGGACAGCGCCGCTACGTCGAGTCGCTGTCCGCGTACGCGCGCCAGTTCCTCGGGCAGGTCGACCGCCCGGACGTCGACTTCATCGAAGGGCTCTCGCCCGCGGTCTCGATCGACCAGAAGTCGACGAACCGCAACCCGCGATCGACGGTCGGCACCATCACCGAGGTCTACGACTACATGCGTCTGCTCTGGGCGCGCATCGGCATCCCGCACTGCCCCGTCTGCGGTGAGGTGATCAGCAAGCAGAGCGTGCAGCAGATCGCCGACCAGCTCATGGAGTTCGAGTCGGGCACGCGGTTCCAGGTGCTCGCGCCCGTCATCTCCAAGAAGAAGGGCGAGTTCGTCGACCTCTTCCAAGAACTGGCGGCGTCCGGCTACGCCCGCGCGATCGTCGACGGGGAGCGCATCCAGCTCAGCGACCCGCCCAAGCTCAAGAAGCAGGTCAAGCACGACATCTCCGTCATCGTCGACCGTCTCGTCGCGAACGAGGACATCCTCGGGCGTCTGACCGACTCGCTCGAGACGGCACTGCGCCTGACCGACGGCACGGTCGCGATCGACCTCGTCGACGCCGAGGGACCCGGTGCGGTCCGGACCTACTCCGAGAACCTCTCCTGCCCGAACAACCACCCGCTGGCGCTCACCGAGATCGAGCCCCGCACGTTCTCGTTCAACGCGCCGTTCGGCGCGTGCCCCGAGTGCTCCGGCCTCGGTACCCGCATGTCGGTCGACCCGGACCTCGTCCTCGGCGACCCCGAGGCGTCCCTGCGCGACGGCGTCCTGCTGCCGTGGACGGGCACGAGCGGGCTCTACTCCTACTTCGAGAAGCTCCTCGCCGGCCTCGGCAAGGACCTCGGGTTCGACCTGGACACCCCGTGGAACCGTCTCGACGCCTCGGTGCAGGCAGCGATCCTCACCGGCAAGGACTTCCAGGTGTCGGTGTCCTGGCGCAACCGGTTCGGCCGCGAGATGCGGTACACGAGCGGGTTCGAGGGCGTCATGCCCTACATCGAGCGCAAGTTCGCCGAGGCCGAGTCGGACTCGCAGCGGCAGCGCTTCCAGGGCTACCTGCGCGAGGTCCCCTGCCCGGTCTGCGACGGCACTCGCCTCAAGCCCGAGGTGCTCGCGGTGACGGTCGACGGCCGCAGCATCGCCGACGTGACGGACATGTCGCTCGACAACGCGTACGGCTTCATGGAGAGCCTCACCCTCACCGAGCGCGAGGCGCACATCGCGGCGGCGGTCTTGCGCGAGATCCGGGCGCGGCTCGAGTTCCTGCTCGAGGTCGGTCTGAACTACCTGACGCTCTCCCGTGGCGCGGGCGGGCTGTCCGGCGGCGAGGCGCAGCGCATCCGTCTGGCCACCCAGATCGGGTCCGGTCTGACCGGCGTGCTCTACGTCCTCGACGAGCCGAGCATCGGGCTGCACCAGCGCGACAACCGGCGGTTGATCGACACCCTGGTGAAGCTCAAGGACCTCGGCAACACGCTCATCGTCGTCGAGCACGACGAGGACACGATCCGCACGGCGGACTGGGTCGTCGACATCGGCCCCGGCGCGGGTGTGAACGGCGGCAACGTCGTCCACTCCGGCTCGTACGAGGGGATCATCGAGAACCGCGAATCGATCACGGGCGACTACCTCGCGGGCCGACGTGCGATCGAGGTCCCGGCCGAGCGTCGCAAGGTCAACCTCAAGCGCACGATCAGCGTGCAGGGTGCGCGGGCGAACAACCTCAAGTCGATCGACGCGGACTTCCCGCTCGGGGTGTTCACCGCGGTCACCGGGGTGAGCGGCTCGGGCAAGTCGACGCTCGTCAACGACATCCTCTACAAGGTGCTCGCCAACCAGCTCAACGGCGCACGGCACATCGCGGGCAAGCACACCCGCGTGAAGGGGCTCGACCAGCTCGACAAGGTCGTGCACGTCGACCAGGCGCCGATCGGTCGGACCCCGCGGTCCAACCCGGCGACCTACACGGGTGTGTTCGACCGGATCCGGCAGCTCTTCGCCGAGACGCCCGAGGCGAAGGCGCGCGGCTACCAGCCCGGTCGCTTCAGCTTCAACGTCAAGGGCGGTCGCTGCGAGAACTGCTCCGGTGACGGCACGATCAAGATCGAGATGAACTTCCTCCCCGACGTCTACGTCGCGTGCGAGGTCTGCGGCGGTGCGCGGTACAACCGCGAGACGCTGCAGGTGCACTACAAGGGCAAGGACATCTCCGAGGTCCTCGACATGCCGATCAGCGAGGCAGCCGAGTTCTTCGAGCCGATCTCCGCGATCCACCGGTACATGGCGACGCTCGTCGACGTCGGGCTGGGCTACGTCCGGCTCGGGCAGAGCGCAACGACGCTCTCCGGGGGCGAGGCGCAGCGCGTCAAGCTCGCCACCGAGCTCCAGCGCCGGTCGAACGGCCGGACGGTCTACGTCCTCGACGAACCGACCACCGGTCTGCACTTCGAAGACGTCCGCAAGCTGCTCCTCGTGCTGCAGAGCCTGGTCGACAAGGGCAACACGGTCATCACGATCGAGCACAACCTCGACGTCATCAAGTCGGCGGACTGGTTGATCGACATGGGACCCGAGGGTGGATCCGGCGGCGGGACGGTCCTCGCGACGGGGACGCCCGAGCACGTGGCGAACGTGCCCGAGAGCCACACCGGGGTCTTCCTCAAGGAGATCTTCGACGCGCAGGACGCGCGGGTCGGCAAGGAACAGGCGGTCGGCGCACGCACGGCGAGCCAGAAGCGGCCGAAGGCGAAGCAGAAGGCGGGTGCTCGGTAGGTGGCGGACACCGTCCCGTGGCGTCCGAAGGCGGGGGAGATCCCCACTGATCCGGGCGTCTACCGCTGGCGTGACGAAGCCGGCCGGGTGCTCTACGTCGGCAAGGCGAAGAACCTCCGTGCCCGGCTGAGCAACTACTTCGCACCGCTGCCGACGCTGCACGAGCGCACCCGGCGCATGGTGCTCACGGCACGGAGCGTCGAGTGGACGACGGTCGGCTCCGAGATCGAGGCGCTGCAGCTCGAGTACACGTGGATCAAGGAGTTCGATCCGCCCTTCAACGTCAAGTTCCGGGACGACAAGTCCTACCCGTACATGGCGATCACCCTGGGCGAGGAGTCGCCCCGGGTGATGGTCACCCGGAACCGGAAGATCAAGGGCGCGAAGTACTTCGGGCCGTACCCGAAGATCTGGGCGGTGCACGACACGATCGACCTGATGATCAAGGTGTTCCCGATCCGCACCTGCTCGGACTCGTCGTACAAGAAGGCGATGCAGACCGGCAAGCCGTGCTTCCCGGGGCAGATCGGCAAGTGCGGCGGTCCGTGCTCCCAGAAGGTCACGATCGCCGAGCACCGTGCGCTGGTCGAGGAGTTCGTGCGCTTCATGGCGAGCTACGACCGCCGGGTGATCACCCAGCTGCGGCAGCGCATGGCCGCTTCGGCCGACGCGATGCAGTACGAGCAGGCCGCGAAGTTCCGCGACCAGGTCGGCGCGCTCGAGGCCGTGCTCGAGAAGTCCGCGGTCGTGCTCCGCGACTCGGTCGACCTCGACCTGTTCGGCATCTCCGAGGACGAGCTCGCCGCGGCCGTGCAGCTGTTCTCGGTGCGCGGCGGGCGCATCCGCGGTGTGCGCGGGTGGGTCGTCGACAAGGAACTCGACATCTCGACGGGCGACCTCATCGAGCAGATCGTGCAGGGACAGTACGCGACGGGCGAGGAGCCCCCGCGCGAGGTCGTCGTGCCGGAACTGCCGGAGGACGCCGACGCGCTGCAGCAGTGGCTCAGCGAACGCCGTGGCGGTCGGGGCACCAAGCTCAGCACCGCGCAGCGGGGTGACCGGGCGGGGCTCGCCCGGACCGCGGCGCAGAACGCTGCCCAGGCGCTCATGCTCTACAAGACGAAGCGCTCCGCCGACTACACGACGCGGTCAGCGGCGTTGGCGGACATCCAGGACGCCCTCGGCATGACCGAGGCACCGCTCCGCATGGAGTGCTACGACATCTCGCACCTGCAGGGGACGAACGTCGTCGCGTCGATGGTCGTGTTCGAGGACGGGTTGCCCCGCAAGGACCAGTACCGGCGGTACTCGATCGCCGAGACCACCGACGACACCGACAGCATGTACCAGGTGCTGTCCCGCCGGCTCGCGCGCCTCGACGAGGACGCCGAGCTGCCGGACGTTCCCGACGTCACCAGTGACGAGGTCGTCGAGGGCTCGAAGCCCACCAAGCGGTTCGCGTACCGGCCGCAGCTCCTCATCGTCGACGGCGGGCAGCCACAGGTGCAGGCGGCGAAGCGCGCGATGGACGAGGCCGGGGTGCACGACATCGCGCTCGTGGGGATCGCGAAGCGGCTCGAGGAACTCTGGTTGCCGGACGACGACTTCCCGGTGATCCTGCCGCGCAACTCCGAGGCACTGTTCCTCATCCAGCGCATCCGCGACGAGGCGCACCGGTTCGCGATCACGCACCAGCGGACCCGGCGGAAGCGGGACGTCCGGTCGCGGCTGTCCGAGATCCCGGGTCTCGGGCCCACCCGGGTGAACGCGCTGCTGAAGCACTTCGGGTCGGTGGCGCGCCTGCGCGAGGCGACGGCGGATGAGATCGCCGAGGTGAACGGCGTCGGGCCGGCGACGGCGGCGGCCGTGGTCACGAAGCTCGCGCAGACGCCGACGAGCGCGCCGGAGGCCGCGGGCGCCCCGACGCCGACGAGCGCTCCCGACGGGGTCGGTGCGCCGGACACGGCGATCGAACCCGGCACCGCCAGCGCGGCCGACGCAACCGGCGAACCGGGCACCGCCAGCGCGCCCGGCCCAGCCAGCGCGCCCGACCTGGCAGCCGCCACGCAGTCAGCAGCCACCCGCTCCGGAGGGCCGGCCCGGCTCCCCGAGGTGACCGACGACGGCCCGCACCTGCCCGCATGACGCACACCGCACCTCCCGTGCGGCCGACGGACGGACCGCACCCGACCGACGGACCGCACCCGACCGACGGACCGCACTCGACCGACGGACCGCACCCGACCGACGGGCCAGGGCCGACGGACGGACCGCACCCGACCGGATGACGGGCCCCGAGCCCGGCGTCCGGGCGATACCCTTGTCCCGCAGCCGAGACCTCCCCGGGCGACGCGCCCGGGCCGCCACGACGGAGCCCACTCCCAGATGACCGACAGCGTCCCAGCGCCGACACGATCGCCGCAGCAGCACGACATCCTCATCGTCACCGGCATGTCCGGAGCCGGTCGTTCGACGGTGGGGAAGGCGCTCGAGGACCTCGGCTGGTACGTCGTCGACAACCTCCCGACGCAGATGCTCGCGCCGCTCACCGAGCTCGCGGACCGTGCCGGTGAGAAGATCCCGAAGATCGCCACGGTGGTCGACGTCCGCGGCGGCCGGTTCTTCACCGACCCCGAGCAGGCGGTCGAGCAGGTGCGCAAGAGCGCCTCGGCCCGCGTCCGGGTGCTGTTCCTCGAGGCGACGGACGCGGTCCTCGTGCGGCGCTTCGAGCAGGTGCGGCGGCCCCACCCGCTCCAGGGCGAGGACACGCTGCTCGACGGCATCGGCCGCGAACGCAGCCGGCTCGCTGCCCTGCGCGAGGCATCGGACCTCGTCATCGACACCTCCGACCTGAACATCCACCAACTCGCGAACGCCGTGACCGAGCAGTTCGCCGACGACCACTTCACGGGTGTCCAGGTGACCCTGATGAGCTTCGGGTTCAAGTACGGATTGCCCGCCGACGCCGACATGGTGGCCGACGTGCGGTTCCTGCCGAACCCCTACTGGGTCCCGGAACTCCGCCCGCACACGGGCCTCGACCGACCCGTCTCGGACTACGTCCTGGCCCAGCCCGGAGCCCGCACGTTCGTCGAGCGCTACGCCGACGTCCTCGAGCCGGTGTTCGAGGGGTACCAGCGCGAGAACAAAAGACACGCTACGATCGCCATCGGCTGTACCGGCGGCAAGCACCGTTCGGTCGCCATCGTCGCCGAGCTGGCGAACCTCCTCCGCGGGATGCCCGACGTCGCCGTGCGTGTGAAGAACCGAGACCTCGGCCGAGAGTGACCGTCCCTCCGGCCGCTCCACACGACGTGCGCCGGGCACGCGGACCCCACCAGAAGAAACGTTAGGAATGATGCTGTGCCGTTGACTGCCGAGGTCAAGGACGAACTGGCCCGGGTCGTCGTGAACCGCAACACGGTCCGCGCTGCCGAGCTCGCGACCATCCTGCGGTTCGCGGGTGGCCTGCACGTCATCTCGGGCCGGATCGCCGTCGAGGTCGAACTCGACACCCGGATCATCGTGCACCGTGTGCGCAAGGACCTCGCCGAGCTGTACGGCGTGCGGAGCGAGGCGTCGGTGGGGTCGTCCGCGTCAGCCCGTCGTGGCACCCGGTACCTCGTGCGCGTGCTCGAGGCGGGGGAGACCCTCGCCCGGCAGACGGGCCTCATGGACGCCCGCCGCCGCCCGGTGCGCGGTCTGCCGAACCGGCTCACCACCGGCAACCGCGAGGACCTCGCCGCGATCTGGCGTGGAGCGTTCCTCGCCGCCGGCACCCTGACCGACCCGGGTCGTGCCGCCGCGCTCGAGGTCACCTGCCCCGGCAACGAGGCCGCGATGGCCCTCGTCGGTGCCGCCTCGCGGCTCGGCATCGCGGCGAAGGGCCGTGAGGTCCGCGGTGTGCACCGCGTGGTCATCCGCGACGGCGAGGCCATCGGCCAGATGCTGACCGTGATGGGCGCCGCCCGCACCACCGCCGACTGGGAGGAGATGCGCCAGCGCCGCGAGGTCCGTGCCACCGCCAACCGTCTCGTCAACTTCGACGACGCGAACCTCCGCCGCTCCGCGCAGGCCGCCGTCGCCGCGTGCGCGCGGGTCGAGCGTGCGCTCGAGATCCTCGGCGACGAGGTCCCCGACCACCTCCAGTACGCCGGCTCGCTGCGGCTGCAGCACCGCGACGCGTCCCTCGACGAGCTCGGCCAGCACGCGGACCCGCCGATGACGAAGGACGCCATCGCCGGGCGCATCCGCCGCCTCCTCGCGATGGCCGACAAGCGCGCGTCCGACCTCGGGATCCCGGGGACCGAAGCGAGCGTTCCCGAGGAGCTCGAAGGGGCCTGATCGACGGGCGTGACGACGTTCCGGACGGGAGGCGCGGTGCCCGCTGGCCCCGCGCCTCCCGTCCGTCGTCAGGGTGGTCCAGGGCGGCGCGCGCGACCCGCCCGACGGGCCGGCCACCCCCGCGGGCGGGGCGAGCCCCCCAGGGACGGGCGTTAAGGCGC